>JBDKEN010000001.1:0-157036 GCA_039795225.1 Bacteroidota bacterium | reverse complement strand
TCTGTTAGATTGATACGACATATTGGAACAGCTCTTATTACTATTTAGTTGTCGATAAAGTCAATTTTCCTTGTGAAAACCAATTAAAACATAAAAAATCGTCTATCAAGCATGCAAAAGTGTTTGCATCTCCAAACGAAGACATTATATTTGCGAGTGATTATTCATCAGCGCGAGCAGAATACGGTAGGCATGCAGCATAATTCGTAATTCACGAGTGCTTCGGGGAATCTGCAATCAATGGCACGTCGGACAACCACCAGGGTGACACACAAGATCCTTACACAGGATCGGGAAGTGGCGAAAGCTGTTCTCGGCCTTAAGGACTATAACCCTGCGAATAAGGAGTTCACGGTTGTCAAATTGCAGGAAGCACTTCAACGCGTCGAGGCGGCCGCAGCAGCTGAGCAATCAGCAATGGAGGCGGCAGCTCGAGCTCGGGATGAGGCTATCAAGATTGAGAATGATTTCCATGACCTTGTTCTTGGCGTCAAGCGCCAGGTCATTGCTCAGTACGGAGATGATTCAGACGAGATAGCGAGTCTTGGCATGAAGAAGAAATCTGAGCGCCGATATGGGCGCCCGCGAAAGGTAGCGCAATCCGAGTAAACGTAACGGTTCCCACGGAACATGGCTTTGGGGGAAGGCATGTAGCATAAAGAGGACTCGCTCCTTGTGGGAATAGCGCTCAACAGAACGGCCATCCTTTTGGGATGGCCGTTCCTGTTTTCGTCAATAACTATCGTCCCGTTGCGCCAATGGCGCATCATGCGACTTCGAGTGCCGCGTACAAGGCGTCAAAGTTTGGCAGAACGCCAGGATTTTCAGTGATCTCGCTATACGTGACGGTACCATCAGCTCCGACAACAAAGGTCGCACGATGTGATCGTGTGAGTCCAGGGATACCTGCGAAGTTCTCCAGCGCTACGCCGTAGGCATTGATCGCCTCGAGGTTAAAGTCGGAAAGGATCGGGAAGGTGAGTCCGTTGGCATCGGCAAACGCCTTATTTGCAAACGGGATGTCAGCACAGATCCCGAGGACGACGGCGTTGATCGAGTTTAAGCGCTGCAGTGCCCCCTGAAAGGTGCAGAGCTCTTCCTGACAGACGCCGGTGAAGGCGGCTGGGAAGAAGGCCACGACGACCTTCTTGCCGGCGAACGACGACAGCGAAACTGGCTGACGATCGGCATCGAGAAGTGTAAAGTTTGGTGCGACTGAACCTGTGGCTAGTGCCATGATAATCTCCGATAGTGATTGGTGAAACAAGTGAACCGCACAATTGTGCGCTGCGAAATAACGAAACCTCGTCATGAATCGTTCACATTGCCACGTATATTGTCACCTCATAAACAGCGAAACGATCGCACTATTGCTCGAAACTATTGATTGAGGGGACGAATGCTCTTTACGAAAAAGAGTGTGACGCAACTCCAGTCCGATGCTGAAGGGGAGTCGTCAGGACTCGCCCGCACACTGGGGGCAGTGAATCTCACATCACTTGGAGTCGGTGCCATTATCGGCGCCGGTATTTTCTCGATCACGGGGGTGGCAGCAGCGCAATATGCTGGGCCTGCATTGGTGATTTCCTTCATCATCTCCGCTATTGCCTGTGGCTTTGCAGGTCTTTGTTATGCTGAGTTCGCATCGATGTTGCCGATTGCTGGCAGTGCGTATACGTATTCGTATGCGACTGTCGGTGAAATGTTCGCATGGATCATCGGTTGGGACTTGATCATCGAGTATCTCTTTGCGTCCTCAACAGTTGCCGTTGCATGGAGCGGATACGTGGTGAGTTTCCTTGAGAAGAACCTCGGCATCGAAGTTCCCAATGCCTTTCAGGAAGCACCACTGGCGTTCAGTCCTGAAACGGGCTTTGATTGGACGGCAGCGGTGGTGAACCTGCCTGCGGTCCTTGTGGTAGGACTGATCACGCTTCTTCTTATCAAGGGGATCAAGGAATCGGCGACAATCAACAACGTCATTGTGATCATCAAAATCGTCGTGATTTTGTTGTTTATCATCTTCGGTTTCCAGTACGTCAATCCGGCAAATTGGACCCCATTCATTCCTGAGAATACGGGAACGTTTGGTGAGTTTGGCTGGAGCGGAATATTCCGTGCAGCCGGTGTGATCTTCTTTGCCTACATCGGCTTTGATGCTGTTTCGACAGCGGCACAGGAAGCAAAGAATCCCCAGCGAGATATGCCGATTGGAATTCTCGCTTCACTTGTGGTTTGTACAGTGCTGTACATCCTGGTTTCGCTAGTCCTGACGGGAATTGTTCCCTACACAATGTTGAATGTTCCTGATCCAATCGCTGTCGCTGTTGATGCTGCACGTGCACCAGATGGTTCACTCGCGCTGGGCTGGTTGTCGCCGCTGGTCAAGATTGGCGCAATTGCTGGCTTGAGTTCGGTTGTTCTCGTGATGTTGATGGGACAGCCTCGCATCTTCTTCACCATGTCGCGTGATGGTCTCCTCCCGCCGGTTTTCGGCAAGGTGCATCCTCGGTTCAAGACGCCGATTGTTTCAACGGTGATCACCGGAGTGGTTGCAATGATTATTGCGGGCTTGTTCCCGATCAATGTGCTTTCTGAGCTCGTATCGATCGGAACGCTTCTTGCATTCATTCTTGTCTGTGCCGCAGTTCTTGTGCTGCGTCGCACCCATCCAGATATTGAGCGTCCATTCCGCACGCCGATGGTACCATTTGTACCAATTGCAGGTATCGTCATTTGTTTGATGCAGATGTTGCCGTTGCCACTCCCTACATGGGAACGTCTCGGCGCATGGCTGGCGATCGGACTGCTGATCTACTTCTTCTACGGCATCAAGCATTCTGCTGTCAATCAGGGCAAGACATGGGAGCCCCTTGGCCGCGTGCGCATTTTTGTTGGGGTGGGCTCGATAGCATTCCTGTCCTACGTAATCTGGGCGCACTTTTTGAAGTAGGAAGTCCCTAGCATGAGCTTTAAGCGGGAACTTGGTCTTTTTGATTCTACAATGATCGTCGCCGGATCCATGATCGGATCCGGCGTTTTCATTGTGAGTGCAGACATTGCCCGAACGGTCGGATCACCAGCGATGCTGCTCGTGGTCTGGCTTGTGACAGGTCTGCTCACGATGATTGCCGCGCTATCCTATGGTGAGCTGGCGGGGTTGCTGCCGCATGCGGGTGGACAGTATGTCTATCTGCGTGAAGCCTTTGGGCCGTTTGCAGGATTCCTCTACGGTTGGACGCTTTTTACGGTGATTCAAACTGGTACGATCGCCGCCGTTGGTATGGCGTTTGCCAAATACACATCTGCCGTCATACCATTCGTTAGTGAATCCAATGTCCTCCTTTCAGTAGGGGGCTTCTCCGTGAATGCGGCGCAGGTTCTTGCCATTATCTCGATTGTATTCCTCACACGACTCAATGCTCGTGGAGTGAGTCTTGGCAAGGTTATTCAGAACACGTTCACGACAACGAAGATTGTGAGCGTGGTTGCACTGGCGATTATTGGTATTGTCTATGGGTTGATGCAGGGATCACTGTCTGTGGCGCTCGAGTCGTTTTGGACCGATGGCATATCCCCATTTGTTGGCAGCCTCACGCCGTCACAACAGACCGACTACGGATTTGTGAGTCGATACGGTATGCCCTTTCTTGCTGCCGTTGCGGTGTCTATGGTTGGCTCGATCTTTTCGAGTGATGCCTGGAACAACATCACATTTGCCGCAGCAGAAGTCAAAGAACCCGAGCGAACAATTCCTCGTGCTCTCGTGCTTGGGGTCAGCATCGTCACCATCCTCTACTTGCTGACGAATCTGGCCTACATTTCAATCATGCCGATGGGGGGAATGCCGGATGCGGCGCTCCCTGTCGATCGTGGGATTGCATTTGCGACCAATGATCGCGTTGGTGCTGCCGCAGCTGAGGTGATCTTTGGGCCATCTGGCGGAGTGATCATGGCCGTGCTCATCATGATCTCGACCTTTGGCTGCAATAACGGTATCATCTTGAGTGGATCACGTGCCTACTATGCAATGGCGAACGACGGTATGTTTTTCCGCAAGGCTGCGAGGCTCAATCGGAACGGTGCGCCCGCGACATCGCTTTGGATGCAGGCGGTCTGGGCCTCGATACTGTGTTTGAGCGGGAAGTATGGAGACCTTCTTGACTACGTGGTCTTTGCTGTCCTGTTGTTTTACATCCTTACGATTCTCGGAATCATGCGTCTGCGGCGGAAGTGGCCTACTGCAAATCGGCCAATCCGTGCCGTTGGGTATCCGGTCTTACCGGCGCTCTATGTCATCGTCGCCACCGGCATCTGTCTTTGCCTTTTCGTGTACAAGCCAAACTACAGTGTCCCGGGACTCGCTATAGTAGCGATGGGAGCACCTGTGTATTGGTTCTGGCGACGGATCATGTCGCGCACGACGGCGTAAACGTCGCTGCCGATCACCACGTAAATGTTGTAGATGCCGATTAGCGGAGTACCATGACGGGCAGCGACATGCTCGTGCCACCACCGCTGACCGCAATCGTGTATGATCCTGACGGAAGCTGCGACACGTCAAACGACGTCCGGTGCGTTCCAGCAGCAATCAGTCCTGGTTCGAATTGCGCAACAATCCTGCCTGTAATGTCCATCATGCTGATGTTTGGTGCACAAGCCGTCGGTAGAGAAAACTCAACATGTGCTGCGTCAGTGGCGGGATTTGGTTGGACGCTGACAGCAACGGCAAGTGGACCTTCCTGATCGGTCACCGAGGTTGTCAGAACACTACACGTTGCCCCCTGACCCATATCGTAATACGTGCCGCTGGCAGAGCTGCGCAATGCACATGCACGTACCATGTACTCCAGCGTCCCATCATTGCGGAGAGAGTCCCGATACGTCGTCGAAAGGATTGGAACAGGTGTTAGCAATGACCACTTTGCAACACCCTGTTTGCGTCGATACACGGTGTAGGCATCAGCACCTCCTGAGGGCTTGAGCCATGAGAGATTCACCTTGTTCGGATACTCTGTTGCAGCAGTGAGTGTACTTACAGAAGAGATAAATTTTGGTTGAATACGCAACGTTGGATCGCCCATCAGCGCGATGTGTACTTGGCGATCGCCAATCGACCCAAGGCTCAATCCGTTCGCAGTGACGGAGGCATTCGGAATGTAATTGCCCAACTGACTCGAGACGATGGGCATGTTGTTTTGTGAGATTCGTGCACTATACCCAATGGTTTCTCCAAGCGCCATGTGATGGATATACCAATGCGGTCGGCCAGACCAGGCACACGTTAAGACCCTTGGATCAGTCGCCAGCGCAGAGCGCATGAAGTTGTTCTTTGTGTCCCAGTCACCGAAGTAGCTGCCAAAGAGGAATGTAAAAACGGCATATACTGGCTTGGATGCAAGATCGGCAGTCGTGCCGACACCTCCGGCTGAGTTATCCGTACCTCCACCGCACCCATAGCCAAACAGCATCGTTGAGGGACCCTTCAGATCGGTGAAGAAATCGCCGGCCTTGACGGATGTGTCGGGACCAAAGACGCTGAACATGCGCCACGCCGAAGCAGCAAACCATTCACCATATGAACCAAAGTTGTCGTCGATGATTCCACCCATCGTCACATTCCATGTTCCTGTGCGATAGTCGTGATTCTTCGCAAAGTAGTTTTTGAGCAGGTCCGTCTCGCTCTTTGCAAACTGAGGAAGATTATAGAAGTCGATGCGGCCAACGGGAATATCAACATCGGTATTAAACAGGCTTTGGTCGAACTTGCCGTCGCCAATACGATTGGCATTCACTGGGCGAGAAGTATTGACCTGGTTCGATGTTCGATCCGTGTAATTCCCATTGTGGTCGCCATAGATTCCGTCAGCTGGCCATGCCCCTTGATGATCTGGGTGCCCGTCAGGTACGATAACACCGGAGTAGGGGACGGGGACCCGCCCAACGAGAACAATTGCTCCGAGGTCACGTGAGGCATTCCATTCCTGCTTGATCAATGCGCGTACACGATTGACCTTTCCGGAATCGAAGGTTTCCGCTCTTGGAACTGCGAGAACCGTTACATCCCAACCTTCTTTGAGAAGATCCATCTCAAAGTTCTTGAGCTCGTTGGTCAAAGGTTGCCGCATGGTGGAGTCAACGAGAACGAGGACGCGTTCGCGTGGTGCCGGAGGCGCATCAATACCGGCGTTGATGTATCCCGTTGCATAAAACTGGACCTGGCTTGTGCCGGATCCGCGTGTAACAAGCCGAAACACGCGATACTCGTACGACAATCCAACTTGGACATCTGTATCTGTCCATTCCTGCCCCTTACCAATGAGCGAATCATATGCTTCTTGTTCAAATCGAGACGCATCCTTCGACTTCTTCCAGATAACGACGGCAGATTGGTTATCATCCTTGTTCCAGTGCAGGGTAATAGTCGGCTTCGGCGATCGTGCGATGCGGGCATTTAGACCCAGTCCGAAGTCCCGCGGTGATGGGGCTTGGCTTAGCAAGGCCGAGTGGGCAAGGATGACCACAATGATGATTGCAAGGGGGCGAAGAACAGACAGCATGCTACGGCCTCGAGGATTGAGATTCCACCACGTGGGGAGAAATGAAGCACTCTACGGATTGCGGAAAAGTTACGACAGGTAGCACTACCGTGGAACACCCGACTTCTCGTATCTTTCGCATGCGCGCGCGGGGGCACACGTGCAGTGTGTAACAAGCTCGATTACTCGTCAATTATGTCCGTGGGGATGTCGCATGAACGCTCATCGACACTGGTTAGTTATCGCCATTCTTTTCATGGTTGGAGCAGTGCGCAGTGGTGCGCAGTACCCCGCCTCGTGTGATGGCCGTAAGGACTGTGTTTTCAACGCTGTCCAGTTTACGACAACGAGTGGCCGCAGCCAGCACTTTATCGAACTGCAGCGTAACCCAATCCGCGCAAAGCAGGCATCGATGACCTTTGAGATGTGGGCTAAGATTGAGAAGCAAGCCAATCAACGTCAGTTCTTAGGTGGACTTTGGGGCCCCAATTTCGATTTCAACGATGTCTTTGTGGTCTACATTGACGCAAATGACGAGCTTGTTTTTGAAGTCAATGGTGATGCCGGACAACTCAAGAGTGTCGACAATACCATTGCCCGGACATCTGCTGCTGGACTGTATGATGGATGGCATCATATCGCCGTTGTCTTTGATGGTGGACTCGAGAGCTCGTTCATCTACATCGATGGGCGACTCGCTGTTGGACCCGTTAGAAACGATCAGTATCCAGCGTCATACTTGCGCGGCCTCGACCGACCGGATCTACCGTTCCTGATTGGATCATGTAACAGTGTAGCTGACAATGTTGGATTGAACCGTACGCTGAAGGGAATGGTTGACGAGGTGCGCGTTTGGGATCGCGCGCTTGATTCGTCAGCAATCTTGTGCCAGATGCAACGCTCGCTCAACGGTAATGAAGCTGGGCTGCGCGTCTATCTTCGGTGTAATGAAGGCGTCAACAATATCACCACACTCTGCGATGCCACTGGTAATGGCCACACGGGATTGCTCCGATCCGGAGCATCGAATCAGCGTTCAGATCGGACCGTGCCTCGGACTCTTACGGTGTCGCCATCCTCGATCAAGGAGGACATTCTTTGTGATTCGGTAAAATCATGGCAGTTCACGATTAGCGATGCTGCAATCTGCGGCAGCACAGCCAATCTTGTGATGCGTGGACCTGAAGCCGGCCTCTTTACGGTCAGTCCAACAACGGTCAATCTCGCAGGAGGTGTACCCCAAGTTGTCACCGTCACCTATCGTGGAACACTTGTGGGGACCTTTATCGATACCCTGGAGATTCGTCCAACCAACCGATGTGGATTGCCGAACATTCAGGTACGTATGGAGCTGAATCGGATCACACAAACGGGTATTAACCGTCGAGCCATTGTCTTCGACACCCTATGGGTTGGTTGCGTTGACAAGACAACTGTTGATTCCACGGTTATTGTTTGCAATACCTCCGATGTGCTGGGTCGTCCGCGCCCCCTAACAATCAAGAACACGATTTCGAATGAGCCGCAGGGTTTTCGCGTAGTCGGCGTGACATATCCTATTGTCCTGCAGCCGGGTCAGTGCACAACATTGGTTATTCGATCATTTGTGCGCGATACAACTGCCGACTATCGTGATACGATACAGATCATTACGGATGATGAGTGTCAGAAGACACCAATCACGGTTGCTGTTGTCGGACGCACGCAGGAAGTCATCTCCATTCGGAACACCTCGGGCTCGCGTCGTATCGATACGATGCGGTTCGAGCCAACATGTCCCGGGCAGCTGAGTAATCCGCAGAACTACACGTGGCAGAATTTGACGCTCTCGGATCTTATTGTCGATACGATCATCGTCCCGAAGGACTTTACGCACTATCGAATCCGGTTCCCATTCCGTCTCGAGCCCAAGAAGGGATACAACTTCAATGCGGTTCGGTTCCTACCGCGTCAACCTGGTTTTGTCTCGGATTCGATCATTATCAAGACACAGATCCAGGGCTGCCGGATCGAGCGGAAGATTTACGTTTCCGGTCGAGGCCTCGACAACAAGGTTGAATGGTCGGTCAATGGTCTGGTTGATTTCGGAGACGTTCTCGTTGGCCAGCAGCGAACGATCAACGTTACAGCCCGGAATAACAGCAAGATTGATCCGCTGACTGTTGCGCTGTACGTTGAACGAGGTGAGTCGTTTGCCCTTCTCGGCGGTACGAGCCGCACGATACCACCCAATGACTCAACAACGATTCCGATTACATTCCGACCGACGGACTCGCTAACCTATCTCGACCGGCTGTGTCTGTTCGAAACTCGATGCTACACGACAGATTGTATTGATCTCAAGGGGCGGGGGAGAATGGAGATTTTCCGGTTCCAGCCTCTGGTCATGGAAACGCAGAATGTTATTTCGTGTCAGTCTCGTGAGGACTCGGTATCGATCAACAACATGACTGATACCCCGCGGCGCATCGACGAGCTCCAGTTTGTTGACCTCTCGGGCGGACGCATGGCCATCATTGATCCACCAACATCGATCAACGGTACATCGCGGACAATTCCAGCGAACGGTTCGATTACGTTCAAGACGCGCTATACGCCAATCGATCCTGCCCGTGATCGTGCAGATCGTGCCTACATTCGATTCAAAGATGCGAGTCGAGCAGACTGGCAGGTGCAGTTGATCGGGACATCTGTTGCTCCAAAGCTGTTCGTGTCACAAAACACGGCCTTTGGAACCGTAGAGGTGGGCGATGTCAAACGCATGCAGATGATCATCGAAAACACATCATCACTGCCGGTGCGAGTAGACTCACTCGGAATTGCCCAAGGGTTCCGCATCCTGGGTACAAGTCGTGCAGTTCCACTTGTCCTCGGCCCACGAGATTCGATTCGGGTCGACGTCGAGTTTGCTCCAGATGCTGCTCGCGGGTATTCAGGAACACTCACAGCCTATTCTTCTGATCCGTGCGTGATTACAGGCACGGGTGCAATGACGGGACGGGGTGTTATCATCAAACTCGAAAGCGCCCTGTCGCTTGTGAACTTCGGTTACGTGCGTCCATGTGAATGTATTGAGCGCAGTATCGAACTCTTAAATGGATCGCTTCGGTTCGACATGACCGTTGAGAACATGTGGATCGATTCGGCTGGGGTTCCCGGTGGTAAGCCACAATTCTTTACATGGAAGTCGAAGTTCTCACCAACAGGGGCGGTACCCTACAAGGTGCCCCCTGGCGAGCGAGATACTGTAACAATTAACTTCTGCCCACGAACGCCGGCGGACTCTGCACTCATGGAGTGTCGGGCAGCCATGCACATCAAAGCCTCTGGGTCACAGTGGAGCAATACACTTGAGACCTTCTTGGTCGGAAAGCGCTCGCTTACATTCCGACCTAAGCCAACATCGGTACAGTTCCCACCAGGTGTGATCGATGTCCTCAGTCCGCAGATCCTGAACGTCACCCTCGAGATTCCTGACTTCCGGCTGAACCCCAATCAGGATTCGGTCGTGGTGGACTCTGTTACATTCATGCCAGACGACCGCGTATTCGTCATCGCGGCTCCAACGGTTTGGCCGCAGAAGATCAAGCCCGGCGGAACACTCACGGTTCAATTGCGACAGCGTCCACGAGCGCCAAAGGATTATCGTACACGTCTCAAGTTCTGGATCTCTTCTCCTTGTGTCGGATGGGACACTACCGTGCTCGTTCGCGGCTCAGGATTTGCACAGATCAAGGGTATGCAGTTTGTCTTCAACCCGAAGACTACAGTGCTCGATACCTTCTCGATGATTTCCTGTGATACGCTTGTTGTTCCTATCTATAGCTCAAAGGCAATCGATGCTTCGGTGGTCGACATTGCAATGCGCTTGGATTTTGACACAACGCAGTTGCGACTCCTTGATGTCAGCTCGCCGATCTTGCTCAATGAGTGCACATCAGTGACCGGTGGTGTCAAGTACAAACCATCGATCAACGTTACTCAAGCCCCGTCCTGGGGGTATACTCTCGTGCTCAAGAACTTCTGTAAGGTTGACTCTGGTGCGATGTTTGCAACGATGCGGTTTGTGACGAAGAACAATAACCGCGCTAACAGTCAGCTAACGATCGATAGTATCAGTTTTGACACGGAGGATGTTATCCTTTACAAGCTCATCGCTGATGGTGATAAGGGGCGTATCCGAGCTGTGAAGTCAGACATTCTCATCCAACAACCTGTCGACTTTGATTCTGTTCGCATCCTCGAGTGTGCCGATCGAACAATCACCGTGTTCAATACCGGCGATGTTCGCAATGCCGTCACAGAGCTTTTGGATCTACCCACGTGGACGACCATCGTGAACGCTGTGCCGGCAATCGGTGATTCGATTGCACCCGGAGATTCAGCCGTCGTCACGCTACGATTCTGTCCGCGCAAGGAAGAATATGTTTCCTCCTCACCACGCGTCGTTAGCGGATATCCATGTGATGTGCGTGATACGACGACGGCCGAAGGATGGGGCTATGCACCTGAGTTCGACCTTGCCCTTATGCCGACCTCGAAATTCTTTGTGTCAACCCCATTCCAAGGCGGGATCGGAGATACGATTGTCGTTCCTGTGATGATGGATAAAGACATCTCCGTGACCTATAACGGTGTGACGCATTTCTTGAATGGACTCAACTTTGACGTTAACCTGACGTATGATCCGCAATCGCTGAAGTTTGTCGATATGGTATCTGCTGCAAAGCCAGCCAACACTACCGTCACTCCAGCCTTGGGAACGATTGGGATTGGTGTGAAGGGGGCCGACAGCTTGCGTTCGGGTCCGATCGCGCAGCTGCGGTTTGTCCTCATGGCACCGGAGCAGGCCAACACAACGATGAGCGTCACATCAAGTGGGTACACCTCGGATAGCCTGCAGTTTCTTGACATTGTTTCGCAGCCTGGATCATCACCCGTCGAGATCTCTGGGAAGTGTAACATCACGGTTGTCAGGTTCTCGAACGTCGGTAAGCCGCGCGTACAGATTCAACCGCAGCCAGCGGTTGATGAAGCGCTTGTATCCTTCAGGATGCAAGAGACAGTTCCCGTGGTTCTCGATGTAGTCGACTCACGCGGAACGGTTGTGCGAACCGTGCTTGATGGGTCTCTGACGTTGGCAGGCGGTGAATACGCGGTACGCTTTGATACTGCGGATCTTTCATCGGGAATGTATGTGCTGCGCATCAATGCTGGTGTGTTCTCGTCGACTGTTCCATTCGTGATCGCCAAGTAGGTACCATTGCACCAGTTCGATGTTGTTATCCTTGGTGGCGGGGCCGCTGGCCTGATGTGCGCTGCGCAAGCAGCGCAGCGTGGCTGTCGCGTCGTTGTTCTTGAGCACAATGATCGACCGGGGAAGAAGATCCGCATCTCCGGTGGAGGCCGGTGCAACTTCACGAATCGATCCGTATCACACCACCAGTTTATTGGACAAAATCCAAACTTTACTCGGTCGGCATTAGCGCGCTATCGACCTCAAGACTTTATTGAGCTCGTCGATTCATATCGCATAGCGTGGCATGAAAAGACGCTTGGCCAGCTCTTTTGCGACGGTTCCGCTCAACAGATCATTGATATGCTTCTGTCAGAGTGTGAGCGTGGCGGGGTGAAGATTCTCTACCGTGCACAGATCTCCTCCTGGAAGCATGCGGATATGTATGAAGTCAGCTACGGAACAGACGATGGCATCGCTACTGTGGTAGCTCCGTCCCTCGTTGTTGCGACCGGCGGGTTGAGTATTCCATCCTTGGGTGCCTCTGATCTTGGGTATCGTATTGCGCAAACATTTCAACACCCGATAGTGTCGCCCCTTCCAGCTCTTGTTCCACTCACGTTCCCAGTATCCGACTGGCACACGTATGGGGCTCTCTCTGGGATTTCCTGTGAGGCAGTTGTTTCCACAGCGCAAGGTCGATTTCGTGAAAATATACTTTTCACGCACCGTGGAATGAGTGGTCCGGCAATCCTGCAGATCTCCAGCTATCTGCGAGATAGCTCAGAGTTTACAATCGATTTGTTGCCCGATCTTCCTGCCGATGCAGTCATTGATGACTATCCTTCAGAGCGTCGGTATCTGCGCTCGGTGCTTTCTGAGTATCTGCCTCAGAGGCTGCTAGATGTCTGGCCAAGTCCAGTTCTTGATCGGGCCGTCAACTCCGTCAAGCGCACAGAGATTGTATCGACAATCCAAGCGCTGAAGTCGTGGAGGCTGCATCCAGTCGGAACGGAAGGTTATGCCAAGGCCGAAGTCACCTCGGGTGGTGTGTGCACCACTCGCTTGTCATCCAAGACGATGGAGAGTATGATTGTTGATGGTCTGTTCTTCATCGGCGAAGTCGTCGACGTCACCGGGTGGCTAGGTGGCTACAACTTTCAATGGGCCTGGTCTTCTGCTGTTGCTGCTGCCGAGGCACTTAGTCAACGTCGGGTAGGGTGATTGTCGCAGCAGTCCAGTGCTGCACGACATCAATCTCTGGGAAACCAAGCACGGCTGCCTTCGTAAACACGAGGCGAGTGGTCACGTGTTGACATCCCGGTATCACTTGCCGACAAAGCCATGCGTAGGTCTGCATTTGCGTCTCGTACTGCTTCGCAAGCCGATGGAGATGCTCTTCGGAACTGACGACGTTCGTCTTCCAATCCCAAACTTCGACGATCCCATCACGGGGCTCCATACGAACGTCGAGTACTCCCTCAATCAGCGTATCACCATGGAGGGCGATGAGAGCCCCTTCGACAACTGCGGCAAAGAATTTCTCACGGTGATCATTAAACAGTGCGCTGTCGAATACTGCCATGACTTCGTTCAGGGCCCGCTCTGCTTCGATGCGATCGAGCTCCGAATGGGAAAGCGCAGCGATGATACATGATGTGCGAGTGTCCGAAGGTTCGTAGCATTGGTTACGAAGAACCTCCACAAATGCAGAATGCACAGCCGAACCATAGACGCTTGACGACGTCTCACCTCGTGTTATGCGCCGTAGTGAACCGGATGCTTGCATCGTTTGATGCCTCCGATGCAGATCACTTGCTGTAACAAGGATCGGTGCTGGTGCAGGTATGACATCATAGACCGGGCTGTCGGAGGCCCTCTCAATGGGTGATGTCAACATCTCTACATACGAGCGAGACGGCAATGGTACAGTCCATTCGTGGCGCTTCCCAACTGCATCAATTGCACTTGTTAGAATACCCAGCAGCCCCGTCGCAGCAGTGGCCGTCTCTGGCGTTGGCACGGAGAGAAGCAGATGGGATTTGGCACGCGTAAGTGCCACGTAGAGGAGCCGTCGATACTGTGCTTCCTCACGACGCAGGGCGATGTATTTATTCGCTTCGTGTGAACATGCCTGCGGTTGCGAGACGATAGCAAGAGGATTTTGGAGATCTGAACGCTTGGCGGGAGTGCTGATGGATGGGCCAATCTGATTCGAGACAATGAACTGATCAGCCGAGTAGGATGTCTGAAGTCCTGCCAGAGCCACGATCGGAAACTCGAGCCCCTTCGCCCCGTGAATCGTCATAATGTGAACAGCATTCTCATTGCTCACGACGATGCCTTCAGCCTCGAGATCTTCCTCCGGAATACTGATTGCATTGAGAACATCAGCCAATGATGAGGATTGGGTCTGCTCGTAGTCAGCACATACCGTCTGAAGTTTATCGATGTTCGCCAACATTTGCTCGTACCGAACATCATGTGCCACAGCAAGATGCCATGCACACTGCTGAAGCATTGGCTTGATAACCTCGCTGATTGGATGCACACGTAGATCGTTACGAACGCTATGCAAAAACGCCAATGCCGCCTGCGCTTCAGAAGGGGCATCTGGCGCATTTGCGAGGGTCGCAAGTCCATCTTGGAGGCTGGACTTACGTCCCAGTAGCGCAGCAGCGGTGATGATCTCATCATTGCATCGTAACAGCGGCGATCGCATAACGATTGCCGTTGAAAGGTCGTCGAGAGGATCGAGTGCTGCACGGATCGCTGCACGGATGTCCGCAATCTCAGGTCGCGAAAAGAAGGATCGTCCACCGTAGACAATGCTTGGAATGCCGCGGCTTCGCAGCGCATCCGCCATGAGATTCTTCATGGCATTGCTATACACCAGCACGGCGATGTCACCAGCACGTGGCGATCGTCGCGGAACAGCCTTGTCAAAAACTACCAGGTCCGATTCTGGATGCAGAATCGAGACGATATGCTCAGCAATGGCCTCAAACTCAGAGGCCGTCTTCATCGCTTCAATAGGTGTTGTGATTAGACGGATCGATGAGCTTGTTGGTTCGGTATCTCGTATCAGCGCGGCCTCAAGATCCGCATAGGCAACGTCGTATGACTTCTCATCATCGTCAGCCGGTGCGGCGACACTTCCAAAGGCATGTCGGCAGAGCACGTTGATGTCAGCAACGAGATGCTGGTGCATCCTGTAGGACATTGACATTGGACGCAAACCTGTGTCACTTGATTGTCGCCAATTGTTCGCACTGGCAATGGCGTTACGTGCGCGACGAAACAATCGAACGTCGGCATTACGGAATTGATAAATGCTCTGCTTATCGTCGCCGACAATGTAGACATTCGGTCCGCCCCCTGACTGATCGGTAAGCGCCGGTGCGAGTAATTCAAGCATTCGATACTGCGTTGGATCTGTATCCTGGAACTCGTCGATCATGATGTAGGCGATAGATGAGCGCAACGAGGCTGAGATCTCCGGATGCTGCAGCAAGTGCATTGCGTCGTCAATCATATCATCGAAATCAATAACGTTCCGTCGCCGTTTTAAACGTCCAAACTCCGCAGCCGATTGCTGCGCCAGTCGGGCGAGGCCACGAATGATTCCAAGCTGTTGTCGCTCAACATCCTCGTCCCATGATGCCGTTGCGGTGGCGATGAGCGCATTGAATGACGAGGGATAGGCCTCGGGAAGGCTTGCAGTTTTTGAAGCCGACGAGAGCTGATTCTTTCGAACTGTCCGCGTGGACGTGAACCACGCTGCCAGATGCTGCGCAAGATCTGTTCCTGCTGAAGGGTCGTTGACTGCCAGACGATCGGCGAGGCTCAGAAATTCATCATGACAGCTCATGATTTCTGGAACGTTACACCATGGCGTGAGGAAGGCAGCAAACCGCCGTGCAAGCTCGATGCCAGCGACGTGAATTTGTGCATCACTTTCTGCACGGCGTCGCGTCAGTGCCTCGTCGACAGGTTCGTCGAGAACACGTTCGACCTCACGTCGAAGCGCAGAGTTGAGGGTCAAACCAGAGACAAGTGATTGAAGTGACGTGGCCGGCATGATGTCGAGAATCTGCTGCATCTCCTCATCTTGGATGCCTTCACGACTGAGCATTTGCCGGAATGTCCGGTCAACAGCTTCAGCACAAAGCTCTTGCCGAAGTCGAGCATCGGCATCGGCAGTATCAGCACTTCTGCCGATCACGTCGGCGTACTGACGCACGAGGCCTGCACAAAAGCTGTGGAAGGTGCTGATGCGTGCAGACCCAATCTGGACCGACAGCGTTTGAAGACGAGCAAGAAGTGCATCATTGGAGAGATGATCCCGGTATGGGGCTCGTGCCTCTTCCGAGCTGAGCAGCTCTTGAATTTTCTCGTGCAAGCGCTGGCGCATTTCTGCTGCAGCAGCGCGTGTGAAGGTAATTGCGACCACCTGATCAAGACGGATAGGCTCGAGCAGCAGAATCTGCATGAACCGATCGACGAGGACTGCCGTCTTGCCAGAACCTGCGTTGGCAACAACAGCACAGTGCACATGGCGGTCGAGCGCCGCGAGCTGTTGTGGATTCAGCATCACATCACTCCATGATCTCGCCGGCGCGGTTCCCTTCGGCAATCGGCCGCATCGTACAGGTGCTCCATTGATCCGGCTGACAGTATTTCGCGGCGACTCTTGCGACGTCCTCACGACGAACAGCGAGTAATGACTCGATTGTAGCGCTAGGATCCTCGGGTGTACCAAGCTCCATAACTCCTTTACCAAGGAGCGTCATTCTGGCAGTCAGGGACTCGAGTGACATGAGTTTGCCGGCACGCAGCTGTGCAATAGCCCGACGGTATTCAGCCGCGGTAATACCCGAATCGGCAATCTCAGTAAGAACGCGGCGTATGCCCCCTTCAGCTTTCGCAAGATTATCCTCATCAACGCCGGCATAGATTGCCATGAGGCCGCAATCGGCAAAGAGTTGCAGCTGTGAGTAGACAGAGTAGGTTAGACCGCGTGACTCACGCAGTCGAACGTTCAGCCGGGAAGACATTCCATCACCAAGCACGACATTTAAAATCTGCAGTGCAAAACGGTCTTCATCGCGGCAACCGGGTGTTCGTGTTTGCCAGAGCACATGTGCCTGTTGTGACGGTCGATCGACTGTGATGTGGGTAGCCTCGCGGGGCATTGGTGCCGACCGCCGATGCAATGACTGGCGTGCGGGGGCCAGCGACATCAGCTTTTCGACGCTACGCGCAAGAACATCTGGTTCGCATCGTCCGCTGACGGCAACAACAATCGAGCCGGCATGATAATGACGTTGATGAAATGAACGAACATCTTCGGATTGCAATCGCTGCACGTCCTGTACCGTCCCCACAATCGGCGAGCCAAGAGCATGCCGCGGAAACATCTGCGTTTCACCAATATCAAAAATGTGCTCTTCGGGTTCATCCTCGTACGATCGGATCTCCTCGGTGATGATCGACCGTTCCTTCTCAATATCCGCATCGACAAAGGTTGGCCACAGAACAACATCAACCAGGGTGTCAAGGACGTTGTCGATGTGCTCGCTCAGCGTGCGCACATAGTAGCACGTCTCCTCCTTGGTGGTATACGCGTTGGCGTATGCCCCTCGATTTTCAAAGTCTTTTGAAATCTTCGAGGCCGTGCGGTTTCGCGTTCGACGAAACGAGGTGTGTTCAACAAAATGAGCAACGCCATGACTTCCACGGGGCTCATCACGCGTTCCCGCACGAACCCAGATGCCAATGGCTGCTGAGTCGACGTGGGACACGGGATCGCAAACGATGCGAATGCCGTTGGGAAGAAGAATGTCGCTAGGGGGCGTCCAGACGGAACGTGGACGGGTGCGTATCATGTGGCGAAGATACAGCCGAAATCATCGTTGGTGTTGCCAACAGAATCCAGTCGCATCTGTAGTTGTCCGTGAGCACCGCCGACCAGCCTTCGTCACCCCCTGGCATTGTGAACGTGACCTGTTCGACGGGCCCTCTGGGGCGCGTTTGATACCTTCGGTTGGAGGTGCCGAAGCTGGAACACGTTCAATGACAGATGGCCGAGAGGTAACCCTCAGGTCGGTCACGGGATGAATCTCCCAAGGTGAGCCTCGCCAGATCTTGGATGAACCTGCGCCAGCAGACTCGTCGGCATGTAGGGCATCATAAAAGAGCCAACCACGAACCGTAACCCAGCGTCCGAGGAAGTTGTCTCGCAGTGCCTGCTGCGACCAGTCGATACCACGATCCTTCATTGCCTGACGGAACCGAGGTGTTACTTCTACCACCAGGATCTTTGCCGGGTTATTGGCATCATTGGGATCGAGCGTTAGTTCAATATGGGTATCTCGGTGCCAGTGGTCTTTCGCCTTACAGTTCACACTCTCAACAGCACCAATCTTGACGTCTGAAACATACGCGGTGATCTCTGCTGCCTCCCCCTCACGGAATGTTGCCGGGGCTTCACGCGCAGCGAGCATAGCCCCGAACGTCACCGACCGATTAATCTGCGCATCGGTGGGGAATCCATCCCGATTCTTCTTGCGGTTGATAGCGCGCACATCGGATCTGACGGCACTACCCTCAGCACCACAAGTATCGAAAACGGATTGTGCATAGACGGCCTGGTACAGTCCTGCTAGCAAGAGCAGGATACTGAGCACCGCATGTCTGCGGACGATCATGCAGATACCTCGACGACGCTCCATGAGAGTTCTTTACCTGCCCACATTGGAACTACGTCACCATACGAATCAGGGATCAGCATCGGAGTCGCAGACAGTCGGACGGTTGTCGCTGGAGGAGTGACGCCATAGAGGCGCTGAGCATTATCACTGACGAATGCCTGCAGATTGCCTTCAGCGCCATGACGCGCGAATAGCTCGGCGAGCATCGGGAGGATAATCGGCGCCGTAAACACGCCCGCTGCACAACCTGGAGCTTCCTTTTTATCCCGCGGATGTGGTGCGCTGTCACTCCCCAGCATGAGCTTTGGATGTGCTGCCAATGCGGCCGATAGCAGAGCCTGGCGATCCTCGGGCCGCTTTGCGATTGGCTTGCAGAACAGATGTGGATTCAGCAGGCCCCCTGCAACATCATCAAGCGTAATGATGAGGTGATGCGGAGTTACCGTCGCACGAAGATTCTCGTATTCGTCGAGCAAGCCAACAGCCTTGGCAGTTGTAATGTGCTCCATCGTAATCTGCAGCTTGGGGTAGCGCGTCGCCAGGGCACGGTAGACTTCACAGAACTCTTCTTCACGATCCATCACAAACCCATGTGTCTCGCCATGAACAAGCAGGGGAATCCCGAGTTCCTCCATCATGGCAAAGACGTGATCCATGGCTAGAACCTCACGAACACCACTATCACTGTTGGTTGTTGCGCCGGCTGGATAGAGCTTGATGCCAATGATGTGCTGCTTTGCAGCCAGGAGCTCCTCGCGTGTGTAGTCGCGAAAAAACAGTGTCATGAACGGTTCGAATGCATAGCCAGCTGTTGCGCGGCGAACCTCCTGTGTGTACCAGTGGAGTCTATCGACACTATCTACTGGTGGCAGCAGGTTGGGCATGATAACAGCACCTGCGAAATGCTGTGCTGATAGTGGGGCAACGCGATTGAGCATCTCGTCTTGTCGGACATGGAGATGCATATCAAGGGGAGAGCGAAGAACAATGTCCATAGATATACTTGTTGATCAATAGTCTGGAATATCGTCTTGTGGTGTGATACTCCCATCCTGGTTCACCTTGGTGCAAAAGGCTGAGAGGCCATTCGTGAGCACGATGTAGGGTGCCTTTAGTTCGATGTTGTACCATGCCGTCTGCCGTAGCGTTGATTCGTCGAGGGGTACGGAGGGGGCTTTACATTCAACAAGGAGGAATGGTCGTAGTTGTGCGTCGCGCCAAAGCAGATCGAAGCGTTGTGCCGACGAGGCCGTAGTAGCTGATACTCGGCGCTCGATGCTGCATCGACCCAGAGGATAGCCTCGTGAGAGAAGCCAGTGCAGACAGTGTTGCCGTACCCATTCCTCAGGGGTGAGTGCTACGTAGCTCCGGCGAACTGGATCATAGATGCGTGTTGTCCCACCATCGGAGGTGATCTTCATCTCAAAGGTCGGAAAGATCAATCCTGGAAGGGTTGTTGCGCTCATCGTCGTCCTGTGGCGCGAATGTCGCGTAGCTTTTTTGTGAGCATATACGTGATGAAGATGAACGCAACACCATTGGCCCAAACGATGCTGATGTCGACTCGGATCAGACCGTACGTAAGCCAGAGAATGCATCCTGAAATCATCAGCCAAAGCATGCCAACGCTGAGTTGTTCAACCTGTTGCGTTCGCCATACGCGAAGAGCTTGTGGTGCCAGTGCGAATGTCGAACAGCAACCAGCAAGCAGACCAAGAAGTGTAACTGGGTCAAGTGCAGACATAGGGCCTTAGCTTGTCGATGCAATCATGCGGTAATGAGGAATGATCACCTGTGGCATATTGGTAACAATGCCACTGGCCCCATGATCAAGCACAAACTCAAGTTCTTGCGGGGTGTTGACCGTATAGACTCCGTATGGAATGCGAAGGTGCTGGCAGATATCAGCACGTTGACGATTTACTTCTTCAAGAGAGCATCCGTAGCCATCGGCACCGCATGCGCGCACAACGCGGGCAGGTGAACGTTCATCACCTGGTACATTTAGGGCGATGGTGCGCGCATCCTGCACAATAGATCGGATGTATACGAGTGCTGCGTGATCGAATGACGAAAACGCACATGCATTGAGAAGGTCGAGTGAGCGCACAAGCTCAAGAAGTTCAGCCATCTCACGTGCCGTTTGTTCCGAGGCAGGACGGGGCTTAATCTCGATGTTGACGTATGCCTTTCCCCGAATCTCCTCAAGTACATCGATCAGTTTCGGAATCTTCTGTCCGGCAAAGCTGGGACTAAACCACGACCCGGCATCAAGTTCAAGAAGCTCATCGAGTGATCGATCGATGATGGGCCCGCTTCCATCGGTAGTGCGTTCCAGCGTGTCATCGTGAAAGACAACCATATGCCGGTCAGCGGTGTACTGAACATCAATCTCGATCATCGGCGCGCCGTATTCGAGTGCCATGCCCACAGCAGCCATGGTGTTTTCCGGCGCTATACCGGATGCACCGCGGTGTGCGCAGATGATGAATGCATTCTCTTCAACGAACTCGTTGAATGGAATCATGAGTGCTTCTCCTGAAGCGATTGTGAAAAGCAGCCCTCGGTAGGGCCCCGATAGCCGCGTACAATATCGGCAAAGTGCATACGACGTTTGCCAGGAAGTTGAACGTCATCGAGCGACAGCGAGGCATCACCGCATCCGGCGATGAGCTGTCCATTGATGATCTTCCAGTGACCCGATGGGACCCGCTCTTCCGCACGGGAAGCTGCATAGATCTTCAGCACAGCGCCGTTCCAAGAACTCCATGCGGTAGGTACGGGGGAATGCGCCCGGATAAAGTTCCGCACCTGTTCCCGTGATCCTTGCCAGTCTATGCCCGCATGCTCACGGAACACCTTCGGGGCACCTGTTGCCAGCGTATCATCTTGTGCAAGGGGCGTAACATTCCCCGATAAAAGTTTCTGGGTTGTCGATACAGCACATTCGGCAGCGAGCGGCATCAGCGCGCCGTACAGTTCGCCGGCAGTCATCTCATCCGGGATAGTCAGACTGCGCTGTTCGATGATCGTCCCGGTATCCACCACGTCGTTCAGCAGGAACGACGTCACACCAGTTGTCGACTCACCGTTCATGATGGCATGGTTGATTGGTGCGGCACCGCGGTATTTGGGCAGGAGTGACGCGTGGACGTTGAACGCCCCCAGTCGAGCCACCTCGTACACACTTCGCGGAAGGATCCGAAAGGCAATAACACACAGGATGTCCGGCTGACGCTGTCGAATCGCATCGATAAATGCAGGATCCCGCAATGAGGCGGGTTCAAGAATGTCGGTGATTCCAAGCCCCATAGCAGCAACCTTGACAGGACTCGGCAACACATGCAGTCCGCGACCTCGGGGCCGGTCCGGCACGGTGACAACGGTTGCAACGCCGCATGATCGGTGAAGCGACTCCAAGGCCGGTACGGCAAACTCTGGAGTTCCCATGAAGATGATCGAAGACATCAGCCGTGCATCGTTGGTTGGTTCTGCATGGATCGAATGATCGATGCCTCAATCTCACCAAACTCCTTCAGGCGCTGTCGCACATCCTCAACGGGGAAGTATTCCCGTGCAATATCCGTGTAGGCACGGTAATGTCCAGCTTCACTTGCTAGTAAACTCTTGTAGAGATCACGCATGTCCTGCGAAGAAGCATGATCAGCCAGTAAGGAAAATCGCTCACATGAGCGCGCCTCAATGAATGCCCCAACGATCAGAGAGTCCAGGAGCCGGTGGGGCTCACTTCTGCGGATGTGGTCATGCAGAAGTTGTGCGTAGCGATTCCCTGTGTCGTGGGTCAACGAAACACCGCGCGCTTCGAGTTCATGAATGACGAGTTCAAAGTGCTCGATCTCTTCCTTCGCGAGATCGATCATGTCTTTCACAAGTCGCGTGCGCTCCGGGTAGCGGTTGATCATCGCCAGGGCGAATGCCGCTGCCTTCTTCTCACAATGAGCGTGATCGATCAAAATCTCGATGAGGTGGTTGTTCGCAACACCAATCCATTCAGGATTGGATTCACATTGTAGACACAGCATGTGCAAAGTTACTCTGTTGGGGCCAGCAACTGGATAGCCCGCTCCATCAGGCCTGCAAAACGTGTCACATCGGCATTCCCACCCCGTTCACGCCATGTGCCGCTCAGGGCATACCATGTGCCGTCAGGATGCTCCAGAAGAAAGGTCATATTCACAACCCCAGGTTCGGAACCACCTTTGTAGCAGACGCGCCTCCACGATGTGCCTGCTTCGACCCCCGGGTTAATTCCGAGAATCTGAAGAGGGGTGTCGTCCTTGTGTGTGAGCGCATCACGCCGAAACCAATCCATAGCCCGACAGCATTCAGCAGCACTTGCAAACCATTCGACGGTATCAACAAGTGTGGGCGACATCTTCGGCAGAATCGAGTCACGCACAATGGCGGTGTCAATTTGACGTAGCAGGACATTTCGTTCATCGATGCCCGCGTTGCCATACTTCCGGCCAATGCTCTCGGCGCCGTACTTGAGTTTAAAGGCCTGCAGCGTGGTGAGAAATGGTACGTTCATGTCGGGACGATCGTGACCCATGGCTGACATCTGCTGGGCTATTCGACTCGGACCAAGCAGGCGGATCAGAACATCAGTTGCCGTATTGTCACTCTCGGAGATCATCATTGCTGCCAACGTGTGGAGCGTTAGGGGAGCTCCGACAGGCCATGTATGAAGTCGACCAGAAGGCAGAGATCGCGATCCGGAATCAATACGCACGACGTCGGTCCATGCTCGCTCTTTCTGCCGAATGGAACGCACAAGCTCACCGAGTACGTAGAGCTTGAACGTTGAACCGATTGGAAGGTGCGTGGAGGCATCCAAAGAGCTCACCACTGATCCTCCTGTGACGTTCAGTGCCATGAATGAAACAGTACCCCCTAACGCTGCAAACTCCTGTTGAAGAGATGCGAGGTTTGTTACTGCCTTTACTGGTGGCCGAAGGAAAAGTCCAGCGATCAGGTAGGGGGCTTGCTGCTCGATTGTGAGTATCACCGGAATGGAATAGCCATTCTTCGTGGTCGCCTCGGCTGTTACCTGATACGATGAGCGGTGTTCCACGATGCGCATGCCGGTGCACGAACCGGTTTCCTTGGTGAGTTGCTGCACCAGCATTGTCAGCTGCGCAGGTGGTACCTGCTTGAGAAACTGCTCGGTGAAGACGGCATCATAGCGAAGTGGCCCGCCAGAGATGATCGTGCATACATCCGATAATCGTCGGTTGATTGCTGTATCATCAGCATGAAGGCAGAGTGTGCCGGTAACGATTGTGAGAATCAGCGATGTGAGAATGGGAGAGAACGTTGGCATTATCATCGAACCTCAAGGAGTGTCGAGACACGTTGGGAAGTGGTTTCCAACACCACGGCATAGCTACCAGGCGGGAGCTTCGAGATGTCAATGTCACGCTCCTGCAGTCCTGCTTCAGCAGAATCTTCCGCGATCGTCATGACGTTGAACATCGCTGCGTTGCGGAGCGTAATCGAAATCCTCTCAACGTCTGGAACGGTGTACCGAATACGAACAGTCTTACTGGTTGGATTGAGTCGATTGGCAGAAATCGACGGAAGCCGCACATCGCGAAGTTGCTCTGCTGCCGATGCCGTCTCTGCCTGCGGGTAGAACATGATAGCGGCGGCTGAACCTCCGTGTTCACATTCAGATGTTGTGTAGAAGCCATCACCTGCAGGTGTCATGCCGATAGCCTCACCCTGACGTTCAGGCATGTATGGAAGGGGCTTCCCGGCACCGGTGATGGCTGATGCCAGGGACTGTCCGGGTTGACGTTTCCAGAGACGAACATGGAGATATGTTTTGAGGAGGATCGTCGATCCATCCGGCGACACATCGCCCCCTGTTACAAGTTGAAGTGGGATGTCACCATGATATCTGAGGGTGTCGATGCCGGTTGTACTCTGTGGCGCAGGTGCAACATACACGCGGCAGCGTTGCTCACGCTTGGTCACGATGACAATGTCGCCTGTTGCAGGGTCAACAAGCAATGCCTCTGCATCGCGCGGACCGTCTGCATAGGCTACGGTGAATCGCTCAATCGAATCGGCCGGTATTACCAGTTGTTGATCGCGCATTGTCGTATCAATACGCGGCTCCCTGATTCGGTAAATCACGACCGTGCTGCGACGAGCTCCATTGTCGCCGATGTCCGCGATATAAAGGTAGGCTGCACCAGCCACAGGTCCAGGCCCCTTGGCAATATCTTCCCAATCAAGATGCTTGGCCCCCTCAAGGCGCACTTGAGCCACGACACGTCCTGGAAGCGTTACGGCAAAGATCCGCGGCTCATCGCCAGAATCATTGTGCATCCATAGGACGCTGGAATTGGCTATCGAACTGACAATGCCGGAGACCTCCGGTAGCGTCTCGATGGGCGTAGTACCAACGCGAAAGGGTCCACCAAACCATACCTGTGGCGGCTGAGCGCAGGCCGTTGCTGCGACAAGAGCAACCAGCAATATCTGGTGAATCGGCATTCCTACTTCACAATGAAGTTGATGAGCTTGCCAGGTACAGTGATCACCTTGACAATCTCCCGACCCTCAAGGTGCTTCTGAACGTTGTCATCAGCCCGAGCCATCGACTCCATCGTTGCGCCATCTGCGCCAGTAGGAACCACGAGCTTGCCACGGATCTTCGAGCTGACTTGTACGACGATCTCAACCTCATTCAGTACAAGCTTGTTGGCGTCAAACGATGGGAATGGTGCATGATGAACCGAACCCTCGCCACCGAGGATGTGCCACAGTTCTTCGGTAATGTGCGGTGCGAAGGGGGCGAGACACTGGATAATGTGCTTCATCGCCACCAGTGGACGCACTTCAGCCTTCGTAAACTCATTGACGAAGATCATGAACTGTGCAATGGCCGTGTTGAAGCTCAAGTTGTCGATGTCTTCTCCGGTCTTCTTGATCATTGCATGAAGCACACGATCCTGCTCCACTGTGCATGGTACATCCTGAACAGCGGGAAGAAGCTCCCCGTCCTCGGATGCGATCATGCGCCACACACGATTGAGAAACCGTGTGATCCCCTCGATGCCAGTGGTATTCCAAGGTTTTGAGGCTTCGAGCGGTCCGAGGAACATTTCGTAGAGACGCAATGCATCAGCGCCGTGCAAACGGATAACTTCGTCAGGGTTGACGACGTTGCCGAGAGACTTTGACATCTTCCGTCCATCCTCTCCCATGATCAGGCCCTGATGAAACAGACGCTTGAACGGCTCAGGAGTTGATACATGCCCGAAGTCATAGAGGACCTTGTGCCAGAAACGGGCATAGAGCAGGTGGAGCACAGCGTGTTCACCACCGCCGACATAGAGATCAACCCCGTTGGCACCCATCCAATACCGCTCTTGTGTATCGTCACAGAATGATGTCAGATTTGATGGGTCGCAGTACCGCAAGTAATACCAGCATGAACCAGCCCATTGTGGCATCGTGTTCGTTTCAAAACGTGCACGCTTGCCTGTCTTCGCGTCGATGAAATTCACCCAGCTCTCAACCGTAGCCAGTGGCGATTCACCCGTACCAGCAGGCTTGAATTCGGCAACATCCGGCAACAGCAGTGGCAACTCATCAGGATCAAGGGCACGCTTGGTGCCGTCTTCGAAAAACATGATCGGAATTGGTTCACCCCAGTAACGCTGACGCGAGAACAGCCAGTCTCGAAGGCGGTACTGCGTTCGCCCCTTCCCATATCCGGATGATTCAAGCCAGGCGATGATTGTAGCCTTGGCATCGGATGTCGGCAGTCCATTGAGACTAACCTGCGCATGTTCAGAATGTACTCCCACGCCCTCATCCGAAAATGCCGCAGCTGCAACGTCGATCGTCGACCCATCGACCGGTGCTACTACCTGGACGATAGGCAGGCCAAAGGCACAGGCAAACTCATGGTCGCGCTCGTCATGCCCGGGAACTGCCATAATGGCACCAGTTCCGTAATGCGCGAGGACATAATCGGCAACCCAGATCGGCACGGCGGTTGCTGTTGCAGGATTGACCGCATACGAGCCCGTGAACACACCGGTCTTGACCTTGCTCAACTCTGTTCGCTCGAGGTCGCTCTTAAGAGCCGTTGCTTCACGGTAGGCCATCACTTCATTACGCTGCGTGTCCGATACGATATGGTCAACAATCGGATGCTCGGGAGCAACGACCAGGTATGTCGCACCAAACAGCGTGTCAGGACGTGTCGTAAACACCGTTATCGAGTGCTCATGATCCTGGATGGCAAAGTGTACCTCAGCGCCTTGACTCTTCCCGATCCAATGGCGCTGCATATCAAGCGTTGAGGATGGCCAATTCAGCAGCTGAAGGTCATTCAGCAATCGCTCGGCATACTCCGTGATGCGCAGCATCCACTGTCGCATTGGACGCCGTTCGACGGTGTAGCCCTTTTCCTTCCATTCGTCGACCTCTTCATTCGCCAGCACTGTACCGAGCGCTTCGCACCAGTTCACGGGTGAATACGCGATATAGGCCAGACGTCGACTGTCGCGGTACGTCTCAACGTCCTCTGACGAGGTCAGCTCTGCGGGGACCGGCAGCTCATCAATGTGCCGTGCCTTGCCCAGACCGCGGTCGAACCAGGCATTGTACATCATCAAAAACATCCACTGCGTCCACCGGTAGTACTCCGGCAGCGTTGTGTTGATCTCGCGCGACCAGTCGTAGTCAAATCCGATGGCATTGAGCTGGCGCTTGAACGTGGCAATGTTGTTTGCCGTGGCAATCGATGGGTGGATCCCCGTTGTCATGCTATAGCGTTCAGTTGGCAAGCCGAAGGCATCGAAACCCATTGGATGCAGGACATTGAAGCCGCACATCCTCTTGTAGCGACTCACAATGTCGGTAGCCGTGTAGCCCTCTGGATGCCCGATATGAAGGCCGGCACCCGATGGGTAGGGGAACATGTCAAGAACATAGTACTTCGGTTTGGAGTGGTCTTCCGAAACACGATATGTGCGGTTGTCTGCCCAGTGGCGTTGCCACTTTTCTTCGATGGATGCGAACGGATAATGCATGCGCAAATATAGGGGGCAGGCACGGGCAAGATCGACCTCAAGAGATCGTAGATTTGTGACCATTGCGTATCGGATGCGCATACGTAGAAAAAGCCCTCTCACCATATCCTCGGCCGCACTCCCATGAACTACGTCAACCTTGGTCGCACAGGCCTTAAAGTATCTCAGCTCTGTCTTGGAACGATGAATTTCGGCTACTGGATTGAGGAGCAGGAATCATACCCGGTAATGAGTCGTGCACTTGAGCATGGAATCAACTTTTTTGACACCGCCAATGTGTACGGATGGGATAAGGGTAAGGGGCGTACTGAAGAAGTGATCGGCAACTGGCTCGCGCAGGATCCATCACGTCGTGATAAGATCGTACTGGCTACGAAGCTGTATGGACAGATGGGTGATGGCGTGAATGACCGGGGGTGCTCGGCGTATCACATCAAGAAAGCTTGCGAAGATTCGCTGCGTCGTTTGAAGACAGATCACATCGATCTTTATCAGATGCACCACATCGATCGTTCAACGCCGTGGGACGAAGTATGGCAGGCCATGGAGCAGTTGGTCCGCGAGGGGAAGATTCTCTACGTCGGCTCGAGCAACTTTGCGGCATGGAACATTGCGCAGGCCAACGAGATGGCAAAGCACCGTCACTTTTTGGGGCTTGTTAGTGAGCAGAGCGTGTATTCGCTTCGCAATCGGCACATCGAACTTGAGGTGATCCCTGCGTCCAAGGCTTACGGCATGGCAGTGATCCCTTGGAGTCCACTTGCAGGGGGCTTGCTTGCTGGCATATTCTCGTCGTCGGATTCAGTTCGACGTAAGCGTCCGCAACTCCTGGAATCGGCAGAAAAGCTCCGTCCACAAATTGAGCAGTACGAAGCGCTTTGTGGCAAGCTTGGTTTGGACTGTGCGGATGTTGCCCTGGCGTGGGTTCTCCAGCGTGACGGTGTGACGAGTCCAATCATCGGACCGCGCACGGTTGCGCAGCTGGATGCAAACGTTGCGTCTATGAGTATAACGCTTGATGCCGAGACGCTCGCCGAGCTGGACCGCATTTGGCCAGGTCCGGGAGGACAAGCGCCAGAGGCGTATGCCTGGTGATGATGTGCCGTGCAACTCCCGATGTTGGCTCCATCATTTAGAATCGAAGGCGCACGAATCCGACGGTTGTCGAGACGATTGGCAGACGGTCTGTGAACAGGGATGAAAGGTCGAAGGTTGACACGCCGAACTCCCACAGTTTACCCATGCTAATCAGGATACTGCCCGGCACGAAGATATCCATTCCATCGCCAGTGCCGAGCCCCGTTCCAAGCGTCAGCCATTGATATGGTTTTACCGATAGCCCTGTGGACAGGATCATGCTTTCGGGGTTGATGCCAGAACTGCCCATGGGAACAGTGCAATCGAAGCCGAAGGTCAGTCGTGGATCGACCGAGTACGACACACCGGCGCGCATGCGCGTAGGGAGAGGTGCAGCTGTGCTCTGCAGGCCTGACCAGACAAAGTATTTTCCCTCGCCAGTAATCTTGGGTGCCTCTTCAAACAAGTTGTAACTGTCGAAGCCAGTCGTACCGAGTCCATTGACGACCGTATCTCCAGCAGAAAAGACATTACCATTGTACGTGATCGTTCCGATGTCGATGATCGACACGGCAACAGAGATCGACTTGCTCTGATATGTCATGCCGAGATCGACACCGAATCCTAATCCGACAGGTTGAAGTGCGGTACCTGCTATGCGTGATGGTGTTACAGCATTCCCGTAGTTGATGTTGAACCATGGACTCAGAGCACTGTACGCAGTAAAGGCCCCGCCACCGGCGTTGGCTTCGAGATAGGCAAACGGCTGCAGGTATTTTCCGGTCATACCAACACACAGCCGCTGATCAGCTGCAATCCACAATGGAATTCCAATCGACACGTTGAATTCCCGGGTCCACGAAAGTGCAAGGCGTGTGCCATCGAACAACTGCGAAAACAGTTGCGGCTGACGTGCAACACCAATGGTGTCTCCGCGCCAGTTCGTATACGATGAATCGAAGTAGTCTGCCCGTCGACCCTGAAAGATGATCTTCGAGGCGTCGGCGTTGAGCTTGAATGCGCCATTGAATCGGTCACGAACAGTCACCCCAAAACCGCCAAAGCGCTTTGATTGATAGGAAGCGCCAAAGACAAGGATGTCGATGTTGAAGCGCACGCCGCGATCGGCGAATTCCTGTGCAGCTTGAATTTGATCTTGTGGCGTGAAGGCCGTTGCCGAACCGCGCTGGTAGAGCAAATCCAGCAGACGAGGCTTTGAGAGCGCGTCGCTCCGGGCTGAGATGCCAACTTGGCCAATTCCGAGTGACCAGTGGCGACGTGAGAACGTCATGCCCGCAGCGATTGGTGTCGATATTCCGGAAATGTCCAGCTCTGGGGAGAAGCCTAGGTTTGCCGGGTTGATTCCGATGCACTGATAATCGGAAACGGTAGTCGTCAGAAAGGCTGCATGACCTAATCTGCCGTAATCACTGATCTCGGTCTGTGACCGTGCTTCTATCTGCAGGAAAAGCCAGAGCAGGATTCCAATGAGGGTACCGAGGCGACGTTGACGCATAGGCGGTGTGTTCGTGCTACGAGATGAGACTCCCAATCCATTCAGCGATGCGGATGGCCTCTGCTCCCTCATGCAGACGAACCGCTACGGGCGTATTCGACCGAATACTGTCGATGAACGACCGCTGCTCGTCCAATATGGCATTTGTTGGAGAAATCTCCGGTGTTTCGTGCACGATGACGTTATCTCCGTGTTGGGTTGTGACCATTCCCAAGGGTGTCTGGTGGGCGACATCAATCGAGGAACTGTCCAGCAGACGATACATTTCTGCTGCTCCGGCCGCCAGATCCAACGAGACATACCGATCGCGCTGAAAGATGCGCAGTTTCCGCATCGGTGTTGCCGTAATCCGCGAAGCGGTTACGTTCGCAACACAGCCGTTGGCAAAGGTGAGTCGCGCATTGCAGATATCAGTGGTCTGCGTAAGAACACTCACACCCGTTGCCTGAATATCTGTGACGGTTGATGACGTGAGCCAGAGCAAAAGGTCGATGTCATGAATCATCAGATCGTGTATCACGCTGACATCAATTGCCCGGGGCTTGAAAGGGGCTAATCGGTGTATCTCGATAAAGAGCGGTTCAATCGACATACTCGCCAGCGCACGTACCGCAGGATTGAATCGTTCGACATGTCCGACCTGCACAATGCGGTTGCTCCCTTCAAGCTGAGCAAGAAGTTGTTGCGCTTCGTCATAGGTAGCTGTTGCCGGCTTTTCCACAAAGCAATGGAAGCCCCTTGCCAGGCATTCGGTTACAACATCGAAGTGCGTGGACGTTGGCGAGGCAATGATGACGGCATCGACATCGGGCATGGCCTGAATCGTCGGAAACCACTGCGCGTTATATAGCGTGGCGATCTCACGACCGCGCTCGGGGTTGGGATCAACGATGCCGGCGAGTGTTACATCCTCGTGCTGTGTGAGAAGCTTGGTATGAATCGCTCCGAGGTGTCCAGTGCCGATGACGGATATGCGCATAGAGGAGGTGATGAGGTGGTTACGAATGCGAGCCACGTGGATGAGCGCGTTTGTACGCTTCTTTGAGGCGCTCAACACTCACGTGGGTGTAAATCTGTGTGGTTGACAGGGATGAATGCCCAAGCATATCAGAGACAGCTGTGAGGTCTGCCCCGTTATCAAGCAGATGCGTTGCGAAGGAGTGACGCAGCACGTGTGGACTCTTCCGTCGTGCCTCGGTAACTGGACCTAGGGCCCGGCGCACGATTCGCCACGCGGAGGAGCTTGTCATGCGTTTGCCACGGTCGCCAAGAAACAGTGCCAGTTCGTCGCTGGCCGGCTGAAGTTCGAGTCGTCGTTCCTGGTAGGAGCGCACAGCATCAATGGTTTCACGTGTTAACGGCACAATACGCTGCTTTGCGCCTTTCCCGGTTACCTTGATGGACTGACTCGCAGCGTCAACCTGATGAATGTCCAGCGCAAGAGCTTCACTGATACGCAAACCTGATCCATACAGCAGTTCGCACAGGGCCCTATCACGCAGACCACTGACACTGTCGCGGTCGAACCCGTCCCACAGACGTGATGCCTCGTGCACATTGATGAACGAGGGCAAGGGGCGCGATGTTTTGGGTGAGGCCAGCAAACGTGCTGGATTTCGGTCGATGACACCATTGCGGAGTAGAAAGCGAAACAGGCTGCGAACGGCTGCGAGCTTTAACCGGATGGACGTCTTGCCAAGCCCCCTGTCATGCAGCCATCCAAGGAACGGACGGATGTCCGCCTCTGTTATCTCATCAACATTGGGGAGCGGATCGGCGAATTCGGCCAGATAGACACAGAACTGGTCGAGTGCCGTTTCATAGGTCATCGTGGTGTGCCGACTTGCAGATTTTTCCACATCGAGTGTGGAAAGAAATGACCGTATGGCGCTTCTCAGGTCCATTTCACCAAACATACGATATCTTTGTAAGTCTAAGGGTAACGGTATGTTGCATATCAGAAACTACATCGGCGGACACTACTGCGATCCTCATTCGGGACTGTGGATTGAGAACATCAATCCATCCACCGGTCAGGTCGACGCACGTATTTCCCGCAGTGACGCACGTGATGTTGCCGACGCCGTCCGTGCTGCCCAGGAAGCATTTCCTGCATGGTCATCCTTGCCCGCCAAGGGGCGCTCGGAGGTCCTTCTGGAGATCAGCCGGCGTATCAAGCTGCACCTTGACGATCTCGCACTCGCCGAGACAAACGATCAGGGAAAGCCCCTTTGGTTGTCAAAAAGCGTCGATATCCCCCGTGCGGTGGACAACATGGCGTTCTTCGCCACAGAGATCCTCCACACCCATACCGACGCGCACCAGACGGACGAGCATGTCATCAACTACACCATCCGGCGGCCCCTTGGCGTTGTTGGATGCATATCTCCATGGAACCTGCCACTCTATCTGTTTACGTGGAAGATTGCACCCGCGCTGGCAGCAGGAAACACCGTGGTGGCAAAGCCAAGTGAGCTAACCCCGATGACGGCTTTCCTTCTTGCGCAGATTTGCATGGATGCAGGTCTGCCACCGGGCGTGTTGAATATTGTGCACGGCTACGGACCTGAATGCGGGCAGGCAATCGTCGAACACCCAGAGGTGAAGGCAATTTCCTTTACCGGGGGAACTGTTACCGGCAAAGCCATTGCGGCAACGGCAGCTCCAATGTTCAAGAAGCTCTCACTTGAGCTGGGAGGCAAGAATCCAACAATCGTGTACGACGATGTTGAGATTGCGTCAACGGCACGTCACGTGGCCCGTGCGGCCTTCACAAATCAGGGTGAGATCTGCTTGTGTGGCTCGCGCATCTTCGTTCAGCGGACGATTCTGGAAGCCTTCACCACAGCACTTATTGCCGAGACGCAGCGATTCGTTGTTGGTGATCCACTCGAGTCAGACACGCGCACGGGCGCGGTGGTGAATGCTGCACACATGGAGAAAATTCTCGGATACATCGAACTGGCAAAGCAGGAGGGAGGAGTTATCCTCTCGGGCGGACACCGTGTGCATCTGGAGGGACGATGCGCAGGCGGTTTCTTTATCGAACCAACACTGATCGGTGGACTACCGCAGCAATGTCGTGTCAACCGCGAAGAGATCTTTGGTCCTGTTGCAACGATTATAGCGTTCGATAGCGAAGATGAGGTGATCGCCATGGCCAACGACACTGTCTACGGTCTGGCATCGAGTATCTGGACGACAAATGTTCATCGTGCGCATCGCACGGCAAATCGTCTCGAATCGGGCATTGTGTGGATCAACACATGGTTGATGCGGGATCTGCGAACACCGTTCGGAGGGATGAAACACAGTGGTGTAGGTCGCGAGGGGGGAACCGAGGCTCTACGCTTTTTCACGGAACCAAAAAACATCTGTTTACAAATCGCACCATAAACGCAGCACATTGAGGAATGGAAAAGATTGTTATCAATTCCGAGCGGGCGCCTGAGCCCGTCGGAGCATACCCACATGCACGCCGTGTGGGCACCATGTTGTACCTGAGCGGCGTAGGCCCTCGTGAGCGCGGAACGAAGGTCATCCCTGGCGTTACGCTCGGAGCGGACGGCCAGATCCTCGACTACGATATCGAGGCACAGACGCTCAGTGTGTTTCGGAACATCCGATACATCCTGGAAGACGCCGGTTCAACGTGGGAAAACATCGTCGATGTACAGGTGTATCTCACCAACATGAAGGCAGACTTCCCGACGTTTAACCGTCTCTATGCAGAGCACTTTTCGGGGGTTGATGCCTGCCGAACGACGATCGAAATTGGTGCGCTGCCAACTCCAATTGCCGTTGAGCTGAAGGTTGTTGCCACGATATGATGCGTCGTGCCATCATCGCCGTGGGCATTCTTTTCTGGGTCGTGGCCGTGCATCTCGATGCGCAGCCGGTGGTGTCGTACATCTTGCCTGACATCGGTGCTCCTGGCATGGGCAGCGTGCTCGAGATTGTCGCGCCAGCAACGGCCACAGGAAGCTTCGGCAGTGACGGTACGTCGTTCAACAATCCGGGCGATGCCGTACGTGTTGAGTGTGCTCGACCGTCGGATATGTCAAAGCTCACATTCGGTCCACTTCATGTCAGCTGGTCTGGTCGACTCATTTCAACGGTTGCCTTTGTGAACCCCGAGGTGCAGCCGAATGATCATGACTGGACAAAGCTGCGGTCCGAGTTCCGGATTCCCATCAGGGTAGTTGTTAATGGTGTTGCGTCTCCGATCGACACCTTTTACATCGTCAAGCCCTGGCCACTCGGCTCGGTTGCATCCTTGTCTGATAGGATTTTCGGTCAGGGGGCACTCGGACGCCGATCACGTCGAGGGGCGATGATTGTTGACTCGCTCGTCCTGGCTGCATCGGCGCTTTACCAGGTTTCCACGAATGATTGTGACCAGAGCACAAATGGTAACCAAGGTTACCTTCCATTGACGCTGTACGCGATTGGCCCTATTCGTGCACCACGTGTTGCGGATCAGATCGCCACAGAGATCTCTGTGAGTGCGGCAGGAATTCGGGGCGGACCCGGCGGTGGCGGTGGAGCTGGTGCCTATGTGAATCTCAATTTTAGTGGGCAGGCAGGAACGGATGGTGGCGATGGATTCACGGGCGGCGGCCCGGGCGGCTACAATTTTGCACGCACCAAGCGCACACCAGGTGTCGGCACAGGTGCTGCACTTCCTCAATCGTCAACCAACACGACGGGCTCTCCATCGCTCAATGGCACACGTGGCGGCGAGTCGACAACGTCGCACGAAAATGCCGGTGGAGGAACAGGTCATCCGTTTGGATCAAGCGGCACAGGTTGTGGAGAACGTACCACCTGCCAGACCCTTGGCGGAGCAGGCGGAGGATCGGGCTCACAGGAGGGCCGACGCGGCGGGGCTGGTGGCTACTCGACGCCTGGTGAAACGGAATCTTCATTTAGCAACGGTGGCATCGAGGTTGGCAACGTCCAGCTCGTGCCTCTTGCCGGTGGCAGCGGTGGGGCAGGGGGCAATCCTGATGTAACGCGATCAATCGCTGCGGGCGGTGGTGGTGGTGGTGGTGCGATGAGCATTCACGGACGCGAGCTGTCGAACATCCGCCTCGTTGCACGAGGAGGAATTCCTACTCGGCAGGACTTACAGGGCGGCTGTGGATCTGGCGGTGGAGTCATCGCCGGTGCACGCAGTCGGCTGTCATTCCCAGAGGATGTTGTTGTTGACGTTGATGGTGGATTTGATGCTGCTGGTTCTGCTGCAACACGACATCTCACCGGAGGCAAGGGGCGTGTGCGAGTTGATGGACCAGTGCGCGGTGTTGCAGGAGCATGGGCAGGCGTTTCGATGGAGTTCCTCGATCGCTCACAAACAACTGTTACCGTTCGTGGGACGAAGGGTGCCGATGGAATCTTCGTCTGGGCACGCACAACATCTGGACAGTGGACGCAAGTGGTCGGTCCATCACAAATCTTTACGCCGGCGGATCAATGGACCGCATCAATACCATGGGTGAGCGGTGACAGCATCATGTACGTTGTTGCTGCCGCAGAGGTCCCGAATCCCTCTTCAGCAGCCTTCCGCCAGCAGCCCGGCGTGGTCTTCTCGCAGTCAGCATGGAATGTTGTTCGTCGCGTGCTTGTCCCTGTGCTCGAGGTTGACACCCTCCGAAACATGGGTCAGGCACAGTGTCCGGGTGGTGCCGTGCGCGACACGATCATTGTTCGAAATCCTGGACCGGATCCTGTGCGATTGACCGGTTCGCAGATTGGACCCTTGGCTGGATTTGCTATTGATCAGCAGCCGACTTTTCCACTTGTGCTGGCCCCTTTCGAAACAGCCACATTTATCGTCTCGTACCAAGTTCAGCCCGGCCAGACGGGTATTCAGCGTTCAGAGTTGCGCATCAATTACAACGATACGTACACGCGTATCGTAAAGCTCACTGCCGATGCAACGCCGACGATGGTCAACTACTTCTGGCGCGGACTGCGACGCGACACATTAGACATTGGTCGCGTGTGTATCGGACGTCCACTTGCCGAGCAAGTTACGATCAGGAAGACGGGACGACCGGTGCTTACGATTGTCTCGTTTACCTCCGCAAGTCCAGCTGTGATGAGTGTCACCGGAGGGGTACCAATCACACTCCGGGATTCTATCAGCTTCACACAGATAGCCCTTACCTTCTCAGCGAAGCGCGTCGGAGCGCAGGTCGTGCCCATCCTTGTCCGCTTTCGGGAATGTGATGAACTCGATACGATCTTTCTTCGCCATATCGGCGTAGAGTCGCAGATAAATGTCATTGGCAATGGGCAGTTCGGTGATGTTCGACTTGGCGATCGGCGCGAATCGGTCTTCGAATTGCGAAACACGGGAACGAGTGACCTCGACATTACAACACGTCCAGTGCTTCCGGCCCCGTTCAGCATCGTCTCTATCACGCCCCCTCTGCCAGCAAGAATATCGCCTGGCTCATCTATCATTATCGTCGTTGCCTTCACGCCCACTGTTGTTGGACGCTCAGCTACGCAGATGCAGATTCTTGCGGATTCGTCGCTGGTGAGCTGTTCTGATAGTGCGGAGATTCTTCTCGCAGGAACTGGTATCACCTCAGACATCGGCCTCTCGTCCACATCGCTAACGTATTCACCAGTGGCTGCATGTGACAGTGCCCAACAGCAAGTAACGATTACGAATAACGGCAAGACAACATTCACACTGCTGTATCCACCGGTTATCAATGGCGTCAACGCCTCGTCGTTCACCTGGTCCGGTGGTGCACAACAAGACACGTCCTTGCGGCCCGGTGCCTCGTTGACGTATGCCATTCAGTTTCGCGGAAGTCAAGGTCCCGATGGTGTCAAGTCGGCCGTCTTCGCTGTTCGAACAGATGATCAGACGATCGGCACTATCAGCGTCAACCTCAATGGTCAGCGAACATCGGTCGAGCTGCTAGGACCACGCGTTGTGGATTTGGGGTCAGTGCGCGTTGGTTCGTCCCGCAGCGTGTCGTTTTCCTATACCAACCCGACGCTGCTTGCGATCCATATCGTTGCTACCCTAGTCAACGGCGGTGGACGTGTTGGAGTAAATCCTTCGCAGATACGAATCGACCCAGGCCAGACGCGGGACATTACATATACGTATCTCTGCGGGGCAGAGGAAGATGTGCAGGACACAGTGCTCTTGGCCATTGATGAGCCATGCGTCGATACGATCTCGGTAATCGTTCGAGCTCGTGGTGGAATCGATCAGCTGAGCGCAAGCCAAAAACTCAATTTTGGGATCGTCAGCGAGTGTGCAAAGCGCATCGACAGTGTCATTTACGTCAACAGTGGTGCGTTCCCGATTCAGCTCATCGACGTGGTAGGAATCAGCGGAGCTGATGCAGCTGCATTTCGTTTGCTGAACCCTGAAGTGGTTCGTGCGCAGACGCTTGCTCCGGGTGAGCAGCGTGTGCTTCGCGTGGAGTTCGATCCATCGGCTGCAGCTGATGGCATCAAGATCGCCGATGTGACAATTCTTGCAAAGATCAATGATGTGCTGGTGCCGGTTATCTGCGAGGTCAAAGGCGAGCGTCGGACCTCGTTATCGCTGAACCCTTCCAGTATCGTGTTTGGACGTGTAAGCATTACATCGATCAGTACGCAGAGTCTTGTGTTCAGCAATATGGGTACTGAGCCCCTTGCCATAAGTTCCGTTTCGCTAGCAAGTGGGCCCACGAGTGCTTTTCGGGTCCGTTCAAATCCCACAACGCCAATGACGATTCCTCCGGGTGGGACGTTTGAGGTCATCGTTGACTTTTCTCCCAAGCGTCAGGATGCATATTCAGATGGTGTCATCATCACGATTGATCAGCCATGCCCCGAGACGCGAGTGCTCGCGCTCAGCGGAACAGGGGTTGTGATCGTCGACGTCATTGCATCGTTGCCGGATCTTGTTGAGCTGCCAACGCAACGTGATGCACGAATCCCGATCTCGGCGGCCGTCTCGGGCGAGGCAACGCAGCTTGACAGTGTGTCCTTCTCAATGCGGATCCGCTACGTCTCGTCGATGTTTGCCCTGCGAGAGGTGGTCGGTGGGGTAATCCATCGGCATGAAACCGTAGGGGGCTTCACGGTTGTTGATCTCGACATCAACAATGCGTCAATTGCTTCCGGTGGAAGCGTGATTGCCGAACTTATTGGCGATGTAACCATCGGACCGGTTGACTCGACGACACTCGAGTTCGAGCGTGCAACGATGCGTGCTCCGAATGTAACGGCGCGATTCACAACCAATGATGGATCGCTCGTAACGACGTTGTGTGAAGCTGGGGGCAAGCGCCTGATCACGCGCGCTGGCCGCCTGCGTGTAGAGGTCCATCCTAATCCTGTTGGAAGTTGGAGTCAGATCACCACTGAAACCTATGAGCGGGGCATACATCGGTTGATCCTGCTAAGTCTTGATGGGGGATTGGTGAGCATCGCGCAATGGGAACATGATTCAACGAATCCTGTTCGCCAGCATGCTCTGCCCTTTGAAGCTCTTGTCTCCGGCGTCTATCAGCTCATTCTGGAAACGCCTTCTCGTCGACGTGTCCTTCCACTTTCGATCGTGCGGTAACTCAATGAATCGCAGTGTCTCGATCATGATGTTGGTTCTGTTCCTGACGTTCGTCGCTGGACAATCGCAGGAGATGTACGTGGATGACAGTACGCGACAGACCATGATCCTGAAATACCGTCTGGGTGGGTACATCCACGGTGTGCAGTCGATACACGACGTTGACTTTGGTGCACTGCCCGGCATACTGTCGTGCTGTTCTTCCTTTTCCGGTAGTGCCTCAACCTCCGCATCATTTGGTCTGCTTGGTGAGTTTCCATGGAAGCATGGTCTAAGGTTTGAGGCGCGTCTGGGATATACGTCGCTGTCGGGTGATTTTACACGGGAAGAGAAGATCGGAAACGAGCCGGTACTCGAGGATGGACTGGGTCCAGCTCCGCGCCGACGCGACGTGCTTGTCCGGCATGACTTCACATCGTCGATCCCATTGTTTACGATTGAGCCCTCCGTGTTGACCTCTCCGTTGGACCGGCTGACAATCCAGGCGGGAATACGCATCGGTATCATGGGGGGAACATCATTCATGCAGAAGGAAACGCTCGTCGAACCGGAAGGGTACGTTTTCCTGAATGGGTCGACGATACGGAATCAGTCGGAAGGACCGATCCCTCTCCCTGTCGTGCAGCAGTTTCATGCCATTGCAGGACTGCGCTACGATCTGGTACGGACAAATTCCTACACGGTTTCGCCGGAACTGCGCTATGCATTGCCCCTTAGCACCGTTTCCGATGTCCCTTGGTCGGTGCATGCCATTCAGTTCGGTGTCAGTGTTCGCTTCGGTATGTACCGTCCAACTGATGCCATCCTGATTCGCGACACAACGTATCGGCGTGATACCTCCGTGCTTGTGCGACGAGGCATCAACGAGCCGCGGATAGAGCTCGTCGAGACGAGTTCTGATGATGCTACACGCCGAGAAGGTGATACGGTATACGTTACGACGACGATTAACGAACGGTATCGACGTGAACTGCCTGCTCCATTTGATCCGGGCTTACGTGTGCAGATCATGGCAGGGGGCTCGGCAGACACGGCGCGTGATCTCACACGGATGCGTGTCGAGGAACTTGATGTCATCGAAAATTATCCGATGCTTCCGCAGCTCTTCTTTCCGGAGGGCAGTGCCGATCTCACAAAGACGAAGCAACGGCTGCTCACGCCGACGGATGTATCCACCTTTTCGACATCGATGCTCTCACGCGACCAGATAGGTGTGTATGCGAATCTGTTGAACATCATTGCTCAACGGTTGATAGTTGATCCAACGGCGACCATCGTCATCACTGGATACGGTAGCAATGTGGGACCCGAGGCGGGCAGCCGCGAGTTGTCGCGCAATCGCGCCGAATCTGTCAAAACATATCTCACATCGGTGTGGAGTATCGATCCGGTCCGTATCAAAACAAGAGGTGGCTTGCTTCCCGAGCAGCCAGCCAATTCAGCCACGCCCGAGGGTCGCGCTGAAAATCAACGCGTCGAAATCACAGCATCAACACCTGCAATCCTGGAGCCAATTGAATTCCGTGACAAGGATTTGATCGTCACTCCACCGACGATTGGAATTGGATCGGCGTTGCGAGAGGAAGATGATATTGCCAGCTGGACGTTGGTCCTTGAGCAGGCAGGACGACTTCTCTACACGGCGAAGGGCGATGGCCCCCCCGAGCAGGTTACATGGGATCCCGCAAAGGCCACAGCCCGTCCGCGGAAGGATGACCCTATCATTGCGCGCATTCGAGTTCGGAACGATCAAGGGGCTGCCGTAGAAGCCTTCGACACTGTTGCGGTAGAGTACGTCACACTTCAGACCATTCGAGCTCGACAAGAGGAAGGTAAGATTGTTGAGAGATACTCGCTCATCGTGTTCGACTTTAACAGCGCGCAGTTGAATCCTGCGAATCAGCGCACGATGGAACGGGTTAAAGCTCGTATTCAGCCGGACTCGCGTGTACGCATCGTTGGCTATGCAGATAAGACCGGTAATCCGGAGTACAATCGAACTCTTGCACGCAAGCGCTGTCTTGAAGTGCAGAAGGTGCTGGGCCTGTCCGATGATCGCGTCACCCTCGAACCTGTTGGTTCTGATCGATTGATCTTTGAGAATGATACTCCCGAAGGGCGTTCGTATTCTCGTACGGTTCAGATCGAGCTCGTCACACCGCTCCGCTAACCGTATTGTGCTCCATGATCGTTGTGCGCCCCTTCCTCTGCTTTTTCCTTGCCGCCGTCCTCCTTGCTGTTGGATGCACCAAACCCGGTGCTCCGGAGGGAACGCTGCGCTCTGCTCAGGGAGGACTATATTACGGCGGGATCTACCGACAGAATGAAACGGGTGAAATCCGCACGCTGGATCCAGCGCAGATCAATGATGTGACATCGTCACATGTGTCGATTAACATCTTTGATCAGCTCGTGCATTTCGATACAGACCTGAACATGGTGCCAGGTCTGGCCAGGCGCTGGTTCGTCTCCGATGATGGACTGACGTATACCTACATCCTGCGCTCAAACGCGGTGTTTCATGATGATCCATGCTTCCCGAATGGTAGGGGGCGACGAGTCACCGCTCGGGACGTGCTCTACAGTTTTACGCGCATTTGTGATGTGCGTTCGCAGTCACGCAATGATTCCTATTTCCGTGACAAGGTCATTGGCGCAACTGCCTATTATCGCGCCACACAAGAGGCTGCGCGCACGGGGCAAACACCACGCGTTCGAGGTGTGCAGGGATTTGAGGCACCTGACGATACGACGTTTGTCATCCGACTGGTGAAGCCCTTCGCCCCGTTCGAATACACCGTCACGCAGACATCCATGGGTATCGTCCCGCGTGAGGCTGTGGAGTATTACGGCAAGGACTTCTTCCAACATCCCGTCGGATCGGGACCGTTTCGGTTTGTATCGTGGACACCTGACCGTGACCTCGTTGTGAAACGCAACCCAACATACTGGGACGTGGACGAGCACGGCAACAGGCTGCCGTATCTCGATGGTATTCGCTTTTCGTTTATCAAGGACGATAAGCTGCAGCTTCTGGAGTTTGCCGCGGGCAATCTTGAGGAGAGCTACCGCATTCCGAATGAGTTCTTTGCCGACATCGTTGATGAAAACAAGAATCCCAAGGGCAAATGGTCGCGGTTTCAGCTCCTGCACAAGACCGCGTTGTCAACGCAGTTCTATGGCATGGTCACCACCAAGGACGTCTTCCGCGATGCGCGGGTGCGTCGGGCCATCAACTTCGCCGTCGACCGCAATCGTATCATTCGGTACGTTCTCAAGGGTCAGGCCGCGGGTCCGGCCCACCACGGACTCGTGCCACCGTCCATGCCCGACTACCGCTCGGACAGCGTCAGTGGTTATTCGTTCAACCCTACACGTGCTCGTGAGCTTCTTGCTGAAGCCGGCTTCCCCAATGGTGCTGGATTTCCGGAGATTACCTTGCAGCTCAATGCAGGGGGCGGACGTAACGTCTCCATCGCCGAGGCGATTCAGGGTATGCTCAAGGAGCATCTCAACATCAGCGTCAAGTTGCAGCAGGTGGAATTCGCACAGCATTTAACGGACATCGATAAGGGCAAGGCGCCGTTCTTCCGTCTCGGCTGGGTGGCGGACTATCCCGACCCGGAGTCGTTCCTGAATCTCTATTATGGCAAGCTCGTTCCGTCGGATAACGAGGATTCACCAATCAACTCCACGCGGTTCCGCAGTGCCGAGTTCGATCGGCTCTTTGAGCAGGCGATCTCAACGACGAACCGGGCCGAGCGGATGACGTTGTATCGCAAGGCCGAACAGATCGCCATCGACAATGCGCCGATGCTGCTGATCCTGAACGACGAAGACTACCGGTTTGTGCAGCCGTATGTGAAAAACCACCCGCACAACTCAATGGACCGCACCAATCACCACCGCACGTCGATGGTGCCCGTCCGCTAAGCCCCCTTACACGTTCACGACAACGGAGAGAATTAATGTCTACAGCCCTCATCACCGGCGCATCCGGAGGAATTGGATACGAGCTTGCTCTTGAGCACGTGCGAAGAGGTGGGGATGTGATCCTCGTTGCACGCCGTGAAGATAAACTCCGTGAGTATCAGTCGGCGTGGGAGTCGACGTACGGCGTGAAGGTGTATGTCATCGGCATGGATCTGGCAAGCCGCGGTAGTGCTCAGGCGCTCTATGATGCTGTTGCTACCAAGGGGCTGACGGTTGATATTCTCATCAACAACGCCGGGTTTGGTCAGTATGGTCTCTTTGAAGAAAGCGATGTTGAGCGTGGTCTTGAAATGCTCGAACTGAACGTTGTGACGCTCACTACATTAACACGTCTGTTTGTCGTGGACATGCTGCGCCGCCGCTCCGGACGGATCATGAATGTTGCCTCCACGGCGTCGTTTCAGCCCGTTCCATTGTTTGCCCAGTACAGCGCAACGAAGGCTTATGTGCTGAGCTTTTCTGAAGCACTCAACAATGAAGTATCCGACAGGGGAGTCACCGTCACAACACTTTGTCCGGGTCCGACAACGTCTGGCTTCCAGGATGTTGCCGCCATGCATCAGGCACGTATGGCTGATGCGCGTCTGATGGCCACCTCAGCCGAGGTTGCTCGCTTTGGGTACAACGCCATGCTACGCGGCAAGACTGTTGCCGTTCATGGCCTTCTGAACCGGATCACGATCATGCTCCTTCGCTTTACGCCTCGCAGCATCGTCGTGCGCGTTGGACGCATGGTTGCGGAGAAGAGGTAGGGGGCAAAGGGCGCATCACAATGTCACGTTTTTATGCCATGAATGCACATTCACTGTGAGTTCTCTCGAGACCCTTTCGCGAGTAGACTCATCGTCAGTCATGAGGCACAATTGTTTCATTGTATCTTACTGGAGCAAACAACATGGATAGAATCATGTCGCAAGTCTATACTGCGGTCATCAAGCGCAGTGGAGAGTGGTGGATAGGCTGGATCGAAGAGATTCCAGGCGTTAACTGCCAGGAGTCGACGAAGGAAGATCTCCTTGATACGCTCCGCGTCACTCTCGCAGAGGTCATCGAACTCAATCGGGAGCAGTCTCGTCGTGAGGCTGGGGCCGAGTTTGAGGAGTATGCAATAGCACTGTGAAACTGCGCGACCTGGTCGCGCACCTTGAATCACATGGATGCCGATTACTTCGGGAGGGAGGTCGTCATTCCATCTGGGTCAACAGTACGGGCAAGCGCAAGAGCGCTGTGCCACGTCATCGCGAGATCGACGACCATCTAGCTCGCCGAATCTGTGAAATCTGCAGATTCCTAATCCATGAAACATTGGTTACTCATCATCATCCACTTCCGCATCCGGAATGTGGTTGAACGCAATGCGCATTGGTGCGCTCGAGAGGGCGTTCCAGGCGGTGCCGACGTAGAGCGTGTTCTTGCCATACTTCTTGTTGATGGCATCGATCGAGTTGTTCAGTGCCGAGCGAGCTGGGCCAACGTTTTCGAAGATCGGTAGTGGAGTTGATTCAAGGGGGCTCACCTTGTTAAGCGCGATCGTCACCTTGAACGGCGTTCCAAGCTCTGGCATGGCCTCGAGCATGGTGCTCATGATCGTCGTCAGCTGCAGCACATCCTGTGTGGGTGTGATCTCGCGTGCCTGCTTCCACTTGGTTCCATCGACATAGCGTACGCTAACGGTGACCTCCGCCGTATGGAGCTCGTACTGACGCAGGCGCATGGCGGCCTTCTGCAGAAGACGATGCACGACGGCTTTCGCCCCCTGAACAGAGCGGTGTTCGGGCTCGAGAACGTGAGAGTGTCCGACCGTGGACTTCTGCGTTTCGGCCATCGGTACATCCTGCCCTCGCAGGCGGGCCCACATGCGTTCTCCCTCGATGCCGCCCCATACCTCGCGCAGCTGGTGCTTCGGTGCTGTGCAGAGCATTTCCACGGTGAAGATGCCATGCTTGCGAAGCCGCGCATGCATTTGCTTGCCGATGCCGCAGAGGTCGCGCAGCTCGAGTGCGTACAGCACGTCAGGCAATTGCTCCTCTTCAACGATCACCAGTCCATCGGGCTTCTGCATATCCGACGCCGTCTTGGCCAGATAGTCGTTCGGGCCGATGCCCACGCTGCAGGTCATTGTGTCACCCACATTGGCCTTGATCGATGCCTTCACCGCATGAGCGATCTCTATGGCTTTTTCGCGCTGCCGATCAGAGCCCGTAAGCTCGCATACCATTTCATCGATCGAGTTCACACTCTTGACGTGGATCGTCTGTTCAACGGCTTCCACAATGCGGTGATGATACTCCACATACAGTGAATGCCGGGCCTGTACCAGCACCAGCTCCGGACACTTCTGCTTGGCCTCGGCGATGATCGTTCCCGTCTTGACGCCAAACTTCTTCGCCTCATACGACGCCGCGATCGCACATGTAGAGTCGGCCATCACCGGCACTACCGCCACCGGACGTCCACGGAGCTCCGGCTGCTCCTGCTGCTCAACAGAAGCGAAGTATGAGTTCAGATCAACGTACAGGGAGCGAAGCATGGGAAAGAAATTACGGAGGAACGGAGGTAAGGGGCCAAATACCAATTACCAATGACCAATTACTAATGACGAATTACCAATTACCAATTACCAATTACCTCACACCCCAAACCTCACACCTGCGCCAAGCGCTCACACTCGAAAAGGATTTTCTACTCTCAGCTGCTTCAAAATGACCTGGCCATGCTGGAGGTCTTCCGTAGAGAGCCTTCGACAGTCTGCGAGAAGGGCAGAGGCAATGATGAGAGCATCGTATATGCTGTAGTTGAATCGTTGCATGATCGATAGAGCAAGATCATGATGGTCCGGCGTGATTGGCTCGACGTTGCAGAGACGGCGGATGACCTGACAGAACTCGAGTATCTCGGGCATCGGCATGCGGAGCTTCCTCGTGGCAACCGCAACGATCTCATTCAACACCTGTACGCTGATGGTGGGCTGCTGCAGGAGCAGACGCTCAACGGACGACGCTTTGCGCGCATCATGCGAGAGGAGGTAGAGCAGGACGTTCGTGTCGATGAACGTCTTAGCGCTCATGAGCCCCCTCCCGATCGAAGTTGTATCCCTTGGGGAGTCGCCCCCTGAAGCGTCGGATGCGCTCGAGAAGCTGCGCGGGATTGTCGTACCGATGAAGGATAAATGATTCCATATCGGAGCTTACGAGTTCGATCTCGTCGCCCTCCTTAAGGTTCAACTCCTCGACAATGCTGGCCGGAAGTCGCACGGCCAGACTATTACCCCATTTTGATACGCGCATAGTGTCGGTCCTGAAATTTCAGCACAAAGATATACAACGAAAGAAATGTATATCATGAAAAGTGACCAATGACGAATGACAAATGACCCCACACCCCAAACCCCACACCTCAAACCTGCGTGAAGCGCTCTCTCACCTCAGAGGAATGCCCACACGGATGAAAGGGGCTGCGCTGACGGAGCTGGTGCTACGTGAACCAAGATCGAACCGCGCGGAGAAGCGCACGCCCACGTCAAGCGTGGTGTGGCCGAGGTCAATGATCGGAGCCGATACATCCGCTATAGCAATGGGGCCGGCGCTCGTGACGCCGATCGACGCTGCGCCGCTGATGGGCCGGCCGAGCATGTCTAGATCGAGGACACTTCCGGCAATGCCAATGCTCACAAATGGCGATATGCCACTGGAGATGACGGAAGCCGTTGCACCGTTGACGTATGCTGTTGACGTGCGCGGCTGCTGCAAGCCCCCTGCCTCGACGAAGACCTGTGAATCTTCGAGAAGGTCGAGCTCGTATCGCAGCGAGACCATGCTGGTTCCCACCATCCCACCGAACAGACCTGTCGGAAGCGACGAGACGGATGCACCACCCAGGCCGAGGAATCGATCAGAGTGCTGCTCACCCCATGAACGTTGCAGAGTCTCAAACGGCATGTGCACGTGTCGTGTCGGCTCAACCAAGACATCAGCACTCTCGACGTCGGCAACAACGTCACGTGATGAGAATGATCGAGGAATTGATGCATCGATGCTGAGAACTCTGCCTGGTGCGGACCTCGAATGTTCGACCGCACGGGACGAGGCCGAAGTGGCAATTACGGGTGCAACCTTCGACGCGGGAGCATCTACCCGTCGCATGCTGTTTGTACCAATACTGACAAGCGATGTAAGCAGGAACACTCCGCCCATGGCAATACTCAACGCCATCTGACCGACCACGCTGAGTGTCCAGGAAGAACCTACGTCAGGAAGCGACTGCAACACGGCAGCACGTAGCTCGGCAGGGGGCTCTATGGAATACGCATCGTTGATGATCGCTGCTTCGATGTTGACTTCTTGCTCCAGCATTGATGCAAGCTCTGGGCTCTGCGAAAGGTCCTGGAGAAAGGCCTGGAGCTCGAGCTCGGAGAGCTCTCCGTCGAGATATCGCTGGATAAGGATGTGAGCACTGGCGCGCATCAGCTTTTCTCCCTGACGAGATGCGCCAGCGACTGACGAAGGATGGCCTTGGCGCGATGCACGCGCATACGCACGGTGCCGGCTGATTCTGAGATCATCGTTGCAATCGTTTCATACGAAAGACCATCGTAGTATCTCAAGACAAACGCATCGCGCAGAAGCACCGGCAGACGCGCAACGGCATGCTCGACGTGTTCGCGGATGTCCTCGCGCTCAATGTCGATATAGGGGTCGACAGTGCTATGCTGTTCATCGAGCTCCACCGTGACCTTGCGGTCGCGGTGCATGTTGATCACGCGCTGACGTGCGATCATCAGGCAGAAGGGGAGTGGATCAACGATGGTGTTGCCCCTTACGAGGTGTGCATGTACGCGGATGAACGTCTCCTGCGTTACGTCAGAAGCATCTAACTCGTTTGATGTCATGCGCAGTGCGTACATATACACGTGTCTGCTGAGCGCATCGTAGAATTCTGCGAAAGAGGCATCTCTCGTTGCAGGGTTGTTTACTGCACAAAGCAATTCTGTTGGGACAATATGCGCTGGTGGGGTAAGCACGTAGCAAGTATACACCCCTGAATGCAGACAAACGTCACATTTCACTGGCCATCCAGCCACGGATGTGACATTGCAGTTGGACACGGGTGTGAACATCTAATCGTCAATACACAGGGGTATTTTGTCATGTTTAGCACCGTTCAATTGCTGGCTGCGTTCTGCTGTGTCTCTTGTTTGCTTACGGCACAATCGCAGATACCTGATGTGCTTTGGGAACGTGGCGGAAACACTCGTCCTGCTTACGACTTAGTGCCGCTATCAAACGGACGTCTGCTGGTTGGCTCCTTTGATGGTTCTGTGCGTGTTTGGGACCTAGCCACAAAGAGTAGTACGCTCACATTGATCACGACGCGATTCCTGGGTGGACGCTCCATGGCTATAACGCCGGATGAAGCGATCGTGATCACGGGTGATGCCGACGGTTGGGTAAGGTGTTGGTCGATCGAATCAGGGCGACTACTCTTTACTCTGGGAAAGCACACCCTTCAAGTAAATGATATTGCTTGCTCTCCAAATGGAGATTGGGTTGCCGTAGGTGACGATGCGGGTGTGGTGCGAAGGTGGGATCTGAACAATCGAGCAATTCTCGACACGATGCGCCTTGGGTCGCCTGTCCGCTCCATTGCCGTGAACCCAGACGGTGCTTCCATGACAATCACAACGTCGCGGGCAGGTGGAAAGGACTCGCCATCAGTGCCGAACCCTGCCCGAATTGTAGGGGTTCCTGGACTAGCCATACGTGCGGTGGTTGACGGTGCTGCACCCGGCTCTGGAGGAAGTTCTCCTATTTATGCTGCGGCCTATGCCACATCCACTACCATCCGGATGGCTGCATCGAATGCAATCCTTACCGTGGATGCAGCCACAGGCGCCGTTCAGAGTAGACGTGATGTAGACTATGGCATCGCTGGTGGACCTGAGTTCGTTGTTCTTGAAGACGCAACTCGAACGATTACGGCGGGCGTGCTCTTTGCCGGACTGCGTCGGTACACGGACGGGCGCTCCGATGCTGATACGATCATCGAGTTTGGACGCCAGGTTTCGGCCCTCGCCGTCGACCAGCCTGCAAAACGTCTCTACGTGGCCACACAGGGTAGCGATGTCCAGGTATGGGATCTCACGACGGATAGGTTCATGTTCGACCTCGAGGGCATGACTGGGTACCTACGCCGTGCGGCTTGGTCTATCGATGGAAAAATGATAGCTACCGCGTCGTCAAGCTCGGATCGGATTCGTCTTATCGATGTTGCAAATGGTTCTGTTACTCATACGGTTGGGAACCAGCCTTGGGGCTTTGCTACGCCGGCTTCCATGGTGTTTGATAACGCCATGCAGTCGTTGTACTTCACACCCGTTGCCAATGATGGTATACGACGTTTGCGCCGGTATGACGTTCAATCGAAATCCATGGATACCTCGTTCTCTCGAAGAGCTACCTCAGTTGTTGCGAGCAGGACGACTGACCGAATAATCGTCCTAACAAGTGATAGTGCATTCGCTCTTACATCTGGCAACCCCGAGCCCCTTACCTCGTCCGCTATTGCTACCTGTATCCCTTGGGTGGCAACCTCCACACGCAATGGGCGCATTGTTACAAGCTGCGCCGACAGTACGCTACGAGTCCTGGACGGGCTAACCGGACAGATTCTAGCGACCAAGTCTGTTCCTACATCCGTGATCGATATCCTTGTGCCCGCTTCGCGTGTTGGAGAGTCTGATGTATTGGTGCTCATGCAGTATGGACTATCAAGTGCAGATGCTATCGACGCCGTGATCATAGATGCCGAGACGTTACAAGAAGTCAACGTTCTTCCGGCAATCGGTAAGCCCTTCATCGATGGATTCCTTGGGAATCGCATTGCCTGTTCAAAGTCTGCCAAGCACTTTTCGGTAGGACAGGACGACGGTACGGTCGTGATCGTCGAAGCTGCATCGGGCTTGCGTGTGAAGACCCTTGAAACAGGAGGGGCACCCGTTGTTTTTGTATCGGTGCATTCCGATACAGAGTCGATGATTGTGGGCACAGCAGATGGAAGGGTACTACGACTGAAGGAACCATGGCCTCTGCCGATTTCGTCGGTAGACGAAGTCGAGGGCCTCACCCGAGAACAATTGCAGAGTGCCGATGAAGTGGTATGGTACCTCCTGGATGGACGATGTGTGGGTGTCGGTGCCGACTATTTGCCACAGAACCACCATCAGCCATATGTGATCGTCGCGCGTTTCGGAACCAACGTCCGCACAAAGCTCATGCTTGATGAAGGAATACGATGAATCTCGGTCATTATGTGGTGTTGATGTTTCTGATGTTCAGGCTAGCATCAGTGACTGTGTCTGCCCAAAAGCAGCTAGAAGTGCAATGGGCAACCTTCCTTGGCGGCTCTGGGAAGGACGAAATGCGCGATCTCTGCGTCGATCGTGATGACAATGTCTATGTGTGCGGAGTGTTCACGAGCACGGATTTCCCCAAGCCCCGTAATGTGCCAACTTCATTTGACACAGTTGGACCCGGTGGCTATCTCGCTTCGTTTAGTCCAACAGGGGAGATGCGTTGGCTGCAGTATTTCAGTTGCGTCCGACCACTAGAGCTTGCGATTTCAGATGCGGGAGTGCTCGTCATGGTGGGCTCAATAGCCAATCAATGCGGCAATGTGGATGCAACAGTATCGACGTTTACAACGCTCGGAGAACGGTTCGCTCGCGACCAGTTTCTCGGAGGATCAGAGGCAGATGTTGCAACAAGTGTTGACATTGTAGGAAACACGATCTACGTAGGGGGCGTCACAGAGTCGCGCGACTTCCCGACAACGGCGAATGCTATGCAGGCTAGTTATCAGGGTGGTGGCCTTGCTGGGCAAGGCATTGGAGATGGGTTTGTTGCCAAGTTGAGTCTCGTTCAGTCACCAAGCGGCTGGCAAATTGTGCCAGATGTGGTTACATATTTCGGCGGACGCTACCTTGATGAAGTGCTGGTGGTGCGTGTACGCAACACGCTCGGCCACGTATACGTGGGTGGGCGCACCCGAAGTGATAAGCTACCGGGCAACCCCGTGCTTCAGCCAGCGCGACTTGGCACCGTCTTCGATGATGATGGATTTGTAGCACGACTAGACTCCACTACGCTGGAGTGTCAGTGGTCTACGTATTGCGGCGGAGCAGGCAATGAGGTTGTGTATGGCTTGCAGCCGTTCCGCTCCAATCAACCTGGAGCTGGTGGTGAGAAGTTCACCCTGCGTGTTTGTGGCCTCTACAACGGTGGTCCGTTCCCAGCTCCTGGTAGTCCAACAGGAGGTATGCCTTACGCCGGTGGCAGTGCTTTGGGTGGTGATGCATTTATGCTGCTGATAACAACAGAGCCCACCGTTACGGCGGTTACGTGGTACGTAAACACACCAGGTGACGATATCCTGTGCTCGTTCACACGAGGCAATACGAATAATGGACCTCTGCTCTTTTCCAACGGTTTTTATTTCTGCAAGATTGGTCGATTCAGTGCGTTTCGGTTGAATCCTTATCCAGGTACCAATCCAGTTGGACTGAGCGAGTTTTGCGGTAACGCTGATGAACTCACGCTCGACACAGAGCAATTCCGCTTTGGCTTCGGTGGTATCGACGAAGGCCCCAACTCGAGCTACATATGCGGCACGACAACTAGCACCGTCATGCCCGGTACCAATGCACCAGGGCCAGTGTTTCAGAGATCGTCAGGGGGCGAGCGCGACGGTTTCCTTGTGAAGATCGGATGCGGTGCTAGCACGACCAAGATTCTTGCATCCGACACTGTGCTCTGTGCAACAGGGGATAGTGTAACGTTGACGCTGCAGCCTTCGCCAGCCAATGTGGTATGGGGAGATGGCAACGTTTCATCAACGAGAGTGATCACGACGGCCGGCACATACAATGTCAGGTACAACGCCGGTGGTTGTGAGTACGCCGATAGCATTGTTATCAAGCCCGGCCTTCTGCCGTCAGTCAAGCTCACACCGATAGACACAGTGTCGATTTGTGATACGTCGGGCGTTCTGCTGACACTCTCTGGGCAGAACATTGAACGTGTTTTTTGGTCTACTGGCGTGTTGAGCGCAGATACCATCGTTAAGGTTCGCTCGATAAGGGTTCGCACGCCAGGTCGGTATTATGCTGTGGTCTTCTCACCAGACGGCTGCTCGGTAACCACGGACACAGTTACGGTCATAACGTCATCGTCGAGCGGCAGCACGCCGCTGCTGATGTCCTATGCCGGAGCTGACAGTGCAACGGTTGGATCGACTGTTCGCGTTGTCATGCGCGTTGCTGCTCCGAACGGAACGAAACTGGAGTCGCTTCCCACCGACTGGTCCGCCGTTGTCCGCTTCAACAAGACCATGCTGTTTCCCGTACGGCCCCTTGGCCGCGGAACAACCGATGATTCGCTGCGCTCGATCAAGGTCACCGGACGTCGCAAGCCATCAAGCGATACGCTCGGATTCTTCGATCTGCGCGTTGCGCTCGGTGACCGCGACAGCACATCGATCATCGTTGACAGTCTCGACTTTGACCCATGTGTTGCCGGTGCTACGCCAGTGCAGCTGCCATTCAAAGCGGCGGGCATCTGCCGCATCGACTCGGTCGGACGCTTTGTCACATTCCGACGTGCGCGGCTTGCTGTTGCGGTTGCCTCGAATCCCGTCGGACCCGAGGGGGCTATCGGTAGCGCCGTCGGTGAGGATGCCCGGACGTCAACGGCTCGGATCGTTACGATGCTTGGTGAGGAGATTCAGCTTGGCGTCGGCTCATCAGATGGTGACGCTGTGGAATGGCAGATTCCGTCCTGGCTGACCGCAGGCACGTACGTGTTTATGGTTCAATCGCCATCGACAGTTGCCACCACGCTTTTCGAGGTGGTACGATGAGAGCATTCGTTGTCATCGGCATTGTCGTTCTTCAGTTCACATCTGTCATTGCACAGATCCGCCTCGATGCCGGAACGTCCGTTGGCTTCACCACGGCTAGTGCATCGTTCCGGCAACTGCCCGGGTTCCCGTCGTGCTGTCCATCCTTCGATGGGGGCTCGGGCACGGGCGGACAGCTCAGCGTGGGCGTTGATGTTCCCGTTTGGAGCTCACTCTTCGGCAGTGTGCGCCTTGCCTTCAGTGACCGCTCACACACGCTTTCGACCACCGAGGTTCAGGACATCATCGTTGGCAATGCGATCGTCCAGGGAGCGATAACGCACAGCATCGAAACACCGCTGAGCGAGTATGGCATTGAGACGTCGCTCGGCTATCGGTGGAGCAATCTCGTTGTACGCTTGGGAGGGGGCTATGCAGCGCGCACCTTCGGACGTTTGCGTGCACGCGAGGAGATTACCGCACCATCGGGCGCGTTGTTCGCCGATACCCGCTCGAACGTGCGAAACGTCCGCAGTGGTAACGTGCCAGAGTCCTTGAGCGGCACGCTCTACGGCGTCAGCTCGGTCGGCCTGGACATCGCACTGAATAGGCAACGCAGCTGGCGTCTTACACCCGAGGTTGGGCTTGCCTGGGGCTTTGCGAATCTGACGTCCGTCACCGACTGGACCATCACGGTTCCGTCGATCGGACTGCGGCTGTCCTACGAGTTCGGAACCGTGCCCGCTCAGCCCCCTGCGCGCAGACCAGAGCCGCAGAAGCCCGCGCAGACGGTAGTCACGAAGACCGAGACACCCAAGACTCCGGTGCAGCAACCCAAGCAGGACACGTATGGCGTCGAGCTGTCGGCTGATGTGCGCGAGGCGATACGCATCGAAGAGATCGAAGAAGAACGCTACCAGCCGATCCTGCCGTACGTGTTCTTTGAACGGGGCTCGGACGTGATCCCGAACCGATATGAGACATCATCGTCATCGGCTGCAATCTCGGCGCGGCTCACACCGGTGCAATTCCACCATCGTCTGCTGTCGGTTGTTGCCGAGCGGATGCGACAGTTCCCAACTTCAGACGTCACGCTTGTCGGCACGTGTGCAAGCGACGACCCCGATACAACCATCGCACTGCGTAGGGCACGCTCGGTTGCTTCGGCACTTACACAGGGATACGGCATTGCCGCAAAGCGCGTAAAGGTCCGCGCGCGACGTCTTCCGGTGAATGCATCGATCGCTACCGGCACTGAAGCGCCCCTTGCCGATGAGGAGAACCGACGCGTGGAGATCACGTCATCCAACAGCGATGTGCTAGCTCCTTTCAGAACAGCCGACACCGTAGGCGCAATGACGCCGCCGAGCGTGACGGTAAAGGCGCGCTCGAGTGATGGCACGCCGATCAACCGCTGGAGTCTGCGGGTCAATGATGATCGTGTAGACTCATCGTCACGGCCACTGACCAACGACATCGTCTTCACGCCCGATGGTGCGGCTGCGCGCGAGCTCATCCAGGGCGGCAAGCTTCGCCTCTCCCTGTCCGGCGATCATAAGGGGGCTTCTGTATCGGACACGCTTGAGCTTGCCATCAAGACCATACGTCTCATTGACAAGCGTCGTGAGCGTCAAAACGACAGCATCATTGAGCGATTTGAACTTGTTGTGTTTCCGTTCCGCAGTGCCGAGCTGACCGATGAGCACCGACGCGTGATGGAATTCGTGCGGAGCCGCGTAGGCAAAGGGGCCCGCATCCAGGTGGAGGGCTACACGGACATCATTGGCACCACCGAGGATAACGATCGCATCAGTCTTGAGCGAGCCCGCGCCGTTGCCGCCCAGCTCCCGGGTCGTGTAACAGCCGTCGGCCGCGGCGAGCCCGGCACCTCGCAGAGTCAGCGTCTACCCGAAGAACGCATGCTGCAGCGTGTGGTAAGGATCACAGCCGTCGTACCTATAAAATGAAACCTGAAACCCGAAACCTGAAACCTGAAACCTGTTTCCGTATCTTTGGATTCAGTCCAAATAAACATATGAAGCCGCTACACACATGTCCCGTGGGGACGCAATGCAGGATTCTCTCAGTTACTGGGGACGATTCGTGTGTGCGTCGTGCAAACGAGTTGGGCCTTGTGGAGGGCGTCTGCTGTTCGATTGAACGCCGAGCCCCATTTGATGGACCTGTCGAGATTTCGATGGGACGCTCGCGGCTTGGTGTACGTCTTGGTAACGAGCTATCGATCCTGGTCGAAGTTCTTGATGCTGCCCACCAGCAACTCATGCGTCGTCAGAACACTGCTGCCAACGTCGGGTGAGCATTGCATGCGTGTTGCTGTAGTCGGCACCCCGAATGTTGGAAAGTCGACCCTGTTCAATGAACTGACAGGGTTGCAGCAGCGCGTGGGAAATTTCCCTGGGGTGACTGTTGAGCCCCTTGTTGGGCGGATCACCGAGGGAGCGACATCGGTTGAACTCATTGATCTACCAGGCATCTACGGTATGGTTGCGACGTCGGAAGATGAGCGTCTTTCCATCGATGTTCTTGCTGGACGCCATCCGTCGATTCAGGCTCCAGATGCCATTCTGCTCGTGATGAATGCCTCGGCACCAGAGAAGTGTCTCGTGCTGTTTAGTCACCTTTCACAGCTTGGTTTACCCATGATCATCGCGTCGACCATGGTCGATACTGTCAAGGGGCGGGGAGGGGTGTTTGACGACATTACGCTGAGTCATGCACTTGGTGTTCCTGTGCATGCCGTTGTCGGACGCAAGGGTATTGGTGTCGGTGATCTGCGAGATGGGCTTCTTCGTGCTGAGTGGTCCGTGCCAAAGGCTGTTGTAGATCTTGATGCTGACATCGTCAAGCGCTTTGCCTGGTCCCGTTCAGTATGTGCAGATGTGCTTGTTGAGGGGAAGGCTGATACGCGCAGTGCCCGACTTGATGCTGTGCTCCTTCATCCCGTGTGGGGCACACTAACCTTCATCGTGGTAATGGGACTCTTCTTTCAGTCCATCTTCACGTGGGCTCAGCCCCTTATGGATCTCATCGATGCCGGAGTGGGTTCATTGCAGGCACTGCTTGAACAATCAATCTCGAATCCACTGCTCGCTTCATTCGTAATCAATGGTATCATCGGAGGAGTTGGATCCGTGGTCGTATTCCTGCCACAGATCTTACTCTTGAATCTCTTGGTCACCTTCCTCGAAGAGTGCGGATATCTGGCACGAGCCGCTTTTCTTGTCGACCGCGCCATGGGACTGTTTGGACTACAGGGTCGATCCTTTATCCCACTGCTCGGATCATTTGCCTGCGCAATCCCCGGCATCATGTCCGCTCGGATCATCCCATCGTATCGCGACCGCATGGCGACCATCATGGCCACACCCTTGATGACCTGTTCGGCGCGTCTACCAGTATATCTGCTCCTCATCGGTGCGATGATTCCTGCTACGACAGTCCTCGGTGTCTTCTCATTGCAGGCAGTCGTGATGGCATCATTGTACGCTGCTGGAGCGGTGAGTGGATTGCTCATTGCACTCGTGCTCAAGCGCACGATGTTCCGCGGTGGTGCAGTGCCGTTTCTCATTGAGTTCCCGCCATATCGTCTGCCGTCGGCCAAGAGCATCGGGGTGACGATGGTCAACCGCAGTAAGGACTTCCTCACGACGGCCGGCACTGTCATCCTTGGCTTCAGCATTGCCTTGTGGATTCTCACCGAGCTGCCGCGCGCCGATGTGTCGGGTGCTGTATCGCCCGTGGACGCCTCCCGCATCCAGATCGAACAGTCATATGCGGCCGACCTTGGACGAACGATCCAGCCGGTGTTCGAGCCCCTTGGATTCGACTGGCGCGTAACACTTGGTATCATCAGCTCGTTTGCCGCACGGGAGACCTTTGTCGCGGCAATGGGGCAGATCTATGCATCTGATGTCCAAGAGAGCGATACGCAGCTTCGAGAGGTACTACGCGCGCGATACCCGCTCTCGGTTGGACTCTCCTTGCTGGCGTTTTACGTTTTCGCACTGCAGTGCATCAGCACCATGGCCATCATGAAGCGAGAAACTGGCTCGTGGAAGTGGCCAGCGATCGCATTTGTGATCACGTTCGTTTTGGCCTATGTTTCGGCATGGATCGTTGGGATCCTCAGTCGATGAGAGGCTAGGTTACAGCAGTACTCCGCGCAAGAGCAGCGTGGCAATCGTAAAATAGATGATGATTCCCGTCACATCACTGAAGGTCGCGACAAATGGCGCGCTTGATGCCGCAGGATCAAATCCCAGACGCTTCATGAGAAGGGGAAGCATGGAGCCCGCGAGTGTTCCCGCAACAACAATTCCTACCAGGGAAATCGCAATGACTGTAGCGATAAGGGGTGTGTTTACCGGATCGTACGTGTCATCAATGGCTTGACCGATCATGATCCGTGCAAAGCCGAGAACGCCGAGGATCAGACCGAGTACCAATCCGGCGGCAAGCTCGCGACGCATAATCTGCCACCAGTCAGAGAGGGTTACCTCTCCAAGCGCCAACGCTCGCACGATGAGCGTCGCAGCCTGTGAACCCGAGTTACCCCCTGATGAGATGATAAGGGGCAAGAATAACGCTAGAATGACCGCTTGGTCGATCGTCGCTTCGAAGGCTGACATTGCCGTGGCTGTTAGAAAGCCGCCAACAAAGAGAACGACAAGCCATGTGGCGCGTTTTCGTATCAGCTCAGCGAGCGGCACGTCGATGTACGAGTCATCAAGCGCCTGGACAGCGCCGAACTTCTGCATCTCTTCCGTTGCTTGCTCTTCGGCAATATCGAGGACGTCGTCCAACGTCACGATTCCAAGAAGCTTGTTGTCGATGTCCACAACAGGTAGAGCAAATCGGTCAAGTCGCTTGAAGGTCTTCACCGCTGTCTCTTGATCGTCGGTTGCAAGCAGAGAGTCGAACCGATGGTCCATGATTTCCGAGATCGCCTTCTGTGGAGGCGCAAGCAAGACTTCGCGAATATGAATGTCGTCCAGCAACGTGCCATGTTCGGTCACATAGACGTAGTTGAGCGTCTCAGAATCCTTGCCGTAGTTCCGGATATGGTCGAGTGCCTGTTGGATTGTCCAATGGCGCTTCACGATGACATAGTCGGGCGTCATAAGACGTCCGATTGAATCTTCCGGCCAATTCAGGAGTGCAAGCGCTACTGACCGTTCTTCGACGCTCAGCGAGTTGATCAACTCCGATACAACATTGCCCGGCAGGTCCTCGAATAACTGTGTTCGGTCGTCGGGCGACATCTCATTGAGCAGGGCTCCGACTTCCTCTCGCGCCATATCGTGCACGAGCTCCTGCTGGGTGTCGAAGTCACTGTACGAGAACGTCTCCGCAGCGAGATGCTTTGGTAGAAGACGAAAGACAACGACGCGGCTCTCTTCTTTGAGTCCGGCAACAAGCTCAGCTAGCTCGACGGCATCCCACTCTTTGCACACCTCACGGATGGTCGCAAAGTCGCGTGCGGCCACCAGCTGTTCAATTTCCGGTGCAAAAAGATGTCCTACCATGCGACAAGTTACGAGTGACAGGCGTCACTCGTAGCGCAGGGCTTCGATCGGATCAAGATTTGCGGCGCGCCAGGCGGGGTAGATGCCAAACCCAAGACCGATCACCGTGCAAATTACCACGCTGAAAATCACTGTCGAGGTTGGGAAGACATAGGTGAGCGTTGGCATGTTACTCATTCTGAGAAGCTCTGTAACGCCCCACGAGGCAAGAATTCCTCCAGCCATTCCTGTCATGCCACCAAGCTGACACAGTGTAATACTCTCAATCAGGAACTGCCGCACAATCCACCGTTTGCGAGCACCTAGCGCCTTCCGTACGCCAATCTCCCGTGTGCGCTCTTTTACGCTAACGAGCATCATGTTCATGATGCCAATTCCGGCAGCAATGAGTGCACCAAGTCCGCTAATCCACGCAACAGCAAGTAGAGCCGTTGTAAAACCGGCAAACTGACCGGTCAGGGCATCGTTGGCATCGATTTCAAAACTGTTCTCTTCCCATGGCTTCACACCGCGCAAGGCGCGCATGATACCAGTTGCCTCATCCAACGTCACTGGAAGCATCATCGTATTCAATGCCTTCACGGAGATGTCGACACTCGCATCCCATTCCCACGTGAAGTACTTGTTAAAGACCGTTATCGGAATGAGAACACGGTTATCCTGACTTTGTCCCATGACGCCCCCTTTTTTGGTGAGGACGCCGATGACTGTAAACGACTGGTTCTTGATCGCAATGGTCTGCCCGATCGGGTCAACACGGGGAAAGAGTGCGGTGACGATATCCTGGCCAATGATTGCAACGGGTCGCGAGGTGTTTACCTCGGCATCGGTAACGGGGCGACCAGAGGAAACCGACACCGCGTTCACGATAAAGTACATATCGTCAATTCCAATCAACGTCACGTCAGGATTCGTTGATGCGTCTCCAGCCTTGATCGTCTGGCCTGGATTCTCATTGCTGATAGCAATCATGGACGTTGTTGCCATCCGGTCGCGGAACTCCTTGGCCTGCATGTAGGTAATGTTCTTCCGTCGACGCATTTTGGCCCAGTTCGTCCCAAAGTTTATCGATGGTGTCCGCTGGATCAAGAGGGAGTTCTCGCCGAGATCTGCCAGCTGACCCGTGACGGCGCGGTTGAGGGTTGACATGATCGACGTAGCTGCGATGATCGCAAACACACCAATTCCGATGCTGAGCAGCGTGAGCCCGGATCGGAGCTTCTGCGAGCGCACGGCATCAAGCGCAATTGAAACGGATTCAAAGGCGTTCATTGCTCGAACCTCAATGCTTCCACGGGGTCAAGTCGCGACGCCTTGAGTGCTGGCAAAAATCCTGCAGCGAGTCCGACAACGATCGAAACTCCTACGGCAATGCCAAGTAGGTCGAGCGGTACAAAGGGGCTCACCACGCTTGCCCATTCTTGATGAAGTACATCGACAGCAAGGAAGCGAGCCGATCCAACGATGAGTTGTGCAATTGGGAAGGCAATCACGGCACCAATTACACAGAGCATCGCCGACTCGATGAGGAACTGCAGCAAAATCGAGCTGCGTCGGGCCCCAATTGCCTTCCGCACTCCAATCTCCTTCGTACGCTCGGTCACCGATACGTACATGATGTTCATGATGCCAATCGAGCCCACGATAAAGGCGAGAATGGTAAGCCCCATTCCAACGATCCATATCCCAACACGGATGTTCTTGGCCTGCTCATCAAAGGCTTGCATTTCATTGATCGAAAAGTCATCAGCGGATCCCGGTGGGACATTACGAATCGCCCGCATATGTCCGATTGCTTCGGTTCGCACAACAGCGAGCATGCGCTCGCTACCAGCCTTCAGACCGACAGAAACACTCCGTTCGAACATGCCGATCGTACTTCGAAATGCTGCAAGGGGAATGAAGACCTGGTTATCGATGAAATCCATAAACAGGAATCCACGCTTTTCGATGACTCCAATGATTCGATAGGGGACGGACGAGATTTTGATAAGCTGTCCGACCGGGTCTTGTTCGTTGAATAAACTCTTGGCTACTCCGTGGCCGATCACGACAACTTTCTCACCACGCACTTCTTCGATTGAGGTGAAGAACCGACCCGTAGTGAGCTCGGCGGCTGACGTGTTTCCATACTCTGTGGTTGTCCCGCTAATGCTGCACCGAAGACTCGTGTTGCCACGAACAACAGAACCACCCCAAGTGCGGGCAATTGGAATCACGTATTCAGATGATTCCATTTTCTGCTTCAAGAGCTCAGCATGCTGGAGGGTAATGTCTTTGCGCGACTCCAGAGACCTCCAATTTCCGCGTCCAGTCCAGTCCCACTTGTCGATATACAGCATGTCTTTACCGATGATCGAGATGGTCTTCTCCCACACGGCATCGAGTCCGCCGATTGTCCAACCCATCACTACGACGAGAACAACACCAACGACAACACCGGCTGTGGTGAGGATCGAACGCAGTAGATTCATCCGTAGTGATTCTACAGCAATGCGGATTGATTCGGAGACCTCGGAGATTCTACGCATCTGGGTTCACCGTATCAGTTTCAATGCGGCCATCACGCAGGCGGATGATGCGACGTGCATGCCGCGCGATGTCTTCTTCGTGTGTCACGAGAATAACGGTGTTGCCAGCCTGCCAGAGATCACGGAACAATGCCATGATGTCATGTCCAGTCTTGGTATCCAGATTCCCCGTCGGCTCGTCGGCAAGAATGATGGAGGGGGCTGTCACAATCGCACGAGCGATTGCCACACGCTGACGTTGACCGCCGGAGAGCTCATTGGGCTTGTGCGTCATCCGGTCTGCAAGCTGAACTCGTTCAAGGGCCTCTTGCGCACGACGCTGACGTTCTTCCTTGCTGACACCGCTGTACACGAGGGGAAGCTCAACATTCTGCAGCGCCGTAGCTCGCGGCAACAGGTTGAAGGTCTGGAACACAAAGCCGATTTCGCGATTGCGAATCTCAGCCAGATCGTCATCGTCCATCTCGCGGACATTGTGTCCACTGAAGAGATAGGTCCCTGATGTTGGCGTATCCAAACATCCAAGCATGTTCATGAGCGTCGATTTGCCTGAACCGCTCGGCCCCATGATCGCAACATATTCGTTGTGTCCGATCGTGAGTGAGACATCACGAAGAGCGTAGACCTCTTCGTCGCCCATCTCGTAGCGCTTTACAAGATTCGAAATCTCGATGATCGACTGGCTGCTCATTGCGCCTGCCTCATCGAGCGATACCGCTCACGTCGCTGTTCGGGGTCTTCAATGGTAACCTTCGAGCCAGGCTTCAACAGCTTGCTGATTGCCTCGTAGGGACTGCTGACAACCTTTTCTCCGGCGCGGAGTCCACTTGCTATCTCGATGTATCCTTCATCGCTGATGCCCGTGGTTACTGATCGTGCAGTAACCGTCGACCCATTCGTCACCCAAACAATGCTTTGCGGGCGCTTCGACTTTGAACCTGATGACTTCCGATCGGTCTTCCGATAGTCGACTTCCTGGGTCGGTAGCGCATCGTCCTGCATGATCGTCACTGATTGAATCGGTACAGCCATGGCATTCATCTTTGTGTCCGTCTCGATGTCCACTGCACATGACATTCCTGGCCGCATTCGCCCCTCAGGATCAATGATGCGAATACGGACCTGGAAGTTCACAACTTCCTCCTGCGTTCCCTGACCGGAGACGATCGGGGAGTGCGAGATTTCATAGACAATGCCGCGAAGCTCGACGTTTGGAAGAGCGTCGACGCGAATGCGAGCTGTATCGCCGACACTTATCTGAGCAACATCGTTTTCATCGACCTGAACCCACGCGTTCATCGTTGAGAGATCGGCAATGCGCATGATCTCCGTACCCTGCATTTGGGCCGTTCCAACAACCTTTTCGCCATTCTCGACGCCGAGGTAGGTGACTACGCCTGACATTGGAGCGGCGATTGTTGTCCGATTGACATTGACCTGGGTTTCGCGCAGAGCCCCCTTGGCCCGCTCATAGTCTGCTTGTGCCTGCGCCAACCGTCCTGAGGCAGACTGGAAGGCTGCACTTGCTCGGTCGAAATCTTCACGCGAGGCAAACTGCTTCTTGTACAGCTCTGTTGCCCGACGCAGGTCTGCCTCGGTTCGGTCATAGTCAGCCTTGGCTACCGTAATTGCCATGCGCGAAGCTTCGGCGGCAGCCCGGGTCTGCGCAAGCATAGACTGCATCATGTCGGGGCGAATGCGGACGAGCTCCTGTCCGATGCGCACCGTATCGCCGTCACGCACTCCAAGGTAGATGATCTCACCACTTGCCTCAGATGAGATCTTTACCATCACTTCAGGCTGAAGCTTGCCGATGGCACTGACGCTTTGCGTGATCGTCCGGGTGACAACCGGTTCAACACTCACGAGCAATGGTGCTTCAGTGCGATTGGAGACCATCCACACTGCGGTACCAATCATCGCAAGAAGCATGATGATGATGACGATAACGATACGTTTACGTGACTTCTTAGCCATGGTTACTTTCCTTCCGAGATGCCTGTTGCGAATTCAACGGAAGCGACCGCTGAATGATAGGCATAGACTGCGGTGACGCGGTTGATCTGCGCCGTAATGAGTTGGTTGTTGGAGTTTTGAAGTTCGATGAGCGTGGCTGCACCTGCAGCGAAGCGCTCACGTGCAGCATTCGCATTCGTGGTTGCAAACTCAACTGCACGACCCGAAATCTCGAGGCTTCGTTCAGCTAGTTCGAGCTGTGCAAAGGCATTGCGCAAATCGCTACGGATCTGATTGCGAACCCGTTCCGCTTCAAGCTCATTCTGCGTGTGATTCAATTCCGCCTGTGCAATGCGCGCTTGGGTAACAAAGCGGTCAAAGATGGGAACTTGAATGAAGAGTCCGGCAAACACTTGACCCTGTCGATCGAAGTCTGCAATCGTAAAGTTGCGCCACGCGTAGCCGCTTGTTGCCGTGATCGTTGGGTAATAGCCGGATCGTGCTCCGGTGATTCCCTCGGCAGCTGCCCGCGAGCGATCCTGCGCAGCGAGCAGGTCAGCGCGCCGAGTCAGCGCACGGTCTGCCTGCTCTGATTCTGATCCAAAGCGATCACGAAATCCCTGAACCTGAGCTGACGACACGTCCTGTCGTATTGACTGATCGTCGATATCAATCTCCTGCATTGCATCCATATTCATCGCCGTCAGCAGCTGTGCACGTGCTGCAATGACGTCGTTTTCGGCTTGGACAAGCGCCACATCGATGTTGCCGAGTTCAGTCTGTTGCGATGACACATCCTGCACTCTGCCGGCACCAGCATCAAAGAGTGCCCGGACCCGTTCAAGTGTTGCAACAGCTAGCGCTCGACTCTCGCGACGAGCATTAAGCACCTGAATTCGTCGCAGTAGCTCGATGTACTGTCGTGTGATTGTAAACCGTGTTGCCATCCGACTAAACCTGATGTCACCCGCGGCCGCACTCATGTTCGCCTTCGCCGCGTCAAAATCAGCTTCCCGTTGAAATCCATTAAACAGCGTCAGGTTCGCCTGGCTGTTTAGCCCGTACGTGTTGGGAAGGGGCTGTCCAACAATCGGTACACCATTGACGATCGAAAACTGCGTGCGAAGATTTGTCAGCTGTCGATTGTAGTTCGCATTGAGATCGATCGACGGCAGGTATGCACCAAACGCTGCTGTCAGTCGCGAAGAGGCTTCATTGGCTGTAGCCTGAGAGCGGCGCACATCGATACTCCGCTCAAGGCCAATTGCGATGCACTCTTCGAGCGTTAGCCGACGTCCTGTCAGCCGCTCTTGCGCCATGCTGGGCACGACCACTCCAAGCGTGAGCGCGAGAATACACCGTAGAAATATCGTACCATTCATTCCAGAACGCCCCTTTCACATGACATCACGAATTGCACACCAACGAACCTATGACAATGCGATTTCGTCGGAGGTTTCATTGTGCAGATCACCGTCGCTTACGCGGCATCCCCTTCGCACGCGTCTGCGTCGGCTGTTGAGTGACCGTCAGTGGATTCCGCCAGCGCCGTTCTGACCGCGGTGAACGCACATCGATCAAACTCATCGTTGACACAACAAGATGCCTGCCTGCAGTGTTCCGAGTCTGCCCCGACTGGATCTTGAATCGCACTTCCTGCCAGATGCCCGACGAAAGGGGAACACCGAGCTCAGTATCAACAACGATGCGACCATATTCGGCGATTGCTCCAACTGTGGTCACATTCAGCTTGGCGTCTGGTATGTCGACACCGGCAAATCCCGTGAGCGTATACTGCATCCATGCCGCAGCCCGGCCAAGCGTATCAAGCATGTCACCCATCCGCCACAGAGCTTGCTGGCGAACCTCAGGAGCAGGGATGCCGTTTTCAGCAACCATGATCGTGTCGGCCGATATCCAACTTTGATTCTGACGTCGGCACGTCGAATCGATAATCGGAAGGCGCAGGGCCTGGAACATTCCACCTGGAGAAGCGATTGCCCGCTGATCTCCGTCAACGGATGACGTTACCCGGCGACCGAGACTGTCGATGGCGAGTCGCATCGTACGCAGCATCCATGGATGTCTCGTGCGGGCTGAAGAATCATTGCCGCTGAGCTGACGTTCGGAATAGGCCTCGATCTGCATGGAGAGGAAGGCGATGTCGTCCCGCACAGAGTCGCAGACGATACGAAGGCCCTCGGTGCGCTGCTTTTCGACCGGATCAAATCCCGGGATAGCAATGCTGTCGCGAGATTCTATGCGGTAGTACAGAGTGTCGGCAGGGGAAAAACGATAGCGAAAACAAATCGTATCAGCCCCGAGGATAATGGGCTTACCACCCGGTCGAATCTGCATCTGCGCAAGAATCGATGTCGAGGCCCACACGATCCCTAGCATCGTCAGTATGAGGCAATGTCTCATTCTTGCTTCCTTGGGCGCTGAGAGATCACGACGCGCATCCGGGCGTTGCTCGGGACTGCCAGGTCATCATTCGTACCGGCAGCGCGCAGCGTCATCGAGTTTTCCAGTTGCAGCTCACTGCGCATAGGCAGGCCAGTTCGTGAATCGACCATGGCGCGCGTGCGCATCCTCCCGTTACCCCAGACGTCGATGTTCATACCGGAAACAGCAATTCCACCGTGGATCTTCATCGAGGATGACTCGCCCTCGATGAGCCAACATGGGATACCTAATGAGTCGACGACAGCAGTAAATGTCTCCTGCATTTCGATCGAGGTGATAATGCTGCCCTGTCCCTCCGGAGCGGGCATTGTGTCGATCATTTCTGAGACCCAACGATCGCCCGGGCGCACGCGCTCCTTGGGGAACTGCAGTACGACGCGATCAAAAACGCGCATGCTGTTGAGTAAGGCAAGGTGATCCTCGTCGGAGGAACGCTCAATTGCCAGTACACGTCCCGTTGGGTCGCACGTGACAACAATGGAAAGCCCCTTGCCGTTGTTCAGGCGCGCTGTCGAATCCATCAAAGGGGCCCGAACGTCGGTGAGCGTTCGCGTTCGCACGCCACCCTGTTCCGATACAAACTTCAGCGTACTCCGACCAAGTGTGACGTCGGTCACGGAGAGCGTGAGATCAAGGTCTGTTGTAATGGCACTCGTTGAAGGTCCGCCTGTGGCTTCAACGTCCTGCTCAAGGATCGAATTGATCGCGTACCGATACGTAGCGTTGGGTTTGAGCGAAAGCCGCATGAGGACATCGTCATCCTGGATAGCTGGTTGCAGTGCAAGCAGGGGGCTTGCACACGCGATCAACGCAAGGATGGGGATGATGCTCTGCATGAACCTATTCGAGTGAGGCTGCCTCTCGCTTCTTGGCACGCTGACGCATGGTGGTATCGAGGATCTTCTTTCGAAGACGAACCGATACCGGAGTACATTCCAGCAACTCGTCGTCTTCGAGAAACTCAATGCATTGCTCAAGTGATAACTGACGCGGAGCCTCGAGACGCACGAGACCATCCGATCCACTTGAACGCATATTCGTCAGGTGCTTCATGCGACAGGCGTTAACGCTGAGATCCTCTTCACGGGCATTCTCGCCGATGATCATGCCTTCGTAGACTGGCTGTCCTGGCTCGATAAACAGTACCCCACGCTCCTGCACCATTTCCAGTGCATAGGCCGTTGATTGTCCCGTCTCCATCGATACCAAGGCACCGCGTAGACGCCCAGCAATAGCGCCTTTGTAGGGCTGGTATGAATCAAATGTGTGGTGAATGATCCCCTGACCACGCGTCGACGTGAGGAACTCAGTACGGAATCCGATGAGTCCGCGAGCAGGTACGAGAAACTCACAACGAACACTGTCGTTGCCAGGGTTCATCGCGGTCATTTCACCTTTGCGTCGACCAAGACTTTCGATCACCGTTCCTACGTGGTCTTGTGGAACATCCACGGTAACATGCTCAATAGGTTCCAACATCTTGCCGTCAGCATCACGCCGGAAGAGTACCTCCGGACGTGAGGCAGCAAATTCATATCCCTCACGACGCATTGTCTCGATGAGAATTGCCAACTGCAACTCACCCCGTCCAGAAACCTTGAAAACGTCAGGTGAGTCGGTGTCTTCAACCCGAAGAGACACGTTGTTGCGAAGCTCCTTGTAAAGACGCTCGCGAATCTTCGGCGTCGTCACAAACTTTCCTTCGCGTCCGGCAAGGGGCGAAGTGTTCACCATGAAATACATGGCAATCGTTGGTTCTTCGATGTTGACGTACGACAACGGTTCGGTACGTGTGCTGTCGGCGATCGTCTCGCCGATATATACATTCTCAAAGCCCGAAAGCGCGATGACCTCGCCGGCTGCAGCCGTGGTCGTTTCCGCACGGGTGATGCCTTCATGCACGTACATCTTGGTGATCCGCGACGACTCACGCGTACCATCCGGTTTAATCAGATTCACGTTGTCACCAACGCTGACAGCCCCCTCGATGATTCGGCCAATGGCAATTCGTCCAACATAGTCCGACCAGTCCAATGCGGAGATTACCATCGCAAACGGAACGTCCACATCAACCGTTGGAGGAGGTATGTGTTCAACAATCGCCTCAAAGAGAGCTTCAAGATTATCCGCTTCGTCGGTCAAACTCCGCTTCGCTAGGCCAAGCTTCCCAATGGCATAAATCACCGGGAAATCGAGTTGATCATACGATGCGCCAAGGTTGATGAAGAGCTCCATGACTTCATCGAAAACTTCCTGCGGCCGAGCATCGCCACGGTCAATCTTGTTGATGACGACAATCGGCTTTAGCCCCATATCAAGTGCTTTGCGAAGGACAAACCGCGTCTGCGGAAGAGGTCCCTCTGCAGCATCTACCAACAGAAGAACGCCGTCAACCATCGAGAGAACGCGCTCCACTTCACCACCAAAGTCGGAGTGACCCGGTGTGTCGACGATGTTGATCTTGATATCCTTCCAACGAACGGCGGCATTTTTCGCCATGATCGTGATACCACGTTCCCTCTCGAGGTCGTTCGAATCCATCACCCGGTCTGCTACTACCTGATTCTCGCGAAACATCCCGCCCTGTTTCAACATGTGGTCAACCAACGTTGTCTTGCCGTGGTCAACGTGTGCGATGATGGCAATGTTTCGGTAATCTGTGCGCTGCTGTAAAGCCATGAGACGGGTTTCTCGAATTTGGGATAGCTACAAAGTTACGCAGGTTTTAGGTACTGGGTACTGGGTACTGGGTACTAGGTACTGGGTACTGGGTACTGGGTACTAGGTACTGGGGAACAAGTACCAATGACCAAGGACTAATTACCAAGTACTGATTACTGATTACTAAGTACTAAGTACGAAGGACTGGTGCATGAGGTGGCTCACCAAAGATGGCTGCGTGCGATTGAGGATACCCGAATCGACTTCGACCTGTGGAGAGCTGCTTTACACCCAGTACCCAGTACCCAGTACCCAGTACCCAGTACCCAGTACCCAGTACCCAGTACCTAGAAGTAGTTCGATTCGTCGCGCCAGCGGACGATCTTCCAGGGTTCTGTGGCAGAGGGGCGCTCAACGAGGAGGTTGACGCGGCCTTGTGCGCGGAGGATGTCAGCAGGATTAAAGGTGATGGTCAGATTAAAGCCGCGGGAGATGTTCTGGCTGAGGCTATCACCATCAGCGATGATAACGTCATTCCACACCAGATCAAGCTGTTGTGCGGCGGTAAAAAGACCGTGGGTGGCGAGCATGTCTTCATCACGGCCCCACGTAACGTCGATGCCCTGATCATAGTTGCGATACACGAACGTGAAGTTCCGTGCCAGCAATCGCCCGTAGGTGAGCGTATCGCGGAATAGATACGCATAGCGAAAATTCTGAAACAGACCCTCTATGGTCCGTTGATCACCCAAGACATCGTCGCCCCCTGAGCGATCAAGGGAAGGGGCAAAGGGGTTCACGCACGACATCATGCTTGCAAGGGCGAGTCCGATCACGACCAGACGTGGTCGTAGAAGCGAACGGAGCCATGAGGTGCGAACCATTGCGTCGGTAACCGACGTCAACTTAGAAGATTCGCAGCCCGAAGAACATCAGGATGCTCGTGAAGAAGGCAATACCACCGGCCCAGCCAAGGATTGCGGCGCCTGAAGGGCGACGGATACTTGTGCCAAGAGCTCCGAAAAACATACCAAACGTTCCCGTCAGGATGCCAGCGACAACTTCGTGCCATCCCATGGCACGCTGAAGCGAAATGCAGACGAAGATGGTCAGGATACCAATGGCAATACCCATCAGGCGCGTAGCAACGGTATCCTCAGCATGATCTGGTTCGTGGACGTGATCGTGTCCGTGTGATGCGTCGTGTGACATGGTAATCCTCTAGAAATCTTCGTATGCAGTAGTACCACGAAGATAGTGACCAAAACGTGAATTCGTGTTGGTGATGCCGAAGTCATCCCATGACACCTGTCATGATTTCCCGAACGCGTATCCAAGAGTTTCGAGCAGTTCGTTTTACACACCTTCTCGGAGTTCACTATGCGACGTCTTGCCCTTGTGCTTGGCTGTCTGTTGGTCCTTGCTATCGTGGCACCGGCGCAGACCAGCATCCCTCGAATGTTTACGTATCAGGGCGTTCTTACCACCCCCAGTGGTGATGCAGTTCCGAATGGACCCTACGAAGTGACCATCCGACTGTATAACGAGTCGATAGGGGGCGCACCTCTTTGGGAGGAGACACATACCATTACCACTGTCAATGGTGTCTTTGACGCAGTGATGGGGCGCAGTGTGCCCCTTACACTCACGTTCGACCAACAGTACTGGCTGGCTGTGGAAATCGCAGATGAAGGTGAAATGACACCCAGAACACGACTGACAGCCGTACCCTACGCGCTCTTTGCCGAACGGGCACGAGTTGCCGACAGCCTTTCATCGAGCGCAACTGGATTCGTTCGCAGCGTCAATGGGGTGGATGGCGACCTGATTCTCGAGGGAGAGGGTGCTACAACGATTATTCAAACAGGAAAGAAGTTTACGATAAGTACGCCAAAGGCAGTGCAGCGCATCACATCACTCGATGGTTCGATTCAAGTGCGCTTGACGAATGAACACGACCTTGATCTTGCGATCAAGTCTGTGGACCCATCGTTGATCGCGCGCGCCGGCGCGCAGCCCGGTGAGGCCTTGGTGTGGGATGGCGGTTCGTCATCATGGAAGCCCAAGCTGATCACAGGAGATATCTCAGACGTCATGCGTCGTGGCGATGCTGCCGGAGGTGATCTCGTTGGTACGTATCCCAACCCTCTCATCCGAGAGGGTGCCGTGACTACGGAGAAGATCGCACCCGAAGCCGTTACGACCTCGCGAATGGCCAACGGCGCTGTGACATCACAGAAAATTCAAGATGGCGCCGTGACCTCGTTGAAAATTCAGGACGGCGCAGTTTCCACACAGAAGGTTGCTGATTTCGCGATCACATCGGAGAAGATGTCTCCGATGCTGCTGACGCCGGGCACGTATGGATCTGGAACGTCTGTTCCGGTTCTGAACGTCGATCGATCGGGTCGAATCACCGCCATACAGTCTGTACCGATCGACAACAATCAGCCGTTTGGACCCGCAGGGGGCGACCTCGTTGGCCTCTATCCAAATCCGGAGCTCCGCGCCACAGGGGTGGCCGCTGGGACCTACGGTAGCGCAACCCATGTACCACAGCTGACAATCGATGCAAAGGGACGTGTATCGTTCGTGCAGAATCGGCAAGTCCGACCAAGCACACTGAGTGGTTCCGATATCCTCTCGTCCGGGGCAATTGATAGTCTCAACCTGCAAATCAAACCTTCGACTATTGGCACTGATGAGTTGCAGGACGTCCCTGGCCTTCCGCTGACGGCACAAGGTAACGCGATCACCTCTGCCGTTATCACCGTCGATACCGACGGACGGGTGCGCGAGTTAACATCAATCCCTATCATCGCCATGCGTCCAGGAGATCCCGCTGGTGGCGACCTGAAGGGTAACTATCCCAATCCACGGATCAATTTTGACGTTGTTGGCGGCGACATCATTACGTCGATCAACCTCGAAGATTCGTTGCTCATTGACGGCTCTCGTATCGAGCCGCCACTTGCGATTCCAGCATCGGACATTGCGCTTTCTGGAAAGCTCGACTCGCTCAACCTGCAAATCAAGACTGGAGTTGTAAACGGCAACGAGCTGGCAAACCTCCATACAACAGCATTGGGTCCGGTCGGAGGAATAACGCAGATCCCTGTTGTCAGCGTCGATGTCGATGGACGTGTGACGTCGCTCACATCCGTTGCTCTCAATGCCATCAAGGTCGGCGATGCGGCAGGGGGCGACCTAAGCGGAACGTATCCGAATCCGACGTTGAATGTCTCAACGTCAGGCAACACGATCATCAATGCGATCAACAATTCGACTACTACCACAGTCATTGATGCATCGAAAATCGAACCACCCGGCACCGTATCGGCATCAGACCTCTCCGTCACAGGGAGCCTCGATTCGATGAACTTACAGCTGCGGGCAAACACCGTCAACGGCAATGAACTCGGTGATCTGCTGCCAGCGCCAATCGGCCCCTTGGGGTCGCCCACCACAACACCAGTGATCACAGTGGATCGTGATGGGCGTGTTGTTGCGCTGTCGTCTATTACCATCTCAGGTACCACCCCTGGCGGTGCAGCAGGAGGTGATCTTACAGGAACCTACCCCAATCCAACACTCGTCTCCACTGGAGTTGGCACGGGCACCTATGGTTCCTCGAGTCAGGTCGGCCAGTTCACCGTTGACGCAAAGGGACGTCTCACATCTGCGACCAATGTGACAATTGTTCCCGGAGTGACCACCGGCACGGACGTCAACGTTACCGGAAACATCAACACCATGAATCTCCAGCTCGGAACCGCAGTGGTGAGTGCCAACGAGCTCGCCTCAACGTCGGTTGCTGCAGGTTCCTACGGAACAACCACACAGGTACCGCAGATTACTGTTGATGCCGATGGACGACTTACCGCGGCGGCGAATGTGACAATCTCTGGAACGACTCCCGGAGGGCCAGCCGGTGGAGATCTGACTGGAACATATCCAAATCCGACGATCAACATCGCAGCAGCAGGACCCTCGATTATCAATGCGATCAATAATTCATCATCCATGCAGGTAATCGATGCGTCCAAGCTGGAGCATCCGGGCACAGTTACCGCTTCTGACGTAACTGTAACCGGCCACCTCGACTCAATGGATCTACAGATCAAGACTGGCCGCGTCGGCTCGACAGAGTTGGCTGATCTTCATGCCACTTCGATTGGCCCCGTTGGATCATCCTCGATTGTACCGATCGTGACTATCGACAACGATGGTCGAGTTACCGCACTTACATCAACAACTATTACAGGAACTACTCCCGGAGGTGCAGCTGGTGGAGATCTTACTGGTACCTATCCGAATCCGTCGCTCACCACCACCGGCGTGATGTCCGGCACCTATGGTTCATCGAGTCATGTTGCACAGGTGACGATTGATGCGAAGGGGCGGGTGTTGTCGGCAGCCGATGTCATGATCCAACCCGTAAGCTCGTTAACATCTGATGTGACGATTTCCGGCACGATCAATACGATGAATCTGCAGATCGGACCCAATGTCGTGGGCTCGCAGGAGCTTGCCTCGACCGGTGTATCAGCAGCCACCTACGGCACGACGACGCAGGTCCCGCAGATCACGATTGATCAGGACGGACGCATCACCACAGCACAGAACATTACCATAGCCGGCACCACGCCGGGAGGGTCGGCCGGGGGTGACCTCACTGGAACGTATCCAAATCCGACGCTCACGACAACGGGCATTGCATCGGGCACATATGGCAGCAATAGTCAGGTTGGACAGTTTACTGTTGATGCAAAGGGTCGACTCTCCAATGCCACCAATGTGACAATCGTGCCTGTCACAGCTGCAGGCTCAGACGCTACCGTGACGGGAAACATCAATACAATGAACATTCAGCTCGCCACAGCAGTGGTCGGTCCTACAGAGCTCGCGCCGACTGCGGTAAGCTCGGGAACCTATGGTACAGCCACGCAGGTAGGGCAGTTCACCGTCGATGCTGATGGACGTCTAACTTCAGCACAGAATGTGACGATATCGGGTACAACTCCGGGAGGAGCTGCCGGTGGTGATCTTACGGGCACCTACCCAAGTCCATCACTCATTGCAACAGGGGTTGTCGCAGATCAATACGGTACAACCTCGGCAGTACCGCAGTTTACCGTTGATGCTAAGGGACGCGTTCTTGCGGCATCAAATCTGACAATTGTACCGGCAACGAGTGGCTCTTCGGATGTTAGTGTGACCGGGAACATCAACACCATGAATCTACAGATTGGTGCGAACACGGTCGGTGCATCCGAACTATCATCATCCGGCGTTACCCTCGGCACGTATGGATCAGCCACCCAAATTCCCCAGCTTACGGTCGATGCTGATGGTCGACTCACGAACGTTACGAATGTGACGATCACCGGTACGACTCCGGGTGGCGCAGCAGGCGGTGATCTCACCGGCACGTATCCAAATCCAACATTGATTACAACAGGAGTGAGTGCCGGATCGTACGGTTCAACAAGCGCAGTACCGCAGTTTACCGTCGACGCTAAGGGGCGTCTTACCGCAGCGAGCAATTTGACAATTGTGCCCACGACGGCTGCTGGCACAGATGTTACGGTATCCGGTAATATCAATACGATGAACCTGCAGCTTGGTGCCGATGTTGTCGGTCCAACAGAGCTGGCACCTACGGCTGTTACCAGCGGTACCTATGGTACCACAACGCAGGTCGCACAGCTGAGCGTCGATGCTGATGGTCGGTTGACTAACGTCACGAACGTGACGATCTCTGGCACAACACCGGGCGGCGCAGCGGGTGGTGATCTCACCGGCACATATCCAAATCCGACGTTGACGACAACAGGCGTTGCAGCGGCAACGTACGGTAGCGATCACCAGGTTGCGCAGATCACTGTTGATGCGAAGGGCCGTTTAACAAATGCAACCAACGTCACGATCGTTCCCTCGACGGCAGCGGGAACCGATGTTACCGTCACAGGGAATGTCAACACAATGAATCTGCAATTAGGCAGCAGCGTTGTCGGTGCACCTGAGCTTGCCTCGACGACAGTATCTGCTGGCACCTACGGTACGGCTACACAGGTAGCACAGTTTACGGTTGATACCGATGGTCGTATCACCAATGCGAGCAACGTCAGCATTTCTGGTATTGCCCCCTCCGGTCCCGCAGGGGGAGATCTCACGGGAACCTATCCCAACCCGAGTCTGACCACGACCGGCGTCAGTGCCGGCACGTATGGAACAACGAGCGTTGTGCCGCAGATATCCGTCGATGCGAAGGGACGGGTAAGCTCAGCGACGAATGTCACCATCGTGCCGGTTACTGCCGCTGGAACCGATGTCTCCGTAAGCGGGAACATCAACAGTATGAACTTGCAGTTGGGCACCGATGTCGTCGGCTCGGCAGAATTGGCATCAACAGCAGTCGTGAGTGGCATGTACGGTTCCACCACGCAAGTCCCGCAGCTCACAGTCGATGCGGATGGTCGCCTCACGAATGTCAGTAACGTGACGATCTCTGGCACGATCCCTGGGGGCGCTGCCGGTGGTGATCTTACCGGTACGTATCCAAATCCAACTCTCACGTTGACGGGAGTGACGGCTGCTACGTATGGAAGTGATCACCAGGTTGCACAGGTTTCTGTTGACGCCAAGGGGCGACTCACGAGTGCAACAAATGTCACCATTGTTCCAGCTACAGCAGCGGGAACCGATGTAACCGTCAGTGGTAACATCAACACGATGAATCTTCAACTGGGATCGGATGTGGTTGGCTCGACCGAACTGCAATCAACGTCGGTCTCGGCTGGTAGCTACGGTACGTCCACGCAGGTTGCACAGTTTACTGTAGACGCCGATGGACGTATCACCAGTGCAAGCAACGTCACGATCTCTGGTGCTGCTCCATCAGGCCCAGCCGGTGGCGATCTTACGGGAACCTATCCGAATCCGAGCCTCACAACAACCGGTGTCAGTTCCGGCACGTATGGTACCACGAGCGCAGTACCGCAGTTTTCCGTCGATGCGAAGGGACGGTTGAGCTCGGCTACAAACCTCACCATCGTGCCGGCAACTGCTGCCGGAACAGACGTAACAGTCAGTGGCAACATCAATACGATGAACCTGCAGATCACAGCCGACGCCGTGGGGTCATCAGAGCTTGCTTCAACATCGGTCGTCGGTGGTACGTATGGAACAACGACACAAGTTCCTCAGCTCACGGTGGATTCTGATGGACGTCTGACGAATGTATCGAACGTTACGATATCGGGGACGACCCCAGGTGGATCGGCTGGAGGTGATCTTTCGGGCACGTATCCAAATCCGACTGTCAATAAGATCCAAGGACGCACAGTGTCGACAGCTGCGCCTGCTTCGGGTAATGTGCTGACCTGGAGTAGCACAACCAGCTCATGGGAGCCGGTAGCCCCGTCATCAAGTTCTCCAACCGGTTCCGCCGGAGGAGACCTTAAAGGAACATATCCGAACCCTGTCGTTCAGAAGATTCAGACAAAGCCTATTGATTCGACAATGACGCTGGCGAATCAGGACGTATTGACCTGGAACGACACAACGCAGAAGTGGACAAATACGAAAAAGGGTGAACTGCCTACCGGCGTGTACCTGCGGGAAGGCACCGTTATCGATGTCGCCTTAGTTCAAAACGTGTTGAATGAGCTGAATGACCTCATCATTCCTGAGGCAGGTCTGATTCGATTCATCAATGCAACGGCGCAGACGGACGTGACGGGCTTTGATGGAGGATCGGACGGACGCTTACTCATTGTGTTCAACGGCTCTGGTAAGCAGCTCAAGTTCTACAGCAATGATGGCCGTTCAGCTACTGATAATCAGCTTGAGCTGTTCATCGCAAGTCGGACGCTCAATACAAACGGTCTGATCATGTTCGTCTACATCTCATCGCTGCAGAAGTGGGTTGAGATCACTCACAACAACTAACCATCGAGGGATGCCTTATGAATGCGAAACATGCAGTAGCAAGCTCATTAACGGCCGCCGGCATCATCCTGACTCTGTCGATGGCACCGAGGATGAACGCACAGCTCTCCGTTGGAAAGTACCTTATCAGTAATGGAGGTGATGTGATGTCCTCCACAGTCCACACGATTCATGGCTCCGCGGGTCAACCAGTGATTGGTATCACCCAGCGACATCCAAAGCATATGGAACAGGGCTTCTGGTATGTGGCGAATCGTATCCACGATGCCAATGGGTGGCATACCACGGTGACCATGCCACACCTTACAGGACGCAACGGTGAAACGATTACCATCCCTATATCGATGGTATCAACGCAAAAGATGTTCGTCGGTGGTGTGAAGCACTGGACCGCAAAGATTCGATTCAACAAGTCGATGCTGGAGCCCCGTGGCATCGATAGCGTTGAGGAGGTGGATCACGCGTATCTCATAACGCTCAAGGGTGTTGCAACCGATACAATCCAGCAGCTTGCATCGATCAATGCGTTCGTTCGACTCGGCAATGACACAGCGACGGCGCTCGAGTTCGAATCGTTTCAGTGGGAAGAACCCTCGCGTATGCGGGTCTACATGGAGAACGGTTCATTCACTGATCTCAGCATCTGCAAAGCGGGTGGTCCACGTCTGACGGCAGTTGCCGGTCATCCGACGCTTCGCGTACTGCCCCAGCCTGTGAGTGATAGGGCAGAGGTGATTTGTGACTTCGCACAGGCAGAAGTAATCACTGTTACGATCTATGATGGTGATGGTACTCCCGTACGCGAGCTCTTCTCGGGTCCGGTCTCCGCAGGGGAGTTCAGACTCCCATTTTCGCCACTTGACATGGCAGCTGGGCCATACGTCATGTCGGTTCGTACACAGTTCCAGTCCGTGGCCACGCAATTCATCATCGTACGATAGGAGAGCCCCATGCCACACTACACCTTGATCACAAACTTCCTGCGGCGGTGCCTTGGACCTCTTGTCGGAGCGGCAGTTCTTCTGACCGTTGCACATGCACAGACACGTCCAACGCTCATGTATGAGAAGATCCGTCTGGGCATCGCCGCATCCTTTGATCAACGATTCCTTCAAGCTGACTTTGCCTCATTGCCGCAGATCGACAATTGCTGTCTGGGCTTCGGCAATGCGCAGAAGACAGGCTTTTCGATTGACGGAATCGCCGAGGTTCCTCTGAGTATGGGGCTGACTCCATATCTGCGATTGATGTATACGCAGTTAGGGGGCGACTTCAGCTCCAACGAAGAGCTTTGGGCATATAACGGTGAGCTTGCATCACGACGGTTGACGATTCGTCATGACATCGCAGCAACCGTTCACGCAGTGTTTATTGAACCAGGAGTAAGTTTTGATGTACAGGGCTTCGACATAGGTCTTGGTATCCAATGCGGATACATTACCGGAACATCATTCACACAGAGCGAGTCGATTGTATCACCAAGTACCATTACCTACGTCGATGGATCGCGGGAGCGCAATGTGCGTTCCGGCTTCCTGTCCGACGTGCGCAATCTGCAGTTCGGGGTGAATGCCGGTTTGAGCTATGACATCCAGATTCCCAACGTGCCGGACCTGACTATTGCACCGGAGCTGCAGTACACGTATGGCATCACGAACATCCTGTACAATCGTGATTGGAAGACGAATGTTCTCAGGCTGGGACTTGCGGTGAAGTATGCGATTGATCTCCCACCAACATACCGCGACCGCTACGGAAATTGATCGACCAACCATAGTTGGTCGGCGTGACGGAGGGTTAGTTTGAGAGCTGACCTTTCAGGAGCGACCAGGTCGATTCGACGGTGTCGCCTGGTCGCTTCGCGTCACGCCAGCGAGAAATACTCCATAACCCGCTTCGTTCTGGGGTAATGGTCAGTGCCAATGTACCGGTCAAGAGTGATGGGAGGGTGGAGATGTTAAGCTGAGCACGAAGCTCATAATCACTTACCCAGACCAGGGAATCGGGAGAGGAGAACGCGACCTGCGTATTCGAGAAAATCAAGCTTGGTCGCTGGTCGAGGGCGAGTCTACTGGTCATGCTCAGAAAAGCCTGTCGCTCCTTGTCGATGGACCACGAGCTAAAAACGGCTTGATAGCGCGCACCGACTTCAGCAGATGGTTCAAAGCCGTAGGGCACGGAGCTCCGCGTCGGATCAGCCAAGCAGAGCATAAAGTTCTGCGTGTTCTTTTCGATGACGGCGTTGCGAAGATTATCGATCACGATGAGCGGACTCGTCGGTGGCTCGTAGGTTCCACGGTCTCCAGATGGCTCTTCTGGTGTGCGCGTTGCACAGCCCCCTACAAGGAGAGTCCAACCAAGCAGAAGGATCTTGAGGAGGGGGCGAATCATTCGGCCTCAGCTATCAGGATGATCCGTTGCGATTGATCTGCAACAAACGGACTACCGTCGTATGCGCCGAACGCACGAACCACGTGCAGTCCGGCCGTCTCCATCATCGAACGAAGATCCTCGGGCGAGTAGAGCCAGACACGCTCTTCGAAGGTGTGCTCGGCCTGGCATGGCACATTGATCGTAATCGTCTTGCGCACAAATGGCTCGTCAATCCAGCGCTCTTGGATAACCGTCGTTTCACCGATCATTGACAATGATTCCGGAACCAGCGTCGAGCGCAGAACGGTGCTGTTCAGGAAATCCATCACCAGCCGACCTCCAGGAGCCAAATGATCACGCATCGTATGAAACACTTGTTGATGGTCGTCATGCGAATCAAAGTACCCGAAACTCGTAAACAAATTGGCGATTAGGGCGTATGATCTCGATGGGTACGGTCCCCGAATGTCTCCAACAACGTACGTCGCATTCGGATGGGCGTTGTATTCACGAGCATAGTTGATCAGGTGCTGTGAGTAATCAAGTCCGGTTACGCGGTAGCCACGCTCGGCAAGGGCGATGGTATGTCGACCAAAGCCACAACAGAGGTCGAGAATCTCGGCATCATGCGGGATGTGCATGGTGTGATCAATGAGCTGCACAACCTGACGCGCCTCGGCTTCACCCCGATGTCGGTACAATTGCATGTACCATGGTGACTCGAACCACGAGGCATACCATGGGGTTGTCGACTCCAATTGGGGCGATGTCATACCGGTGTACGACCCTCAAACGCGCGTGCAAGTGTTGCATCGTCTGCAAACTCCAGATCGGACCCCATCGGCACTCCACGAGCGATGCGTGTGACCTTTACACCAAGCGGTGTGGCAAGCTTTGCGATGTATTGTGTGGTGACTTCACCCTCGACGTTGGGGTTCAGGGCAAGAATTACCTCTTCCACCTCTGACGTCATGCGGGCGACGAGTTCCTTAAGACGTATATCTTCTGGACCAATACCGTCGAGCGGACTTAACGCCCCGTGGAGAACATGATACCGTCCGCGGAAGTCGCCGGTTCGCTCAATTGCCATCACATCTGAAGGCTGCTCAACAACGCAGATTACCGTTGTGCCTCGTTTCGGAGACAGGCAGATGCCACACGTCTCAGCATCGGTAAAGGTGTGACAGACGGAGCATTCTCTCACGCGCGAGCGCATGTCGATCAATGCAGAGGCAAACTGCTCTACCTCGTGTGGGCTTTGGCGAAGGAGGTGAAACGCTAATCGACGCGCTGTTTTCTTTCCGATGGTTGGCAGTGAGGCAAAGAGCTCAACAACGCGTTCAATGGATTCTGAGGGGAGCATGACGCAAAAATACCACCGACGAGCCCCCTGACTGCTGTATTTTCGTCAAACAAAACGGTCCGTACTTCGTTCACGGTCTGCAGTTGTTTGCTGAATCTTGGAAGGGGCTTTTCATGGGTATCTTTTCTCGCATCGCCGATCTGTTCCGCGCCGGAGCCAACGACGCGCTTGACCGCGCGGAGGACCCGGAGAAAATGCTCAAGCAGGCCGTTCTCGACATGGAGGAATCGGTCAACCAGACGACGCTGGCCGTTGCAAATGCCATCGCCAATGAGCGAAGCCTCGAGAAGCGGATTGCCGCACAGAAGGCCGAAAGCGCTAGCTGGCAGGAGAAGGCAATGCAGGCAATCAATGCTGGTCGTGAAGATCTCGCGCGTGCTGCCCTGGAAAAGAAGGCAATTGCCGACAAGAATGTCGCCGAGCTTATGCCGACGCATGAACAGGCACGCGTGACAACGGCAAAGATTCGTGAGCAGCTCGACGGTATCAAGCGCAAGCTTGATGAGGCGCGCTCACGTCAGAGTACGCTGATCGCTCGCTCACAAGCAGCCAAGGCACAAGCCCAAATCGCAAAGTCTGCTGCGGGCATTGGCACGGATGCCTTCAGCAAGTTTGACAAGTACGAAGCAAAGATTGAAAAGCTCGAGGCTGAGGCCTCGGCATTCGAGCAGCTAGCAGGCGAAAACACCCAGCTCGATGAAGAGTTCAGAAAGCTCTCATCTTCGGGTAAGGTGGATCAGGATCTGCTTGAACTCAAGCGCCAGATGGGACTTCTCGAGCCTCCAAAGGAGAGCTAATTACCGGACGCGAATCCGGATGTTGCGGTTCAGGAATCGTCCCTGTGGCGTAGCGTCACTGAATGGCGATGCTTGTGACGTGGTCGAGAACGTAAACTTCTTTGTCGTGATTGACCGAATATACGATTCGGTGTTCGCCGCACGATTGTTGGAAAGAAGCTTGTTCCGCTCCAGTGAGCCGAGAATGTCCGTGCTTCCCTCGATCATGATCGTTGAGCCTTCAGGTAGCTGATCGGCGAGCTGACGCAACAGTGTCTTGACGTCTTCAAGGAGCTCTGCGCTGTTGTAGTCGAACCGAAGGATCGCTTCAAAGCCATCGGTGCTCAGCGCAATTCTGCGCCTCGTGAGCTTATCAGCTGGGACTGGTAGCTGCGTCTCCGAATACTGACCGCCCGCTGATGACGACGCAGCAATGGTGGCAGGGGGCTCACCAGAATTGTCAAGTCGGACAACCACCGGCATCGAGACGGTCGCATTCATCGTTGTAACCACTGTATCGCGCCTGTTTACAGTGATCACCTGGCTTGTCGGCGTTGCCTCTGGAGGGCCACCTTGGAACCGTGAGGCAACCGTAGCCGTACCGCGCAGCTCTGCAAATTCCTCCGTCAGTACGAACCGTTGAAGCGGTGCATTTTGGACGATGATGTCGACGCGTCGGTTCTCTTCACGTCCACCTTGGAGGTCGACGTTGGATGTAATCCGTGGTGAAAGCGAGGAGTTGACGGTGATCGATGATGACGGTACGCCAAGTCCAACTAATGCGGTGCGAACCGATTCTGCTCGCCGTTTGGCAAGCGCAAGGCCTTCAGGCTCCGTCACGGGTCCACTCGTGGCACCCTCAAGTGTGATTCGTGCCTGTGGATTGGAGGCGATAATCGCGGCGATCCGCGGTAGAATCCAGGCATGCGCATCAACAGGATCAGTGCTCATTTGCGAACCATCAGCAGCCACCTTGTACGATGGTGGCACGTCGGCTCGTGCACTGTCGAAGAACACGGCATTGACGATGGGAATCGATGCCCTGAGGACGTTACCGGTGACGATCTCACCGACAAAGGAACGCGGGGATAGATCAAGGATCGGTGGGGCATACACAGGTGCTTGTGGAGCCTCAACGATGACCGGCGGCGGCGGAGGAGGTGGCATCAGCGGTGTCTTCTTGAACGAGAAGCGAAGCGAGGCATCTGCTCGAATCGACATCTGTTTCCACGAGGCGTCACCAACAACATTAGTCACGAAGTAGTCAACACTCAACCGGGGCACGAGGCTGAGTCGATCAGAAAGAGCTATCAATGACTCCAAGCCTGTCGATAACGCAATCATCAACGGAGTGCGAGACTGCAATGCACCTGAGCGTATCAGGCGTTCCTGCACGGGCGAACCTTGTACAAAGAACACCGCGGTCTCCGGACTTACTACCGATTCACGCTGTTCAAATGTTGCCGTCATCGGAAGGGCCAACCGAGGTCCAACGCTCAAGCCAAGATGTCGTTGTTGCGCAGTTCCGATAACGGGAATGTGGAGCATCATCGCAACATCGACGTTTGACAGCGTGGCGTTGAGCGTATACAATGTCGACATCGTCACGTCCTGGCCCGTGATGCTGTCGCGAAGTGGGTAGGTATTGGTTCGTGAAAATGACCCTGATCGATTTGTCAGGGCCAGCTCAATTCCCAGCATACCCCAGGAAGAGACGGGGAATTCAATACCCAAGAGGCCCGTTGGTCCATATCCGTCCCCAAATGACAGCGGCTCACAGTCGAGCATCCCGGCTGTCTGTGTAAATGGTCCCGAATGCTGGCTAAACGCCAACCCAGCTCCGAGACGCAGGCCCAGAGTTTCCGATAGCGAGGATTGGGCAGCCACAGACACGCACAGCGTGCCGATTACCGAGAGATGCAGGGCGATACGAAAAAGCATTGGCAAAGATAGGGGGCGCATCTTTACCACGTCAGGCGGAGATTGACGGCGACGAGGTTCCGGGCTGATGGACCCGCCGATAGGCTGAGATTCTCTCCCGTATCAAACTGATAGAGCTCGGCTCCAACGTAGGAGTCGACAGCAGCTAGGGCATAGGTTATCAGAAAGAACACCCCTGCCAGATCTCGATTGTCACGAAATGCCTCCCGACGCCGAAGCAGGATGTTGGTGGTCGCTGCATCAAGTCCATTCGCAACGGCATCGTCGTACGCGGTCGCAGCTGTTGCGAAATCAGCATTGTTTCGAACAAACAGCACGGCAGTGGCCACAGCCGCGCCCGTAAACAGTGGGACCTTCCAATAGTTTTCGGTGTAGATCTGGCCCAAGCCTGGGAAGGCCAAGGAATAGAGAATGGCCGTCGTCGAAGATTTCGTCGGTCCAGCAAGCGGCGTGAATGCCGACGTCGTATCGGCAGATTGTGCAAGCCCCCTGACCGACGTCATGAGCAGCATGAGCACCATGACGAGGTGCCTTAGGGCACGCATGCGATGACCTCGATCTCGACGCGCACATCTTTCGGCAGACGAGCAACTTCAACGGCCGAGCGTGCTGGTCGGTGATCACCCATCTGCTCCGCGTAGACACCATTCATTTCGGCAAAGTCATCCATGTTCTTCAAGAACACGGTGGTCTTGACAATCGATGTCAGATCGGCACCCTGCGAAGTGAGAATGGTACGGATGTTCTCAAACACCTGACGGGTTTCTTCGGCGATTGTACCGCTTACGAGTGTCCCATCAGCACGGAGTGGAATCTGTCCACTGAGGAAGAGAAGATTCCCGGAGCAGGCAACGCCATGCGAGTATGGACCGATTGGAGCAGCAGCGTTGGCAGCAGTAAAGGGGCGGATGGAATGTGAACTCATGATTGAACAGGAAGTACTGAGAAAGAGACTGCTACAGAGCAGGATGATGATGGCGAAATTACGGACGCGCATTATGGTGTTGCGGTGTCGCGGCTGATGATGAAGACTTCTTCGTTTGGACGCACATATCCATATCGTTCCCGGGCAAGACGTTCAATCTCGGTACTGTCGGACTCGAGGATTCTGATCTGACGTCGCAGACTATCGGATGTGCTGCGGAGTTCATTGACATGGCCCTCGAGATCGGAGGTTTCACTCATTAACGATAGTCGTGTAACGACACCGTAATTGGAAAACAGAATGAAGGCCAGCACAGCAAGGGTCAGACCAACAATCGTAATGAGTCGCTTGCGAGTCATTATGCGCTGCTGTGCAGCGTTCAGTGCAGCTTTCGCCATGGTGCGTCGTAGCCTGGCTTATGGCACGAGTAGACGTTGAACGGTTCGCGACAGCGCGTCCTGCGTCACGATGGTATAGACGCCAGCGGCAAGCGTGCTTGCCGAAAGCTGATATCTCCCGTCCCCAAGATGGGGGCACTGCATGACCGTACGGCCCGACTGGTCGATCAAGAGTGCTGTTGGATTTTCAACGCCAAGCTCGATTGCTGTGGTCGACCGATCAATGATCCGCGATGGATACGTATCACGCGTTGCTCCCTCGTGCACCGATGAAAAATCATTCAAATCGTATGCGTAGACCCCTGACGTGTCCTTCTGGCCCTCAGTGATATTGATGGCGGCAACGGCCCAACCAGATTCAATCGTCATGATCGAAGGGCTTGCAGCAGCGGCGCGACAGGGAAGGGGCTGACCAACTGGCACCCATGATGTTGTTCCAGGATCGAGCTGAAAGAGCTGATACGCCCCATCGAGCGCGAGGCAGTACAACCGGCCGAGATACGAATCGATGTCAAGAGTCAGTGGGGCACCGGGTGAGGCAACAGCCCACACACCCACAGGAACCAATGTACCAGCATCAACATCGAGCTTCTTGACTCCTTGCGTGGAGGCGACGTACGCATTCCCGTCGAGGACATGCATTGGACCGATGCCCTCTGCTGGTAGCGTCTTCCAGGTCATACCAAAGTCTGTTGAGGTTGCGATCGATTGACCGTTGACATTGGCAACGAGCATTGAGCCAACGAGGACGAGTTGGCGGATAGGCTCGGACGATGGACCCTTGATGGTCGTGGAGGTTTCTCCCACGCGGTAGATGGTCGAACCATTCTCCGTTGCCATAAACCATTCAGTCTGCGATGTTGCGATGCTCGTTGGTCGATCGACGTTCATCATAGAGTCGATCTTTGACCATGAGTTGCCACCTTGCGAGAAATACGACCAGACCGTGCGTGATGCACTACTGTAGGTCACAGCAAAGCTGATTGCACCCGGGAAGTCAACAAATGCGCAGATGTCCTGATCAAGATCACGCACAGTGTCAAGCGTGAATCCATGATCAATGGTTCGCATTGCGATCTTGTCAAACACAACAATGCCACCGGCCGCGTTACATACCACGGGTGATGATCCTGGCAATACGTTGCTGCGATAGATCCATGGGCGGGCCTGCCCGAGAGCGAAGGACTGACCAAGAGCCAATCCGAGAACAAGAACGAGAAGGTGTCGAAACATACTTCGTGACCTCTGGTGCGGAGAATCAATGGCGCAATCTACGCACCGCAACATTACGGAGTCTCGGGCCAGTCGTGCTTTGGATACCGCCCCTTCATCTCCTTTCGTACCGACTGATATGACCCACTCCAAAAGCCAGCGAGGTCGCGAGTCTTCTGGATGGGCCTGTCGGCGGGTGAAAGAAGCTCGAGAGTGAGTGGAACGTTACCGTTGGCCACCGTCGGAGTGCGCTTAACGCCGAGCATGAACTGGAGTCGGACGGCGGCAAGGGGCTGATCAGGATTGGAGTAATCAATGGCCACCTCGCGGCCTTTGGGAGGCTTGTACAATTCGGGGGCACATCGATCAACAAGGGTTCTCTGCTCGCGCGTGAGCATGTCCTGAAGAAGGCGCACCAGGTCGAGCTTCTGCAGGTCGGCAAGTGAGCGCATCCCAATAAGATGCGGTGCGAGCCACTGCTCAACGGATTGCGACAGCATCTCGTCAGACATCTCGGGGAGTTCGGCCCCCGTATGCTGACGTGTGAATGTTATGCGATCACGAAGTCGCTGAGCCCGTTCGTCCCATGGCATCCTCTCGATGCCGCGTCGTGCGAGCTCTCGTGCAAATGCCGCTGCAAGATCCTGTGGATCGGCATTGGCATTTGCTTTGGTTTCAACAACGATTGCGCCGAGCATGCTTGCCGTGCGCGCCACAATACGACCATCACGGTCGTTCCAACCTGTTTCAACGTGTGTCGTGAAATCATCGGCAAAAACTATTCGCACGCTTTCGAGACTGAGCGGGGCCGCTATGGAGATGCGCGGCTCGGCAGCTGTTCCATCCAGGTCCGCCACGGCCAGCCACTCGGAGCGTGCCAGTGGATCGGCCTGCATAATGGTAACACTGCGACCATTTCGAAGAAGGAATCGTCCGTCTCCTTTGCTGCGTGCAAGGCGCTCGGGGTAAGCAAGGGCAATGAGGACTCCCTCGATGTCATCCTCTGGAACTCTCAGCCGTTCAATCGATGCGTCATGCGGCTTGCGTAGCGCCTGCTGACGTTTGCGGGCGTGCATAATGGCTGCACGGTCGGCGTGCGGATCGTTCGCCCCTTGCAACACATCAAGACGTCGGCGTACATCACTCAACCGCTCGCCTTTGAGGAGATCGCGCTCACCGATGATAGCGGCAATGCCTGATGCGCGGACCCATTCGATACCAACCGCTCTCGAGCGCACCAACATATGGGCGATGCGCGGGTGCGTGCCATAGCGCAGCAAATCGCGTCCGTGCGGAGTGATGCTGTTTGACGTATCGAGTGCTCCCAGCTGACGCAGGAGCTCACGTCCCTGTGCTACATTTCCGGCAGGGGGCTGCTCAAGCCACGGCAGATCCGAGATCTCCACGCCAAAACTGGCTACCTCGAGAATCAGACTCGAACAGTCGGCTACAAGGATCTCACTTGTTCGGCGCTCCGGCAGCTGGTCGTGCTCCCTTTCCGTCCACAGCCGAATGCAGCGTCCGGCTGCGGTGCGTCCTGCACGCCCAGCACGTTGTTCGGCAGCATCCCTTGACACACTCACCGTTGTCAGATGGGTCATTCCCGATCGTGGATCGAAACGGGGCTCCCTCGAGCGTCCAGCGTCGATAACTGTCCGCACGCCGTCGATCGTGAGCGATGTTTCGGCAATGGCCGTCGACAGGATCACGCGCCGAATCCGCGACGCGGGCCGCAGCACAGCGTCCTGCGCATCGGCCGCAAGCTCACCATGCAGGATCATCACCTCCGCACCGTCAAGCGCTTCGGGCCTACCAAGAAGGACCTCCTGCGTGCGGCGGATTTCGGCCTGACCCGGTAAGAAACAGAGAATATCGCCGGCGTCATCGCGGATAGCATCACGCACGGCGGCAGCCATGAGTTCATGAAGGGGCTTGTCAGACGCACTACGCAGATAGGTTGTCTCGACCGGGAATGTCCGACCGAGACTCGTAACGCGCTCGGCGTCCGGCATGATCGTCGTAAAGTTTAGCGACCCAATTGTTGCCGACATCACCAATACGTGTAGGTCGCTTCTGAGCAGTGCACGTGTTGTGAGCGTGAGCGCAAGCCCCGTATCAGCATTCAACGACCGCTCGTGAAACTCATCAAAGATCACGAGTCCAACACCACGTAGCTCTGGATCACGCGCCAACTGTCGTGTAAGCACGCCTTCGGTCACCACTTCGATGCGCGTGGCCTCACTGATCGCCGACTCCATGCGCATCCTGTAGCCAACGGTCTGTCCAACCTGCTCTCCCAGCAGCGATGCCATCCGCCGCGCCGCAGCCTTCGCTGCCAGACGCCGTGGCTCGAGCATTACGATCTTCTTGCCCTGCAGCCACGCCTGGTTGATCAGCGCCAGCGGCACCATCGTCGTTTTGCCCGCCCCAGGGGGCGCCTCAAGGATGCACGGCACATTCCGCGCAAGCACGTCGCAGATGTCGGGCAGAACGGAGTTGATCGGCAATTCGCTCATGGATTGCAGAGTTATGGAATTACCGATGACGGATCACCAAGGACGAGTTACCAAGGACGAATTACCAAGGACGAATTACCAAGGACGAATTACTTATGACCAGGTACGCTTGCATGAGCAAGTATGTAGCGATCCACAGAGTTCGGGAACTACGCTATTACGGTTGAACCTGGAACGCCATAACCATGCCCGCGAAGGCAGGACACCAAACCCAAGCAAAGTACTTCGTCATTGGTACTTCGTACTTCGTCATTGGTACTTCGTACTTCGTCATTTGTACTTCGTACCCAGTACCCAAACTCACGCGTATTCTTCGATCGACGGACACGTGCAAATGAGCACGCGATCGCCATGAGCGTTGTCGACCCGGCCGATGGATGGCCAGAACTTCCGATCACGCACCCATGGAAGTGGGAATGCGGCAGTCTGACGTGAGTACGTGTGTTCCCACGTATCGGCAGTGACAACGAACATGGTGTGCGGGGCATTCTTGAGCGGGTTGTCCTTGGCATCAATTGCGCCACTGCACACACTCTCAATTTCGGTACGAATGGAAAGGAGCATTTCGATGAACCGGTCCAGTTCGGCCTTGCTCTCGCTCTCTGTGGGCTCGATCATGATCGTGCCTGGGACAGGGAAGCTGAGTGTCGGCGCGTGGTATCCGTAGTCCATCATGCGCTTTGCAACATCTTCTGCTTCGATGCCACCGCGCTGCTTGAACTCGCGCAGGTCCACGATCATCTCGTGGGCGCAGCGTCCGTTTGTGCCGGTATAGAGGATCGGATAATGCTGTTCGATGCGACTCTTGATGTAGTTCGCATTCAGAATAGCACGCTTGGTTGCATTCGTCAGACCTTCACCGCCCATCATCCGGATGTATGCCCATGAGATGAGCAGAATGGATGCCGAGCCCCAAGGAGCAGCGGATACCGGCCCGACATGCTCGACATCGATCGGGTTGATGACGGGATGTGATGGCAGGTACGGGGCGAGCTCTGCCGTGCAGCAGATCGGACCCATTCCTGGACCGCCCCCTCCGTGTGGAATACAGAACGTCTTGTGGAGGTTGAGGTGGCATACATCAGCGCCGATGGCGCGTGGTGACGTCAAGCCCACCTGGGCATTCATGTTTGCTCCGTCCATGTAAACACGTCCACCGTGCTGATGCACAATGGCGCAGATGTCCTTGATGGCCTCCTCAAATACGCCGTGCGTTGACGGGTATGTTACCATCAGCGCTGCAAGATTCGCCGAGTTTGCTTCTGCCTGTGCGCGCAGATCATCGACGTCGACATGACCATGAGCATCGCTCTTGACGACAACAACCTTCATGCCGGCCATGACGGCCGACGCTGGATTGGTGCCATGGGCAGACGAGGGGATAAGCACCACATTGCGGTGCTGCTCGCCCCGTGCATGATGGAATCCGCGGATTGCCAATAGTCCAGCATACTCGCCCTGTGCACCTGCATTCGGCTGCAGGGAGCATGCATCAAATCCTGTGATTTCATTCAGCCATGTGCTCAGCTCAGAGAAAATGCGCTGATACCCCTGCGTCTGTGAGAGGGGCGCAAATGGATGAATACGATTGAACTCAGGCCAGGTGATTGGGATCATCTCCGCCGTTGCGTTGAGCTTCATGGTGCACGAGCCCAGGGAGATCATCGAATGCGTGAGAGACAGGTCTTTGTTCTCGAGACGCTTCATGTAGCGTAGCATCTCGTGTTCGGTGTGATAACTGTTAAATACCGGATGTGTGAGATAGCTCGAGGTCCGCACGAGTGAGGCCGGGAGGCCGCTCGTCGCCGTGTGCAGAAGATCGGCAACATGAGGTGCCGAAGCTCCCTTGACGGCTGCAAAGGCATCAAGGATGTCTTGTACATCGGGAACCGTTGTCGTCTCGTCAAGCGAAACACCAACGCACGCACAATCTGTGCGGTAGCGCAGATTGATAAGCCGTGGCTCAAAGACTGCGCGCACAGCAGCTGGATCAGCACAGACGCACAGCGTGTCAAACCATGAAATGTTACAGGTGCTATACCCGAGGGATGTGAGCCCCGAGGCCAGCGCTGAGGTGAGCGTGTGAATACGATGGGCGATGCCACGCAGTCCATCAGGACCGTGATACACGGCATACATCGCCGAGACATTTGCCAGCAACGCCTGCGCCGTACAAATGTTCGACGTCGCCTTGTCACGACGGATGTGTTGCTCACGCGTTTGCAGGGCCATGCGCAGAGCCAGATTCCCTTGAGCATCGACGCTGACGCCAATAATGCGACCCGGAATGATACGCTTGTATGCCTCACGCGTTGCCAAGAAGGCTGCATGCGGTCCACCATATCCCAATGGCACGCCCAATCGTTGCGCTGTGCCGACAGCGACGTCTGCACCAAACTCACCCGGTGGTGTGAGATGCGTCAGGGCCATGAGGTCCGTACCGACTGTTACCAACGCGCCCCCTGCATGAGCTCGCTCACAGAACGCCGTGTAGTCTTCAACAGAACCGTCGCCAGCTGGGTACTGGACATAGGCACCGAAAATTGTACCATCAAACTCGACGCTCTTCCAATCGCCGACAACAACGTTGATTCCCAATGGTGTTGCACGAGTGCGAATCACCTCCAGGGTTTGCGGGAAGACATTTGCGTCGACGAACATTGTGTTTGCCGACTTCACCGCCGCGCCGCGCGCAGCGAATGTCATATGCATGGCTTCAGCTGCAGCCGTGCCTTCGTCGAGTAGCGAAGCCCCGGCAATATCCATCTTGGTCAGGTCTGTCACCAGCGTCTGGAAGTTCAACAGGCTTTCCAAACGGCCCTGCGCAATCTCTGCCTGGTAGGGCGTGTACTGCGTGTACCATCCTGGATTCTCGATGAGGTTTCGGAGAATCACAGGCGGTGTGACCGTGTCATAATACCCCATGCCGATGTAGGACCGAGCAACCGAGTTGGTGGCTGCGATCGACTTCAATTCGGCAAGCATCTCGATCTCCGTCAGCGGCAACGGCAGGTCAAGGGGCTTCTCAAGCCGGATCTGCGACGGTACGGTCTGCTCAACAAGCTGGTCGATGCTCGATGCATCAACAGCAGCCAGCATGGCCTGAATGTCAGATTGTGAAAGTCCGTGGTGGCGATGTTCAAAAATGTCGCGATGCATGGAACAGGTTTCAGGTTTGGGGTGTGAGGTGTGAGGTGTTCTTCGTTCCCGCCGATGCGAGACTCCACTCGTCATTGGTCATTCGTCACTGGTCATTCGTCATTGGTCATTCGTCATTGGCCAATTGTACTTTGTCATTGGTCATTTGTAATTGGTCGTTGGATACCCAGTCTTCAATCGTGTGATCCGTCACGATATCGGCAGCAGTCTGGAAGCTTGCTGTAGGCCTCATCGTTGCCCTTGACGTCTTCTGCGTCGTATCCAGCGGCAGCGATAGCCTTCTTGATTGCTTCAGGTGTAGCTTTTGCGTCGTCATAGACAGCGGTGAAGGTCTTCGTCTTCTTATCCCATGCAGCGTCGCTCACACCGTCGATCGACTCAGCGGCCTTGACGATTCGCTTTTTGCAGGAGCCGCAGTTGCCGGCAACTTTCAGGGTGACTTTTTGTTCCGCTGCAAGCAACGTAAGTGGCAGGAGCAGGGTGGCAATAACCAGGAGACATGTTCGCATCGTGCTAATCCTCGAAGCGTGGTGAAAGAATCAACCTTGGGCGCAGACCAAGACGAAGCAGGCGCAAAAATAGCATGGGAAAATTTGCCGAAGTTTGCAGAATGAATACTCGCAAAATTGCCCTTGTCGTCGGACTGGTCGTTCTTGCTGTCGCAGGCGTGCTTCGATGGCGCTCTGGAGCTGATTTGACGTCCTCCGGGGGCCCGGGCGCATCGCCGGCCGGAGGTCCACCCGGTGGAAAACTTCCCCCAGCTGTTGAGGCGATGGTGGTCACGCCGCAGGAGTTTACCGATGAGGTTTCCCTGACCGGTCAAGTTGTCGCCGATGAATCGATCGATGTCCGCACGGAGATAACCGGGCGTGTCAAGTCGATCAGCTTCCGCGAAGGGGTCCAAGTTCGAGCAGGCCAGCTACTGGTCAAACTCGTTGATGATGATCTCGTTGCGCGTCGGTCGAAACTCGAGCAGCAGCGTCAGCTCGATGCCAAACGTGCCGAGCGTCTTCGCGCAATGAAGGCCGTTGATGGTGTATCGCAGGAAGAACTTGAGGCCGCAGTTGCGCAGGTGGCGATGCGGACGGCCGAAATCGCTGAGTTGGATGCTCAGATTGCGAAGACCGAAGTGCGAGCCCCTTTCAGTGGCATCATCGGATTGCGACAAATCAGCGTCGGCGCCATCGTTAGCCCGTCCACACCGATCACGACACTCACATCGGCCGGCGCACTGAACATTGATGTGGCTGTACCCGAGCGCTACATCGGTACAGTTGGTGTTGGCAGTCCACTTCGTCTGCGTCTGCGCAGTGCCGATACGAGCTCTCGCGTCGCAACGGTCTCGGCTGTTGAACCGGTGCTTGATGAGCGCACTCGCACGCAACGAGTGCGTGCACGGATCTCGAATGCAGCTGGTCTCTCCTCCGGGATGTTTGCCGATGTTTTGCTGCGTCGATCAACAATCACCGATGCTCTTCTCCTGCCAGCTGAATCCATCGTCCAGGACATGAATGGTGCCACCGTCTACCGTGTTCGTGGTGGCCGTGCTGAAGCAGTTCTCGTGTCGACCGGTGCCCGAACGATGACGCACGTGCAGGTGTTGTCGGGTGTTGCGCCGGGTGATACCATCATCACCTCGGGAATTCTGTTCGTCAAGGCTGGCAAACCTGTCAAGGCGACCCTACGATGAACATCAGCGTGTTTTCAATCCGGCGTCCTGTTACCGCAGTCGTCATTAGCATCCTACTCGTCGTGATGGGGCTTGTGGGAGCTTCATTTCTTGGTATCCGCCAGTTTCCCAATGTCGATCCACCGAATATTTCGGTCACGACCACCTACACCGGTGCCAATGCCGATGTGGTTGAATCACAAATCACAGAGCCCCTTGAAGAGTCGATCAATGGTATCGACGGAATTCGGTCGCTGACCTCAACCAGTGCCGATGGTCGATCAACGATCACCGTTGAGTTCGAATTGGAGCGCGACCTCGAGCAGGCCGCCAATGACGTTCGTGATCGGGTTGAGCGTGCAAAACGACAGCTCCCTGCCGACGTTGATCCACCGGTCGTTGCTAAGTCAGAATCCAACAGCAGTAATGTGGTCGTCATGACCGTGCAGGGACGTGATCGTTCTCTGGGGGAACTCAGTGCCTATGCGGCCAATGTGCTCAAGGAGCGACTCCAGACGATCACGGGAGTAGGATCGATCACGATCTGGGGTGAGCGCAAGTATGCCATGCGCATCATCATGGATCCCAAGAAGCTGGTATCCTATGGGCTGACGCCAACGGATGTGCGTGCGGTACTCGCCCGTGAGAATGTCGAACTCCCATCGGGTCGTCTTGAAGGGTCGACCATGGAACTCTCACTGCGAACACTCGGACGTCTGGCAACCGCAGAGGAGTTCCTCAATCTGATCCTCCGTGATGAGCAGGGGGCTGTTATTCGGTTGAGCGATGTGGCCCGCGTGTATCTTGGTGCGGAGAATGAGCGAACGGTTCTTAAGCGTGATGGCGTGCCAATGGTTGCTCTGGCGATATCGCCGCAGCCGGGTGCAAACCAGATCGAGATTGCCGACGAGTTCTATCGTCGGTATCAACAATTGCTCGCATCGACGCCAAAGGGTATCGAGCTCAAGGTGGCCTTTGATAATACACGATTCATCCGTGGTGCCATCCGTGAGGTTGAAGAAACACTCGTGATCGCCTTTCTGCTGGTGGTGCTGATCATCTTCCTCTTTCTCCGCACATGGAGGGCTACGATCATTCCTGTCGTGGCAATCCCGGTCTCGCTCGTAGCATCCTTCTTCTTCCTCTGGATGGCTGGATTTTCCATCAACTTGTTGACGTTGCTTGGAATCGTTCTTGCCACGGGGCTTGTCGTTGATGATGCCATTGTGATGATGGAGAACATCTACAAGCGTATCGAAGAGGGTGAAGATCCGAGTTCGGCCGGTGAGAACGGATCGAGTGAGATCACGTTTGCGATCATTTCGACAACGGTCACGCTGGCGATGGTATTCCTTCCGGTGATCTTCTTGCAGGGAATCACTGGACGGTTGTTCCGTGAATTCGGACTCGTTGTTGCCTCCTCGGTGATTGTATCTGCCGTTGTGTCGCTGACGCTGACGCCGATGATGAGCACGGCAATCCTACGTCGATCTTCCATCGAAGGCTGGCTCGTGCGCGTCACCGAGCCATTCTTTGTGTGGCTGACAACAGCCTATTCCCGTTCCGTTGATGCTGTAGTGCGTCGCCCCCTTCGAGCAGGCATCGCCATGCTTGTCTCGATAGTTGCCCTCCTCGGTATTGGCGGAATGCTCAAAAGTGAACTCGCGCCGCTTGAAGACCGCAGTGTGATCACGATGAATCTGACGGCTCCCGAAGGCACCACCTACGATCGAATGAATGTCATCATCGACTCTCTTCAGCAGCGCGTGCAGGCGGCTGTTCCGGAGAAGAAACTCCTCATTACGGTTACGTCACCATTCTTCCTCTCTGGAGGCAGTAACGCTGGCTTTGCGAGGCTTATTCTGGTAGATCCGGAGGAGCGTAGGCGGTCACAAATGGCCATCGCTGCCATGCTGACAAAGATTCTGCGCGATGCAACCGAGGTTCGTACCCTGGTCATCCAGGAGCAGACGATTTCTACCGGCCAGCGTGCGGGCTTGCCCGTTCAGGTGGTGATCATGGCGCCAAACATCGAGTCACTCCGAGAGGCGTTGCCAAACGTGCTCGAGCAGGCTCAACAGAACCCAGTCTTTAGTGTGGTGGATGTCAACCTGAAGTTCACCAAGCCTGAGGTGGATATCGAGGTTGATCGTGCAAAGGCTCGTGCCTTGGGTGTGAATCTGGCTGATATTGCTTCCGTCATTCAATCAGGCTTCTCGGGCCAGCGCTACGGCTATATCGTCCGCGACGGTAAGCAGTATCAGGTGATCGGAGAACTGGAGCGCTCTGCACGTGCAACACCAGAAGATGTGTTGGACATTTCGGTGCGGACAGCCTCGGGTGCCATGGTGCCGCTTGTTGATCTTGTGACACTGCAAGAGCGGAGCGTTCCACCGCAGCTCTATCGGTACAATCGCTCGGTCAGCGCGACCATTAGTGCTGGACTTGCTCCTGGAGCAACCATTGCCGACGGTATCAAGGCGATGGAGGAAGTAGCCTCAAAGACCTTGGACGATCGCTTTTCGACCGCGCTCACCGGGGCATCGCGTGACTTTGCCGAGAGTTCGTCGTCGCTGCTGTTTGCATTTGTACTCGCGCTTGCCCTCGTCTACTTGATTCTCGCAGCACAGTTCGAAAGTTGGATCGATCCACTGACAATCATGCTCACAGTGCCGCTAGCACTTTCAGGGGCGGTGATTTCTCTCTGGATCTCGGGTGACACGCTGAACATCTTTTCACAAATCGGATGTATCGTTCTCATTGGATTGGTGACAAAGAATGGGATTCTGATCGTCGAGTTTGCGAATCAGCGATTCGAGCAAGGGGCAGATCGTATTCAGGCAGCGCTTGATGCTGCCTCGCTGCGGTTCCGTCCTATTCTTATGACATCGCTGGCGACCATTCTCGGTTCATTGCCAATCGCTTTGTCACTTGGCGCAGCCTCCGAGAGTCGAGTTGGGATGGGGGTGGTTGTCGTTGGCGGAATGGCTATCTCCACACTGCTTACGCTCTATATCATACCGTCACTCTACGTCGTATTGTCACGATTGAAATCTCCAACGGCGGTGCAGCATGGATAACATGACGACATACTGGCGCATCGGTGTTCTCGTTGTCATTTTAGCGCAGGGCATGGCGCTACGTGCGCAAACCGTATCTCTCGCTGATGCCGTGCAGGAAGCGCTTCAAAAGAACTTTCGACTGCAGATCGCTCGATTCGATTCAGCATCTGCTTCTGCCCAGGAGCGACTTGGTACGGCTGTGTACTTGCCAACACTTGATGTTGCTGCCAACGGCACACGTGGCTCGAATGATATCTCGCAGCGCACGGCAAGTGGAGTTGTTATTGATCGCAACGATGCAGGCTTTACGAACATTAACGCGAATGCGACAATGCAATGGACGCTGTTTGATGGCTTTCGGATGATGGCCGTTGACGACCAAATGTCGCAGCTGGCCGAAGCCGAACGTGAGCGGGCGCGTGGATCCTATGCGCGAGTAATCGCTGACGTGATGACGCGCTATGCGAGTGTTGTTTCCGCACGTCGTGCGGTTGATGGTGCTCGTGCGGCCCTCTCACTTGCAGAACGCCGACTTGAGCTTGCACGTCAGCGTCAGCAAATTGGTCAGGCCTCGGCAACAGCAGTTGCGCAGGCCGAGATTGACCGTAACGCGATCCGTGTTCAGCTCGATCGACTGAGCACCGCTTTGGTGCTCGCGCGCGCAGGACTCAACGTCCTCCTTGCGCGGAATCCACGTGACTCGTTTCAGGTCGATACGCTCATGATGATGCCTGAGCTTGCATCGGCCTCTGAACTCGAAGATGCCATGTTGATGCGGAATCCCGATATCCTTGCCGCCGAGCGACAAATCCAAGCCGCTGTTGCTGCAGAACGGCAAATCGCCGCGTCGTTCTGGCCTCGGATCGACGCGGTAGGGGGCCTACAGCTGACAGATAACTCGACCGAGGCAGGCTTTATCCTTGAGAACCGCACTACGGGTTGGAGTGCTGGACTTCAATTTCGCTACAACATCTTTCGAGGAACTGCCGACGCGCAGGCATCAGAGCTCGCACGGGTCGAGACCCTTCGCCGGCGTGCCGAGATCGAGGATCTGCGTCTTCAGATGCGCTCACAGCTGGCAGGCATTCTCGAGCGCGTTCGTAGCGGTCGACGTATTCTCGAAACCGAACGCCAGACGTTGCTTGCAGCAGAGCGCAATGCGGAGATTACGCTCGTTGGCTATCGCCAGGGCCTTGTCGATGATTTCGACGTGCGACAGTCGCAGCAATCTCTTGTCGAAATCGTCACGCGTCTGGCCCAATCGGAGTTCGAAACCTATGCTGCAGCCATCGAGGCGCTGCGATTGAGCGGTCGACTGGTCTGGTGAGCCCCTTGACGTAGTTTTGCACTGTCCGGTCCCTTGATAACCGCATCATTACATCATTGTCTATCACATCACTTCATCACGATTACACGTCATGAGCACACGCATTGAACGCGACACGATGGGCGAGATCGCCGTTCCATCCACAGCATACTACGGGGCACAAACCGCAAGGTCGTTAATCCACTTCGCAATCGGTGAAGAACGCATGCCTCGTGAAGTCATCCAGGGGATGGCCATTCTCAAGAAGGCCGCCGCTATGGTGAACGCTGACCTCGGTGTGCTGAAGGCTGAGACCAAGGATCTCATCGTCAAGGCATGTGACGAGGTGATCGACGGCAAGCTGTTTGAGCATTTTCCGCTGAGTGTCTGGCAGACCGGTTCGGGCACACAGACCAACATGAACGTGAACGAGGTGATTGCCAACCGTGCCATTGAGATGGCTGGGGGCGAGCTTGGCTCGAAGAAGCCCGTTCATCCGAATGACGATGTTAACAAGTCGCAAAGCTCCAACGACACCTTCCCAACAGCGATGCACATCGCAGCGGCAATCAGTGTGACGTCGCGTCTTGTGCCTGCCGTGACCGAGCTGCGTGACACGCTCGCAGCAAAGTCTGAAGAGTTTAAGGATCTGATCAAGAGCGGTCGTACGCACCTGATGGATGCTACGCCAATCACGCTCGGTCAGGAGTTCTCGGGCTATGCGCAAGCATTGACGAACGACCTTGCACGCATGCATGCTGCCATGAGCGGCGTATACGAGCTTGCCCTTGGTGGCACCGCCGTTGGTACTGGACTCAATACGCATCCAGAGTTTGCCGTTCGCTCGGCAGCGAAGATTGCTGAGCTTACCGGACTGCCCTTTGTGTCGGCACCAAACAAGTTCGAGTCGCTCGCAGCACACGATGCATTAGTCTTCCTTCACGGCGCGCTCAAGACGCTCGCAGCATCGCTTATGAAGATTGCCAACGACATTCGTTGGATGTCATCGGGTCCACGCTGCGGCCTCGGCGAAATATCAATCCCTGAAAACGAACCAGGCTCATCAATCATGCCCGGTAAGGTGAACCCAACGCAGAGTGAAGCCATGACAATGGTCGCTGCTCAGGTAATGGGTAACGACGTTGCCGTGAACATTGGTGGTGCTTCCGGGAACTTCGAACTGAATGTATTCAAGCCCGTGATCATCTATAACGTATTGCAGAGCACGCGGCTCCTTACAGATACCTGTACGATGTTCAACGAGCATTGTGCTGTTGGTATTACGCCAAATGTTGAGCGCTTGGATTACTACAATCGCAATACCCTCATGCTTGTGACGGCGCTCAATCCACACATTGGCTATGATAACGCTGCCAAGATTGCGAAGACTGCGCACAAGAATGGGACGACACTCAAGCAGGAAGCACTGGCCCTCGGCTTGCTCACCGAAGAGCAGTTCGATGCGTGGGTGCGACCAGAGGATATGCTCGGGCCGAGTTTGTAAGGGGGCTAGCCTCCGGTCGCATTCACCGAGGACGACAATGACCCTTTACCATGTGCTCAAGGTTTGTGCTGTTGCTGCCGTGATAACGTCAGTTGCGGTCTCGGCTCAAGGACTGCCGCAACTCGTCGATAATGCAACGCCGCAAGCTGTTCAGCGAGTTTTCGGTGAACACCCAAGATTATTAGCGCTTGCGGTGCAGCATCCGAACGGTCGGCGTATTCACACGAAGCTAGAGCGTGTTGCGTGGACATCCCCATGGGCAAAGAATGTTGTGGTGACGGATGGGGCAGAACATGTGTCGCCCCTTGCCCAGGATGTCGTGCTCTACCGCACGTTGCCTGGGCCTGCTGGGAGTGACTGGACGATCATTGCTCTCGATCGGCGCGGAGCCGTAATGGGGCTAACGCAGCAGAGTGGACATCGTGCCACGATTGTCCGTGATACGTCGAACTCCCTACAATTGCGATTCGCACCGACATCGAGCGCGAGTCGTGGATGCAAGACCGATCCAGAGAAGATCAGTGATGCTGCGCATCAGGCGTTGCGTCAGGCAGGTAGCAAGACGATAGAAGCAACAGCTGCAAATGATACGCTAACGCTGCAGCTAGCGGTTGAAGTCGACAATGATGCAGTCCGCGCAGCTGGCGGTGTTGATGATGCACGGCTCTGGATTGCGGTTAATCTCGCGGCTGTAGCCATGGTCTACGAAACTGAGCTCCGTACCAAGGTGCTCATCACCAACCTTCGGTTATGGGATGTTCCCAATGACCCATATCCAACCCAGCAAGATGTCTTCTCGCTTCTCGACACCTTTGTCGACGTTTATCAAACGACCATGAAGACTGTAGAGCGAGATGCGGCACTGTTCATCACATCGCGTGAAACAGCTGGTGGAATTGCCGCCACCATTGGTGGTCTCTGTGACGAGGACGGATCGTACTGTGCTGTCGATATCGATACCGAAGCAACGGCCTTTCCGCAATGGTCGTGGAACGTCTCTGTCATTTCGCACGAGCTGGGTCACCTCTGCGGTGGTATCCATACGCATAGCTGCTACTGGCCCGGTGGTGCGCTCGATAGTTGTGTGACGGCGGAATCGGGAACATGCTTCTCGGGTGATGACGTGAAGCCGAGCCGCGGCACGATCATGTCATACTGTGCGGCAACAGGAGATCCCGCTTCAAACGACGTCCTGGAGTTTCATCCGATGCACCGATTGGTGCTGCGCGAGTACCTGCAAAATCGTCCGTGTGTTGGAGGGCAGAGTGCGACGCGTGCGAGCGCCATTACCGGGACGATTCGAGATGCCGAGACACAACAGCCCCTTTCTGGTGTGACCTTGAAGATCCGCGCCGTTAATGACGAGATATACCGTGGCACACCACAACCTGCAGGAGATACGATTGTGTCCACTGCGGCCGACGGAGCGTGGACATTTACGGGATTGGGACGAGGCTTGTATAGCATTGATATCGATGGCCCCTATACTATCTATCCTGCGCAGGTCGGTGAAGATGCTTTCTCTCTCGGAGTTGCAGTAGCTGATACACTGGAACGAAAAGACATCTGGGTAACAAAAGGACAGATCGTCGATGTCATCGTTCATAATGGCGGTGATACGACGGCAACGATACTCAACATCTTTAGCGACCGATTGCCGGGCGTTCTCGCCGTTGTGCCGATGCCATTCCCCGAACAGGGGCAAACCTCTGTCCGTGTTCGTCGAGTCCTTCCACTCGGCAGAACCATCATCGTGCCCAGTGCAGTCGGACGTCGCTTCGAACCAACCACCGTGCGCCTCGATCTTTCCGGCGACGGCGCTCAACAGTCGGCATCGTTGAACTCGGTTTCCGTACTTCCAAAGTTGACATCGACAATTGCGTTCGCAACCACTACCTATGCACGGTCATCGATGCCCCAACAGCGACGTAGTCCCAATATTCGGTATGAAGTATCAGAGTATGGATCCTCGACGGTGTTCAAGGGTGAAACAGATGCTGATGGCATTGCCGTGATTGAGGATGTTCGCGCATCAAGCTCATTCGATGTCGTGCCGCAGATTGATACACAAATCTATGCGCCGGCATCAGCACCGGGGTATCTTCTGCCGATGTATGACGAAACAGCTACGGTTGTTACCGTTCAGGAACGTCGGCGTCCCCTCCTTGCGCGTCAGTATCGTTTTCGAAGCGAGCAAGGAACGTATCGTCCACTTGACAATCCAACAATTGTGCGGGACCTGTCGCAGTTTGGTCGCATCGTAACGCCGGTTGCACTGCCATTTACTGTCGGCATCCTCGATCGGACACTTGACACGATGTTCATCCATACGAATGGTTTCGTGAGCTTTGGTGCTCGCCCCTTGCCAGCGTGGGCGCGGGCTCCACTCTCAATGTGGAATGATGCAGACGTGATCATCGCTCCGTTTGCGTTCGATATGACGCTGGATACGAATGCCCCCAATGGTGCACGGATCTGCTGGACCGTCGAGGGGACGGCTCCCGATCGCAGTATCGTAGTTGAGTGGAGGGGCATGACACTTCTTTCGTACGACTACTATCAAGGCGGTGTCGTGAACCTGGGTCGACTCTCAATGCAGGTACGATTGTATGAGCGTGGCGACATCTCCATGAGCTATGACACCGAAATACCGATTCCGGAGCCGGTCGATGTTGTTGTCGGTCTACGTGGCCATGACGTTCTCGATAATCAGGTTGTGCGATCAGCAACAAATGGCAGCATTCTCGAGGCGCGGGCCGCATTCGATAATCTTGGCACGGTCCGGCTCAGGGTAACCCCGTCACGTCAGTTTGAGAAGGGTACAACGTTTTGGTGGGAGCTCGGTACAACATCCGTGAGTTCTACCGATGGCAATGTCTCGGCGATGCCACAGCTCGTGCATGAGGCACTGCATCTCGATACTATTCGCCCTGGCACGTTGGTCCAGCTTCTGAGTATGCAGGGGCAAACGATGCGGAATATTGAGGCGACAGGAACAGATGTGCGTGTTGATGTATCGGATCTTCCATCAGGTCTCTATCAACTTGTGCTCCGAAGCGAGCATCACGTGCAGCATTGTCCCGTTATCATTGTACGCTAGGAAGAGATGCTTGACGTACAGCACGATATCGATCTTTCGTCAATGATGACCATGCACTGCCACACCACGGCAGAGCATTTCATCGAGGTATCCTCAGTTGAAGCGCTTCGCGCAGCACTGCATCTTGCTTCGGTTAATGCCTGGAAGGTCCATATCCTCGGTGGAGGAAGTAACATCGTGCCTACATCCGATCGCATTGACGGTCTGGTCATTGCGATGCGGATTCGTGAGCGTGCCGTCTGTATCGATGATGCTGTTGTACACGTGCGTCTTGGTGCCGGCGAAATCTGGCATGACGTCGTCGAGTGGACCGTATCGCAGGGATGGGGCGGGATGGAAAACATGGCGCTGATTCCAGGGACGGTTGGTGCAGCTCCGATGCAGAATATCGGTGCGTATGGCGTTGAGCAGGCATCCATCTTTGAAGAATGTGAAGCACTCGATCGCGAGACGGGGGAACTTGTGCGATGCATGCCCGAGAATTGCGCCTTTGGATATCGAGAAAGCATCTTCAAGCATGCGTATCGTGATCGCATGATTATCACGTCTGTGACATATCGACTCAGCCTCGAGCCTCGTATCGCAGCCGACTATCGCGATGTTCGTGATGAGCTCGCAGCGATGTCCGTGACTACGCCGTCCATCGTTGATATCATGCATGCAGTCGTCGCTGTGCGACGACGCAAGCTTCCTGATCCGGCGCAAATCGGCAATACGGGTTCGTTCTTCAAGAATCCTGTTGTTACAACCGAGGTTGCTGCCCGTTTGCAGAGTGCACATGCTGATGTACCGATGTACCCTCAGACAGATGGCCGCGTCAAGCTTGCTGCTGCCTGGCTTATCGATCAATGTGGTTGGAAGGGGGCTCGCCAAGGTGATGCCGGCGTTCATGATCGTCAGGCACTTGTGCTGGTGAACCATGGTGCTGCGCGCGGAGAGGAAATCATCGCTCTATCGCAACGCATTCAGCAAAGCGTCGCCGAACGTTTTGATATCCAGCTGGAGCGTGAAGTTAACGTCTGGTAATCTTCGCCACACGACCAGCTGAGAGTTCAACGATCATGTCTGCATCAGCCACGGTATCGAGTCGATGCGCAATCGTCAGCACTGTAACATCTCGAAACTCTTCGCGAATCGTCCGCTGAATCAGATTGTCCGTCCGGACATCGACGCTTGCGGTTGCCTCGTCGAGGACGATCACTCGCGCACGGATGAGAATTGCTCGTGCCAGACAAAGGAGTTGCCGCTGACCTTGGGAGAAATTGGCACCACCTTCAATAACGGGTGCATGTAATCCACCCGGAGTGTCGCGAATAACATCCGACAATTGAACACGGCGAAGTGCCTCCCATATCGCCTCGTCCGAACATTCCTGGAAACGATCAAGATTACGCCGCACTGTTCCGATGAACAGTGTTGGATCTTGTGGGATGATCGCAATGTTGCGCCGTAATCGGTCAAGTGGGATCGACGTTATATCAACACCGTCAATGCAGATCCGTCCGTGTGCAGGCTCGACGAAGCGGAAGAGTGACTGAAATAGCGTGGACTTTCCTGAGCCGGTTCTGCCGACGATACCGACACTTTGACCTGGTTCGACCGAGAAGCTAACGCCATGTAATACCATCGGTAAGTGCTCGGCGTAACGAACGTGAAGGTCCTCAATCTGCAGAGCCCCCTTTGTAGGCCACGATGATTGATCGTCAAGAAGGGGCTCTGAGGTGATGCGCGGCTCGCTTGGAAGTTTGGCGAATGTCTCGAGTCGTTCAACCGACGTCATCCGTGATTCAACTTCGCTGAAGGCTCGAATCGTCCAGTTAAGTGTGGCCCAGAAGCTGATTGCGTAGGTCATCACAAGTCCAGCAACTCCAGGCGAGATTGTTCCATTCCATGCCGCAAGGATGATCAAGATGCTGGTAGCAACGGCTACGAGTCCACCCGTGAGAGGCACGCGAGTTGAAAACCAGCGATTCAGCATGATGCTGCACCAATACGCCCGCTGATATCGACCAAGAATGGCCCGGTGTGTTGCAATGAAATGCCCTTCGCGAGCAAATCCGTGAATCACGTCGAGCCCCGTAACAAGCTCCTTGAAGTGCGCGTATCGAGAAGAACGACTAATTGACTCGAGCCTCTTTGCTTCACGCGCACTGCGACGATAATCTCGCTGTAGACGATAATACAGGATGAAAACAGGAATGATCACGACGATAATCAATGGCAGCACGCTCATGATGAGGAGCATTGAACCAAGCGTCTGCGTTAGGGACTTGAACGACTGCTCGATGTTCCACGAGAGGTGATCATCGACGCCCTCCATATCACGAGCAAACCGATTCAAGATCCGTCCCATCGGTGTGCTGTCAAAGAACCGCAATGGTGCTGCGAGCACTCCCCTGAGTGCGTCATCATGTATTGTTCGCGCTGCAGATGCCGTGCGAGAAAGCCAGGTGAGTCGCTCGCCAGCCCATGCTGAGAGAACGACCATGCCAAGGACACCATAGATGGTGATAGCTGTTGGTGCTGAAAGATCTCCATGCTCGACGATAGGTCCAAGCCATGACCACAGACCAGTGCCATCGCGACCATTGGTGACATCCGACCAATACCCGAGCCATGAGGTTTGGAGCATCGGCAATAGCGTGATCAGGATCACCGATCCCAGCAAGGCAAGCAGGAGGAATGGGGCCGTCCACGCCCGGCCGATCATCGCTCGGAGATAGGTGATGTATACGTCAGCACCTACGGCTCCTGTGACGCGATCTTCATCTACCGTCAGACGATTCGAAGCTGTCGAGGACTCCGCGGAGAGTTCGCGCTGTGTCTGTTGCGGAGAGGATGCTAGCTCGTGCGATGACTGCTCGGGAAGGGCCGCGTGCTCATGCTGAAGAAGATCACGCATCGCCGGATGATGCTGTATCTCGTCGTATGAGCCCATGGCAACGATGGCACCACGTTCCATGAGCACGATTGTGTCAAAACGATGCAAATGTGCAAGCCGATGCGTCACAACGATCCGTGTGATCGTGCTCCACTCGCCGAAGAGGAGATCGTCGACCAGAGCACGCTCTGTATGAACATCAACAGCTGACAGAGGGTCGTCGAGCATCACGATACCCGGACGATAGTAGGCTGCACGAGCCAAGGAGACTCGCTGCTTTTGGCCACCGGAAAGGTTTACCCCGCGCTCGCCGATCTCGGTATCGAGCCCTGCTGACATCAGTGTGAGATCCGTCTCCAATGCTGAGATTCTGATCGCTTTGAGCAAATGGTTCGGATCAAGGTCCTCTCCAAACGTGATGTTCTCTCGTATCGAGGCATTCATGATGAAGGCCTCCTGCGGAACATAGCCGATGCGTGCACGCTCTGCTGAACGGATGTTGGCATAGCGTACGGTGCCGGTCGACGGAACATGGAGCCCCGTGAGCGTGCGCAAGAGTGTGCTCTTTCCAGACCCAACAGAGCCGATGATGGCAACGCTTGAACCTGCAGCAATGCTCATGTTCAGACTGTGTAGACTCGGCTCCTCTGCATCAGGATATGTCAGCGATAAATTCTCGGCAACGAGTTCAACGGGATGGGATGGGGCTGATGGTGGCCGCTCATCATGATCACGCACAGATGCCGTAAAGAACCGATGAAGACGACCCGTGGCCACTCGAGCATGCTGCATGTTGGAAAGGAGATGGCTGACCACTCCAAACGGTTCTTCCAGCATTGTAAACAATGCTAAGCATGCAAAGATCAACGGCGTAGTAAGCTCACCTCCCATTGCCACATAGGCACCAAAACCGGAGAATCCCACGAGCGTTGATGTACTCACAAAGATCATCGTGCTGAGTGCATCGGTGCGGACGATGCGAACCTTGGTTCCAACTTCACGTCGGCGCACGTCGACAACTTCGGCGCGAACACTCTGTTCCCACGCATGAAACTTGACGACACGAATTCCCTGGAGGATCTGCGACATCAGCGTTACACGCTCATCTCGGAGTTCCATCAGGTCGTGGTCAAGTCGACGATACCGTCGAGCAACAACAATCGAAAGCGGGGCAATCAGCGCAAGCATCGCAAATGATGCGAGCGACGCCGGTCCGAGATACCACCAAAGCATGGCCATGACGACAATCGTCTCGAGTGCCGTGTTGTAGAACTCCGGGATGAAGAACATCGCCTCAGCCATAGCATCGGTATCACTGGAGAGGTGATTGACCAGATCTCCAGTCTGCATCTGTGATCGCGAGGAGCGTCGCAGTCGAAGTGCATGGTGAACGATGCGATCGTTTAGTCCGTTGACAATTGTTGCAAACCCACGCAGCATATTGAAAAACATATGCTGGTTCAGCAGCGCACCAACGATACCAACGGTGCCAAGTGCGATGGCCGTGACAAGTGCGGCACGTGGAAATTCTACAGACGAGGAAACGCTCGGAAGCTGCGATAGAACGCTATGCAGTAACACCGGGGTTGCGAGCATCACAATGTTGCGAATGGTGATGATCGTTAGGACCCGACGAGCAGGACCGCCCGTGGCCCAGAAAACCGACAGAACAAAGTGCCGGAAACTCTGCGTCGAAAGCGTCGAAAACGATGCTGATGCCTCCTCAGGTCGTAACCCCGGGGGAAGGGGCGGAGCATCGTCCGACGTGAGTGGACGTGTACGGCCGAGCCGGATGATTGGCGTAGCGCTTTGAAAGAAAAGATCGCGAAGCACTATCAGGTCCTATGTGAGACCATCAAGTCGTGATCGGCCATGGCTTGCTAATGACGCAAGCATGTCAAAAAGTGGACTGACGTCGTGATGGTGCACAAGTGCATCAGTATGCTTCTGATCTGCAAAGCCCCGTGCAACCATATGCGCATTCATTGCAAGCAGTGGGTCGAAAAAGCCATGCGCGTTTAGCAGTCCAATCGGTCGGTCATGCAGGCCCAGCTGACGCCATGTGAGGGCCTCGAAGAGTTCATCCATTGTTCCAAGTCCGCCGGGAATCGCAAGGAGCATGTCTGATCGGTCGATCATGAGCTGCTTTCGGATGTGCATCGAAGGTACCTCGAGCAGTTCAGTGCACTCCCAGAAGGCGATTTCTTTTGTAGCAAGGAACGTTGGAATGATGCCTGTGACATGTCCACCAGCTTCAAAGACGGTCCGCGCAATGACGCCCATCAGGCCGATGCCACCACCACCGTAGACCAAGCCCCAGCCGCGACGCAGGATCTCGTGACCAACGGCGACGGCCGCGTCATAATATTCGGGACGATCTCCAACTCGGGATCCGCAGTAGACACAGATGTTCATGAGCGTGGGATGAAGAGTTGCTGCTTCAAGCCAAATCGCTTCACGACGCGAGCACGGAGAAAGTCTTCCATTTCGTCGATACTGTCCGTCACAAGAAACAGGTCGAGGTCTTCCTTCGAGATCGTTCCTTCCTTTACCATGCGATTGTTGATCGCCTCCACAACTTCGGCATAGTATTCCTTGCCCATAAGGACGATCGGGAAGTTGGTGATCTTCTTCGTCTGGATGAGCGTGATAGCTTCAAAGAGTTCATCCATTGTTCCAAAGCCACCGGGCATCACCACGAAGCCGAGGGAATACTTCACCAGCATGACTTTGCGGACGAAAAAGTGCTCGAACATCACCATGACATCAAGCCATGGATTCGCATGCTGCTCAAAGGGGAGTTCGATATTCAGTCCGATGCTCGTCCCACCAGCTTCCTTGGCACCGCGGTTTGCTGCCTCCATGATGCCTGGACCACCTCCTGTCATCACGGTGAAGCCCATTTCCGCAAGGCGAGCTCCGACGGCTCGTGCGAGCTGATAGTGGGGATGATCTTCCTTAAAGCGGGCCGAGCCAAACACAGTGATGCATGGACCGACAAAGTGCAGGATGCGGAATCCACGGATGAACTCCGTCATCACTCGCACAACGAACAGAAACTCACGAATTCGAGAGTGGGGGCCAGCGAGAAACTCACGCTCGGATCTTTTCTTTTCAGATCCCGCGGGTTTCATGTCATTCTCTGCCATTACTTGGTAATAAACGTGAATAGAAAGGGAAGAATGGCCAATAGTATCAGGCACATAACAATGCGCATGACGTATGAGACCTGACGTTGTTGCCGCTCCTGTTCGCTCAGGTCAATGTCGACCGCACGAAGACGCCCAATCTTCTTGAAGGTGATCCACGCATACCAGACCACACTCATGGTGATGATCGACAAAATGATGTGTTGCATGATGACGATCGTTACTTGTTGACAATGAACGGACGACGCACGCTAGCGCCATCCTGCGATGTGAGTGACAGGATGTACGTCCCCGTTGTGAGGATGTCATCAGGAAGGCGAACCACCAGTGGCTCATTCGCCTCTTGCAGGTGGGGAACGCCGTTCCAAACAACCTGACCCGTGATGTCGCACACAACCGGCGTTATTGTGCGTGGACTACCAACGGAACTCACCGACACAAAGGCTGTCGAGGAAACAGGATGCGGTGCGATGGATACGACGCCCGGGAGTTGCTGCGCATCTTCGTCGACGGAGCTTGTGATCGGAGGGGGCTCGAAGCGCAGACCGGTGATCTTGAAGATCGTGCCGCCGTACTCGCTCACCCACATCGTCTCGTCGCGCGCGTCAATCTCAATGCCACGGCCATTAATGAGTCCATTTGGCGTTTCAAGCTGGAGCGACTGTGCAATCGTCGACGGTGCGCTCTGTGGGATCTCGGCAATTGAAGCTGCTAGAAGTCCGCCACCACTCTCCGAGAACTGCGTGCAGACTTGCAAGAAGTTGCCGCGAGAATCAGCTGTCAGGCCACGTGGACCGTAGAACTGCTGGTAGGGATTAGGCACCGATGAGAGCACAGCACCATTCTGTGGATTCATACCAATGATGCGTCGCTCACCGTCGCGCTCAGCCCCATACAGAACGCCATTGACGTATTCCAGACCAATGCCGTATCGGCGGGCAGCACTTGGGAACGTGCGTAACAGCGTACCATTCGTATCTACAACCACTACCGTCGTCTGAAGTCCCTCTGTACTCTCCAACCGATGCACATAGATTTCATGCTTCTCGCGGTCGTAGGAAATGTCCGTATACAAGCTGTCGCCAGCCCCCTTCATGGTGATGGTCTTGATTGGCTCGAGGGTATTGTAATCAAGCTTATGAAGTGTATTCGTGCGGAAGTTTGTCGTCCAGAGTGACGTCTTTCCATCCCACGACAAGCCATAGGGGATCCATCCCACAGTTGACTGCTTGACAACCATACCGCGTAGGAGACGCTGAATCGAGAAGTTCCGGCTGACGGCGCTGATGGCAGGATCGGCCTCGGATGTGACTCGCACAAGCGCATCATTTGTTGGAGCGTTCGGCACCTGCCATGTGTAGGATGACCCTGACTGACCCTGGGCGATGGGCACCCATGATGCGCCATTGTTGACAGAGTATTCGAGACGGCAAGGGGCTGGTATGCCCCTCCAGGTAACACGCGTAGAGGTAAGCCCCACAAAGCGCTCGCCACCAATCGGCGTTGCGATCACTGGATCTGTTGGTGCAACGGACAGCAACGGAGCTTCCCAAATCGACCTGCCGTGGGTTCCAGCGCGGATGTAGCTATTGGCAACATCGACCTTGAGGTCTAAGATTGGCGTGCGCGGCAACTCCGTTCCATACGGCATCCACGAATCACCTGCGTCAAAGGTCACGAAGACGCCGATGTCGGTGCCAACAAAGAGAATGTTCGGATCATCGGGATGGATGTCTATCGTGTTGACGGGAATGTCCGGCATACCGGTCCAACGTGGTTGCCACGATTTCCCAAGGTCTGTTGTTCGCCACACGTGAGGCAAACCGTAGGACGAATAGGTAATCCAAGCGGTATTGCGATCCGTTTCCGGACAGACGAAATCGCTGACGTAGCCCATGCTTAGACCGTTTTCCTGCACAGGCGTCCACTTCGTTCCGTAGTCTGTGCTCACATAGACATCACCCATATTACCGCCAGCCCACAGGACCTCCTGGTCTGCCTGCGAAAACGCAACGGCAGAGACATTACCCTCAAACCGCGGTGAGGATGCTTGCCAGAGGTCGCCACGGTTGTCGCTGAAGTACACGCGTTGGCGTCCGGTGAGCATCGCATCTGGATTGAAGGGATCAATCGCCATCGGTGCCACCCACTCGCAATCTTCGCTCATGTTTAGGCCCGTCGTAATCCGCGCGGCACGACCCGATTGGAAGTCGATTCGGAAGAGGGCACCGTTCGGATTCGTTCCATACACAATGGCCGGTATCGTCGGATGCACGAGCGTGGTCATTCCGTCGCCCCCTGCTACGCGTTCCCAATCGACGATACCTTCGGTGCCAAGCGTCCCGTTGTCCTGCGTACCGCCGTACATCCGCTCGCGCGACGTCCGGTCCACATCAAACGAGTAGAACTGTGTCACAGCAAGATTGGTATTCAACGGGTACCAGGAGTTCCCACCATCAGGGCTGCGCATCATTCCGCCATCGTTTCCAGCGAGGATATGCTTGGAATCATGCGGGTCATAGGCGACAACATGCTGATCCACGTGTGGCACATTTGCCCCGTCACCATCGGCATAGCCATTGGTAACGTTAATCCAGTTCGATCCTCCATTGGTTGTCATCCACAGGTCGATACCGCCAACAATCGCCTGATTGGGATTCTTTGGGTTGACAGATACGAGGTTGTCGTAAAAACCTTGGCTTGCATCTGGCGAACATGCACCGGCAAAAAAGCAGCCGCGGTCGTCGCGATACTGCACGGTCCATGATGCACCTCCATTGGTTGACTTGGCAACCACTGCGAGGCGATTGAGTTCGGCCAACGTATACAATGTCGATGGTGAGGAGGGGGCAAACTGCACACTGATGCGGCCCACGGATCCGACGAGGCCATTCATGCGCTGCGTCCACGTTGCGCCACCGTCGGTAGTCATGATGATGCCACTGTCGGGTACGGCTGCTACCCAGGTGTTGGGATCCTCGGGGTGCATCGACATATCATAAATCTGACCTCGGCGTATACGTGTCCAGCTGAGCCCCTTATCAGTGCTCTTCCACACACCGGCATCCGATCCCATCGCACCGCACATCATCAGCTTGGTGTCTTTGGGGTGCACGAATACGCGAGAGAACGCTCCAACGTTTGCCAGCGCAAAGACCTTCCAGGTTTGGCCCGCATCGGTTGAGCGCATCAATCCGCATCCAAAGTAGGTGTTGGCGTTGATGACCTGCTCGCCGGTTCCGGCATAGATCACATTTCGATCGTCGGGGTCAATACACAGCGCGCCCATGGCGATGGCATTGGCCTGATCCATCATCGGCGTCCATTCCTGCCCAGCGTTCGTGGTCTTCCACACGCCCCCGGCGGCAGCGCCGATGTACACCACACCGGGTGTCACAGGGTCGAAGACGATCGACTTAATACGTCCACCCGTGGCGTATGGACCCTTCTGGATCCAGCGCGGTGATTCGGCTTGTGCTTCAACATCAAGCTTCGAGCGACGTCGCTGCAGCTGGTCGATAGCCTTGACACGCAGGTTCTCTGCAGGTGGCTTCGAGGTTCCAAATCGACGTCGATGAACGTCCTCAAAGCGAGCACGAATCTTCGAAGCTCCTTCAAGTTCAGCACGATGTTGAGGGTCTGTCGATGCGACTACTGAAACGACCGACGCGGAGGCCAGCCATAGCAGGGAAAGCAGGAGATTTCTCATGCACAAATCTACATTGGAATGCTACGTAACACGCCGGAAGAAGAGTCCATGATTCGATCGACTCCTTCAACGGAACGTGCAAGCCACACCCGGTGTTATCGTTGCCCATGAGTTCTGCACCACGACATACCGTTTCGACGCTCGTCCTCGGCGCGGGATATGCTGGACTTACCAGCGCCGCGCTTCTGGCCCACGAAGGAGAAGACGTCACGCTCCTGGAATCCCATGATACGCTTGGCGGATGCGCATCGTTTTACCGGATAGGGTCCTGCACGTTCGATGTAGGCGCCACGACGGTGAGCGGAGTGGTTTCATCACAGCCTGCTGGGCGGGTGTTTCGGCACCTTGGTATTGAACCAAGGTTTATCAAGCAAGATCCGGGAATGCTCATCCGCATGCCCGAGGTTGATGTTGTCCGTCACGCCGATGTGGACGCATGGATCAACGAGGCCCAGCGCGTATTCCCAGGTGGTGACCAGCCGCGTTTTTGGAAGCACCTCTACGATCTTGAACGCCGTGTGTGGTCCATGGTGCAGAGCTTAACGCATTTCCCTCCGGCTACGCTCTCTGATGTTGTACGGTTGGCAAAGCCGTCCCTTCTGGCACAGGCCCCTCTTGCCGTCGGATTGATTCGTCCCACGCGCGTACTCATGGAAGCAGCCGGCGTCCATCGCAACGCCGCCTTTCGTCGGTTCATTGACGAGCAGCTGCTGATCTCAACCCAGAATACCGCCGAGCGAGCCCCGTATCTGACCGCTGCCATGGGGCTCACCTATCCAAGTGAAACGTATTATCCAGTTGGAGGGATGGTGCGACCAGCACTGGATCTCATGCGCTATGCCACCACGCACGGCGCACAGGTTCGGTTTCGTCGTCGTGTCACGTCGATCATTCGTCAGGATGGGGCGTGGGAGGTACGATGCGACAATGGAGAGAGCTATCGAGCACAACGTGTCATATCATCAATTCCCATTTGGAACATGGCGACGCTGACCGATGAGGCCGTGCGATCCTATTTCTCCAAGCTTGCACGGCGTTTTGATGCGTCATGGTGTGCCGTAACCTTGTATCTGACGCTTCGTGGAGTGCCACGTCTGCCGAGTCAGTATGTTCAGTTACACCTTCAGCAGGACATTCCGTTTGTGCATTCGAAGTCGCTATTCCTCACGGTCTCGCATCCTGATGATCGGCAGAAAGCGCCAGAAGGACTCACGACGGTGACGGTGAGTACACATGCACGGGCGGAGGACTGGAAGGGCATTTCTCTTGACGAGTATGAACGCCGCCGCGAGATGGTCCGGGTGCAAATGCTCGAGGCGATCCGCAACGGCATGCACGAGTTCGACGGCATGGAAATTGAGCGATGTGATGTCGGCACACCCATCACCTGGAAGAACTATACACAGCGTCATGACGGGTTCGTGGGAGGAATTCCACACGATATCGCGCGGCCACTTGTGACTCTGCCACCAAATCAAACACCTTTTGCTGGGCTCTACATGATCGGTGACAGTGTGTTCCCTGGACAGGGAATGCCAGCTGTCATGCTGGGAGCCTGGAACACCGTTGCCCGTATCTTTGACGCATGAGTGAAGCCGTCCACGCAATGTTCTCCGACATTGCCCCTCGATATGATATCACCAATTCGATCCTTTCGATGGGCATCCACCATCTGTGGCGATCTGCAACGGTCAAGGCCAGTGGTGCGCGTGAAGGAAGTCACATTCTCGACTGTGCCACGGGCACTGGTGATCTTGCACTCGCGTTTAAGCGGACGGTCGGATCACATGGACGTGTCCTTGGAACAGACTTCAACGCCGATATGCTCTCATTCGCTCCGGCAAAGGCCCGCGGCAAGGGGCTCGACGTGGAGTTTGAAGTTGCTGATGCGATGCACTTGCCATATGACGATGCTAGCTTCGATGTTGCCAGCATCTCGTTCGGCATTCGCAACGTTGATGATCCGCGCACGGCACTTTCGGAGATGGCGCGTGTTGTGCGTCCAGGCGGCCGCGTTGTTGTTCTCGAATTTGGCCAGCCGCGCGGAATCATCGGTTTGACCTATCGTTGGTACTCGCAGCACATCATCCCGCTGATTGGTGGCATGCTGACGGGCAATCGCAAGGCCTACGAATACTTGCCAACGACTGCAGCGGCCTTCCCATGTCGGGAGGAGTTCTTGAACCTCATGCGCTCAACGGGCCGCATGGACGAGTGTTCGTACCGTGAACTCACTGGCGGCATTGCGTTTCTCTACACCGGCATCGTCCGATAACCATCTCGCACGTGGGCATGTGCCCCGTTACTTGCCCATAGGTCGGAGCGACGTGTTTCCGTGCGTGTTCTCGGCAATGAATTTGTCGAGTGGACGCAACGCTTCCGGCGTGCCCATGTTCCACTTGAACGTCCGCTCCTTGCCCATGAAGACGATCCGAAGCTCAGACACAGGAGCATCAGGAACATTGTCGAGCGATTCTGAAGGAACCGACGAAAGATCGGTCTGACGAAGAATGGTGATAAGCTCACAAAGTTTATCACGGCTGATCGAGCCCACCCATACTCCCTCACGATCGGTAAAGCGTCGTCCATCATACATGATCTGTCCATCGCCAAGGATGGTGCCCGAGTAGACCGGACATGTACCAAAGCAGAGCCCCTTTTCTAGGGTCACACTCGTGTTTTGAACACTGATTCCCTTGAGGCACTCATCAACTGACGAGCAGCCGCCGAGAAGGAGAATTGTTGACAGTCCGAGGATGAGCAGGCGTTTCATGTTTTCGTGTGTTCGGTGAGAAAACGCAAATGTATGCGAGAAGAATCCCAAATTTGCGGAATGACACGACAAGAACTTATCGCATCGATCTATTCCGTAGCCCACATCACCGGGGAATTCAAGCTTCGCAGTGGGATCATTAGCAACGAGTACTTCGATAAGTACCAATTTGAGAGCGATCCGAAGCTTCTTTCGGCAATCGCCCAGCAGATGCTGCCGATGATTCCTCCCGGCACAGAAATGCTGGCTGGATTGGAAATGGGAGGACTCGCCATTGCAACAGTCCTTTCCTTGGCATCCGGCATACCTGCGGTCTTCGTGCGCAAGAAGGCAAAGGACTATGGCACGTGCAAGCTTGCCGAAGGACCCGATGTGTCGGGACGTCGCCTGCTGATCGTCGAAGACGTCATCACCAGCGGCGGTCAAGTGATCACATCAGGAAACGACCTCCGTGCGCTCGGTGCGCATGTGAACGAAGTCGTCTGTGTGATTGATCGCGAGCAAGGTGGACGTGAGAAGCTTGCAGAAGCTGGCTTTACTCTGCATTCATTGTGCACGATGACCGATCTGAAGGCCTCGCAATGAAGATCATAAGCTGGAACGTCAACGGTATTCGTGCCGTCCAAAAGAAGGGCTTTCTGGATTGGGTCGACGAAGTCAGGGCCGACGTTATCTGTCTTCAAGAGACCAAGGCTGATGTCGAGAAGATTCCGAACGAGGTCAAGCAACATCCCGGATGGCACACCTACTGGCACTCCTGCACGATCAAGAGCGGCTACAGCGGCGTCGGCATCATGAGTCGTACTGAGCCCCTTTCCGTTACGACCAAAATTGGTGTCGATGAGTTCGATGGTGAAGGACGCATCATCGAGGCCGACTTCGGATCATTCCTGCTGTATAACGTCTACTTCCCAAACGGTTCCGTTGGCAACTCGCGCGTGCCCTTCAAGTTGCGATTTTACGATGCACTCCTTGCACGCTGCGCTGAGCAGCGCAAGCAGGGAAGGGGCATTGTGATCTGTGGTGATTACAACATCGCCCATCATCCGATTGACTTGGCGCGCCCGAAGGAAAATGAGACCAATACTGGATTCCTTCCAGAAGAGCGTGCAGTCCTCGACCGTATGGTTGCCGACGGATGGCTGGATTCATTCCGCGAGTTTCATCCCGACGAACCAGACAACTATTCGTACTGGGACTACTTCACGAGGGCTCGCGAACGCAACGTGGGCTGGCGCATCGATTACCACTGGATAACCGAAGATTTGCGCCCTCGGCTGAAGAACGCCTTCATCTTGCCAGACGTCATGGGCTCTGATCACTGCCCCGTTGGAATCGTGCTCGTGTAATTGTACGGCTGGCTATACACCCCAAACCTCACACCCCAAACCCCAAACCCCAAACCCCAAACCCCAAACCCCAAACCTAGAACCGGTACTTCTCATACCAGATCTCCACACTGGCCTTTGTTTTGCCATTGGGATCTGCCGGTTTTTTGGGTTGGGCCGACTCGTTAAAATCGCCGGTGATGGTGCGTGGGATCTCGAAGTTGGGCACTTCCATGGTGATCTTCATGTACGACGGAAGGCAGTACGCAGCGGCTTTGGCGTTATCATAGACCAGTTCGGCAGCCACTGTACCGCCGGACTTCGCCGTTGCTGTGACCTTGCGTGTGAGCAGGGCTGCTTCGTCAACGAACAGCGTAGCGACCACGATGTTACCCGTTTCATCGGCCGGGATGATCTTGATCTTGCGCAGGGTGAGCCCCTTATATGATTCAGTGCCCATATCGATGGCAGCGAACTCGCCCGAAAGCAAAGACAGAGCGCTGAGTTCCGTGCTTTGCTTTGGAATCATTGCAAAGCCCTTGGAGGTGATCTTCGTCGAGTTTGGAGGCGTGAATGTTAGCGACGCCTTTGCCTCGGGGGCCTTCATGAACGGGATGTCGACCTTGAGACGCAGCTCGGCTGTATACTTTCCACTCGACTCCATGCGTTTGCGGATGGACATCAGCAGGGCTTTGGCATCTGTGGCAGCAAGGACCGGTTCGAGGAGGGCTGTGAAGACGAGAACGAGAGCTATCAGGGGGCGGATCACGTCAGGATGTCCTTTCGACGGATGATGATATGCGCTGCAACAAAGCAGCCGATGATGTGGAGCATCAGCGCCAAGAACGATGGGCCAATGCGATCCCAACGTACCGGGTCATCAAAGAAGAACTTCCAGCTGTTCATGTGATTGGTAAAGAACAGTGGGCGTACATAGTCGAACAGGGGCACGTCGATGGCCGAAATGATCGTCATCACGATGATGATCGACATCGTCGTCATAATCGGTCCGATAGCATTCTCAACCAGTGACGAACACAAAAAGGCAACGCTCGATACAGTGGCCATCGCCAGAAACGCCCACGCGTAGGCGTAGGCAAAGCGCCACAGAAGGTCGTCGGCCTGCAGAACGGTGATCTGCTGACGGATGATGAAGACCTCGCCGGTGCCGAGGAATCCTATGCCAAGGCCGAGTGAGAGCACGGCCATGCAGACGACGAGCAGAAAGGTGTAGGTGAGCGTGGCAAAGTACTTGGCGTTGACCATTGTGGCCCTCGAAAGGGGGCGCGTCAGAACCAAACGATAGGTGCCGGCAGTAGCCTCACCGGCAAGCACCTCCCCAGCCACAAGGGTGATCAGGAATGGCACGTGCAGGTAGAGCGAGGAGAAGATGATGTAGGCAACGGCATAGCCGTTGAGTAGATGTCCCGTGAACTCGAACGTGTCTTTGAGTCCGGAGGTGGCAAACTTGAAGAACTGCTCTCCCTGCATGCTCATCCCGGCTACAACGATTGGGATTAGCACGGCCAGGGCAAGAAAGCCAATAAAGGTCCGCCACTTTGAGAAGACCTTGGACATTTCGACGCGATAGGCGGTCAGGATCATGCGCCCTCCCTGGTGAGCGAGATGAAGTAATCTTCCAGCGAGCGCACCGGAGTAACGGCCAGCAAGGCAATGCCGGCATTGGACAGCATGGAGACAACATCAGAGATCTCACCACGCTCGAGCATAAGGATGAGGGTGGTCTCCGTGGACGAGTGAACGTGCGAACCAAGGGGCGTGGCACGCACCAGTTCAAGGGCACGCTGCGCATCGGGTGTCTCGATGGTCACCTTGAGACGTCCGGCATTGAGCAGATCCTGGACAGCCCCTTCGATGATCGCCTGACCGCGGTTGATGATAACCATGCGATTGGCCGTGAGCTCAACCTCGGGTAGGATGTGCGAGGAGAGGAAGATCGTCTTCTTGTGATCGGCTGCTAGCTCAAGGATGAGATCGCGCATGTCCACCATTCCATGCGGGTCAAGACCCGTGGTCGGTTCATCAAGCACGATCAGGTCCGGCGAGTGCAGCAGAGCCTGAGCGATACCGAGACGCTGCTTCATGCCATGGGAGAAGGTCTTGACCTTGCTTTCGGCACGGGCACCCAGGCCAACCATTCCCAGCACGCGGTCGGTTGCGGCCTTTGAAACGTCCGTGCCGCTGAGTCGACCCAGAAGCTCGAGGTTACGTCGGGCGGAGAGGTAATTGTAAAAATCAGGACGTTCAACAATCGCGCCAATGCGACGCAAGATTGACGACCGATCGGCCTTGAGATCTAATCCAAAGATGCGGATAGATCCAGAGGAAGGGGCGATGAGCGACATCATCATTCGGATGGTCGTACTCTTTCCCGCACCGTTCGGTCCGAGAAAACCGTACACATCGCCCTGCTCAACGGTCAGATGAAGTCCGTTGACAGCGGTAAAGGCCCCGTACCGCTTGTAGAGGTCGCGGATCTCAATTGCAGGTTGTGCCATGCAGAAGTTAGAGGGCTGCTACGATCCGCTTGAATGCCCGTCCGCGCTCTTCATAGTTGGCGAACATGTCAAACGATTTGCAAGCAGGCGAGAAGAGCACGACCTCTTCGGCAAGCGCCATGTCTTGAGCGATACGGAGAGCGTCTTCCAGTGTATCGGCCTTGACGCAACGCTTGGTCGTGCACCAATGGTTGAAAATGGCATCCGCCTCTTCGCCGATGCAAACGATCGACTTCACGTTCGCTGCCACGAGTTCGTCGAGTTCAGCATAGTTGTTGCTGTCTCCGCGTCCTCCGGCGATCCACACGATCGGTCTGTCATAGCTTGACAGCGCATACCATGTGGCGTTAACGTTTGTCGCCTTCGAATCGTTCACGAACCGAGCACCTTTGACCGTACGAACAGGTTCGAGCCGGTGCTCCACACCGCTGAAGGACATCAGCGAGTCGCGGATATTCTCATTACGCACCTCAAAGGCACGTGCCGCCATCGTGGCTGCCATGGAGTTCGCTGCGTTGTGAACTCCCGGAAGCCCAAGACGTCTCAAGGACATAAGGATCTCCTCAGTATGCTGCAGATCCCGAAGTACAATTTCACCCCCCCGGATGAATGCTCCATCAACCTCACGTGTGGTGCTGAAGTAGCGCACTGAACTTCGGACTACCGACGCTGCAGGTGCAACTGCAGGATCATCGGCATTCAAAATTACAACGTCATCCTCCTGTTGGTTCGAAGCAATTTTCCACTTTGATTCAACGTATTGGGAAAACGTCCCATGATACGAGAGGTGATCCGGCGTAATGTTGAGGATCATGCTCACCTTCGGACGAAAGGTCACGATCGTATCGAGCTGATAGGAGCTGCACTCGGCAACAATGATGGTATCGGAAGAGACTGAGCCGACCAATGCTGACAGGGGCGTTCCGATGTTGCCTGCGGCCACAGCTGAGCGTCCGCTCTGCTGAAGAATGTACGCCGTCAGTGCCGTTGTCGTTGTCTTGCCATTGGTTCCCGTAATCGCAACGATGGGGTTGGAGAGAAACCGGCTCGCGTATTCCAACTCACCAATGAGCTCAATGCCGCGGCGTGGTGCTTCGAGTCGGATGGGATGACTCGGTGGAACGCCCGGAGAGACAATGATCAAATCACTCTCATACACCGCGTCGGTGTGTCCACCAGCTTCTAGCGTGATCCCCGAATCCCGCAGTCGTGCGGCGTTTTCGGCGATCGCAGATTCCGGACGGGATTCACTGACGAGGACTGAATGCCCCTGACGTTGAGCAAGCTCGGCGGCTGCAACCCCGCTCAGGGCTGCGCCAATAACAGAAATACGCATGGGGCGAAAATACGCCAATGAAGACGCTTACTGGGTACGCCCCATCAGTGACTGCGCCATCGACTCAAGCGAGTCCCGTGCATCTGATGGCGCAAGACGATGCAATGCTGCATAGGCACTCATCGTCCGTTGCTGGACAACGCTGCGCGCGTCCTCATGCACACCATACTGCTCCATGATGGCAATTACCTGTGGCACATGATCCTGGGTAAGGGGCTCCCCACGACGAAACGCCGCGATAAGCTGTCGATGGTCTTCCGAGGCCGTCGCATGCTGTTCGACGCGTGCACATGTCTCAATCATCAGCCACGTGCGCTTGCCTTCCATGATGTCGCCGCCGCGAACCTTGCCAAACGACTCAGAGCCGAAGGCATCAAGGATGTCATCCTGCATCTGAAACGCAATGCCGATCTCACGAGCAAATGTCTGGAGTGCTTCGCGTTGATCGACCGTTGCATTGCCGATGCTTGCACCGATGGCAACCGACATTTCCAGAAGCCGCGCTGTTTTCCGTTCGATCATCATGAAGTACTCGTCGGCTCGCACGTCATCGCGCATCATGAACTCCATATCGAGTGCCTGACCATCGCACACATCGATAAGTCCCGTCGAAAATGCATCCACCACATCAAGTGGGCGGTCGGCATGTGCTGCACTGCGCAAGAGCAGGCGCATGGCAATGCCCATCATGACGTCACCAGCAAGGATCGCGGTGTTGGTATTCCACTTGGTGTGCACGGTATCACGACCGCGACGTTTGGCCGAGCTGTCCATGATGTCATCATGGACCAATGTGAAGTTGTGGAGCATCTCAACGGCAATCGCAGCATGCACGGCATGGTCGGCATTACCACCGACGGCTTCACAGGCGAGCATCGTCAGGACAGGGCGGACACGTTTGCCCCCTGCCTCGAACAAGTAGTGCACCGGGTCGTATAGACATGCCGGCTCGCGGAACTCCTGAAGAGCATCCTGCAGAGCAGCCTCGATGTGGTGTCGGAACGGAGCTATACGGTCAATGGGTGCAGAAACATTGATCATGGGATCCCGTTGCTAATGAATGCGGTAGATGTGTGCAGATCGTAGGTCGGAAAGGTTAACGCTCCCGGTCAAGAACATCCATTGACGTAAAGTAGTTTCCCAAACACGGACAAGATGCAAGATTCCTTCGACACCTCCATCGTGGTGGGCCTGTAATAGTGGTCGAGCAGCTCCGACAATTTTTGCCCCAAGTCCAATACTCACGGCAACATGCGTCCCATTTGCAATGCCTCCCGAGGCAATAAGGACGGGGACATGGTCCGCATTGGCAAGCAGACACTCCGCAGTCGGAATGCCGACATCCCAAAGGTGATCCACCTGCGACGGGTTGGGATGACGCATGATTTCGATGCCCGACCAGGATGTTCCACCAGCACCGGCCACGTCGATGATCTCGACGCCAACGGAGCGGAGGCGCTCGACAACATTTCGAGATACGCCAGCTCCAACTTCTTTGACAATGATCGGCACGGGGCTGCGTCGGACCAACAGCTCAATACTCTCAAGGACGCCACGAAACTCAGGCTCGCCCTCAGGTTGCGTCAGCTCCTGCAGCGGATTCAGATGCACGGCAAGAGCCGATGCACCGATCATTGCAATGGCCCGATCAACCATCGTAAGGAGCGTGCCGTCACGACGCCAGCGTGTGGCTTGCACAGCGCCGATGTTGGCAATCATTGGTACAGTAGAGGCAAAGGGGCGTACGCAGCTATAGGATGCCTCATGACGTGCGTCCTCAAGTGCTGCTCGCATGGATCCGACACCCATGGCAATTCCCAATACGGAGCATGCCTCGGCCAGATCACGATTGATCCGCTCTGCATCCGGATAGCCCCCTGTCATTCCTGTCACAAGAAGTGGAAGGCGAAGTTGATGTCCCAGAAACTCCGTCGCCGTGGTGATATCGGCATAGTTGATCTCGGGAAGCGCATTGTACTCGAAGGTAAATGCATCCAGCCCCGTGGTCTTCGCGCGGAATCCTGCTGTGCCTGACAGGGCCAGATTGACGTGATCTTCTTTGCGGGAGGGAATCGACATGCCGTCAAGTTACGGTCAAGCGATGCGTGCAAGAAATCGGTTTCCTGGCAGACGGGTGATGCGACCCTCCAGCTCGAGGTCCAATACGCGACGAAGGGCATCGGAGGCCGAGCATGACCACGCCATGGCTAGATCATCGAGGTGCTGCGGCGTTCCACTTTCAAACCCGAGCACGGCTTCATGCGATAGCGTCAATTCTGCAGCCAGCTTCGGCACCTCCACAACATCATCGGCGCAGGTAAGCACTCTGGCAGAATGAGAAGCAATAAGCGCATGACACCCCTGACTGCGTACCGACGTAATCGGCCCGGGCACGGCGTAGACTGGTCGCTGCTTTTGGCGCGCAAACTCGGCCGTAATCAGTGCGCCCCCTCGGTGCTTGCTCTCGACAACCACAACGGCGTCGCTCAGACCGGCAATGATGCGATTGCGTGCTGGAAATGCCGGCGGCAGGGCAGCAACACCACACGGGTGCTCACTGAGAATGCAGCCACCAGCAGCAACAATTCGGTCGGCCAGTTGCTGTGCAACGATTGGTGTTATTCGATCGATTCCACTGGCAATCACAGCGATGGTACTACCATGGCGTTGGACAGTTGTCTGGTGGGCAATCGTATCAATGCCGTGGGCAAGACCGCTGATGATTACAGCTCTTCGTGCCACCCACGTTTCCACGAGCGATTCCGTCACAGGTTTCCCATAATGCATGGTGCAAGATCGCGTCCCGACAACGCCGATGCTGGGAAGAGAAGGTGCAGGAAGAATTCCGCGAACGAAGATTACGGCAGGGGGCGATATGGCATCACGCAGGCGTGGAGGATAGCGCTCATCCGTCCAGGGAAGAATCGAAACGTCAAGTTCGCGGCAACGTTGGAGCTGTCGCTCTGCGAGCTCAACCAGATCCAGCTGATGATGCCCAAGACGCACCAGAGCATCATCTAAGGACGTGCACTCCGTGGCGAGTCGCCGAAGCTCATCGTTGGGTAGACGTGGAACAAATCGCAGGGCAATAACATCGCGAACCGAAAGCATCGTGACGCCTGGCAGGGGGTGGAACTACGTGCCCCCTACGAGCAGTTACCGATCATCATCGTGACATTATCGCATGCACAAGGTGGATGCGACGGCGTGTCGGATTGATCGACGCATATCGTCAGGGAATGCCGACAGGCTCTGCTCGAGCAACGCCTCAACCGCCATGACAAAGTCTCGCAGTTGCGGAAGCAGACCCGCAATGAGAATAGTGTCGATTGGGATCTCCATCGATACGGCACCAAGGCGGACAAAGAGGCCAATGATCTCCGCCTCTTCCCCAGTGCTAGCCTCAAGCACAAGGTCATCATGGGTGTGCGAGATCCGCACCTGCCATCCAAACATTGTTGGCGTCACCTCCGTTGACTCTGCAGGGGAATCGAGAATAATCTCGCGACGGGCACCAAGTGGGAGCTGATTAATGCGTGGCCAATACCAGGCACGTAGTGGCTTTACCTTCTGCCGATGTTCCAGATCATACACAATGGCGTTGGCGATGTGCCGAACGTTCGACGTCCGTGACCACCACGCATAGGCGAATCGGTACACCCAGCGCTGTTCTTCTTCAGTTAGGCCCAGCAGATCGGTCATGATCGCCGCATCAAGTTTGCGACGATCGCGCAGAATGGTCTCTGGCCTGATGCTATCATAGGAGACGGCACCAAACTCATCATCGAGGGTGCTCACGCGACGTCGTGCGAGCCCCGTAAAATGCGCCGGATCAAGCTTTGACAACAGAGCATCATCGGCAATCGGGAATTCTTGTGCATCACGCACCGTGATGTTCTGCACATGCAGATCCTGACGGAGCAACTCGCTGAGGAATACGCCAATGGTGGAATTCATCCACAACCCGATACGCTCGGCATCGGCCGGCTGGCGCAGCGTGATGCAGACGAATGCATCGCTGACGTATGCACGTAGGCTGTTCACGGCAACAACCCAGCGTCGATCCTGTTGTTTCGGAATAACGAGATGCGGCGGCTGAGGGGGCTGTAGGTGCCACCACTCTGTGGCATGCCGCATCGATGCGCGCAGGTGTACGCCTTCACGTTCTGCCTTCTCAATGCGTGTGAGCACATTCGTACCAGAGATCTGCGAACGATCTTTGGGGATCAGCAATAGTCGCCGATCCGTGCGAGGCAGACCACTCATGGAGTCGATGTCATCACTCGTCGTGAGAACGTAGTTGTCGATGACGCTTCCATCATCAGCAATCCGCTGCCAGAAGGTGTTTTCGAGATCGTCCGAGGCAATCGTCTGTGTATCCGGAGCAAATACATCAAAGGCGCCCGTGCGCATGCCCCCTGACACGTCAGCGATGGAGCGTAGCGGCCGAATGTGGGGGAGGGTTTTGGTAAGGATCGAGCTCAGCACATCGGGCGGCACGAGAAAGTCCTCCCACACAGGGTCGCGACGCAGATGGTCCTGCGGTACCATCCGCACAACGGCTTCGTCGTTCAGCTTCCCATGGCGAGAGGCATCGAGATACTTCACGAAGGTGTCCAGCGCTCGCAGACGATCCTGCTCAAGATCACGCGAGGCACGTGATGAAGGGAAGAATGCGGCAATGGGACGACGTAGGTAGACGCATCGGGCGGGATGATCAACGTCATCTTCTGATGCCACCCGTGCGACAATGAAGCACACTCCCGTGTCTGGCTCTGCCAGAGCTTCGGCATCGCTGACAACGAGCCACTCGATACTAAAGCGTGCCATGAGTGTTTGTCGCACCAGTGCATAGCGCTCGTCATGCAGCGCCGAGATCGGTAGGAAGAGCACGACAACACCATCAGGGTCGAGCGGGAGACGCTCAAGCAGCAGGCGCAGACGGTGGCGTTCCCGTACATCTGTAGTTGTTGCGACGACCATATCCCATGGACTTCGAACGGCGCGCGTTTCGCGAAGAATCTGCACGTCGGCATCAAAGCCAATGCGGCCTGATGACCGAAGCACGATGGCGCGCTCGTCCTCGGCCGTGCGTGCATAGACTCGTGCCTCACAGGGAACACCACCCGACATCAGCAGGTGGCGGACGCTGGCAAGGCCCTGCGTCTGCCCGATCTCCAGTAGTCGATGACGATCGTGATCGGCGACATCACGCAGTTCGCGCGTGCGCGCAACCATCCGCAAGGCAAGGTCCAACGCATCGATGGTCGGCACCGATGCGCGTGCGATGCGCGAGCATCGCTGCAGGACAGCATCAACGGCGCGATGCAGGTCATTATCACTCAGACGTTCAGGATCAAACCGATGCAAGAAGTTGATCAGATCCGATAGCGTCATGCGGAACACACCCTCGCGGTGCGGCAGGATCTGCACATCTTCGACCGATTCCGGAAGCATCGTGTGTCCGAGCCGACGTGCTTGACGGAAGTACGCACCAACTAGATCCGTCATCAGTCGAGCACTGCCAAGGCCGTAGGGGAGTGACAACCGATCGAGGTTGCTTCGATCACGCACATGCATGAGCACATAGGCCAGGATACTCGTTCCGAGGCGCAGCGTGGCGTCACGCTGCTGCACACCGCTCTCACAGCATGAGACCAGATCATCAAACATCGAAAGTACACGTTCCGAGAAGAATGCTGATGCATCAATGACGCGTTGTTCTGGACGCAGTGATGCGTCAATGTCAAGCCATTGAATAGCTTGACGCAGCGCTGCGATAATCCCCACCTGCATGCCCGAGGAGTCAGCATCCTCAACAGATCGCACATCCGACGCATTGTGCCATCCCACCGTATGCTGTTCGTCGGGTAGACGCTTGAGAACACCTTCCGTGCGGTAGGTAACAACGCGGCGGAGATTCGTCAGAATAACATACGGGGCCTGGACACGCGTGGCAATGGAGCGCAGCTTGTCGCGGGGGACATCATCGAAGGGGCTCTCTGATGGTGGAATCGCGTCCACGACGGCAAGCGTCCGCTGCGTCTCGGCGTCCTTCAAGACACGGAATGTTCCTTCAACACTCGTAAACTCCTCGATCGTTGTTCGCGAAGCCCCCTTCCCAGTTGCGGCATGGAGACAAAGCGAGAGGACATGACGTGCATGTCCAAGAGAGTTTGTGGTAAAGGGGCTAGCCATGGATCAGCGCCGTGATCGATTCCACAAGCGATGTGGCCTCTTCGGGCGTTGGTGCCTCGGCAATCACGCGCATGATCGGCTCGGTGTTCGAAGCACGCACATGCAGCCAGCTCTGCGGCCAGCGCAGATAGATGCCATCAGCCGTCGAGGCGATATGTTCTCCGTGCAGTGCAACGATCCGCTGCGTTATGCTGGTCATCTGCTCCCGCGAGGCGAGATCAAACTTCGTCTTGATCATCGTGTAGGAGGGGATCGCAGCACAGACGTCATCCAGAGTTGTGCCGCTTCGACGCAGCATTGCACTGATTAAAGCAAGTCCAACCAGACTGTCACGTCCGGCATGGCATGCCGGGTAGATGACACCACCGCTACCTTCGCCGCCAATCACGGCCGAGAGCTCCTGCATCCGACGAACAACATTGATTTCACCCACCGGTGCACGTTCAACCTGTTGACCGAATTCCGCCGCCACATCGTCAACCATTCGAGATGTCGAGAAGTTGACTACGACCGAGCCCAGGTGTCCGTGCAAGAGCACAGCTCGTGCAGCCAATGCAACCGTCCGTTCTTCGCCAATGGGCGTCCCGTGCCGATCAAAGAGCACAAGCCGGTCCGCATCCGGATCAACGGCAACGCCCATGATGGCGCCGTGCGCAACAACGGCGCGACCGAGCTCCGTTAAATTTTCTGCAAGGGGCTCAGGCGTATGTGGGAAGATCCCCGATCCATCGGCAAACAAGCGAACAACCCGATACCCCATCCGCTCGAGCAAGAGCGGCACGATGAATGACCCAGAGCAGTTGACCGCATCAACAACTACTGTCTCACCGTTCGCACTCGGTGCTGTGGACACTGCCTCAAGTGCAAGCACAACATCAACGTGTCGCGCCGCGGCATCATCAATCTGCTCAAGAATACCTGCTTGCTGCTCGGATGAACGGTTCGCCGATGCTGCATCGGCCGCCTCCCAGAGTTGCGCATTACCGTCAGCATCAAGAAAAACGCCGCCAGCGTCAACAAACTTCAAGCCATTCCACGGTGCCGGGTTATGCGATGCAGTAATGGAAATACCACCCACAGCATCGGAATGCTCCGTCAGTAGCTGCACCGTTGGCGTTGGCATCATACCAAGATGACGCACCGTACGGCCACATGCACGGAGTGCACCAATGAGAACCTGCTCTATCCACAGTCCACTCGGACGCCCGTCTCGACCAACAACGATCGGCCCATTGGGGAGGATTGCACTAAAGGCTTCCGCATATCTCGCAACAACCGCCGGCGTCAGGTCATCACCAAGCGTGGCTCGTAGCCCAGAAATTGATCGGATGAACATGGGGCAAGTTACCAAGTACGAATTGCCAATTACCAATTACTAAGTACGAATTACCAGTTAACAAGTACGAATTACCAATTACCAAGTACGAATTACTAATTACCAAGTACGAATTACCAAGGACCGTGAATAATGTCCCCAATCAAGGACCTCGTCAAACCTATGACGAAGCAGTCAGCGTACATTGTTGACGTACTTTGCCATTAGTCATTCGTAATTGGTACTTGGTACTTGGTAATTGGTAATTGGTAATTGGTAATTGCGCCCCTACTCTCGTTTCATCAACGCTTCAATATCAGCCGCCTTGCGGGGCAATGCTGCTGAGAGGTTTACGGGGCCGGTGGGGGTGATGAGGATGTCGTCTTCGATGCGGATGCCGATATTCCACCACCGTTTATCACAGGGTGAGCCGGCGGGGATGTAGATGCCTGGCTCGACGGTGATGATGCTGTTGGCTTTGAGTGGTCCACCGGTGCCGGGATCGTGGACATCGAGTCCTAAATAATGGGAGGTCCCGTGAATGAAGTAGTCCGATGCTTGTTCCGGTGCCGCGGTGATGCCCAGTTCCATCAGGCGACGCTGGATGACGTCGAGCGCGGCCTGGTGCGGTGCACGAAAGGGGCTACCGAGACGTGATGCGGCGATGCCTGAATCCTGCGCTTCAAGGACGATGTCGTAGATCAGGCGTTGTTCCTTGGTGAACGACCCGGTCAGGGGAAAGGTTCGCGTGATGTCCGCCGTGTACCCATGATACTCGGCACCACAATCTGCCAGCACGAGGTCGTTGATACTCGTCGTTCGACGGTTCGCCGTGTAGTGGAGAATGCAGGCGTTATAGTTCGAGCCAACGATCGAAGGATAGCCGACATCTTGTGCACCACGACGCTTGAAGCCGTACTCCATGAGTGCTTCAAGCTCGTATTCCTTCATTCCGGGGCGAGCCCCCTTCATGGTTGCCAAGTGACCTTCGATGCTGATGTCGATTGCCATGCGCATCAAGCGAAGCTCGGCACTGTCCTTGACCTCGCGCATGGCCCTGAGGTAGGAGATTGGCGTCTTCAAGATGCATGATGGGTTGAGCTCCTTGAGCCAGCGCTTCATCTCTCCTTCACTGTAGAGATTCTTCCCGGCAAGGGGCACGTTGAGCGCGCGTGTTGGAAGGGTTGAGACGAGAAGCGTGTCGGTACGCACGATCATGCTATCCAGGAGTGCGCGCATGTCCTTCGTCGCAATCGCAGTGTCAACGCCAAGATGCTGCATCGCCTCAAGTGGTCCCATGGCGACACCTTGCCATACTTCGCGATCGGGCTTCCGCTCGGGAATGAACAAGATTTCTCGAAGTCGACGTCCATTGATCACGACCCCGTCCTTGATCAGCACCAAGGTGGACGCTGGTGTAGGCGATCCACAGAGGTAGAGCATGTCTGAGCTCTGACGGTACTCGAAGTCAACGTCGTTCTGACGATTGCGGACGTCGGCCGATAGAACAACGCACATCGTCCGCGGAGCCATCTGCTGCAAGAGTCGCTCGCGACGCTCTTTGTAAACCGAGGCAGGGGGCAGGTCGTCATCGAACACTTCATACGGAAAGGTCTGTGATATCGCACCAAGAGAAGCGAACAGCACCAGCAGCGCTGTAACGGCGGATCTGTGTCGAACGAAGGAGTAGATCATGAAGCGAAGTTACTGCGAGACGGACTTCTGGAATGAAGCTCTCACACGGCAACACAGACAGTGATGGCATCCACGCGTCGTGCTCCGGCCTCGACAAGCGCCGTTGCGCAGGCGTTGATGGTCGCCCCCGTGGTTAGGACATCGTCGACAAGGACGATGGTGCGCCCCTTGACCATCGAAGGGTCGCGCACAACGAAGGCATCCTGCACATTGCGATAGCGGTGTTGCTGGTCAAGTGACGTTTGGGTTGGTGTGTAGCGCCGGCGAATGATCACACCCTCCTCGAGTAACGCCCGATTGAGCGCACCGGCTAGGCCAGCGGCAAGGAACGACGCTTGATTATACCCTCGTTCGCGCTGTCGTGCCCGATGGATTGGCACGGCCGCGATGATTGCCGAAGCATCGAGGTCGGCCATATCAATATGACCTGCCATGAGCGCGCCGAGGTGCGTTGCCAGGGATGTGCGCCCGCCGTACTTGATCGCATAGATAGCCGCATCAATTCGTGAGCTTCGGTCCAATGTCCAGCAGGAGGAAACACGCGAAAGCATGAAATCGTCTGGCTCGAAGTGACGTTGAATCAGAACCTCGAGGGCCGCTCCGTATGGGGCAACGGTTTCCGCCGCAAGCGCTGTATCGGAAATCCCGGGCACGAGCACAGGTGGCTCGTGCAGGTGGACACCTGAGAGCAGGCAGTGGCGTGGAAAGACGACGTCATTAATGACGCGAATGACCGATCGGAGAAGCGTCTTCATTGGTTCCATGAGCATGCTCATGGAACGAGCGCGACTCTAGCCCTTGGACGCTTCGTTAACAAACTGCAGACGCGACTCGATCTCCGCTGGGAGCACAGGTGTGTGCTGCGGCGAAACGAGATAGGACGAAAGCGACGTCAGATCATCGAAGACTCGCTGGCGCACCGTTGTCTGCATCAAATAGTCGTGACCACTTGAGCCCCCTGTCCCGACGCGCATGCCGATCATTCGACTCACCATCATGGTATGCCGGTAGCGCCAGAGCGAAACAAGACGGTCGAGTTCGATGATTGCATCCACAAATCGATAGGGTATCTGCAGCAAGGGACGATCCCGATATGTCGAAATGAACAGTGTCGCCAGTGTTGCCCGCTGCGAGAGTCGACGAATTCCCTGCGTCTGCAGCTCGGCATAGGCATCTGCATCAAAGAGTCCAAGGAAGCCCTTTTCATTGGCGTCAATCTGTTCGAGCGCGCGCGTTGGATCGGTGTGCTCAGCTTCAGACAGACGTCGTACTTCGCGTCGGTCGTTGTCGAGCATCGCGGTTACCGATTGCTTGTAGGCATCCCAGAATGCATAGGTGCCATGCTCCATGAATGGCATCTGCTCAAGCCACCGCTGCACGGCTGCAAAGAGCGTTGTCCGATTGCTTGCATCATCGAGCTGCTTGAGTTGCTCCGGTGTGAATGGCTCGGTGTAGTGCCGCAGAACGCGCTTTGTCTCGGGCAATCCCAGGGTGCGCTCCAGTACACGCCATTGCACTGACTGAAACCCGCTGGCAGGATTCAAGAATGCACGGAACTCCATGAACTCGCCCGGCGTCATGGTTTCGATCAACGTAAACTGCGAGGCCAGGTGCTCCATGATTCGATTAACGCGTTGAATCCGCGAAAGGCACACCGCAACATCCGCCTCCGGCACATACTCCCGGTCTAACAACTGGATTACCGAGTCGACCTCGAAGAGCACCTGCTTAAACCACAGTTCAAATGTCTGGTGCGTGATGATAAACAACATCTCTTCATGCGCAGGCGCACCATGCTTGGCACTCTCCAGATGTTGAGCGTTGAGAACGGCATCAAGGGCGAGATATTCAGAGTAATAGAGCATGCGCCGAAATTACGGAGAGGAGCGGTATAGGGTACGAAGTACCAATTACGAAGTACGAATGACGAAGTACGAATGACGAGGTGGTTGTCCCCGCATTATCCGGAATCCTGCACACGCCGGACGTCTGGCGCTACCCCGGAAAGAATTTTGAGTAATACTTTTCGGTAGTAATCGTTTGGCATTTGGAAAAGAGTCCTAAGTTGCCCAAGCACACTTGTCAGTAAGACAAGGTGGACCATGTAATCGTCGTTGTTGGCTATAGCATACGTCTGTGAAATCTCGACTCCGTCTACCGTGGGGTTGACTCGGAGCATCTCGGTTGTCTGGCTGGTGCTGCGACCAGAATCAACAAGCAGCTCATTATCTATATCAAATGTTATCGGAGGTTGCCATGGCTTTTATGCTCCGTGTTGTTCTTACAGTAATTGTATTTGCCGCGCTTACGGGATGTAACTCCGTCTCTGACCCGGCCCAAGGTGATTACGCGGAAACCGTTCGCACGACGATCACCGGTCGCGTTGTTGACGAGGAAGGGAAGTCTGTTCAAGGGGCAGTTGTCAGCGGTCATGGCACCTCAACGACGACCAATGGGAACGGAGTGTTCGTTCTTCAGAACGTGACGGTTCCATCAACACGTGCGGTGATAACCGTTCGCAAGAGCGGGTATTTCACCGGGGCAAGGGCCGCCTATCCATCGGCTGGTAAGGTCACAACTATGCTGTTGACGCTCCAGGAAGCGAAGCAGATCAAGACGATCAATGCCTCCAGTGGTGGTCTGGTAACACTTGGAGCTGCTAGCATTGACCTGCCGGCGAACGGCTACATCGATGCTCAGGGTAACAGCTACTCCGGAACGGTCTCTGTGGCCGCACGATATCTGGATCCACAGTCGGCAAACTTCTATGACAGCTTTTCAGGAGATATGGCCGCACTGCGCGCTGATGGTTCATCGACAGAACTTGTTTCGTACGGCGTTCTTCGTGTTCTCCTGACGGGGTCGCAGGGGCAGCCCCTTAACCTCGCGAAGGGGGCTGTCGCTAACCTTACGTATCCTGCTGCCGGTGCCTCCATGTCGGAGATACCACTCTGGCATTTCGATGAAAAGCAGGGTATCTGGGTTGAGGAAGGGAAGGCTACGCTTTCGGGCGGACAGTACGTTGGAACCGTAACGCACTTTACGGACTGGAATCTTGATGTTCCGAGAGCTCGCCGAGCCTTTATCGAAGGTCGTGTAACATGTGGCCAGAACATCCCTCTTGCAGGCATCACGGTTGATATCGGGCAAGTGAGTGTCATTACCGATCAAGATGGAATGTATCGCCGGCTTGTACCGGCAGACGTAGCGTTCGATGTGCAGGTTCGCGCACGCGGTAACGAGGGCATGTCCTCATCACCGGTGACTGTTGGTCCGATTGCAGAAAACCAGACGTTTCGTAAGAACATCGTCGTTTCGCCATGTCCGACGCTTCTGGAGGCACAGATCGTGGATTGCAATGATGCACCGATCGGTGGCTTCGTGCAGGTTGTCACGCCAACGGGTGTGAAGGTCGCCTCATCAACCACCGGGAAGATTCGCGTTACGGTGCCCGCTGGTGTCGCACTCACCCTCGAAGGGTATAGTACGAACGGACGGACAATTACCTCGACCGCGGTATCACCGATCACTGGCGGAACTCTGTACAATGCAGGAAATCTCAAGGCCTGCGGCGGAATTGGAACAGCATTTACAGAGTTCAAACTACCCTTGGGTAGTTGGGCCCAGAATATTGCGCTGAACTCCGATGGCTCGCGCGTCGCGTTATTCACGGGGTGGCAAGAGGTCTTTGTCTTTGATGCGTCAACTGGTACGCAGCTCTGGAGAACAGACAGACAATGGACTCAGGAGCGCTTCTCTTCCATTCGCTTTGTAGCTGCCGATTCGCGAATTGCTGTGTCCACAGGTGCCAAGACTACGATCTATAATGCAGGCACAGGCGAGGTTGTTTCGACAATATCAGCTCCTGGTAGGCACCACGCAACCTCGGACGGCTCAACGGTATACGTCACGGAACGGGACCGCATGGATGAATATGACGTTGCATCTGGCACCTTACGCCGCACAATACCTTTAAATCAATTTGACGGTAAAATAGCTGGCTTTATGGGGATGCAGGGTAACACGCTCGCTGTTTTTGAGACATTTAATCCCGTGACACTCTATACTATCGACATCACAACTGGCGGTACAGTTCGAAGTTTCACCTGGCGTCCGGATACATTGGCAGACCCTCGCTATTACCCCAGAGCTAAAATGCTGTCACAGTCAGGTAAGATTGTGGCGATTCAGGGGCTAGTCTCCATATCGTATTTCACGACATGGTTAGTGGATATGACAACCGGTGCCGAGATCTCACGCACTACAGGAGATACTGTGATGGCGTTCTCAGCCAATGATGCGCAGTATGTTACTTGGTCACATAACAAGGGTGTTCCCGCAGCTCTCATTGATCTTCGATCACAGCGACTTCTACGTCCCCTCCCAGTCGGAACAGCAAGGAGTTACCCGGAAGCATTTAGCTTTAGCGGCGATGGCTCGAAGCTCGCTGCCATAATCGACGAGGACCTACAAGGTGTTTCACCATACGACGCAAGTTCAGCGATAAGGATCTATCATATCAAGTGAGAAGGCCGCTGGGACGAATTACGAAGTACGAATTACGAAGTACGAATTACGAAGGACCAATTCCGAAGTACCAATTACGAAGTACGAATTACGAAGAACAAATTAGGAGGATGGATGAGAGCGTTTTAGTCGTGGGGCTCGGGTGATGACGCATCATTCTTCGGGACATTCTTGACCTCGGCAAACTTCGCGGCCATTGTTGGGTTGCCGCGCGTGAGCTTTTTGATAGTCACATCCTGGGCCTTATCATTTGCCAGTCGGAGATTACGATCGGTACCGAGCAGGGCTTCCTTGGTCTTTTGCAAGTGATTGATGGACTTATCGATTTCGTCGATCGCATCCTTGAACTTCTTCGAGGCAAGGTCGTAGTTCCGCTTGAAGGCGTCCTTGAAGCTCTCGAGGTCCTCTTCGAAGTTGGTGATGTCGATGTTCTGGGCCTTCACAAGAGAAAGTTCCGACTTGTATTTGAGCGAGTTCATGGCGGCATTCCGAAGCAACGTAATGATCGGGATGAAGAACTGTGGACGCACAACGTACATTTTCGGGTAGCGGTAGAACATGTCGACGATACCGGTGTTGTAGAGTTCATTCTCTGGCTCGAGCAGTGACACGAGCACAGCGTACTCACAACTCTTCTCTGCTCGATCCTTGTCGAGTTCTTTGAGGAAGTCCTCGTTCTTCTTCTTGGTCGCCGTGAGGTCCGCCTCATTCTTCATCTCGAACATGATGGAGACGATTTCGGTGCCGGACTCATCGTAATCGCGAAAGATGTAATCGCCTTTACTGCCTGTGCGGGCATCGGTGTCCTTTTCGAAGTACGCCCGGGGGAAAGCAGTGGCGCGAATGCGATTAAATTCAATCTCGCAGTGTTGTTCGAGGGTTTCACCGACCATCTTGGTGGAGAGCTTGGCCTTCATGTCTCGCAGCCGTTCGATTGCCGCATCACGATCCTTGAGCTGAGCTTCATAGCGCTCGCGCAGCGACGTTTCGGCAAGCTCCTGCGCAAGTGTGAGTCGTTCAATATCATTCTTTAACGACTGGATCTGACTCTCCTTGGCACTCGCTGTTTGCTGCAGCTCATTCTTGAAGGTTGCCTGTGCCAGATCAACAGCACTTTGCATCTGCTTCTTCAACAGGTCAATTTCACTGGCCAGCTTGTCACGCTCAGATTCAAGATCTCGCGTAGCCATGGTCACTGCAAGTTGACGCTCCATTTCGATGCTATCAACCTTTGACTTCAGTGCCGAGATCTGCGCTTCCTTTTCAGCAAGACTGCTCTTGAGGGCAATCTCGGATTGCGCCTTCGTAAGATTGACAGCACTTTCTTTCTCCTTTTCGGCAATGGCCAAGCGCTCGGCAATCTGCTTTTCAAAGTCGGTATCACGCACCTGCTTGAGGATGTCGGCGTAACCAGACTCATCGATCTTAAACGCTGTATGACAATGGGGACAAATGATATCGTGCATAGCGGTGTCTTTCTTCAGGAATTCGAAGATACGGGTACCGGTTGATGAACGTTGTCGCAAGGGGCTGGTCTGAGGAAGCTTCCTCCATGCTAACGGTTAATGTCCTCCCATACTGCTCAGCTTGAGGCTTCCCTGCCCCTGCTGGCAAACATCCCTGCCCCGCCCCCTTCCCGCCCAGGGCTGAAGTATGGGGATGGGATGCGAACGTCTTGTGTGGGTGTCGTAATGTGTGTACCCAGTACCCAGTACCTTGTACCCTGTACCCAGTGCCCTCTCTCCTACACCCACCCCTCGCACAGCAGCTCGGCTTGTTGCAGCACGAGCTGGGCGGCTTCGGACTGCAGGTCGGGTGGGTAGCCGTGCTCGCGGAGTATGCGCTTGATGATGACGCGGATGTTGGCGCGGGCCTGCTCGCGGAGGTTCCAGTCGATGGTGACACTGGAGCGAACCTTCTTGACGAGCTCGGTGGCGATGAGCTTGAGCTTGTCGTCGCCCATCACAATGCGGGCACTGGAGTTGTCGGCAAGGGCATCGTAGAAGGCAAGCTCGTCGTCGTTCAGGCCGAGAGACTCACCGCGACTGATCGCCTCGCGCATGTCGCGGGCCAGACGGATGAGCTCTTCGATCACTTCCTGCGTTTCGATGGCGCGATTGTGGTAGCGGTTGAGGGTTTGCTGCAGGAGCTCGGAAAGACGCTTCGACTCGACGATGTTGTTCTTGTAGGTTGTGCGGATCTCGTCGGTCAGCAGCTTTTCAAGCAGTTCGGCAGCGACGTTCTTGTACTTCAGACCGCGCACTTCGGCAAGGAACTGGTCCGACAAAATGCTGATGTCGGGCTTCTGCAGACCGGCAGCCGTGAAGACATCAATAATACCGTCATCGGCGACAATCGCTTTGTCAACAAGTTGACGTATCGCAGCATCAAGACGGTCCGGATCGTCGGAGCGGTTCTCCCGTTCCTTAAGCATGCCCCCTCTCAGAGCCTGAAAGAACGCAAGATCATCGCGGATGGCCTTGGCTTCGTTGCTCGCCGCACAGAGCGCAAAGGCACGGGAAGCGTCGGTGATGACCTGCATCCAGCGGGATCGACCGTTCTCCTGCTCCAGGATGTGCTCACATCCGGGGGCCAGCAGGGCGAGACGTGCCTGAATGTTGTCGCCCGTCCACGCCGACCAGTCAAAGCCGTGCAGCATGGCGTGGGCAATGTCCATCTTCTCCAGCAGCACCGCCACGGCTTCCTCGACATTGATGTTGGGTTGCCCCTTACCGCCACTCTGCGTGTACGTTGCAAGCGCGCGCTTCAGGCTGTCGGCCAGACCCAGATAATCCACCACCAGTCCGCCGGGCTTGTCGCGGAACACGCGGTTCACACGCGCAATGGCCTGCATGAGGCCGTGACCCTGCATGGGCTTGTCGATGTACATCGTGCTCAGGCAGGGGGCGTCAAAGCCGGTCAACCACATATCGCGGACAATGACAATGCGGAACTCGCTGCTCGGCTTCTTGAACTCCTTGGCCAGCTCCCGACGCAGCTGCTTGGTGCGGATGTGCTGCTGCCACTCGGGACCGTCATCAGCGCCGCCGGTCATCACAACCTTGACGGCGTCGGTCCACTCCGGACGTCTGGCAATGATCGCGTTATGCAGGTCGACGCAGATGCGGCGACTCATGCAGACGATCATGGCCTTGCCGTCGATGGCCGCACTGCGCGCTTCGAAGTGACTGATGAAGTCATCGGCGATCACGGCAATGCGGTCAGGATCACCAACCAGCGCCTCGAGCGCGGCCCACTTGGTCTTGAGGTGTTCCTTGTGGTCGACCTCTTCGGCCTCCGTGATCTGCTCAAACTCCTCGTCAATAGACTCCAGCACCTGCTCGTTCAGACGCAGCTTGGCAATGCGACTCTCATAGTAGATCGGCACCGTTGCCTGGTCGGCCACCGCACGCTGAATGTCATACACACTGATGTAATCGCCGAAGATCGCCCGCGTATTAGCGTCCGTTGTCTCGATGGGCGTACCCGTAAAGCCGATGAACGCCGCATTTGGAAGCGCATCCCGAAGGTGACGTGCAAAGCCATCGATGAGGTCGTACTGTGAGCGGTGCGCCTCGTCGGCCACCACAACGATATTGCTTCGGTCGGACAGAAGGGGCATGCGCGCCCCCTTCTCATCGGGCGAGAACTTGTGAATGGTGGTGAACACCACGCCCCCGCTGGCAACGGCCAGACGTGCGCGCAGGTCCATGACGGAGGTGGCCTGCTGGGGCACCTGACCCAGAAGCTCGTGACAGCGCTGGAACTGACCATAGAGCTGATCATCCAGATCGTTACGATCGGTCAGCATCACCACCGTGGGGTTTTGCATGGCTCGGCTGCGCGCAATCTGTGCGGCATAGAAGAGCATGGTAAAGCTCTTGCCCGACCCTTGCGTATGCCACACCACACCGATACGCTTATCTCCGGCAACCGCCCTCGGGTTGGGCTGTGCGGTGAACGTGCCAAGTGATTCGGCCGACTTCCAGTTCATTCCGCTGGCGCGGACGGTTTCGCTGACAGCTGCGTTGACGGCGTGGTATTGGTGATAGCCGGCTACGATCTTGTGCATGGCATCACGATCGGGATCGGACTCAAACGCAACGAAGTTTACCACAAGGTCCAGCAGATGACGTCTGCTAAACACTCCCTTGATAAGCGTCTCCAGCTCAAAGCTATGCGCAGGGGGCTCACTCACTCCATCGATCGTGCGCCACACTTTGAACCATTCCTTGGAAGCCGTCAGCGAGCCGATGCGTGCGTGGGTTCCGTCGGAGACGACAAGCAGCTCGTTAAAGCGCAGGAGCGACGGTATCTCGGCCTTGTACGTCTGCAGCTGATCGTAGGCACGCCAGATGGTTGCCTTCGCATCGGCCGGATTTTTCAGTTCGATGATGGCAAGGGGCAGACCATTCACAAATACCACGATGTCGGGTCGACGGTTCTTCCCCGCTTCCACCACCGTAAACTGGTTGACGGCTACGAACTCGTTGTTCTCAAGATTTTCTGTGTCCACCAGACGGATGATCGCCCCCTCGATCGACCCATCCTCACGCTGCCGCTCAATCGTCACTCCATCACGCAGCATCGCATGAAAGCGTCGGTTGGACTCCGTCAGCCCCGGAGCATCATTGCGCAGCACGCGCCGCACCACTTCCTCCACGTCATGGTCCGTCAGCCCCCTGTTACACCTACGCACCGCACCCCGCAGCCGCTCCAGCAGCACCACCTGCTCATACGACTCCCGCTCCGAGGCCGCCTCGCCCGGCGCAATGTCGGGTCCGTGTACGCACGTGTACCCACACTCGGCAAACCACTGCAGGGCTATCTGTTCAATATCGGCTTCGTTAAGGGGCATGGGGGGGCCCATCTTGAAACTCCTTCAGCGACTTACCTGCCTTCGTCTTCCATTCCACGCGTCCGTTCGACGATCTGCCTAAGACGACGCCCGCTGCCGTTGATGGCGATGCGAAAACATAATCCTGGGTGAATCGCAAGGCTCCATTCTCGTTCGCAAGCACGCCGTTCTCGATAAGTGCGTTGCGCAGCTTGATAAGGTAATCATGACACGACTTGACCGTTTGCAGAGCTGCGGTGCTACCCTCCCGAACAGTAAAGCCCTGCGGTGATTCGTATCCGCGCGCTTGTACGCCACGAGCAGACAGCAGAAACTCGGGTGATGATTTACGAGCCGGCTCTCCCTGTGAGAACACATTGAGGCCGATCACAGGAAAGCAAAGAAGCATTTCCGATAAGAAGCCCTCGGCATCCGCTGCATCGGCCTCGGACATTGATGGCAGTTGCGGTGCGTTTCCATTCTGCAGACTGCATCGCTTTGCATCCATGGCGAGCTTCACGAGTCGTGCTTCGAGATACTGCACGTGCGCTTTGTTCAGGTTCTCGTCCTTGCTCGTGAACGCTACCCCGTAGATCCAAAACTCCTTCTGCTTGGCATGGCTCTCAAGGCGATTTCGAATAGGGTCGCCCTCCCCGATGTACACTGCCGGGAGCCCAGACTCCTCGGGCGATCCTACGAGCACATACACGCCTGTTCGCTCCAGCTCTCGACGGGTCTTCGCATCACCGAACAACGAGCGTGGGAACACAAGGCCACTCCCATTCCAGTTCGATTTTTCAATCACACGAATGCCATCGGGGTCGCCCGCTGGAAGGAAGATTCGGATGGAGTAGGGTTTGGTCATGCAATGCTTCGTCGATGGTGTATGATGTTGTCAAGAGATCTCCTGCCTACAATCTCACACATGCCTGTGATACGGACGGTGCGCAGCACAATGCGCTCGCACGTAACACACTCACTCGCCGGCATCTCCGGCGCAATAACGGGTCCGTGCACGCACGCATACCCGCACTCGGCAAACCAGTCGAGTGCTATCTGTTCAATATCGGCTTCGGTAAGGGGCATGGGGGGGGCGATTCATCGAGTCAATCACATCTAATCTCCCAATTAGCTCTGTGCCAGGAACATTCGTGCGATCGGCGTAGTACCCAATTGACACATAATTCTGCATTCCAACATCAAAGAGCAAATTCAATAGCATTCTTAGCCAAGCTGATTACTTGGTCAAAAACGCCGCCATCTTTGAGCATTCCAATAATCTCATTAACCCCAGTTCGGACGATCTGATTCGCCGCGTTTGCTGCCACGTAATTCACAATCTTGGAGACTAACCAATTTGATGACTTATCACCCTTCAGTGCCTTCCTCGGAATCTTGCGAAAGACCTCGTCATGGAACTGATCGGACATGATATCTAGACTTACAGCAACAAACGTCTCCGAATGCATTTCAATGATAGTTCTATCAAGACCCCGATCAACAATCCCGTGTTGTTTGGCAACCGTTTTTGCATACTCACGAAGTAGCTCATCATCGATCTGCACCCGTACCAATCCCGATTTTTCATCGAACTCGCCACGTGCCAATTCGGTTTTTAGGAGTTTACGCAAAGTATCATCAGTGGGTCTGTGTCGGTATCGTAGATCAGTTATCATACTGTGAACTCGTGTTGTACGAATCCTGAGTTCCTTGGATAACGCAGCTTCGTCCACATCCAGTAGAATACTGTCGATCTTGTCGTTTGATTTACTCTCAAGCATCGACCGTAGCACGAGCAGCTCGATCTCTCGCTTGCTAATCGTACCAAAGCCTTTCGACAAGTATTCTGAAAGAAAAGCCTTGCCAAAGACCGCAAATACGTCTGGTCCTTGGCCACTTACATTAGCCAAATGTTCCATGTCAGATGAAGGCTTAGACGATCTCATTCGCTGAGTCCTTTGTTGGTCCTACAGGTTCTTTCATTGCGCTAAGTATCGCCTCTAGCTGGTCATCCGTCAGAGTTCCATCCGTAAGGCTAAGTCGCGTCTTCCGATAGACCTCAAGCATACGTTGATAGCCCCTAAGCCTGTGAACAGCACCGCCGAGGTATCTGCCCTTGAAACGTGTGAATCGACCAAGCTTGTTGGTTAGGTAGTGCGCTATCTGCCAGTAGCTCGTTTCGTGATTTCCATCAAATCCCGGAAAGCGATTGTAGTTCAGTTGTTCACTATCACCTTTGCCTTCGCTTGCCTGCCGATCATTACGATTCTGTTCATACGTGCGTTCAATAACATCCCACATCTCAAGGATATCAAGCACCTCTTCGAGCTCAGGCGGATCATTTTTAGGACCAGAGAAAGGCACCGCAGGGTACTGCCAGCGTATTGCCCATTCCTGGCCATCGAGTATTGCTGACTTGATAAACTCAGGTTCTATTTCATACTGTGACGGCTTGTTGATCTGAATATCAGCCAACATCAGCAGGATGATTCTTTCACCATTGGTTAATGTCATTTTACCTCCGGAAGCACAGAAGTGGAGAGTTTTACAGAGTGCTCGTCAAGATGGCGTTCGACGATAACGGATGCCTGCACCATGCAGTTATACAATATTGTGCCGTGTTCCTTCATGTCCATGAAAGTCTTCGCTTCGACAAACGCTGCTAAATTTTCAGTAATTGTATTCAAGTGAATATCTAAACCATCTTTTACAGATTGGGTTAGGTCTTCACGATACTTAAGGAGCTCAGTCTTCAGGGCTTCAATATCCCGTGCCAATGATGCGCGATCAAGCCCCTTTACCGATACCTCAGTTGCAGAGCTACCGAAATGTATCATTCTATCGAGCATTGCCTCTAGCCTCTGATTCAGGGATGACGTTTTAACAAGGCGCTTCCTATCTATCATTTCATCTCGCACTGCGACTGCCTGATTAGCTGCTCGTGTAGCTATTTGAGCCTGTTTCCTCGATTTGAAGAAACCGATAATCGACAGGACGGATGAGATTACTCCTATCACGATTATGAAAGGATTTAAGAACTTCAGAGTATTGGTAAGGAGCTCGATCATTATTGATTGCTCACTTGAGTCTCCCCCACCCTCACCTCCCCACTCACAAGCTTCGGAAGAAGTGTGTCACGGAGGGTTGAGAGAGTGCGGGATTGGTGGATGTTCTGATTGATTGCGGTAACCATTGATTTCATCTTCGATGTGAACACCGAAACAACCTCGCCATGGGGAAGAACCTGAAGTAGGCTCAACAAGCTCTCTGCCTGAATTCGTTGATGACTGCCGGTTGTGCCGGTAGCCAAGCCTTGGTACGTCTGCTGGAAATCGTCGCTGCAGAACAAGCAGTAGAGATACTCTTTCGAGCTTGAAGGACTGGCGATTGCGACGATGAACTCCGTCGAACACACGGAAATCTCTGTTGGATCGAGGGTCGGCAACCAAACCCTTGGTATGTGTGGATTCAGCTTCGAGATCAATACACTGCCGTTAGTCAGCAATAGCTTGTTGCTCTTGATTTCGTCACCACGTTGACGCACGGGAACTCGGCCAGTGTCGAATGCTGGCAGACTGTAGTGTGCAAAGAGGTCAAAAGGTTGCGCTGCGGGATTGATCGACTGACGAGCAATATCCACCACCTCCTCCAACGCCTTCACCTCCCACCCTTCCGGTATCAGCCCCAATTCGCTGTCGACGAGGCGGTCGGGAAAGAGGGCTGCTGTGGCGGCGTCCATGCCGGTGGGGGTGCGACCCTCCATCTTTGCGCGGACGGGATCGAAGTCGATGAACCAGCTTTTGAAGAGGGCGCGCGCCATCTGCTCGAGCGTTTCGTTCATCTTGCGGTTGAGTTCGATCTTGTCGTCTAAGTCGCCAAGGATCTTTGCGATGCGACGTTGTTCGGGGAGAGGTGGGAGGGGGAATTCTACTTCTTGAATGAGCGATGGAGATACGTTAGGTTGAGCGGAACCATAACCTAGACTCTCAATAGTCTCTCGCATTTCCCGCGACGTAAGCACGGCGAACAAGTAACCGGAGTCTAGTCGCTCATCATCTCGTACGTCAAACTTCCCCACACGTTGATTCAACACGCAAGGAAGATCTGCGTCTCTGACAAGCGCAACTTCTCCGATGTATCCAGTCATTGCTATCAGTACGTCACCAGCGGAGAGCTGGAAGTCACCAGCTCTAGCCGCTGTCTCTTCATCTACATGAGAGCAACCCTGCATTTCGAGTCTTCCACTCTTCACGTTCGCGATTTTGACCACTGGAATGCCAGCATCAGTCCAGTCACTGCTTTTGAATGCGTACCCAGACCGAACGTTAGCAACGTCACCGAGTTCGACATTCTCCCACTCACCACTCATACCCAAGCCCCTTTCCGCGATGGCACACTAGCGCACGCATAACCATTTTCCCGACCTCGGGAAGATGGTTCCCAATTTCCGGATACGGTAGTCTTGCCAACAGTCGATCAAGCCCGCACATTTGTGCGTTCACCCCGGAATTCCCTCTCCCGTCCATCGTGGCGGTGACTGGAACCGGGGTTTCTTCTTTTTGGTCCTCACCACTCATACCCAAGCTCCTTGAGATTACCTCGGATCTCCTGCTCTAGGCGGGCGGATTCGCCCAATTGGGTGGAGGTCTCGGCGGTTTTGGACTCGAATGCGATCAGACGCTTCTCCATTGACACACCTTGCTCGGTGAAAGCATAGGGGTTGGTTGTGGCGTGTTTGAGCGAAGCGAACCGGTCGCAGTTTGCGACCAGTTCGTCTCGTTCGGCGTCGGTCAGCTGGAACCGGAACGTCGTGGGAAAACGCTCGATGTTGCGCTTGACTTGCTCGTTGAGACGTTTGTTTTCCACCCCGTACATATCTGCCAGATCGCGGTCTATCATCACCGGTAGACCTCGCATGGTGAATATCATACCTTGAATCCTGCGCAACGGTACATCGGTCTCGTGCGGGCTCATGGCAGGGAACTCTTTATCTATTGCGTTCATCGGGCAGTGATCGCGTTAATGCATAAGACGTTGATGTCACCACTCATACCCAAGCCCCTTCAAGTTGTTCCGGATCTCCTGCTCGAGGCGGGCGGATTCGGCGAAGTGGGTGGAGAGTTCGGCGGTGCTACGTAGCACCATGTTGTTGTTCATCATTGCGCGCTTCCTTCTATGTCCGTATCGGAGAGTGTCTCGCCGGTCAACTCCGCCTCGATTTCTTCGATGCTAGGAAGATTGGTTTGCAGGCGTTCGGGGAGTGACTGCACAAGTTGATACTCAGCCACGCCAATGGGTTTGTTGTTGTCGCGGAGCGCATACTCGGCAACAACGGAGTTCTTGCTCTTGCAGAGCAGTAGGCCAATAGTCGGCTGGTCGTCGGGATGTTTCAACTGTGCATCCACGGCGCTGAGATAGAAGCCAAGTTTGCCGGTATGTTCTGGCTTGAACGGGCCAGCCTTGAGTTCGACAACCACGAAACAGCGGAGTTTCAGATGGTAGAAGAGGAGATCGATAAAGAAGTCATCGCCTCCAACTTCAAGTGGCACCTGTCGCCCTACGAAGGCGAAGCCCGCTCCGAGTTCAATGAGAAATTGAGTGATGTGGTCAACAAGTGCGGATTCAATGGCACGTTCCTCGGCCTCCTTTCCAAGTCCCAAAAAATCGAGCCGATAGGGATCCTTGAGGGACTCCCGAGCAAGGTCGGACTGCGGCTGAGGCAGGCGGAGTTCAAAGTTTGTCAGGGCTTTGCCCTCTCTCTCCAACCGTTGGGTTTCGATATGTATCCCGAGAACATTGCGTGACCAGCCATGTTCGATCGCTGCCCTGGCGTAGTCAAGGCGCAACTCGGAATCTTTGAGTCGGGTGAGAAGGACTATGTTGTGACCCCAGGGTAATTGTCCAACAGCCTGTTGGACAATTTCGGCATCGGGCCAGGCTTCGGCAAAGGCGCGCATGTAGAGCAGGTTGGCTCGAGAAAATCCTTTCATTTCGGGGAATGCGGCTCGGAGATCGCGGGAGAGACGCTCGATGACCTTGGCTCCCCAACCTTGCTGTGCTTGACGGGAAAGAATGTCTTTTCCAAGTTGCCAGTAGAGGTTGATAAGCTCCCGATTGACCGTAAGCGTGGCCCGTTGCTGCGCTTGTTGAATGCGGATCTTGAGGTCCGACAGCCAAGACGCATAGTCCGTGGGAATGATTTCACCACTCATACCCAAGCCCCTTCAAGTTGTTCCGGATCTCCTTCTCAAGGCGAGCTGATTCGGCGAAGTGGGTGGAGAGCTCGGCGGTGAGGCGCTTCATCTTATCGTCGAATGGTTCACCATCGTCTTCGATGGCTTCGGCGCCTACGTAGCGGCCGGGGGTGAGCACGTAGCCGTGCTTGGCGATGTCCGTGATGGATGCCGATGCGCAGAAGCCCGGAATATCTTCATACGCGGGGTCGCTTTGCTCCCAGGCGCGGTACGTGCTGACGATGCGCGTGATGTCGACATCGGTGAGCTCGCGGTGCACACGGCTGGTCATCTGGCCCATCTTGCGGGCATCGATGAACAGGACAGCCCCCTGACGCTGCTTCTGTTTTTTCATGAACCACAGGCACACGGGGATCTGCGTACTGTAAAAAAGTTGATTGGGTAGCGCCACCATGCAGTCTACAAGATCTGCTTCGATGAGCGCTTTGCGGATATCACCTTCACCGCTCTGGTTGGAACTCATGCTGCCGTTGGCAAGCACAAAGCCGGCCTTGCCGTTCGGTGCCAGGTGGTGCAGGAAGTGCTGCACCCAGGCAAAGTTGGCATTGCCCTTGGGTGGGGTGCCATACTTCCAGCGGACGTCGTCCTCCTTGCGGAACCAGTCACTGTCGTTGAACGGCGGGTTGGCAATCACGAAGTCGGCCTTAAGGTCCGGGTGCACGTCCCGACGAAACGTGTCGGCATGCTCCGGACCAATATCCGCCTCGATACCCCGGATGGCAAGGTTCATGATGGCCAGCCGCCGGGTGGTGGCATTGCTCTCCTGACCATACACGGCAATGTCGCCGATCTTGCCGCCATGCGCCTCCACAAACTTCTCGCTCTGCACAAACATCCCGCCCGAGCCGCAGCAGGGATCGTAGATGCGCCCCTTGTAGGGGGCGAGCATTTCCACCAGCAAACGCACAATACATGATGGCGTATAGAACTGTCCGCCGTTCTTGCCTTCGGCGCTGGCGAACTGCGTCAGGAAGTATTCATAGACACGACCCAGTACATCCTTCGAGCGGTTGGCGGCATCGCCCAGACCGATCGTGCTGACAAGGTCGACAAGTTCACCCAGCCGGTCTTTGTCCAACGCTGGACGTCCGTAGTCTTTCGGGAGCACACCTTTGAGTCGCGGATTGTCGCGCTCGATGGCCACCATCGCCTCATCGATCAGCGTCCCAATGGTGGGCTGACGCGCGTGGGCCTGCAGGTGGTTCCAGCGGGCTTCCTTGGGGACCCAGAACACACCCTTGGCGCGGTACTCATCGGCATCCTCTGCATCCGCACCGGCATACTCCCCCGCCCCCTGCACAAGCAGCGTGTGCATCTCTTCGAACGAATCCGAGATGTACTTCAAAAAGATCAGTCCAAGCACGACATGCTTGTACTCCGACGCATCCATATTGCTGCGCAGCTTATCGGCCGCCTGCCACAACGTGGCCTCAAACCCGATCGTTGCTGTCGATGCCTGCTGTGCCGTTTTCTTTGATGCCATGACGATGCTTCGAGGACCTCTGTGTGATGAGCCGTCGAATATCGTAGAGTCACTATGACAGGGACGGGCATAGTGGTGTGGTGATAACAGGTTTTACAGGGTGGTGACATGCGGGTTTCGGGTTCCAGGTTTCGGTGTTTTCCTTTGCGTGAAAAAGCACGGGGCCTCCACCGTGTGGTGGAAGCCCCGCGTGCATCTGCTATGCAGTGGTGTTATTGCACTAGCAGCTTGAGATGCTGATATCCCGAACCTGATGTAACGCGCACCGTGTAGGAACCCTTTGCTACGTCGGACAGATTGTATTCATGATCCGCAGCAACGTTCGAGAGTGTGAGAATCACCTTGCCCGACTGGTCCATGATCTCCACACGATCGTAGGTGGCATTCTGCATGCCTACCTGCTGCAACCTGAACACGGACGACGTTGGATTGGGCACAATGATGATTGCATGTGGAAGCGCTGCATTGGATGTGTGGCCATCATGCTCTGGACCCTGGAACTGCGGAGGTGCATAGCGATCCATGATCGTCATACGTCCCTCCCCGTCAATACGAACCACCATGCACTTTTTGCCACAGCATTCCTTTTCGCAGTAGTAGTTGCAGAGGTTCAAACAGATGCGGTACTCTCCCGGACCCCTGAAGGTGAAGTCCATCCGCTCGGTTTCCGGCTGACCCGGCAAGTAGGTGTGATTGAAGAATCCATCAACCTGCCATGTGTGGCCAACAAGCTGACCGTTCCCGCTTGAACGATTAACCAGCGTGAAGGTGAATGGCTCAGATGTTGGAACGATGTCAAAGTCAACATTGATCACACATTCGGAACTGAGGATCTCATAGGTGAAGATGCAGACCTTACAGTTCTTGTAATCCTGGAAGCGCTTCTGATAGACCTCGCCGATTGGATTACCACTTGCGTCAACCTTCGACGATACATGTTGTGAAGGGGCTTGCACGTCCAACTGCGAAAGCGCATAGCACTCAGGGCATGCTCCATCCGGCTGTGGCATCACCTCCCGTGGGTCGATCTCGCCATTACATGGATTGGTAAGCGTCACGTTGCAGTAGGTGGTGTCAGACGGGGTCTTGAGAACGGTAACCACAAGCTGTTTGCGCAGGCAGCCATCTTCGCCATAGTAGTCCACCGTCCAGCTACCTTCGTCGACGGCGTGCCACGTCTGACCGTACTGACCCGTACGTGAATCGTAGTATTGGTACGGAGGTGTTGTCTTCGTCAGGATGTAGTAGGAGTAGAGACCTGTATCAAACTCCTTCGACGGCTCCAGTCCGGTGTAGGTATCGAAATCACAGTAGCTGCGTGTGATCGTATCGCGCTCGGCAATTGGCACCGTGATCGTTACGCATACTTCTTCGCAGCAGATATCATCTGGATACGACTTGGGTCGACCAAGGTAATGTATACAGATATGGTGCGTACCCTCACCGAGATTGAAAAGACGAGATCTATTCGTATCGGTAATGACGCGTCCATCAACCTTCCAGTAAAAGGCTTCGATGTCGACAAAGGCATCATCAATCGTTACGGCATAATTGTTGCAGCTCAGGCGGTCGACATTAAGGCCGACTTCGCAGCAACTCAAAGGAACACGCACAAGAACGGAATCAACGACTGTACCGCATGCAAGCGTTGCGGTGCAGACGTACCAGCCTTCATAGGCTTTAGGATCTGGATTCAGTGGGTCGGCCGCATTTACGGTTACGGAGGCACCATCCAACTGGAAGCCGTTCGGACCTGTCCAACGGTAGTTTGCACCTTCAACAGCTGTTGCGTTCAGCGTAAATGACTTGAGGGGGTCTTTACAGTCGACCGTCGTTGTTGTGACGTCGAAATCACCGAAGATTGTTGCGGTATCAAGAATTCTGGCGATGAAAAATGAAAACACTTCATTGGTATTGATCGCCGTCGCCGCAATCACGTTCTCGTCACATTGGAGATATCGCGTGATGTCTACCCGTGAGCGACGCTGCCATCCACTTTGAAGTTGCGCATTGTCCTGGACAATGTTCCGTGGCGTCTGACCGTTGACCTGGATTGTAACATTATCGTCCACAGCGAACTCGAGCATAACGCGGGTGGAGTCCTGTGCAAAGCGATCGAACACATACTTCAGGTAGACCGTATTCCTTCCTGTCGGACCCCAGATGTAGTTCTGGGCCGTCGTAGCAGCACCGAAGTACGCCGCATTCAGCCAATCGATTTGAGCATCCAAAGCATTGGCAACACCTGCCAAGCCCCAGCCGGCTGCCGCCGTTGTATTGCCGTCAGTCTGCCAGCCTGCAGGGGGCCGAGAGGTATCTTGGTAGGCATACCAATTACCGGGCGTTGCAGCCCGTGTGAAAACCTGGGCTTGGACTGAATGCTGCACCAGCAGGAGCAGCGTCAGTGCGGCGAGATGAGAAAGTAGTGTGCGTAGCATACAAACTCCGGTTGTGTGGGGATTAGTTTGACACAACTTCGGCTTGCGGAATTGCTACGACAATGGAGACTGTACGGTGCTGCTGTTTGACTCGATAAGTGCTGCGATTCTTCCGATAAGTGCATGCTCGATTTGATGCCTATGCCCGCAACTGGCTGAGACGATGCAGGAATTCATCGCGCTTGCGAAGGCTTACCTCAACCGATGTACCATCCGACATGGTCACATACGAGGCCTTTCCCTTGTGATAGGCAGCAACGTGATTCAGCTGCACAAGGTGGGAATGATGGACACGGATGAAATGATGATTCTCGAGAAGATCCTCGTACTCCTTTAGCCCCTTTGAGACAACAATTGGCTTTCGATCCGAAAAATAAAACTGCGTGTAACTGCCAGCCGCCTCGCAGCGGATAATCCGGCTTATCTCAACAAAGACATATCCTTCCTGCGTCGGAAGCGCAACCTTATGTAAGGGGTCGCGATGACGGAGATTCTCCATCAAGAACCGGAAGTGGCGCAGTGTACCCTTGTCTTCGATTCTCGCAATGGCCTTCTGCACGGCGTTCACCAGCTGCTCAATATCAACGGGCTTGAGCAGATAATCGACCGCTGATAGCTTGATAGCACGGATTGCGAAATCGTTGTACGCCGTAATGAAGATGATTTCAAACGGTATCTGCTCAAACTTTGCCAAGAGATCAAAGGCCGTCTCATTGATGAGCGCGATATCGAGAAAGATGATCTGTGGCTTCAGCGAAACGATCTTCTCGTAGGCATCCTGCACAGTGCGTGCTTCGCCCAAGACCTGAATCTCATGGCAGTACGTACTGATGTACTTCTGCAGCAGCCGACGTCCATGTGACTCGTCATCGACAAGTAGAGCTGTGTAGGTGTTCATGCGCTCGTGGTAGTTTTCATAGTGATGATGACCCGGGTTCCTGTGTCGCTATCAATCACGGAAGACACATTCTGTATCGACATTTCGAGTTCAAGCTGATACATCTGATTCATCGTGTCGATACGCTGCCTCGTGATATCGAGTCCTGCCGACTGTGCACGCTTCTTGCCGTCTGTTAGTCCCGGTCCGTTGTCTTGAATCGTCAGGTGGATGTGTCCAGCTACCTGCTGACACGATATCACAAGCCTTCCACGTTCGCTCGCGGTTTGGCGAACACCATGCAGCAGGGCGTTCTCAACAAGCGGCTGCAGTAGCATCGATGGGATCAGAACATGATCCTGATCGATTGCCTCGTCGATATCTACGATGAAGTCCGTGGGCGTTTCCAGGCGAAGCGTTTCAAGAGCGATGTACTTCTGCAGAATGTCAAACTCTTCGCGCAGCGTATTGAAGTTCCTGCGCGTCGAATTCAACGTCTGCCGGATAAGGCTGGCAAAGCTGCTCATGTACATGTTGGCCTGACGTTCCTCATGAATCGCAAAGAAGTACTGTATCGACGTTAGCGCATTGAAGATGAAGTGTGGATTCATCTGTGCACGCAGTGCCTGGAGCTTTAGCTCCATGATCTGAGAATTCGCAGTTGCCTTTTCACGTGCGCGAGCGATTCGTTTTCGCACAAGGAACACCGACGCAAGGGACAGCGAGAGAAGAACTGCGGAATAGAACTGCGTCGTCGTGTAAAACGGTCGACGTATAGTGAACGTATAGCTGATCTTGTTCGATGATGTCTGATAGTCGGAACCAATTGCTTCCGCTTCGAACCGGTAGATGCCGGGCTTCAGCGCGACGAATTCAATCCTGTCGTTCTGGGTATATGTCCATTCATCCTGTAAGCCTACCAGACGCACCTTGAACGTCACCGGCTCGCCACCTGTATAGGATATTCCGGAGAGTGCAAAGGAAATGTTGTTCGATTCCGACTCCAGCGACGCGCGATCTGGAAGCGTGGTATCCTTGAGGTTGACGTAAAGATTGTTCAAGACAATGACGGGCGGTGCGATTGGCTTGATGTCCTTCTGATTGAAGGACACCAGTCCATTGGATGTTGCCGCATACACGGTATCGTCAAACACGGTTACTGCATTCACATCCTCGGAGGGCAGTCCCGTACCACGTGTGTATCGGGTGATGTTGAATTGCCCCTTTGCAAAATCCACGACGGCAATGCGGTTGATACCCTTATTTGTTGCCAGCCATGTTGAGCCGTTGTAGATGTAGAGGTCCTTACAGATAGTTCCCGCGATGTAATTGGTATTGTTGCTCCCTGAAAACACGTCCAGATGTCGCGTTGTTGTGAGATTGGTCACAAACAGACCATTACTGTGTGTACCAATCCATATCAATCCATTCGAGTCTTGCTTGATGTCTGATATCCGCGCCCCATCAAGTAAGGGGTGCACCTGGATTGGTATTGGCTCCTTTGCGTTGCCACCCTTGTGGACGATGCTTAGCCCCTTGAGTTTACCGAGGAGAACATCTCCATTGCGTAGAATCGACACGCTGGTATATCTGGTCGGCTGCGACTGCAGCACGGTCGTAAAGTTGTCAGTGGTTGAGAGATAGCTTGCGTGGGCGGCAAGGACAACGTGTGACCCTCGTGCCTCGATGTCTTTGACAGCGTGTTTATCGAACACATGGATGCGCTCACTTGTCCGGTCAGCATTGATGCGAACAAGAATCTCATCTCCGCCGGCCAGCACGGAGTTTCCATGCGTAATCATCTTTAAGATTCGAGACTTCTTTCCGTGATCACGGGATACATCGACATTTCGGAATGTGCCACCCTGGAATGCATGCACGCCAGCATTCTCGAATCCGACAAGCATCTTCCCTTGCAGACGTGCAATCGACAGGCATCGATTTTCTGGAATGGACGGACACGTCTGTGTATTGTAGAACACATACGGATTATTCGGGAACATGGAGAGTCCGCTGCCACTAGAGTAATACCATGTATTACCATTTCGATCCAGCAACCCTCCAAGAATCGTTCCATGCATCAGACTCTTTTCGAGCACGTACTCCTTGCCAGACTCCAGCCTGACAAAGCCCAAGCGTTCGTGTAATCCATACAGCATCCCGTGATGCACCGTTATGGTCTTGTAGGAATGCTGCAGATCAAATGAATCAGTCACAGCGAAGCGCTGATTGCGCAGATCAACGCGATAGATTCGGTTTTTGGCGCGGTTATAGACCACCATCTGATGCTGTTCCAGTAAGCAACGTTGTCCGCGTAACCGTTCATCGGAGGTTACGGGTACTAGCTGATGTCCGCGGACGAGATAGATGGCATCCGCCCCCTCCCTGCGCATCAGAAAGAGATCCTTACCAATCGTGAAGTGGCTGAAGATGACGTTGGGGGCAGCCAGTTCACCGAGTTCGATGTAGCGTCCTGGAGTATCGATGTCAACCAGTCGACTACCATTCGGTTGTGAGCCATCTATGAACAGGATACTCTTCTCCATTGCGTCCACGCTGAACGTCAGGATAGAGTTGTCATCGGCCAGGTTGATGCGTCGATCGTTTGAGCGATTGTAGATCTTGCCGCGGTAGTAGTAGCAGGGATCTGACTTGAAGGTGAAGAACCAGATTCTTCCATCGCGGTCCTCACAGATCTTAAAGACATCGTTGTCGTTGAGGCCGTCTCGACTTGAGAAGTTGACGAAGTTCCTCCCATCGAATCGACTAACCCCTTGATCTGTAGCAATCCAGACAAATCCTGTGCGGTCCTGCTGGATATCGTAGATGACATTGCTCGGTAGTCCATTCTGTGTGCTGTAATAGACATAGTTCCGAGCCTGCGCTGTTGCTCGATGCGGCAGCATGCAGAGAAGACTAACGATGAACACAAATACGCAGGTCATACCGGATGGCGATTACCGCCATCAACTTACTCGTTGGCCTCCACACCCGGACGTCACTCCGCGTCATTCCACGCAAGTTTTACATCATGGTGACATCATGTGCAGGTCTGTGACATGGTACTGGGTACTGGGTACTGGGGACTGGGTACTGGGTACTGGGTACTGGGTACTGTATTAATCCGAACCGTTGAGCGTATTCATAACGTCAGTGCAGACCTTTTCATACGGCTGCTGGAACACTGATTCGATGACATCATGAAGGGTGGACTCATCGGCATTCCACAGTCGTAGGATGGCGCTCTTGCCTCCTTTTTCGTAGGCCATTTTGCACAGAACGGCACCCGTAACATAGAGGATGTTGCTGTCGTGGGAATTTCGTATTTCCTGATTCCGTATGCGTTCGAATGACACATCATCGAACCGCTTCAGGTCCTTTCGTACCCGATCCAAAGCCTGTTCAAAGGACATCCCGTGCGACGGGCCTGCGAGCCATGTCGCTATTCCTTCGTTGATGATTTTCGGGGCAAACGACTCGGAGCGAAGAGGGAACAAGATGTGCACGAATTCATGAGCATAGTTCAGGTTACGATAGCTTGAGTAGACTTCGCGACTATCGAGATTTGATAGCCCCGTTACTCCATGAATCCAGTAATCGAAATTGAAGAGTCGTCCGAGCTCATTCGTGTTTGACATCACATAGTATGTAAATGGTAGTAGCTCCAGGCCGAACATGTCAGCCACGGACTTGCAAAAGGAAACAGCCTGGGCGGCTTCCGTTCGATTGAATTCGATACCTGGAGCTATCACATAATCGATGAATTCATGGCGCACCCGTGTCCAGTTCCTCGTGTAGTAGGATCGATAATTCTGCAGCTTGAAAATCCCCGCGTCATCTCTCCGAGCGTGATGGATGGTAATTCCAAGGACCTCTTGTTGTGGTTGGTCTACCGTTGGTACTGTCGATAGGAGTGTTTTTATCTCGTACAGGTTCGGTTCAAGGCTATCGACTTGAAGAACGAATGGTTGATAGATCGAGTACAATTGCTCCGAATCAAGAGCGTAGAAAAGAAACGTAGCGGAGACATCCACTCTGCTTTCGTCCCCCTTCAGGTATTGTGCATACTCCGAGGGATTCCAGTGTGGATTCTGATACGCGCTGTCAGGTCTGGAATTCAGGTATGACACAAACACTGCACACACATCACGAATGGCTGCGTTGTTTGTGTCGACACGCGCCGATATTACCGGCGTGATAGTCTGGCCGATCGTTGCGGATGCCATGAGAACCAGAAGCAGAAGAGACATGATAGAGCTATTCATTTCCATTCCTTTAATTGATTGCTCATGACGTGTGCATACGTGATGCACCGACGTTCACGCCCAACAACAACCTCTCCACATCGGATGGTATTCGAGCCAGCCCATCAACATACTTGTTGACCGCTACACCCGAAGGACCCTCCGCGACATTCCACGCATTTTTTACATCATCATGACATCATGTGCAGGTCTGTGACATGGGGCCGGGTACTGGGTACTGGGTACTGGGGACAAGGTACTGGGTACTGGGTACAGGGTACTGGGTACTGGGGACTGGGTGCCACATCTCATCCTTGTACGGTGGCCTAGAACGCCCTCCACAGGGGGCTTTCAGCATGGTTGTACCGACGACTTTTCGATTGCCGGGTGTGATTCGTATCTCCTGAGCATGTAGGGATGCTCTATGATCGAAATGATCAGCAACGTGACATTATCACGCGTGCAGTATGAGTTTGATGACGTGAAATACAGAACCTTGACAATGCTCCGACAAAGCCATTATACGTCGGCAACTGCCTATTCCCTAGTGATAAATAAGTATGTATTGTAGCAGTCAACACAACACTTTTATCACCCTAATCAGGGAGACAGGCATGTCATGGAATCACCTACTTGCCGTTTTGACCGCTACAGGGATGCTTCTGAGCTCGGTCGTTCTTTATGGTCAATCTACATGTCCGACCGATGACAACGATGCATGTCCTTGGAAGGAACGGTATCTCGCCAGAGAAAAGTTTGTTCAGTACGATACCGTGTTTTCGCCGACACATCCGAACAGAAATGTTGTCGTAAACATCACCAAGTGTGAGCGGTATTTCACATTTAATGTGTGTTACCGTTGCTGTGATGGCAAGTTGGAGGTTCGGCTGAGTACTGTCCAGGGATGTGACGAAAATGGAAATCCAGATCCGGACGTTACGCGAGGTTGCAAGTGGCGGTACGATACACAGTTTTGGAAGCAGGTCGATGGAGCTATTGCGTATCGCTTCAAATATCTCGACTGCAACACGGATCCCTTGAATTGCGACAATCTTCCCGATTGCAAGGATGGAAGACGTCAAGTTGTTTCCTACTACAAGGCCAATTGTTGGAGGTATGAAGTCACCGTAGAGGGAATGCCAGGCTGGAAGCTCGTTCCATGTCAAGGATCGGGTGATTGCAAGCAGGTTTATGAGCTGTGTTGCAAGAACGGCATGACGTACACCTACAACAAGATTGAGTCGACAAGCTACGGTGGATGCATTGGAAGTACCGGCGGCGAAACTCTTGACGAGTGCTACCAATCCTGCTGGGAGTAACCTCACACAACATCGTCAGCCGCCTCTGAATCAAATGTGTGCAGGCTGACGGTACCTGTGGAGATCGCCAAACGCTTGTGCTGTTCGCCTGCGGTCTGCACTACCAACCTTGTCTCCCCTCCCGCCCCGGGCTGAAGCCCGGGGTTGGGCGCGTTTGGCATGTGTCGTATGTCACGTGTATCTACAGGCGACGTTGTCGTGCTCTGCGATGCGGTGCTATCATCGTTCCCATGCATGGAACACATGTGGACCGATGGTTTTTGACGCTACTCCAAAGTGACCATGCCGGGCAGTGGCGGCATAGATGGGCGCATGTAGTTGAAGATGCTCGATGATGGCCGACGGTGTGAGGTGTGATGGTGTGAGGGATGATAGTGGCAGTTCGCAGGCCATAACCGGATCGTAGATGCGAACCGATACTGGTTCGGGAACGCCGATGGCATAGGCAAGTTGGACCTTTGCGCTCTGTGCATGCGGGTGTTCGTGTAGGGCACGGAGGGCAAGATGACGTGCCATATAGGCGGCACTGCGGTCGACCTTGCTTGGGTCTTTCCCGGAAAACGCCCCGCCACCTATCTCGCAGTCAGCACCGTATTGATCAACGACAATCTTGCGTCCAGTCAGACCACAATCGGCAACGGGTCCACCGATGTTCCACTCCCCTGCCGGATTAATATGATAGGTTATGGTATCGTGAAACAGTGCTGCGATATGCTCGTCCTGGCGGGCTGCGACGGGCTTGACGACCTCCTCGTGGATAAGCTCTTTGACGTGCTCGAGAGCCATTGACTCGTCATGACATGTTGAGAGCACAATGCTGTCGATACGGGTGGCGCGCCCCTTGTCATAGACCAGCGAGACCTGACTCTTCATATCCGGACGCAGCGGATGATGCATTCGCACGAGCTCGTAGGCCTCGCTGATGAGCTCCTTTGCCAGATAGATGGCAAGGGGCATGTGGTTCGGCGTATCGCGCGTTGCATAGCCAAACATGATGCCCTGATCGCCGGCAGCGATCACATCGCTCTGCACCACAGCCTTGTTGATTTCCCGACTCTGCTGGGAGACCAGGAACTGGATCGTGCAGGTTGCACCATTGTAGCCGAGTTTATCATCGTCATACCCGATATCGATGATGCACTTGCGCACCTTGGCTTCGAGCTCCTCGAGCGACAATGGAACTGCCGCGGTGATTTCACCGGCGATGACAACCGTCTGATCTTTCACCAGCGTTTCGCAGGCGACCTTTGCGTGTGGATCAACGGCGAGGTAGGCATCGAGCACTGTGTCCGAGATCTGATCGGCGATCTTATCGGGATGTCCGGGAGAAACAGATTCACTGGTCCAGAGGTAGGACGACATTACAGACCCTTTCGAATGGGGTTGATAGAAGATGATGAGTTGCGAAGTGTAAGCAGCGCCCTGCCGATGGGAGGGGGCTCGTGGAGTTCATGTGTAAATGCGAGCGTGGCTACGTCGAACACATACGAGTGGTCGTAGGTATCGCGGAAGAGCACCTGCGTGGGACGTCCAAAGGGCGACCACAGATACCCTTTATCCCGAAAGTTATCAGTCAGGAAGCGCGCCAGCGCTACCAGCTGCGATCCCACATGCGGATCGCTGGCAACGTGCTCTGGCAGCTCGATCCGCTTGAACGTATCGATGCCGAAGAACCCCACCACGAAGATGGGCGACGGCACCGTGTTCTCATGGATCACCCACAGGTGCGGACGGAAGGTGCGTCGGGCTCGCAGCTCGGCGGCCAGGCGGCGCTCGCGGGCATCGCGCTCAATAGCCCGACGTGTTTCTTCGATCGCGGCATCGAGTCCTTCCCCTGCCAGCAGGGGGCATGCGCGCAGCCGCGCAATCAGATCTGCGTCGTGCAGGCCCCCTTCCAAAAGCGCATCATAGCGCCTGAGCGTCTTGTTGGGATTTGTCAGTCCCAGCAACGCCGGAATCTGTCCACGTCGGATGGAATGAGCAGCGCATTGTTGCGCCAGGTATGCGGGTAGGAGCATAAGGCACCTCATCGTTCGTGGCAGTACCACCGGCTTCAAACCGGTTGGTGGTCTTCACAGGGCCACGTCCCTCAGACCGTCGAGATGAGTTAATTGTGGTGCAAATGTACGAGCGGGGAAAGGAAATATTGCAAGGGGGCGGGGGGTCACCGGCCGCGTGGACCTTGCACCTCGAGCCGCACACCACAATGCAGCGCACCTGAGGTCCTTCGTCGCCTTCGGCTCCTCAGGATGACGCTCATGCATGCTTTTTTATAGCAGCAGAGCGCCTCGCGCCGCCGGCGCGAGGCGCTCTCCCACCCCAACAGCCAACCGCGCGGGCGTCATCCTGAGCCGCGTAGCGGCGAAGGACCTCTCCTGAACAAGTGACGAGGTCACTCCGTGATTCCGTAACTCAGTAACTGCGCGCAGCGCACGTGGGGTCCCTCGTCGCTGCGCTCCTCGGGATGACGCTCGTGCATATCGCTTTGGAGTGGTCCCTCGTCGCTGCGCTCCTCGGGATGACACAGCGCATATCGCTTTGGAGTGGTCCCTCGTCGCTGCGCTCCTCGGGATGACGCACGCGCATGCTTTTTTATAGCAGCAGAGCGCCTCGCGCCGCCGGCGCGAGGCGCTCTCCCACCCCAACAACCAACCGCGCGGGCGTCATCCTGAGCCGCGTAGCGGCGAAGGACCTCTCCTGAACAATCCATCGTACCCCACACCTCACACCTGAGCGAAGCGCGGGCGTCATCCTGAGCCGCGTAGCGGCGAAGGACCTCTCCTGAACGAGTGCCGAGGTCACTCCGTGATTCCGTAACTCCGTAACTCAGTAACTGCGCGCAGCGCACGTGGGCTCCCTCGTCGCTGCGCTCCTCGGGATGACGCACGTGCATATCGCTTTGGAGTGGTCCCTCGTCGCTACGCTCCTCGGGATGACGCAGCGCATATCGCTTTGGAGTGGTCCTTCGTCGCTGCGCTCCTCGGGATGACGCTCGCGCATATCGCTTTGGAGTGGTCCCTCGTCGCTACGCTCCTCGGGATGACGCAGCGGATATCGCTTTGGAGTGGTCCCTCGTCGCTGCGCTCCTCGGGATGACGCACG
>JBDKEN010000004.1:0-31127 GCA_039795225.1 Bacteroidota bacterium | reverse complement strand
AATCTAACAGATACTCCATGATTAGCATACGTGTATGACTTTAATCATGGTCCTGCTTTATAACGACACTGTCGTTAGTCGTTGGGTCACGTCAGAATCTGATCATTGGTGATCAGGTATGAATAAAAGCAACGTTGAATCGACGATTCTCAATCCGCTATCACAAGCCGGCAGTGCGGCATTCCGGAGTTTGTCACAACAAATTCGTACCCCAATCGTACGTATTGCAATCATTCGGCATTCCGCCGTAAATTCGCCGTTCCTTCTCCACATTTTAAGTCAATCCCATGAAGATGTTTGCAATGATCGCGCTGGTCGTGGCAGCCCTTGTCGGCACCTCGACGGCATCTGCCCAAGGCGCACTCACCCCAGCCGCCCAAGCGCCAGTTGTTCTGAAGCCAAAGCTGAAGCTCGCAGAACTCAAAGGCGTTGTCTCGTTCCTTGGTGGCATCGAAATCCGCGGCACCGAAGTTGATGCGTTTCTGGACACCCGCAAGGTGTTGACAGATGCCATCGATGCTGCAGGAAAGGCCAGCAAGAAGGACGAAGATGTTCTGACGATCGAAATGCGTGGTGATCAGATCCAGAACCTCTTCACCTTGATGCAACGCGGCAGTCTCAAGGGTGCCGAGGCCGATACCTTCAAGGGAATCGTGTCGGCTCTTCAAGAGTCCGTCAAGGCCGCACAGCCGAGCGGCAAGTAACATCCTGACACATGGCAGCTCAAAGGCCCCCTGACCAACCGGTTTGGGGGCTTTTTCATTTCCCTCGATGATTACCGTTTCAGATCTGCTCGAACTCGCACTATCATTTCAGGGGGCAAGCGATTCGCTGCCCTTTGGCCCTGATGTGCTCGTAGTAAAAGTCGATGGGAAGATCTTTCTCATTGTTCCGCTTGATGCCGAGCCGGTGCAGTTCAACGTCAAATGCGAACCCGAGCGTGCAATTGAGTTGCGTGAACAGCACGAGTGTGTTCTACCAGGGTACCACATGAACAAGCGACACTGGAACACCGTTCTCGTTGATGGTTCGATTCCCGACAGCGTCCTGCGTGGGTGGATCCGCGACTCCTACGATCTCGTGCAAGCCGGGCGCACGCGGCGCACCAAAACGGTCGAGCAGAGCTGAAAGGTCAGAACCGAATGCCAAACCATGTGCGGTTTGGACTGATCTCCAGGGCTGGTGCCGGAAGATGATACATGTGGAGTGCACCCAAAACGGCCCGGAGCCACTCTGGCAGTCCAGCGATGCGCTGAAGATTCCAATCCAATGAGAGGATGAAAACGTGCTGCGGCGACGTCTCACCGACAATGCCCCGAACCGAATGTCCGAGTGCGAGGTTTATCCACTCCGGATACCACGACGCTGCCGATGCTGGCAGGAGATCGTGCACGTCGACACTCAGCCAGTGGGTAGTGCTTTCATAGTCGTCGATGATCGCCCCATACATACCACGTCGAAACGCATCCGAGGGATAAAATGAGATCTGAATGGTGAAACTCCGCAGCCAGGGGTAATAGTGTTGCGCAATTGGTAGCGATGCGCCAAGAATGTTGGCCGCCATGTCGCCCGGCGAAAAGCCATAACGGACGCTGTATCCATCACGTACTTCATTGTACGTCTGATACAGTAAAGCAACGGCTGCGCCAGACCAGATCGCGGTGGCAGAGTCCATTCCGGTCCAGCGGAAAGAGCCTGCAAGCACCGAGGTGGCCATTGACGTGAAGTAGGCATGTCCGACTTTGTCGGCGCCGAGCGCATACGTCCAATCTTGCGCGAGGTTCACATGAAAGTCACGAGGCTCGCCTTTCCACCAGAGCTCTTGTAGCACTCCGTGACCAAGAACGAATGCGCTTGTTCCTACTGCCGCCACGCCCGCTAGTCTCCACGGATCAACGGTTGCGGTGGAATCATGGTGTTGATCTTCCTGGCTACAGACGCCCGGTGCTGTGAGATGCGCAGAAGATGGTGCCGCAAACGAGACCAGGGCCTGCTCAGTGAAGAGCAGACCCAGGTTCAATAGCAACAGTATACCAATCCGATCGCGCATTGGCGCACGGATGTTGAACGCTGCGGCGTTAGGCCCCGATCAGGGCTTTGTAGGCGTCGACGCCGAGGAGACCCTCGAGTTCGCTTAGATCGGAAATCTTGATCTTGACGAGCCAGCCAGCACCATAGGGATCCTTATTGACGGAATCGGGTGCCGCGTTAACATCGTTGACTTCGATAAGCTGTCCACTCACAGGCGCATACAGGTCAGCTACTGTCTTGACAGCTTCGATCGAACCGAACGTGCCACCCTTGCTGACCGTGGCTGCTGAGTCTGGGATATCGACGTAGACTACATCGCCGAGTTCACCTTGTGCGTGATCAGTAACGCCGATGGTTCCGACATCGCCTTCAACGCGGATCCATTCGTGATCGCTGGTATAGAGAAGATCAGCTGGGAAATTCATCGTCATGCCTTCCAGTCATGAGTGTCGAGATACTTCGTGTCAAACGTACCGCTGATGAAGTCCGGATTGTCCATCATCTTCCGGTGGAATGGGATCGTCGTTTGAATACCTTCAATGACAAATTCGTCGAGCGCGCGGCGCATCTTGGCAATAGCACCATCGCGCGTTGGCGCAAACGTGATAAGCTTTGCCACCATTGAGTCATAGTATGGCGGAATGACATAGCCCTGATAGATGTGCGAATCAACGCGCACACCAGGACCACCCGGGAAATTCAACGACTGAATGACACCTGGGGAGGGGCGGAAATCATGGAAAGGGTCTTCGGCATTGATGCGACACTCGATCGAGTGCATCAATGGATCACGCTGTTCCAGTGTGAGCCGTTCTCCCGAGGCAACAAGCAATTGCTCACGAATAAGGTCGACCGATGCAGATTGTTCCGTCACGGGATGTTCGACCTGAATCCGTGTATTCATTTCCATGAAGTAGAAATTTCTGTGCTTATCAACGAGGTACTCGATTGTTCCAGCACCAACGTAGTTGACGCTGGCTGCCCCCTTCACACTGGCATCGCCCATCGCCTTGCGCAGCTCTGGAGTCATGATCGGGGAAGGGGCTTCTTCGATCAGCTTCTGGTGACGACGCTGGATGCTGCACTCGCGCTCGTTCAAGTGAACAACGTTGCCGTACATATCGGCAAAGACTTGGATTTCGATGTGCCGAGGTTCCTCTATGAACTTCTCGATGTAGATATCGCCATTGCCGAAGGAAGCTTCCGCCTCACCACGAGCCGTTGCATAGGCACGGTCAAGTTCATCCGGCGTCTCAACATAGCGCATGCCCTTGCCACCGCCACCAGCGACAGCCTTGATCATCAAAGGATAGCCGACTTCGACGGCGATCCTGCGGGCATCCTCAATCGTTGGAACTATACCATCGGATCCAGGCACCACCGGAACACCGGCAGCACGCATTGTGTCCTTCGCGATCGATTTATTGCCCATGCGGACGATTGCATCGGGAGTCGGACCAACGAATGTGATACCGCAGTCGTGACAAATCTCTGCGAACGTAGCATTCTCGGCGAGAAAGCCATATCCAGGATGAATCGCATCAGCACCGGTAACATCGGCCGCTGCAATAATCGACGGGATGTTCAGGTACGAGAGTTTCCCCTGCGCTGGTCCAATACATACCGCTTCATCAGCAAAACGAACATGCAGTGACGCACGGTCCGCCTCCGAGTATACCGCTACGGTGCGGATACCCAGTTCCTTGGCCGCACGAATGATACGCAGGGCAATTTCACCGCGATTGGCGATCAATAGTTTCTTGATCATGCGCAGTCGTGCCTTGATTAATCGGGCTTTACGAGGAAGATCGGCTGATTGTACTCTACAGGCTGACCATTCTCGACGAGAATCTTGACAATAGTACCCGAGACGTCAGACTCAATCTCGTTCATCAACTTCATCGCTTCAACAATGCAAAGCGTGTCTCCAACCTTCACGTGCTGGCCGACCTGCACAAACGCATCGGCGTCTGGTGATGGGGCGCGATATAACGTGCCCACGATTGGCGAAGTGACTGTATGGTTGCTGTCTGCTGCAGCGGGTGCAGCAGCGCCGCTCGCAGCCGTGGCAGCAGGAGCTGCTGGTGCGGCAACTGGAGCTGTCGGAGCAACTGAAGGCATCGCATATGAAGGCATCATCACTGGTGCCTGAGCAGAAGGCTTCGACATGTGCACCGACATACCTTCTTCTTCAATCGACAACTCTGCTGCGCTGCTTTCGTCAAAAATTCGCAGCAAACGACGTAGATAATTCAGATCCATTCTTCCCTCCAGCGGTGTTGGATATGCCTCGGGGCTTATTCCTTGACGCGATCCATGTAGTCACCCGAAGCGGTGTCGACACGAATCAAATCGCCTTCGTTCACGAAAAGTGGTACGCTAACCGTCGCGCCCGTCTCAACGGTTGCCGGCTTGAGGACGTTTGTCGCCGTGTCGCCACGCACACCGGGCTCGGTGTGCGTTACCCGCAACGCCACGTGTTGCGGCATGGTTACCTGCACGACGTTGTCAGCTTCATCACGTGCGATCTGGACTTCCAGGCCTTCCTTCATAAACCGTGCTGAATCGCCGACGATCTCAACAACGACCGGAATCTGATCGTACGTGTCGGCATCCATGAACATGAACATGTCGCCATCACGGTACAAATACTGAAAGTTGCGCGTCTCAACACGAACGAATTCAATTGTTTCTCCGGAACGGAAGCGCTCTTCACGGAGCTTGCCGGTCTTGATGACGCGCATCTTGACCTGATAGAATGCCCGCAGGTTTCCCGGTGTTCGGTGTACAGATTCGAGGACGACGCAGAGTTCGCCATTGTGGCGAATCACGGCGCCAACCCGCAGGTCAGCTGTTGTTGCCATGAGAATTCAGTTGTGTCAATGAATGCTTTTCGTCGAGGTCCCGACCGGATTCGAACCGATGTACAAGCTTTTGCAGAGCTCTGTATAGCCACTCTACCACGGGACCGTGTGGGCGGCAAATATACGAAAAGGGGCCTATTCGGCTGACTTCTGGCCAGTTTTTCGACGAATTTCCGTCGAAAAGGCCCGGATTTCAGCAAGAAGTCGCTGAATCTCATCGCGTTGCGGCGAAGGATCCTGCGTCTCTTCACCCGCTGCCCGCTGCGAGGCCATCTCAGGTAGCCCACCGTCACTGACTGGAACCGGAGCTTCGTCGACCGAGCGTTCGCCGCCGTCAAAATGCAAATCGTCCGGTAACCCATTCTGTCGCAAAAACTCCTTAGCACCCGCCACCGTGTATCGCTCTTCACGCAGAAGCCTCTGGATGAGCATCAGCACGGCCATATCGCGAGCCGAGTATATGCGATTACCAGCACGATTCTTTTGCGGTCGTAGCTGCGAGAACTCCCGCTCCCAGTAGCGCAGGACGTGCTGCTCCTCAGCCACGATCTTCGCAGCTTCCGTGATCGAATAATAGAGCTTTTTTATCGACTCCTGCATGCGACAAGTATACGGATTCCGGACGTGGCTGGAGAAGAATTCACATGGAAAACGATATCAGGGGATCTCGACAATTACAGACGAGGTTGTCGCAATGATTGCACCATTCTTGGTGGAATCCCCCTCATCGACGACAACATATACAAAGGCATCCGCGAGAATGGAGGTCACCCCTAAAACGGTTTGCGTGCACCGGGTATCAGTGATGACGATGGACCCTTCGATTAGGGTGTAGGTTGATCCTGTTTGTCCGGTAGTCGGATTGACAGTAGCAACCAGGACATCCTCAGTGGTGCTGTAGATTTGAACAGACATAGCTATCTCACAAGATTGAACACAAAAAACTGGACAGCAATTATCGACGGGTGTACGAAGTCTATTGTCGTTAGGAGTCTTCCAACTTGAGAGAATTTACCGATGCTTTTCGACTTTTTACGTCAACGACGAGACCCCTATCCAACTCTGCCGAGCACTGAACCTTGGCGCTCGTTCGCACAAGCCTACGTGATTCTACGAGAACAGGGTGCAGCAAGAGCCATTGAATATTCCTCGCAGATCGTCACCGATCCGGAATCTGCCGACGAGCACCTGGCAACCCTGATACTTGAACGAGACATTCGGCTTGAATTGGGCGAGCAGGATCAGATCCTCGTGACCATTCTTGAGCAGGCTCAGTCACTTCTCCCTCGGGTTTCGGCATCTGTGCGGGAGCTTGCCAACGCCACCGTTACAATGCTCGTTGGGTCTCATTTGAAACAGCTGAATCGCAATGAGACTGCGCTAAAGTTCTTTATGGAATCAGCGCAGTACTTCGAGTATCATGGCTTCGAACGATCTGCATACATCTGCAAGAACTTCATCGCACCAATCCTGACCCAGCTTGGTGATTACCCCCAGGCGCTTCGCATCTTCGAATCGATCCTTTCCAAGTATCGGGGGTACATCTCCGAGGTACACGCGATCAGGATACGTATCAATATCGCAAACCTCTCGTCACGGCTAGGAAAACCGAATACGGGCATCAATGATATCCGGGATTACCTCAACCAACAAGGACTGCACGTATCCGATGTAGAACGTCTTGAAATGTGGCACCATCTGGCTGTTGCCTATCTCGAGTCGGCCAACTACACCGATGCAGTGCGTTGCTTTACACTGATAGCCGAATCTCCCGAGTTGCCGTCACTTCGGCACGTACAACAGCGGGCTTGCCTTGGTATGGTGGAGATTTGCTTCCGCACAACGTCGATCGATGAGGCACGACGATGGATGCAAAGGGCTCACAGGTATACCTCACAGGATCAAGACCCCGTAAATTTCATAGTCTTTGAAGCAGCCAGAGCACGCTTCCATGCTCTTGACGGAGACATTGAAGCTGCATTTGCGGCCTACCGGAAGGCTCTGGAAACGGCGCAGCTGATTCAGGATTCAGTCCTCGAGAATCGAGTGCTTGAAGAAGCCGTTGAAACATTCCCCGCTGCAGATCTCAAACTCGTCTGGTACACGGAGCTCGTTAATGCACAGCGCAGGCAGATTGAAAGGGCCTCACGATCGATTTCCGAGGTGATTGACCTGCGAGTGAATCTCGAGCAGCAGGTTTCAGCATTTGAGCGTCGCCGAAACGAAGAAATGATGAACGCTGTGATCGCAGCACAAGACCAGGCACTTGCTGACGTTGGCAGTAACCTTCATGATTCTCTCGGCCAAGAACTGACGGTTCTCGGGATGAAACTTCAGCAACTATTGAGAGCAAGCGGCGAAATTGCGCCATCAACCATGGCCCAGCTGCATGATGCCTCGCAGATGGTTGAACGGACGCGAGTTCAGGTACGGGATGTCGCACATCTACTCACCGTATCGCACGTCACGAATGGGCGGTTGGCGGAGGCCCTTCGTGAGCTTGCCGCTCGAACAAGCTCATCGGTCAGCACCATTACTGTTGAGTTTGTGCTCCATGGACGAGCAACGCAAATTCCCGATGCCCTCGCTCGATGTATCTACAGATCAGCGCAAAGTCTTCTCCAAAACGTTCTTCAGCATGCGCAGGCAAACCATGTCGACATGCAGCTGCAGGTCACTGACGACACTGTAGAGTTCTCCATCGAGGATGACGGAATTGGCTTCGATGTTCAACGACCGTCAGAGGGACTGGGTCTTCGTGAAATTGCAGCACGCGCACAGGCCTTCGGGGGCACACACCGCATCGAGTCAGCAGCAAACTCGGGGACATACGTCCTGCTGACCTTCCCTTGCTCACGGCAGCGCGGCGAAACGCATTAATGAGGAGCCAGCCTAGACGCTGATCGGTTGGGGCGCAACCGCTCGACGACGCCGGAACACGCCAGCCTGCGATGAGATATTCAGCAGGATACCCACAGCAATGGCACTGAAAAAGACACTCGACCCGCCGTACGAGATAAACGGCATTGGCAGTCCAGTTGTTGGGAGAATGCCGCATGTGACCCCGGCATTGACGAACGCATACACCGACAGCGTCGTGGTAATCCCACCAGCAAGGATCCGCCCAAAGGCATCGGGCGCCTTCTTCGCTACTGTATAGCCTCGCAGCATGATGAGAATGAAGGCCGACATCAGAAACAGAGCACCGATAAACCCATACTCTTCTCCAACAATGCTGAAGATGAAGTCGCCATACGACTCTGGGAGAAAGAAATCCCTTTGACGACTTTGGCCAGGTCCCACTCCGCTGATGCCGCCATTACCGAATGCAATCAGGGCTTGGTCCAACTGATACCCGACAGCCTCGTCACCCTGGCCTCCAAAGAATGACATTAAGCGTCGGAGTCGATACTCGGCCGTCACGGCGTACAGGCCAGCGATCGACATCCCTGAGGCGACGACGATGCCGAGATGCGCCGGTCGAACGTCACCAAGGAACATCATCACCATCACAATAAGGAAGATGACTGTTGCCGTTGAGAGATTTGGCTGCAATGCAATGAGAATCGAAACCGGTAGAGACCATCGAAGAACCATCCAGATCCCACCCTTCCAAGTGCGAAGCAGTGATGTGTTCACACTCAACAACACGGCCGTATGCAGAACAACCGCCCACTTTGCCAGCTCAGATGGTTGAAAATTCAAGGGGCCAATTCGCACCCACCGGCTTGCCCCCTTGATTTCCGTGCCCATGATCAATACCATCACAAGGAAGCCATACGCCACCCACATGAGTGTTGTCGAACTCCGCTCGAAGACATGATAGTCTACCTTAGCAAAGAACAACATGAGCAACAAGCCGATGATGACACGCAAGGCGTGGTTCCATACCAGACCTTCACTCGAACCAAACTTGACGTCGGCAAATGAAGCACTGGCACTGTATACAAAGGCGACACTGAAGAGAAGCAGTGCAGCGATTGGCAACAGAATAAACCAATCAATGTTTGATGGCTCTGGTTTTTGGCTCATGACTCTGGAATCTCAACGGCAAAGGTTGTCCCACCACCCGGTTGCGTTTCCCGGACGTAGATACGACCACCATGATAGTCTTCGATGATACGCTTCGAAAGGGATAATCCAAGCCCCCAACCACGCTTCTTGGTGGTATAGCCAGGTTGAAAGATCCGCGATGCTACTTGACGCGTCATCCCCTTGCCGTTGTCACGAACCGTAACAACGATGCCCCCTTTCGGACGAGGTCCAAGACGAATCTCAATAACACCGTCATATCGGTCGAGTGCGTCAACAGCATTCTTGATGAGATTCTCAATCACCCACTCAAACAACTCCTCATTCAGCGAAGCACGAAGAGTATCGTCAAAGTCGCGAACAAGTGCAATGCGCTTCCCAAGATTCGGAAGGCGTGTTTCAAAGTAGCGACAAGCATGCTCCAGGATCGCGGCCACAGAAACAAGACTCATCTTCGGCTGAGCACCGATCTTTGCGAATCGGTTGGCAATAACATTTAACCGCTCAACATCCTGCTCCATCTCGCGCGATGTCGCGACAACATTCTCCGGTGAGTGCCGATTCAGTCGGAGCAGTTCAAGCCACGCAAGGAGACTGGAAAGGGGCGTCCCAAGCTGATGGGCCGCCTCCTTGGCCATCCCAACCCAAATGTTTGATTCCTCATTGCGTCGAATCGTAGAGAAGGCTACATATCCGACGAGAATAAATGACGCAACGATGAGGATCTCGACAAAGGGCATATAGCGCAGTCTGCGCACAACGGCAGAGTTCGAGTAGAACATCAGTTGCACAACCTTGCCGCTGGGATCCTTGATCTGAAATGGCGGGTACTCCTTCCGCATCTCTTGGATATACGAAAGGAGCCATTGCTTTTGCTGATCGATCGTGAGCGTCGTGTCCAGCTCAACGTTCATCATGAACTGCTGATACGGATACACCGGGTTCCCATCACGATCAGTCAAGATCACGGGAAAGTGAATTGACGTGTAGGCAAGATCAATGTAATAGAGGAGCTCTTCATCGGACGCTGACTGGTAGGATCGCGCAAGAAGTTTTGCGTACAATTCGACCGTTCGTCGCTCATTTGACACCAACTCGTCAACAATGGACTTTGTTGCATACAGCACCGCTGCCATAATGCCCAGTCCAGCTATCGTCAGAAATACTTTTAGCTGCCACTTGGTGACGCTGGCGCGGAAGATTCGAATCCTATCTGGACGCGCCTGACGCATCAAACGACACTCTCGACAACGATGAGGTTTGCGAAATCACTCGCTGATTTCTCCCAATCAACTTCCAGTCCGCTAGCAGCTATGACCAGGCGGGACTGCTGCACCGACGACTTTCGTGCAATCTCGACGTCAAGCACACCAGTCTCTGGCATAACGACGTACCGTTCAGCAACGGCTCCACCAGCTGACGGCATCATGACCGATGGAATGGAAAGTCCACCAATCTCGATACGAAGCAAACCTCGTGCAGCATCGAGGCGGACATTCAACGCCAGTTCGTAGGCAAACGACGTGAATTCCCTCGTTGTTACAACACGGACTCCCAGCTGTGGTGGACCATCGACTGCAGCCTGGCGAAAAAACGCTACCACATACTCGCGGTCAATTGTCGGTTCAAGACGGTCATCTGTCATGATGTCCTACCAATGTTTCAATCTCTGTCTGGGGTACCGTGAACTGCTCACCTGTGACCATGTTCTTGACGACAGCCGTCGATGAGGCTATTTCACTCTCCCCAATCATCACCGTAAAGGCAACATTGGCGCGATTAGCGTCTTTCATCTGCGCCTTCACCGAGCGGCGCTGCAGATCCGAGACAACGTGATACCCCTGACGTCGCAGCCGATGAACGATTAGCTGCGAAGGAACACGAGCATCATCCCCAATACCGATCACGTAGACTCCCGCACGCTGTACTTCTGGCACGGAACCGTGCTCGGCTTCCCAGAGCAATAACATCCGCTCAATACCGATTGAAAATCCAACAGCTGGCACATCACCACCACCTAGCATTGCAAAGAGCGGATCATACCGGCCGCCCCCTCCAATAGCATTTTGTGAGCCCAACGCGTCCGTTGTAAACTCAAAAACCGTGTGGTTGTAGTAGTCGAGTCCTCGAACGAGATGGGGGTTTACCACGTACGGCACACCAGCGGTATCCAGAAGGGTCCTCACGGCCGTAAAGTGTCCCGAGCTCACTTCGTCGAAGTACTGCTCAAGCTGCGGAGCTCCAGCGGAAACTCGCCGGTCAGCATCATCTTTTGAATCCAGCACACGAAGAGGATTTGCGTGCATGCGACGCCTACTGTCCTCAGAGAGTTCGTTCTCATGCTGACATAAGTACTCGACAAGCGCCTGACGGTATCGCTGGCGAACCTCGGCGGTACCAAGCGAGTTGATCTCTAATTGAAACCGTGTTACTCCGAAACGGCGCAGCGTTTCGTGCGCAAGCAGGATAATCTCAACGTCGGCCTCTGGATAGGCTGACCCAACACACTCCGCACCGAACTGATGAAACTGCCGGTAGCGCCCCTTTTGGGGCCGATCATACCGGAACTGCGGCCCACAGTACCAGAGTCGCGTTGTTGGATTGTGATGCAGAAGACTATGTTCAATACAGGCTCGTACGATCGGTGCTGTCATCTCTGGGCGCATCGTCACAGAGTCACCGCCGCGATCGTCAAACGTGTACATCTCCTTCCCAACGATGTCTGTTTCCTCACCAACCCCACGCTTGAAGAGATCCGTGCTCTCAAGGATGGGTGTTCGAAACTCCTCATAGGCGAAGGCGTTAGTAACATCACGGAAGATCGACTCAGCACGATGCCACTGCAGCATCTCCGAACCGAAGATGTCGCGCATACCACGGATTGCAGTGATACTCACCCCTGATCCTCCTCATTACCGGCGAACAACGCCAGGACGTCTTCGCTCGATTTCGCACTCAGGAGCGATGATCGGAATTGTTCCGAACCAACCATGCGTGAAATGCGACTCAGCAGACGCAGGTGCACACCAACGTTACTCTCAGGACCGACGAGAAGAATGATAATCGACACCGGCTTATCATCCAACGAATCGAAGTCAATCGGCGTTGCAAGTGTAGCAACGGCAACAATTGAGTGCTCAATCGAATCGGTCTTCCCATGGGGCAGCGCAACCCCGTTACCAATGCCGGTTGACATGAGTCTCTCGCGATCAGCGATGACGGTGTGCAGCCGCGCACCATCGTTAACCTTTCCGGTTGCGATAACAAGATCGACGACCTTTCGCAGACAGTCATCCTTGTCTTCAACTGCCAGATTGAGACGAATGCAAGAGGGGTCAAGAATTGAAGTGATCTTCGTGTCCATTGTTGCGTCCATAACGCCAATGCGTGATAAGTTCTGCGTACATGTCACATGTGGATTGGGCCGTTGCGCTGTTGTCGGACTCAGCCATGACAACGAACAACTCTTCCTCCTTGTGTGGCAGCAGCAATATGGTGACGTCTTCGTCGAGAATCCGCACGCCGTCGATCAGCATGCGCTGTTTTCCTTCTGAATATTCCATGGCGTGACGCATCACCGTTCCCCGTTGTTCATAGTCACACGGGACAGATCGCGTCACCTGATATCGCTTGGGCAACTCGGCATCAAGTTGCGAAAGCTGGAATCCGGTCTTGCTGAGCATTTCCAGGATCTTGACCGCTGAATACATCCCATCGCTTGCATTCAAGAACTCAGGGAAGATGAAACCTCCACGGGTTCCACCCACAAACGCGATCGAAGCATCTTTCGTTGCGTCCATCATCGCTGAATGCGAATTCCGAATCCGCACAACCTCGACATTGTATTGACGCGCAATGGCCTCAATCTCCTGGGTCGCTTGCACGGGAACCGCAATGCGATATGGCTCACGATGACGATGTGCCTCAAGGAACAACTTCGTCACAATCGTCAGCAGTCGCTGTGATGTAAACCAAATGCCCCGTTCATCGACAAGGGCAAGCTTCTCAGCTCCAGGATTGATTTTAAAACCGATTTGATACCCCAACGAACGCATGATGGTTGCAGACTCGTCAAGTACCTCCGCTAGTGGATCCGCAAAATGCGCGGAGTCGACGTAATCATTCATCGACAGCGTTCGGCATTGTAGCTCACCAAGAATTTGCGGGAAGGCCGTCGCAGCAAGGCCAAATGAATAGTCAACGAGCAGCCGGAAGTGTTTCGCTCGAATGGCATCAACATCAATCGTCTCAAGAAAGCGCGTCACGTACATTGCCGTCGAGCGCTCCGGAAACGCCAGACGTCCAACGTGTTCATGGGCAACACGCCGGATGTCCTCTCCGAAAAAGAATCGCTCAATCGACTTGGTCTGCGATAGGCTTATATCACGACCATCACGGCCAAAGATGATGATATCCGTCCGATCAGCAGAGCTTGGCGACCGCCGCACGTGAAAACCAGCAACGTATCGACCCGTGTTCAGTTCTTGCCGCGTCTGGGGGATGGACGTGGTTTGCAAATCTGCAATGTTGACCCCCACACTCATTAGGCCCGACGTGATGCTGCGCTTAATAATCCGCGATACCGGGTCATCATCTCTCGACGAGACAACGGTTGTTCCAACCCCAAAAGCCATGCCCATACAGGCACCAACCTTTGCGGCAAACTCCGGATTCACGTCGATGTTCGAAACACCGCCAATGCGAGCATCGGTAAACAGCACGCGTGCCCACCGTTCTTCTTGCACAAGGCTGTGTGTCACAACAGCGTGTGATTCAACTACCTTCCGAGGCCACAACTTGATGTTCGCAATTAGCCGGGCATGGTCGCCAATCGTGCAGCCATCGGCAATAATCACCTGCTCACCAATCGTCGCGTGCGAACCAACAGTAACCCCGTTGCAAACGATAGCACGTTCAATCTCTGCATAGTCTCCAACTTGCGAGCCATTCCAGATCACACTGTCATGAAGGTGCGCTCCCGCGCCGATGACGGTTCCGTGACCGATGACGCAATTACGAAGAGCTGCATGCTCACCAATGACAACATCATTGCCTAGAACAACGGTGCCATCAAAGCTCGCACTGGCAGCCACGGTACAACCAGTACCGGCGTAGTAGCCATTGGTTCGTACTCCGGAGAAGTCAACCCGCACATTCCCTGCGAGCACATCCTCGTGTGCCATCTGATACTCGTGCAGGTTTCCGATATCCTTCCAGTACCCATCAGCGATGTAGCCAAAGAGCGGCATCCCTCGTTGAAGCATCAATGGAAAGAGATCTTTGCTGAAGTCAAACTCTTCTTTCGCGGGAATGAGATCGAGAACCTCAGGCTCAAGAATGTAGATACCCGTATTGATGGTATCACTGAAGACTTCACCCCATGATGGCTTCTCGAGAAACCGGGTGATCTTCCCATCACCATCAGTCATAACGATACCATAGGCAAGGGGCTCAGCAACACGCGTCAGCACAATTGTTGCCTTCGCCTTCTGCTGCTCATGAAATGCCACGGCCGCCGAGATGTCTATATCCGTTAATACGTCACCCGAGATGATGACGAAACGCTCATCAAGCATTGGCTGCGCATTCTTCACACTTCCAGCCGTTCCAAAGTCTGCCTCTGCCAGCATGTACTGCATGCGAATGCCGTGGTCGGCCCCATCACCAAAGTGTTCGGTGATGTGCTCTGGTTGAAAGTACAGCAGCGAAACCACGTCGTTGATTCCGTTTCGCTTGAGCAGCGATACGATGTGATCCATCATCGGCCGATTGGCCACGGGCACCATCGGCTTTGGAATGGACATCGTCAGCGGACGCAGACGCGTGCCAAACCCTCCGGCCATGATGACGGCTTTGCGGATATTCATGCGACGGTACAATGAATGACGGGAGAAAACTCGGTGGGCAAAAATAGAGAGTGGACGGCTTCCCACCCCTGCGCTATTCTTCCTCGGTCTGACGCAGGCGCTCAAGCACCCCGGCATCTTCGAGGGTCGTCACATCACCAGATGCCTCTCCATTGGTTACCAGCTCACGCAACAACCGACGCATGATCTTCCCGCTTCGCGTCTTCGGAAGGACCTCGGTAAAGCGAATCTCCTCTGGTTTGGCGATCGGACCAATCTCCGTAGCTACATGATCACGGAGCTCCTTGGCAAGTGCTGACGATGCCCGAGCACCGCCCGTAAGCGTGACAAATGCTACGAGAGCATTGCCTTTGATCTCATCTGGCCGGGCGACAACGGCAGACTCGGCAACCAAACGATGCGACACCAGAGCACTCTCGATCTCAGCTGTTCCCAACCGGTGCCCACTAACGTTGACAACGTCATCGACACGACCAATGATCCAAATGTTACCATCGGCATCCTTGCGCGCCCCATCACCTGTGAAATACCACCCAGGGTGCTGCCTACTCTTCGGGAATTCGCTCCAGTATGCCGCGCGATAGCGTTGATCATTGCCAAAAATGGTTCGCAGCATTGATGGCCATGGATGCTTGACCACAAGCAATCCTCCCTCATTGACCTCACAGGAGCTTCCGTCTTTCCGAACCACATCAACTTCGATGCCCGGCAACGGCTGCGTTGCCGTCCCCGGCCGCGTTATAGTCGCTCCCGGTACCGGAGAAATCATAATGGCACCCGTCTCGGTTTGCCACCACGTGTCCACAATCGGACAGCGCCCCTTGCCAATCACACGATGGTACCACATCCATGCCTCGGGATTGATCGGCTCACCAACGCTGCCGAGCAGCCGAAGTGACGATAGATCGTGACGGTTCGGCCATTGCTCGCCCCATTTCATAAAGCTCCGAATGGCCGTCGGTGCCGTGTAGAAAATTGTCACACCATGACGTTCGATGATCTCCCAAAACCGGTCCGGCTGCGGATGATTCGGTGTACCCTCGTACATCACCACGGTAGCCCCATTCAGCAAGGGGCCATACACGACGTAGGAGTGACCCGTAACCCAACCAACATCTGCCGTGCAGAAGTAGACGTCGTCATCATGAAGATCAAACACGATGCGGCTGGTGTAGGCAACCTGCGTCAGATACCCGCCCGTGGTGTGGAGAATGCCTTTCGGCTTACCAGTCGATCCACTTGTGTAAAGGATGAATAGAGGATGCTCTGACGACAGCTGCGCCGGCTCGTGCTGTGCAGACGCTGCGTTCATGAGCGAATGCCACCAGAGATCGCGTCCACGCTTCATTGCAATGGTTTGGCCTGTCCGCTTGACAACGATTACCTGTTTAATTGATGGACACTTTTTCAGTGCTACATCAACGGCTGCCTTGAGATCCACGGACTGCCCACGACGATAGGCTCCATCTTGCGTAATGATCGCAACGGCATTCGAGTCGTTGATGCGCTCACGTACCGCCTCACTGCTAAACCCACCGAAGATCACATTATGCGTGGCTCCAATACGAGCGCAAGCGAGCATCGCAATAACCGCCTCGGGAACCATTCCCATATAGATGGCAACAACATCCCCCTGCTGCACTCCGAGCGACATGAGCATGTTTGCAGCACGGCATACTTCACGATGAAGTTGATGATACGTAAGGGTCCGAATCTCTCCCGGCTCTCCCTCCCATATCAGCGCCGCTTTGGTCCGCCTCGAACTCCCAAGATGCCGGTCAAGACAGTTCATCGCAGCATTTGTCGTGCCGCCAACAAACCACTGGGCATGCGGATGCTTCCATCGCAACCCTGTCTTCCAGTCACGAAACCACACGAGCTCGCGCGCACGTTCTTCCCAGAATCCCACGATATCCCGGGCCGCCTCTCGCCTGAGCGTCGACAAGGCTCGCGCTGAGCCTATGTGGGCATTGACTTGGAAACTGTCAGGGGGTGCAAACTGCCGCTCCTCCTGAAGCACGGAGGAAATCCGTTCACTCTGTGCGGTGATGTTCTTGGAAGCAGATCGTACGATGCGATGCGTCATGACGAATTCTCACAGGTTGTACAATGTGGGGATCGTCCTACTTGACGAGTGCTGAGATTGCCTTGAATGTATCAGTCCCCGAGGTACCAAGAAGCTCAAACAGTATTGACTCAACGGTCGTGATGATTGCCCCATGCTGTCGCATCCGTTCAATGGCAACGCGCTTGTCATTGGCCGAGCGAGATGAAACCGCGTCCTCTACGACAATGACGGTGCGTCCCTGAGAGAGCAAATCGAGGGCCGTCTGCAACACACACACATGCGTTTCGATTCCGAAGAGGATCACCTGATTGCGCCCAGAGCCAAGGATTGCGGCCTCAACGGCATGCACTCCACAACAGCTGAAGGTCATCTTCTCATGCGCTTGAAGATCTCCAAGTGCCTCCCGAATAGCGGGAATTGTTGGCCCAAGTCCCTTGACGTACTGCTCTGTTACCGTGATTGGCACATCAAGCACACGAAGACCTCGGATAAGACGGCTACACCGATCAGCTAGATCATTGTTCTGATGGATGTGCGGGAAAAGGCGCTCTTGGATGTCTATGCATAAGGCCTGGATGTGGCGAGATTCGAGACGCATGATGACAACTCCAAACAGAGAAACACGATGTGATTTCGGTAACGAGCAAAACTACGATCGCTGGGTAATGATCACACCGACAAGTGCAATACTGCCGCCAACGATAAAGAGTATCGTTGGCGTCGTGCCGAAGATCATCAACGTCAGTACCGACGTCATGACCGGTTGAAGGTTGTTAAACACCGCAACTTTGCTGGAGTCAAGTCGACTCAGTGCAAAGTACCAAAGGCCGTAGCCTATGCCAGAAGTCACAACTCCGAGATAGAACAACTGCCACCAGATCTGTGGAGCGTTTACACCCCAAAGTGGTGTCAAGGGTGCCTGCACCGGAAGAATCATCCACACGGGGATATACAGCATGAGTCCCGCAAAGAATGTCATTGCAATGGCCTGAATAGGACCATACACTTCCACGATACGTCGACCATACAAGGTGAAGGCAGCCCATGAGAGGCTTGCAAGTAACACCATGCCATTACCGAGGGAATGACCCGGCAGAATGCGCGCCCCTTTATCAACGAGGACAATCGCTGCTCCGATAAACGCTACAAGAACGCCAACAAGCTTTATCGATGGGACCTTCTGTCGGTGAAGTACTACCAGAAACGCAACGATAAATGCCGGCGTGAGTGCGTAGGCAAGAGATGCGTTTGGAGGCGTGGTATATGATACTCCCCAAATAAAGAGAAGCTGATTGATTGGGATGTTGACCAACCCCAGAGCGAGAATGAGCGCAACATCCTGACGTCGAACGGGCTTCCATGTCGACCTCTGCATGGCGAACCATAAACCAAATGCAAGGCATGTCCACATTCCGCGCACGAGCACGACATGTGCTGGATGTACGAGCATCGTAACATCCTTTGCAATAAGATGCGTGCTCGAAGCGATCACCTGTTGCAGAATGAGCAATGCGTAGAATATCACCGTAGATACTCCGCGCAGAGGCCTATCGCTTCTGTACTCTGCTGCTCATAGGAGATTGTTCGTGCATATGCATCGCGTAAACCTCCCTCGCCACAGCGGCGATGATCAAGAACACTACGTACGGCACTGACAATATCCGCCGCATCAAGCCTGCGGTCGACGAGCATGCCATAGGAATAGCGTTCATACACGCGACGCAGCGCGGGCAGATCGGTCGCAAGGACCGGAACTCGCGCCATTATGTATTCAAAGAGCTTATTAGGAAGAGCGTACTCGTAGCTCATTGAAAGAGGCTCGATCAAGCATAGGCCAATGTCAGCCCCACATGTGTAGGCGTGAAGCGCATCATATGGAACACTACCCATCCAGTGAACTCGTGCATCGACCCTAAGCTCGTGGGCGTATCGTTGCAGGTCTTCCTGTGCAGGTCCATCCCCAAGAATCACAAGGTGAATCTCATGCAGTTGTTGCATCGCACGGAGAAATGGCGCGATGCCACGACCATGGTGGATCACACCCTGATAGATGGCAAGCGGCGTTGCGGTATCGAGTCCACAGCGCTCTCGCAGGGGGCTTGGGACAACCTCGCGCCACGGAGGGGTATTGAGCAGGACCGTAGGCGTACGTGGAAGCTCGAAGCGCTGCTGCACGATCTCTGCATCGAGAGGAGCGGACACAAGAACATCATCGACACTCCGCATGAGGTAGCGCTCGTACCAGGCGATCATTCGCTGTCGAAGCCCCTTTCCTGCTAAAGGTCCGAGAGCAAAATAGAACTCTCGCATATCGTACAGGAGCGCTGTCCGAGACCGTCGTGCAAATGATCGCGCCGGACCAAGCGCAAAGAAGTCCATACCGATCGTCAGTCGTGCTCGACACTGCAATCGCTGGGTGGAACGCATCAGCGACCACCAGCGTGCCATGGCGCGACCGCCAGGATCATCCCACGGAAGAATCGTCAGCGCGGCAGAATTGGCAATATCTGAGGTGCAGGCAGCGTGCACTGCAACCCGATAGCCGCGTTGTGAGAGCGCGCGAGCAAGGTTCAATGTTCGAGCATCCTGGGAAAGATCGGACAGCGAAAGAAGGAGAACGTCGGTGTCGATCATCCCGCCACCCCTATCGGAGATCGAGATGATACGTGCTTCGCAAGATGCCACGCGAATCAAATCGCTCCTTAAAGGCAATGAGCCCAAGAGACGGTGTCATTGGGTCCTCCGCCTTCGTGTCCTGCGACACGCCAATGTCAACCCACTCATAGTTGTTCTCAATCGACCAGCGAACGGTTTCATACATGATCAGGTAGATGGGCCGCAGATGCTCATACTCATACCGAAGCATGTTGTAAAAGCAGAGAACAACCTTTCGATTGGCAAGGAACAGAAGAGATCCTGCAATCGGTTCATCATCGAGATAGACCATGTTGAGTCGGAGCTTGTCTGGCATCAACTCACGAAGACGCAACAGGTCGTTGAGCGTATGTGTTGGCGTCGTGTTGTGACGCGCTTTGTTCTCGACGAGGATCTTGTGAAATGTCTCGTAATCGTCTGACTCACGAATTGTGATCCGTCCCTCACGCAAGATCTTGCGAATGGACTTTCGGGCTGTCTGATCAAAATGCTCAAGGAACGACGAACCTCGCTTGAGGTCGATTGCGTGCGAGATGTAATGCAGCTCAAACGTTGCCTTGCGGTAGAGCATCGCATACTCAACGTGCTGACTGTAGTTGAGGGTATAGATCAGAGGGGGCGGAATGAGATACGCATCAGTAAAGCCAGCATCGCGTGCATACGCAATGAAGGCATCAACGATGTTCAAACATCGGTCAAAGGATTCGTCTGCAACGACAAGTGAACCATACGACGCACCAGTCGGCGACCACAACGCCCCATGGGCATTGACCCCTGCTGGTAGGACTGCTACAATTCGACCGTGCTCTCGAAACATCAAATGATGCCAGTTCCATTTACCATCGGGGTGGTAATCAAGGAACTGCTGTAAATGAAACATCGTGCCGTTGTTGGAACGCTCAACAAAAGCATCCCACTCGGCTCGGTCATTCGGTGTGTATGGATGAACAGTAATCACGAAGTCGTGCGTTTGATGAATCGAAAACGAAGTTACGGAGACGATGATTGCAAGCTATATTGCGCGGTCACTTTTACTATCAGAGTATCTCGGAGAACAGCATGAAGAGTCTTTTCCTTTTCGCCATTTCCCTTGTGATTGGCGCTACCTCGATCTTCGCGCAAATGCCAAGCGAGCGCCTTGTGCTCGGCGCATCCACTGGGTGGTACCCCGGAGTTCACGTTGGCTACACCGTTGACGAAAAGTTTCAATTCGGTGCGCAAGTGGGATTTCGTATGCAAGGGAAGGTCATTGGTGAAGGCACTGATAGCTACGTGACGATCTGTCCGTACGGCAAGTATCTCTTTTCGTCGGGAGCAGACTTTAACACGTTTGCCCTTGCGCAACTCTACATCAATCCAGGCCGTTTCCAGCAGATCAATGCCGGTGGTTCCAACAATGGATTCCTTCTTGGTGCTGGCGCACAGTACTTCCCTGCGAAGAACGTTGGTATGTTCGCACAGATCGCCCTCGTGAACCTCCCGTTCAATACCAACAACGATGCACTCAGTTTCGGCGTGATGACTCCATCCGTAGGTATCGAATGGTATATGAGTGCTGACTAAGCCGACGAGTTGATCGTGAAAAATTTCTGAAGGGGGCGTTGCCACACAAGACCGTGTCACGCCCCCTTCGTCATAGTATCACCAATGCTTACGTACGAACCATCGCATATCGCCGTGCTACGCACGGATCGACTCGGCGACATGGTACTCACCCTACCCATGTTTCCCGCCTTGCGGTCGCGTTTCCCGCGCGCACGGCTCACATTGATTGCAGCCCCCTACGTTGAACCCCTTGTTCACTCGGTTGCATGCATCGATGAACTCGTGCTTGTCGACACGACGAAGCCGGGGTTTCGATCACTCCTTCGACGTCATGAGATCGATACGATCTTCACCCCGCGGCCTCGCCTTCACGAAGCATGGGCGGCAGCCCTGGCTCGAATCCCTAATCGTGTTGGCTCCGGATATCGCTGGTATTCCCCACTCTACAGCGTTCGGCTTCACGAACATCGATCCGACGCAGCCTACCATGAGGCAGAGTACAATGTTCGAATGATCTCACATGCCTTCGGAGGACCCACCCCATCGGTCGAACGTGTTTCCCCACGCCCGGATCATCAACGCCGAGTTTCGAGTACTCGTCCACGGATTGTTATTCACCCTGGCTCTGGGGGCTCGGCCCATGATTGGCCCGTCGAGCACTTCGGCAAAGCCGCTGCACGTCTGCGTGATCAGCTGCACGCCGAGATACTTGTGACGGGTATTGCAAAGGAGGGCCACCTCTGCGAGCGTGTGCTTCAGGAATGTCCCGATGCAATCAACCTTTGCGGTCAGCTCGATCTCGATGCGATGATCGACCTCCTCGCTGATGCTGATCTTCTGCTTGCAAACTCGACAGGTGTATTGCACATCGCAAGTGCAGTGGGGACAGCGGTCGTAGGATTCTACCCCTCAACACCAAGTATGAGTCCGCGGCGGTGGGGTCCATACACGCAGAACGCCATCGTCCTTGAGAGTGGCCCGGGCGATGACATGCGCACGATCAGTGTCGATGATGCAGTCGCTGCTGCGTGTCGACTTGTTGGAGCCTAAACGCGGGTCAGAAAAGCTCGCACAGCATCCGCATCCGACGGAGTATCAACGCTGATAAAGTGGGCCGATGTCTCAACGCATGCAAACACGGCACCATCAGCAACCAAGCGTAGCTGTTCGAGAAACTCCAGCTGCTCAAGCGCAGATGGTGCCAGTTGAACGTGTCGCTCCAGTGCAGAGCGCCGATAGGCGTAGATTCCGATGTGCTTCCAGAAGGTAGCGTGACGTAGCCACTGTTCGATTGGGACGTTGCGCACATGTGGAATTGGTGATCGCGAAAAGTAGACGGCACGACCCTCTACTGTTGCAGCAACCTTGACAATGTTCGGATCATGAAGATCCTCGGCTGAGTGAATCCGCGTAACAGGAGTAGCGACATCGGCCGACCCCTGTTTGAGCCTATGGACAAGGTCAGTAAGCACACCCGGCTGCAGGAGTGGCTCATCACCCTGGATGTTGATGACGATTTCCGGAGTTGACTCCATCGATGCAATCGCTGCATAACATCGATCTGTCCCGCTCGGCAACGCAGGGTCTGTCATCACAACTTCGGCACCTATACGATCGGCCTCGGCAACCACTCTCGCATCATCAGTAGCGATGATGACGCGGTCAAGTTCTGCGCAGGCAATAGCGCCACGCCATACTCTTTCGATCATGGACTGACCACAGAGGTCAACCAACGGCTTGCCGGGAAGTCGACTTGCAGCGTACCGAGCAGGAATGACGCCAACAATCATCCAAGTACCTTCGGCACCTTGATGAAGGCTTCATTCTTCTTTGGCGCGTTCTTCAATGCATCAGCCGTCAGGATCGATTCGCCCGCAACATCATCGCGCAAGACGTTGTCCAGAGGATTAACCGACGTCATAGGCTCGACATTTGCCATGTCGACTGACGTCAGCACGTCAACAAAGGCAACGATGTCGGTGAATTGTTTTGCGAACGCTGCGGCCTGCTCATCGGAAAAACGCAGGCGCGCCAGCGATGCTATGGCATGGATTTCTTCGATAGTCATGACTGCGAATCTACGGCTTGGGCGATGATGTCGTGTACTTGGACCATGAGACCCCGTTCCTGCTCCCGACTGGCCTGCTGCGGCACAGCAATAGGTGCAAACACATGCAGCTGCACCGTTCCTCCGCGCAAGCTACGAGTCCCTTTCGGCAGGATTGCTGCCGTTCCGGACATCGCCAATGGCACAATGGCCCGTCCACTCTTAATTGCGAGTGAAAAGGCACCTCGTCGAAACTCCTGAACGGTGCCATCTGGACTGCGTGTACCCTCGGGGAAAATGAGCACAGAGCTTCCCTCCCGCAGTGTCGCTGTTACCTCGTCGAGCACCGCCGCGGCTTGGCGCTTCTTCCCACGATCGATGGCGACAAATGGCGACAGTGCAAGACTCCACCCAAAGAATGGCACGCGCTCGAGCTCTTTCTTATACATGATCCGAACGTTATCCGGAACTGTAGCAAGAATGACCGGGATGTCAAACATGCTCGCATGATTTGCTGCATAAATGTACCGCTCTCCGGGTCGTAGATGCTCGGCTCCATGAAGGATGACCTTGACCCCAGACCAGCGCAGTACCGTGCGGGACCATGCTCTGGCATAGGCGAAATACACGTCATGATTGCGCCACAGCAGCATGTGTATCGTCACGACAACGGCATAGGCAACGGTCATGATGACCAATGCAATGATGATGATCCAGGTTCTCATATGGCAAACCTCGCAACATGACAGTGCTTCACCAAGAACTTCTCATGCCGCATATTGCGGCATGCCCGGACTACAAGATCTCGCCTCACTGCTCGGAATGCCGGAAAAGGCCACGGCAGACAATACTGCAAAGACACCCAAACGGCTCGGTTATGACGGTCAGGTACTGCGCCTGCGCGTGCGCACCGAAAAGCGTCGAGGGAAGGCCATTACCATTGCATGGGGCTTTTCCTCGCACCCAAAGGAACTCGATCGACTGCTTTCGCTGCTGAAGAAATCACTCGGTGCGGGCGGACAAATCGTAGATCAAAGCATCGAGATGCAAGGGGATCACGTTCAGCGCGTCAAGGACCTGCTCATTGCCGAAGGGTACCGCGTCGGATAGCCCCTTACCGGGCAATTCCCATTCGAGAAGGGTTAATCCCAACCTCATGACGTGCGATAATCTCACCCGACCGGGAAACGACGATCACTTCCCCGTTCGTAACGTATGAGCGTGCATTGCCGATAAACATTCGTCCTGACGAGGCATCTCGTCCGAGTCCGTACCAAGTCTCACCATCAGGACGTCGAAGAACCATCGAGATGGCATCACGACCGATACGTACAACCCCATCAGCATGGAGTACGATAGGATCACCCGTTTGTTCATCAAGCACCAATGCTTTGGGCGATCGCAACCGAACATGCCGCGTAACTCTGCGAAGCATTGGATCATACGCAACAACCCCACCGAGCGAATCTGGCTGCGACGTGTAGTGACGGTACGAACACCATATCACGCGTCGTTGGTGATCAGCAGCAACATCACCGACGTTCGGTAGCGGGCCGATCGTATCGAGGAGTGAGAGATCAGAGGTCGACAGGACCATGACCGTGCTCGCCCCCTGTTCCATTCGCCGTAATTCGCCAAGACCGCTGTTTGCGACATAGATGCGTCCTTCTGAAACCACAACACCTTCGGGTGCAGGCCCCACCTCTGCACGGTTAACTCGCACTGTCAACGTCCGTGCATCAAACTCGGCGATACTTGCGTCGTTGAGGAACGTGCATACCGCGACGGAATCGTTTACGAAGGCCATGCGATAGGGCTCACGCAGATCGTTGAATCGAAGACGCCCCAACCAGCGACCTGTTCGGCGATGAAAGAGCTCGATTGAACGCGACGTGCTCACGACTACCCACATGCTGTCGCCACGAACATGGATATCCGATCCCGTATCGCCGAGTCGCAGACCCGGGTTCGTGCTCCCCACAACATCTGCTACGACGAAGCCCTCATCACTGATGTAGGAGAGCACTGCATTGTCCTGACGCCATACGCCTTCACACACAACAAAGACACCAGGTCCATCGATCTTAGCGACGAAAGGGGGCGGCTCTGTTGGTACAGGTACGCAGCTTATTATAGCCCAACCTATGAGCAGAATTGAAGCGACAATCATTGATACAGAGTTCGGTCTCACGAGCGCAGAACCTTACGAAGGACAACCTTCTCTCCATCATCGACAATCACATAATACCATCCCAACGGCAGCCATGAGATATCCAGTATTGAGATTCCCGCCTCTACGGATACCGTGTGCAGTATTCGCCCCGTAACATCCATCACCTGTACCGTTGATCGTTGCGGCAATGCTAGCTCGACATGCGAAGAACGAACGTTTGGTGTAACGGCAACATTCCAGGCATGATCAACACCATTGCGTACCAGGATGACATCAAGGTCAAATCCCGTAAGCGTTGGGTCGTAATGGCGACTCTGGGGATTGGCAAGTATCCACGCGGTCACATCGGTCAGGCGCACCCAGCGAATCGAATCAACATGCACATCACGAAGATCAAAGCTGTTGCCTCCACTTACCAATGGATCAAAGGGATTGCGACCTGATGTTGGCGTAGTTCCAGCTAGTCCAGTCCACGCTGTTGTATCGTAGGGGAAGAGTACCCAATTGATACCATCACGACTAACTTCAACCGTTGCTGGCTCGATGTAGACACGTCCAGCTCCATACCGGAAGGCGTTCTCGAAGACTGTAAAGTCCGGACCCTCACCATCAACAATCATCCCCGTGCGCAGGCCCATGGTAATCGTTCCACCAAGTCCGATGGAGCATATCTCTCTCGGGTCTGTTGCAGCTACACTGTCGCGTGCATCGATTGACGGGCCGGTGAGCACATTCCGTGGAAAGAAGGCAGGTCCTTGCCCCAGTCGTTGTCCAGTGCCCGGAAGCAGCAATGCCACTGTATCCATTGGACGCTGTTGCCATTGAGCTGTCATTTCTGCTGAAACAACATTCAACAGGACAACCATCACGACGATAGAAAGGAGACTCGGTGGGACCTTACCCCAGTCAAAGGGACAATGTCGACACTTGCTGCCACAGCATTTGCCGCGTTCCTCGTGAGCACGCTGGGTGATAACCTGATATCCCGTGCTTGGATCGATATAGGTTGGTTCACCACGTTGACAAGCTTCGTCATGGCGTTGCATCGTCAGCTCATCAAGGTTGAGCGGAGGTTTACGATGACTCATCGGACCTCCAAGGATGCTGTTACGCGAATTGACCGACCCGGCATCGGGTATCCGCGCACTATCTGGTATGAGACATCCATCAGATTATCACACTGTGCGATAACCGTTCCACGCATCTGACGTCCGCGCATTCGAAGTCCGACATTCAGCGATGTCAACGCAAACGGAGCGAGCATCGATGAGTATTGCGCGCCCGGCAGCGCATGCCGATAGGAAGTCATCGACCATTGTGCCGTAGCGAACCATGCGCCCTGATCCCATTGCAAAAGGGCTGATGCCAATTCTGGCACAGCATAGGCCACCAACGTTCCGTCGAGACCGTCACGACCGGTTGCGTCGGTCATAAACTGGAGGGCATACGACCACTGTCCGATAAGACGACCATCGAGTGCCTGCACGCGTGCAAGAACCTCCGCACCACGACTCAAAGCGCGACCTACATTTTGTGCGCTTGTAATGACGGGGCTTACCGGGACCGCAACGATGAGATCATGGATTGTACCAGAATAGAGAGAGGCATCAAGCATACACCATGAGTATGGCTGATAGGCAACACCCATCTCGACTGTTGATCCGCGCTCAGGTTGAAGCGATTGTGTACCGTAATTCAGGTAGTAGAGTTCATTGAATGTTGGTGGTCGAAAGGACAGTCCCCAGCTCGCTCGCAATGATAGATCGCTCAGCACCTTCCACCGAAGAGCAAGCATGGGCGAAATAGCAACGCCAACATCAGAAAAGGCATCCGTACGCATCGCTGCTCGTAGTTCGATGTCCGGCACGATAGCTGTTGGTACGATCACATCAGCGGCAAAACTCACCGACTGACGCGATGCGAGGCTTCCCTCTGCTGCTATGATTGTTGCACCCTGCACATCTGCATAGGAACCATCAAGCCGCAGTGTCGCTGAGAGATCCCGGGTAACAGTGTTCCAGAGCATACTGATGTTCGCATCTCGTTGATGATAGGTAACATCAATCCCCTGCGTCCCCACGATGGTCGCTTCGGGGTCGACATAGTGCTGACGCATGACGCGAGCCGAGGCGTGGACACTAAGTTCACCACCTGCAGCGCTGCCGACGCCAAATCGAAGAATTCCGAGCACATCATCCTCAACCAATCGAGCACGCGCTTGGGTGATCGCCCCCTGCACAACACCACCAGGGACACCGCGATCAGCACTGCGCCCGATAACACTTACCGATGCATTCGATCCAACCTCTACGCGTCCAATCAGCCGGCGATATCGAGCGTCACCATTTTCACGATTGACCGCAATTGCTGATCCGAACTGCGAGGTCATAAACGGGAACGAACCACGTGTGCCGTACAGATCGACGTCAATGCCAACACGAACATCATCCCCGAAAACGGCCACACCTCCAATTGCGCTTCTCCATTCATTGAACGCCCCGTGCGCCAACGTTGCAGCAACACCGCTCGAATCATCGAGGCGCATGCGCACCTCTACTGCACCTGTGAGTGCATTCGCACCATACAATGCCGAGGCACCACCACGAGTAACCGTTACCGACTCAACAAAGCGAGTGGGTATCGAGGACAGATCAATACTTCCATTTTGTGCGGACGACATACGAGCACCATCAAGAAGCACGAGAGCTTGTGCCGAGGAGCCCCCTCGCAACGAGATCATCTGCATTCCACCGATGCCACCGTAATCCTTGACAAATACCCCAGGGAATAATGGGAGGATCGACGACATCGTCACAGGTGCAAGACGATCGATAACAGTGCGGTCTACCGTCGATCGCGACGGGCCGGATATCGTTTCATCAGCGAGCCAGGATTTCGCAGTGACGACGATGGCACTATCTCGGACGACTACGCGCAGAGAGTCACGTCCAAGCAAACGTGATGGCGCAAGAACGCATGATCCAAGAGCAAGTATTCCAAGAAGGATGGGGCCCGACATGAGACTACGAAACTACGCCATCTGTGCTCCCGTTGCCTTTGGAGAAGTGCACTTTCCACCGTAGACTTGCAACCCATTTGGTCGCTTAGCTCAGCTGGTTCAGAGCGTTCGCTTCACACGCGAGAGGTCATAGGTTCAAATCCTATAGCGACCACGGAAGAGAGGTACTGGGTAGCAATTACCAATTACCAGGTACTGGGTACTGGGTACTGCGTCGACAGCCTTTTACTTGTGGTTAGACGACGCAAGGTTTGCTTCAGCTGCTGCGATATTGCGCACGCCTTCGACGAATGCATCGGGTGTAAACGAAATACTATCAATGTGGTGTTGGACGAGAAAAGCAGCGAAGTCGGGGTGGTCGCTTGGTGCTTGACCGCAGAGACCGATGGTACGTCCGCTGAGTTTTGCGCGGCTGATCATATCGGAGAGAATCGACAGCATCGCGGGGTCGCGCTCATCAAAGAGACTGCCCAGAATCTCTGAGTCGCGGTCGACCCCCAGAACAAGCTGTGTTAGGTCGTTTGAACCGATCGAAAATCCATCAAAGAGGCCTGCAAATTGTTGGGCTAGAATCACATTGCTTGGGATTTCGGCCATAACGTATACCTGCAGGCCATTCATCCCGCGTTGCAGTCCACCTCGCTCCATCACGTCAAGGACCTTTCGAGCTTCATCGATGGTACGACAAAACGGGATCATCACGATGACGTTGGTGAGCCCCATATCGTTGCGAACGCGCCGCAGCGCCTCGCATTCCATGAGAAAGCCAGCCCGATATCGCTCATCATGGTATCTCGCAGCTCCGCGGAATCCAAGCATGGGATTCTCCTCGGATGGTTCAAATGGACGACCTCCCACCAAGCGCGCGTATTCATTGGTTTTGAAGTCACTGCAACGCACGATGACAGGACGCGGATAAAAGGCAGCAGCCGTGAGTCCAATTGCTTCGACGAGCCGATCGATAACATATAATCGTTTATCATCATAGCCAGCTGTCAGGCGGTCAATTTCTGCCTGTTCTGCTTGATCAGAGACTGCATTTGGATGTACCAATGCCATTGGATGAATCCGAACGTTGTTAGCAATGGCAAACTCCATTCGCATCAGTCCAACGCCGGCTGCCGGAAGCCGTGCATGCCGGAAGGCCAAGTCCGGGTCAGCCAGTATGAGCATCGGCTTTGTTCGAGTTGTCGGGAGTTCAGAGATGTTAACACGTTCCTCGGTCCAATTGATAACCCCGTCGAACACCTCTCCACGATCACCACCCAGGCAGGCCACTGTAATCAGCTGATCGTCGCGTAGCTGCGTCGTTGCCGAAACGGTACCGACAACAGCATGGATACCAAGTTCACGTGCGACAATTGACGCATGACTGGTGCGACCTCCACGATCGGTGACAATGCATGAGGCCTTTCGCAGTAACGTATTCCAGTCCGGATTTGTCGCCTCAGCGACAATAATGTCACCCTGGTTGACGCGCGAGGCTTCTTCGAGACTGGATATGATTCGCACACGTCCCGATGTCATGCCCTTACCAACGGCAATGCCATAAAGGACAGGGGGCGCATGGTCCGCAACATGATACCGACGTTCAACGATCGTTGCTTCTCGGCTGCGGACGGTTTCTGGTCGAGCTTGTACGATAAACAGCTCCTTGCTCACTCCGTCTTGAGCCCATTCGATATCCATTGGGACATGGTAGTGGTCCTCAATCGCACAGCAGCATCGCCCTATCTCTTCTGCCACATTATCAGGAATTGAAAACTGTGGTAGTAGCGTTGATCCTGCCTCCCGAGAAACACTTCCACGACGTCGACGCAGGATAGCGTGCTTGTGTTGGCGAAGTGCACTCTTGAAGAGAAGAAACTCATCTGGGGTTACGGCTCCTTGGACGATTTGTTCGCACGAGCCCCATGTCGATGTGAGATAAACAACATTCCCCGACCCTGATTCGGGCTCAATGGTAAAGGCTACTCCTGCGCTACCGGACGACACTCGCACCATGCGCTGTACTCCAACGGATAGCCCTATGGCAAGGTGATCAACACCCATATCGAGACGATACTTGATGGCGCGCGCATTGAACACGGATGCATAGCATCGTCGAAGTGCGCCCTGAAGAGCGTCGACCCCAACGATATCAAGAAATGAGTCATGCTGTCCGGCAAAGCTTGCGTTTGGCAAATCCTCACATGTTGCGCTGCTTCGGACGGCGACGCATGCGTCGCCCAGTTCTGAATGGAGCGAGTGGTACGCCTTGTTCACGTCCTGCACTACCGCATCTGGGATACGTGACGCAAGGATCAGTGCGCGAAGTCTGGATGATACGTCGTGAAGGTTCTCGAGCGTATGAACATCCAGTGCACGGAGCTCAGCCTGGAGTCGAGATTCGAGGTTGTTTGCTGATACGAAGTCATGGTAGGCCGCGACGGTAACAGCGAAGCCGTCGGGGATCTTTATCCCAACTGGTGCGAGTGCTTCGAGCATCTCGCCGAGTGATGCATTTTTCCCTCCGACACGGTCTACGTCCGTCATTCGGATCTGTGTAAACGGCAAACAATACTTCATCGCTGAACCTCCATGCGACGAGATTAGGTGTTGCCGTGCGCAGATCCTATGATTGCGATCAGGAGTGCGCATTTACCGTGATGCGCCAGAATCAGGGATACCACCTGTAGAGAAACGAGCAAAGCCCCAAGACGAGTGTCAAGGGGCTTTGCAAAAAATAGACTTGGCGATTACCTACTCTTCCACACCAGTTCAGATGCAGTACCATCGGCGCAACGGGGCTTAACGACTCTGTTCGGAATGGGAAGAGGTGTGACC
>JBDKEN010000003.1:0-266550 GCA_039795225.1 Bacteroidota bacterium | reverse complement strand
GCACCCGTGTTGAATGTCAGCGTGCCACCTGCGCCTGTGCGGATGAAACGTGACGATGTGATGGCATTGTTGCCGTCGGTCGAGTGACCGAGCTTGAACTCGCCTTCTGTTGCGTCATACTGCAGACCTTCGTCGGCCATCGACGTCAGTGACTTCTTGCGCACGTTGTTCGAGCCATCCAGCGTCAGCATGTTCACTGCTGCCGTCATGTCATCGATGCCGTTCAGCACCAGGTCGTTACCTGAACCAGCACCTGGCACTGTGATCGCCACATCGCCAGTTGATGTCAGACCGATCGAGGCTGCATCTACCGTCACTGCGCCGGATGCATCGATGTCTAGAGTAGTCGCATTGACATCTGCGAGGTTTGCATTCAGCGTGAGGGTGTTCGACGTGTTACCGATCGTCGTATTACCATTACCCGCCGTAGCATTGAGTGTGGCCGTTGCGCCACGCATGACAAGAGCGCCGGTAGTATTACCAATCGTTGTCGCCTTATTGCCAGCGGTATTGATCGTGGTGGTACCACGAACATTGAGTCCCACAGACTTGACTTCAACAATCGTCTCATTTGCGCCACCATCGAAGGCATTCATAGAGATCATCGTCTCAGCCGGATCCAACGTGACGTTCAATTGTGCATCCGTTGCAGCATCGACATAGCTCCAAAGGCTACCCGATGCAGACATGTCGAGACGCGTACCTGTGTTGTCCCCAGAAATGATCTCTACGACGCCGGAATTGCGTGTATTAATCGAGACGCTACCAGTCATGGAGATGTCATTACTCGTACCGGCAGCAAGGTTGACTCCATAATTCGTGGAGTTCACCGAACCCTCAAGTGAGAGTGGGATAGCTGCACCATTGTTGGCGGTGAAATACAGCGACTGACCAGCCAGGTTGATATAGCGATTTGATGTGAGAGGGTTGCCCGTTGCACTTGTTGAACCAAGACGGACATACCCTAGTGAGCTTTCGTTGTATGTGATGCCGTTATCTGCTTGAATAAGGTCTGCCAGACTGCGACGCTTGACGACATTTGATGGAGATGCCGCGATCATGAGGACGTCGTCGGTAAGAGTACCGTTATCCAGCCCCTTGATTGTCATCGTACCATTCACGCCACCATTTGAAACATCGATAGCAAGATTATCACCGTTACCATCGCCAAGAGTTGTGCTCTTCTTGACATTCAGGTTGCCATTGATGTTGGTGTTTCCAAGAATGTCGACCCGTGTTGGATACACGGAGACAGACGATGTGTTGCTTGAACCAAAGTCGTTCGACTCAAGCAAAACCAGCTGACCGTTGAAGTCAACAGAGATAGTCTGTTCGGAACCACTTGTTTGGAGCGAGGCCTGACCCGACTGCATGGTGAGGGACATTGCGGAAGCAGCAGGGCCAGCATTGATTGTGGCAACATCAGCATCAATGGTGACTGATGCGCCATCATTACCAATCGTTGTCGGAGCGGTGCCAGACGTGTTAACACGCGTAGGACCAGCAAGCGTCACGTAGTTTGCGCCATCGGCATTCAGCGTAACACCATAGTTCGCGCCACCAGAGCCAGCCTCGAAATACGCCAGCGTTGTCGCACCACCATTTGTCGTGAAGATGAGATCATTGTTGTTGAGATTGAGATAGCGATTCTCGAGCAGAGGATTGCCCGATACTGAGGTTGATCCAAGGCGCATACGGCCATTGTTTGCCTCGTTGTACGTGATGCCGCCCTCGGCACCGATCAGATCGGCCATTGAACGACGCAACACATTGTTACCGCTCGTGATCATGAGGACATCGTCAGTAAACGTGCCGGTGGATGCCAAACCGGCGATGTTCATGTTCTGACCGGTTACATCAATCGCTGTATTTCCGTTGATAGCGATTTGATCTGTTCCAGGTGTATTTCCCAGTGTGGCATTCCCGTTTACCGTGAGATTGCCATTTGTCAGGAAGTTGCCAGTCGCATCAAGAGTAGCATCAACCGAAGAGACCCACTTGCTCGTACCAGCGTTATACCGCAGTAGGGCATCGGCTGTGCCAGGAGGCATATCAAAACGAAGCTCACCACCAGCGTTGGTGATAACGATACCGCCGAGACCCGTTGGCGTGAGCTGCTCGTACGAACCTCCCGTGGTGCCAAGAATCAACTTCCCGGTATTCATGTTGAGCGTCTCAACAAGGCCATCAGCATTAGACACGAGAATCCGGTTCGGATCCAGCGTGGCATTGGGCGACACCAGCAGATAGCCACTTGCATCAGGCAAGCTGTACGCTCGAGCACCCGTAAGCACGGGAACCTGAAGCGTACCAGTAAAGGCCGCGTTGATGTTGTTACCACGAAGGATGAGATTTCGTGTTCCAACATCCTGACCATAGGAGGTCAACGCTGAGATCGCCGATACTGCAATCACCAGTGGGAGAAGGAATCGCTTCATAGTCTTTTGACCTTGTGTATTCATTTTCTTCATGTCAGAATCCCCCCAGTTCATGGTTATTGGTTAACAACCATGACATTTACGACGACCGATTCTCCGCCAAGCACTGGCTGCGAGAAGTAGACCTCGATTGAACCTGGGATGACGTTGCCGCCCCCATCTTTCGGACGCTTGATCTGATACGACAGGATTCCAGGTCCTGTGTAGTCTTCAAGGGTAAGAACGACAACAGAATTCGCCGTGAACTGGCTATTCGTAATCGTGTACACATATGTGCCTGTGCCGCTGATGCGAACGCGCTCAGCAAACTTGTTCGATGCTGCTGCACTGTTCAGACGCTCAACACCTGCACCCTTGATCTGACCCGTTACCGAGAGATTGCCGGTTACGTTGGTGTTGTCATTCAGTTCGATGTCACCGGACGCATCGCTGATCACACCAGTTGTGCTGATATTCAGGTTGTTGGACGTCAGTGAGAAGTCTGCACCAGCATTACCAATTGCCGTGGATCCATCACCAGCGTTGTTGTTGATCTGCGTCGTGCCACGGATACTTGTTGGCCCGATAACACGGAAGTTGTTTGGTGCGGTGACCACAACTTCACCATCATTGAGACGGAACATTGAGCGCTGGGTTCCAGCATCGTTGTAGGTGAAGTCCAACGTAAAGTCAGATGCATTCACGAAACGATTCTGGGTAAGGGGCACTCCAGTATTCGTGGTAGATCCAAGCTGATACTTGCCATTGGTGTAGCTCACACCTTGATCGGCAGTACCAGCCATTGTGGTCTTGCGTACATCACCTGCAGCAGTGATTGTCAACATTTCCGTAGGCGCGGCATCGGTGTCGATGTTCTGGAGGTTGAGGTCCCCACCTGCATCGATTGTTACGTCATTGGCACCACCCGAGGAGATTGCCACTGCGCCACCACTCGTGTTACCGATCGTTGTGCTGGCTGCGCCCGCAGTATTGATCTGCGTTGCACCAGTGATCGTTGTCGTGCCGGTCACTGTGGTAGCACCGTTGACATTGGTTACAGCATTGATTGTGACATTGTCGCCAGTTGGATTGTTACCAATCGTCGCACTACCGTTCACCGTGAGATCACCATCAGCTGTCACGGTACCTGCAGTTGTTACTTCAAACTTGGCAGCACCACCAACCGTCAGGCTGTTGTTCGTGACATCCAAACCGTTTGCCGCATCGACATTGCCACTAAAGGTGACTTGACCAGCACCGGTTTGATTCAGTGAGCCCGCCAGGGTCGTTGCACCGGTCAGCGTCAAGGTTCCAGTTGCATTACCGACTGATGTCGACTCAGTACCGGTCGTATTGATGTTCGTTGTGCCGAGGATCGTATTCGTACCACCAGCAACACCGATGTTCGTGTTCTCACCCGAAGTTGTGTTGATGTTTACAGTGCCACGCAGATTCGTCGTGCCGGCACCGGTACCAATGTTCGTTGTCGTACCCGCCGCCGTGTTGATGTTCGTAACACCTTCAATCGTCGTAGCACCTGTGATGTTTGTTGTGCCGTTCACATCAAATGTCTTACCGGCACCCGGTGTGAAGTCAACATCACCACTTGTCTGCGTAAGACTTCCCGTGAGTGTAGCGGCACCTTGCTTGAGTTGCAGCATGGTCTTCGTCGTTGCACCATCAAGCCATGTAAAGTCGATGCCATATGCCCCTTGATTGATGAATCGGTCACCACCAAGGACATTCTCGGCAACAGTTGAGCCGCTTGTGGCTGAACCGAGGCGCATCTTACCGTTGCCGGCTTCGTTGTACGTGATACCGTACTCAGCGCCGAGGAGGTCTGCAAGTGAACGGCGACGAACCAGATCACTCGATGTGATCATCAGTACGTCATCATTGAACGTGCCCGTATTCTGCAGTCCGAGCATTGTCACGTCGCCGTTCGACCCACCGCCGCGAACGTCGATTGTGACGTTGTCGCCAGCACCGACAGCGTTCTGACTACCGAGTGTTGAGTTGCCATTCACGGTGAGGTTTGCATCCGTACGGACGTTACCGACTGAAGACACCTCAAACTCGCCGAAGCTACCAACCATCAGGCTTGCGTTTGTAACATCCAGACCATTTGTAGCGTCGACATTTCCGCTAAACGTTACTTGTCCAGCTCCGGTTTGATTCAGTGTACCGTCAAGCGTCGTTGCACCGGTAAGGTTCAACGTTCCGGCCGAATTACCGATCCAGGTTGACTCCGTTCCAGTCTTGTTGATGTTGGTCAAACCAAGGATCGTGTTTGTTCCGCCAGCAGCACCGATGTTGGTGGCAGCTGCAGCCGCTGTATTGATGCTTGTTGTTCCAGCGATGTTCGTTGTACCTGTTACATCAAAGGTCTTACCTGCACCTGGCGTGAACTCAACATCTCCACCGGTTTGCGTCATGCCGCCAGTGAACGTGGCCACACCTTGCTTGAGTTGGAGCATCGTCGCTGTCGTTGCACCATTGAACCATGTGAAGTCGATGCCGTACACACCTTGATTGATGAAGCGGTCACCACCGAGGACACTCTCCGCAGCTGTCGAGCCGCTGGAAGCTGAACCAAGGCGCATCTTGCCGTTTCCGGCTTCGTTGTAGGTGATGCCATACTCTGCACCAAGAAGGTCAGCAAGTGAACGACGGCGGACAAGGTCACCAGAGGTGATCATCAATACGTCGTCGTTGAACGTTCCTGTATTCTGCAGTCCCAACATCGTCACGTTACCGTTCGAGCCACCGCCACGAACGTCAATCGTTACGTTGTCGCCGGCGCCGGCAAGGTTCTGACTTCCAAGCGTTGAATTCCCGTTGACCGCAAGGTTGCCGTCCGCGAAGACATTGCCAGATGTTGATACTTGGAACTTACCTGGTCCACCAACCGTCAGGCTTGCATTCGTGACATCAAGTCCGTTTGCAGCATCGACATTGCCACTGAATGTGACCTGCCCAGCACCTGTTTGGTTGAGTGAACCCGCAAGTGTCGTTGGTCCCATCAGCATCAATGTACCAGTGGAGTTTCCGATCCACGTCGACTCGGTACCGGTCTTATTGATGTTTGTTGTGCCAAGAATTGTGTTCGTGCCACCACCGATACCGATGTTCGTGTTTTCACCGGCCGTCGTATTGATGTTGACTGTACCACGGATATTCGTTGTGCCAGCACCTGTACCGATGTTCGTAGTCGTACCTGCAGCTGTATTGATGTTCGTTACACCAGAGATGGTCGTTGCACCTGTCACCGTCGTCGTACCGGTAACAGAGAACGTCTTGCCAGCACCTGGGGTAAAGCTCACATCACCCGCGGTTTGTGTGACATTGCCCGTCACAGTTGCGGTGGTACCAGTCAGATTCAGAAGCGTACCTGACGTTGTTGTAAAGTTCAGGTTCTTGTTGCTGATGTTGACAAACCGATCCGTTGTGAACGGAACTTCCGTGTTCGTCGCACCACCCAGTTTGTACTTGCCACCATCATAGATAACGCCTTGCTCTGCAGTGCTGCTCATAGTGGTCTTGCGAACCGCTCCGCCCGCCGTCAACGTGAGCATTTGCGTTGGCGCAGCATCGACATCAATGTTCTGAAGAACTAGGTCACCACCTGGATTGACCGTGATGTTATTGACACCGCTCGACGCGACAGATACTGCACCACCTGTGGCATCATTACCGATTGTCGTTGTTCCGACACCCACACCGTTGATCGTTGTGTTGCCTTGAACATTTGTGACACCCTTGATCGTGACCTGATCGGCAGTCGTACTATTGCCGAGCGTTGCGTTTCCATCAACTGTAAGGTCATTGAACAAGCGTGTATTGCCGGAGAGGTTTATGGCTCCGTCGTTGACTTCGATTTCTGCGAACCCAACACCGCTCTGGCTCGACGTGATGATGATTCCATCAACGTCAAATCCAACTGAGCGTTCCGTTGTTGCTCCTTCGTTCCAAGCAAAGGCTGCCGAACCGGCGTCCATCGTCAACGATGTCTTCGACGTACCACCAGTTGTTTCGAGAAGGATGTTTGCCCCCTTGACCGTGGTAGTACCGGTTACCGTCAAGCTCTTTCCAGAGCCAGGGGTGATGTTGACGTTGCCACCTGACTGATTGAGATTTCCAGTAACGGAAGCTGTCGTTCCAGTAAGGTTAAGCAAGGTTCCTGATGCCGTCGTGAAATTCAGATTCTTCGAGTCGATGTTGACGAATCGATCCGACGTGAACGGCACTTCAGTGCTCGTTGCACCACCAAGCTTGTACTTGCCACCATCATAGATGACGCCCTGCTCTGCCGTAGCCGACATGTCTGTCCTGCGAACAGCACCCGCGCCCGTGATCGTCAACATTTGCGTTGGCGTTGCGTCGAGATCGATGTTGTTCAGAACAAGGTCTCCACCAGCATCGACGGTGATATTGTTCAATCCGCTCGAGAGGATGGATACAGCGCCACCATCGGTGGTGCTACCAATAGTTGTTGTGCCAGCATTGGCCGCTGTGTTTATGCGAACTGATCCCGTAGCATCAAGTGATGCAACTGTTGGATCAAGAACGAACTCGCTGATCGCTACGCCTGGGTCCTCGGCAAACATTGCGATACCACCTGTACCTGTGTTCACTTGAAGCGAAACACCTGTGCCTGATGGATTAACTCCGTTAGCATCAACCGTAAATGAGTTCGTACCTGTCGTGAATGTCGCACTACCACCCAATTGATCGACAACACCATCCAGCGTGATGAGAGAGCCATTGACGTTCACCGAATTCGCACTGTTGCCAATGGTCGTATTTCCCGAGCCCACCGCACCATTGACGGTCGTCGTTCCCAAGATGGTATTGGTACCTCCCGCAACTCCGATGTTCGTGTTTTCACCGGCTGTTGTGTTAATGTTCACCGTACCATTAACGTTGGTCACACCAGCACCGGTACCGATGTTGGTTGTTGTACCAGCTGAGGTGTTGATGTTGGTCACACCGGTAATTGTTGTAGCACCAGTGACGTTCGTGGTGCCCGTTACATTGAATGTCTTTCCAGCACCCGGCGTGAAGTTGACATCACCAGATGTCTGCGTGACATTGCCGGTCATCGTTACTGTTGATCCGTTGAGGTTCAGCAGTGTTCCAGCCGATGTTGTGAAGTTGAGGTTCTGTGAATCGATGTTGACAAAACGATCCGTCGTGAATGGCACTTCCGTGCTAGTTGCACCACCCAGCTTGTACTTGCCACCATCATAGATGACGCCCTGTTCAGCCGTTGCCGACATTTCGGTCTTGCGAACGGCACCCGTACCCGTAATTGTCAGCATATGCGTTGGCACTGGGTCGGTATCGATATTATTTAGGATAAGATCGCCAGCAGCATCGATGGTGATATCATTGGTTCCGCTTGAGAGCAAGGATACTGCACCACCGTTCGTGGTGCTTCCAATTATCGTCGAACCAGAAGTCATCGCTGTATTGATGCGAACAGATCCCGTAGCATCAAGTGATGCAACGGTTGGATCAAGTACAAACTCGCTAATCGCTACGCCGGGGTCTTCGGCAAACATCGCGATACCACCCGTTCCAGTGTTCACTTGAAGCGATACACCAGTACCTGATGGGTTGACACCGTTGGCATCGACCGTAAAGGCGTCCGTTCCCGTTGTAAATGTTGCACTGCCACCCGACTGCAGCATTGTTCCAATAACATTGAATGTCTTTCCAGCACCTGGTGTGAAGTTCACATCACCAGATGTCTGCGTGACATTGCCGGTTACTGTCGCTGTAGAACCTGTAAGGTTCAGCAGCGTTCCAGCTGATGTTGTAAAGTTGAGGTTTTGTGAATCGATGTTGACGAAACGATCCGACGTGAATGGCACTTCCGTGCTGTTCGCACCACCAAGCTTGTACTTGCCGCCATCATAGATCACGCCCTGTTCTGCAGTTGCAGCCATGTTCGTGCGACGAACAGCACCGGTACCGGTGATCGTCAGCATTTCCGTTGGAGCGGCATCTGCGGCAATGTTTTGGAGAACAAGATCGCCAGCACCAACAGTCACGGTTACCGTTGATCCTGATAGAGCTGCCTGATTGTTCGTATTACCGATTGTGGTGGTGCCGGAACCAACGGTCGTGTTGATGTTCGTAGCACCAGCAAGGGAGAGTGAACCCGTTCCATTCGAACGCAAGGCAACACCGCTATTCACTCCGCCGGTGATGGCCAACGGTGTTTGTGCACCGCCATTTGAGGTGAATGACAGATTGTTACTGTTCAGGTTGACAAAGCGATTCGCCGCGAATGGCACTTCCGTAGCACTCGTACCACCGAGGAGGTACTGGCCATTCGAGAAGATTACGCCTTGATTCGCTGTGCCACTGAGTTCTGTGCGACGTACGCGCCCCGTTCCATCATTCAGAATGGAGAGCATGAAGGTTGGTGCGGCATCCGTTGCAACGTTATTCATGACGATGTTACCGCCAACGCCCGCCGTCAGTGTTACTGACGTTGCTGCACCGGCGTTACCAATCGTCGTGCTACCTGCTGAAACACTCGTGTTAATTGATGTCGTCGATCCATTTAACGTGAGTGCATTCGTCGTGTTACCAATCGTTGTCGAGCCGTCGACTGGTTGCGTATTGATTGTTACAGATGTTCCGCCGCGAACGTTCGTAGTGGCAGAACTAAACAATGAAGCTGTACCTGTGCCCGTTGTCGTGAGACCTGCATTACCAGTTGAACCAAGCGAAGAGAGTTCAACCTTATCAGGATCAATGTTTACACGACTAAACTTGAGGTTACCAGCGGAAGACAAGCTAATTGTCCCATTCAACGGCGTCATCGACAAGTTCATTCCGTTTGCGATAGCACCATCTGTGACGACGGTAAAGCCGTTGCTCACACCAGGAGCAAACGAAACAGCGCCATTGGTCTGATTGATCGGGCCGTTCATCGTGATTGTCGAACCACGAAGTGTCAATCCTCCAGCATTCGTGCCGATTGTGGTCGCTGCTGATCCAGTTGAATTGATATTCGTCGTGCCGGTGATGTTCGTCTGACCTGTTACCGTAATGACATCTGTTGATGCATCACCAAGGTTTGCGTTACCGCGGACGGTTGCGTTTTGGTCAACGATCAGACTTCCGTTCGTCGTTACCGCATTGCCCGTTCCAGGATTGACGGCAATCGGGCCAGAACGAGTGATTGCCGATTCCGTTATTGTCATATTCGCACCGGCATCGGTGTCGATCACCAGGCCAGATGTGCTGTTGACAAGGATCTGATCAGCATCTCCGTTGCCCATCGTCACGGCACCATTGAGGTTGGTGGCCCCTTCGACTGTCAACGTCAGAGCAAGGTTTGTTGCACCTGTTACTGACAGATCATCATTGATCTCTACTGGACCGACGAGATCACTGATGACACCTGTCGACGAGATATTCAAGTTTGATGATACAAGCGTGAATGCGCCTGTCGTGTTACCGATAGATGTCGATGATGTCGACGTACCGGTGTTGATGTTGGTTGTTCCATTCAGGCTGATCGTACCAGTACCAAGGGCATTGACAGCAACGCCAGAGTTGTTCGCATCGCCATTCAGAACAAGCATGTTCTGAGCACCGCCTGCCGTGGTGAAGTACAGATCGTTATTGCCAACATTGACGTAGCGATCCATCGTCAGCGTGTTCACCGTGCTCGTTGTTGCACCGAGACGGACCTTTCCAGTTCCATCCTCGTTGTATGTCAGACCCTGGTCTGCGCCAATGAGGTCCGTGATTGGCGTCCGAGATACGATGTTCGTTGTGTTGTTGATCATCAGAACATCATTACCCTGTACGTTCTGAAGGCCGATGAACTTCATTGCGCCGCCCGTGACGTTGGCCGTCACGTTATCGCTACCAAGACCATCACCAAGGTCAACATTACCATTAACGTTCAGATTGCCCTTGATCGCTGTGTTGCCAGTGAGTGCTTCGACGGTGAACCGATCAGCAAACACGCGGAAGTCGCCGACAACATCGAGCTTCTTCGCCATCTCAACGTCACCCGCGAACTGCACAAGGTCTGGTGTTGTCTGATACAATGTGCCAGAGAATTCAACGCCCGTACCCTTTACGCGCAGTTCACCGAATGTTCCCGCATCAAGATCTTCCGAGATGATGATGACTTCCTTAGTGCTAGGCTCTAGCAAGACTCCGATTTCCTGCTCGTTGATGCCAGGATTGAGGTCGGCATACTTGAATTGCGCACCATTCGAGGTTGTCAGGTTAAGGTATGAACCTGATGTTACATCTCCGGTACCATTGATGGCACCAGATTTCAACGCGATCGTACCAGTGCCCTTCGAACGGAGTGACGCACCATAGTTAGCAGCTCCACCTGTCAATACGAACATGTCATCGGCAGCGTTGCCACCATTTGTCGTAAAGGTCAGCTTGCCGCCGTTGCCAATCTCAATGAATCGATTAGCATTGATAGCACTTGTGTTCCGTGTGACCGAGCCGAGGCGGACCATTGCCGAGCCCGCTTCGTTATATGTCAGACCTTGATCAGCATTAATCAACGAGGTGATCGGGGTGCGAGAAACTACGTTTGTTCCGTTCGCCATAAGAACGTCAGTACCAACGGCAGTTGCCAGACCAGCGACCGTGAGCTGACTTCCCGTAACGTTCACTGCAACGGCATCTCCGCCATTACCAATGTTAACAGCACCATTCATGTTCGTGGTGCCGGTCAGCGTCGTAGATCCGTTCACACTGAAGTTGCCGTTTGTCGAGAGCGTAAAGGCTGCGCCTGGATTGATCGCGATGTTACCCGATCGCGTCAGAACTCCTGCGCCATCATCAGACAAGCTTGCATCGAGGATACCGGCGCCCGTTGCATCCCAACGTGTGAGACGATTCGGCGTACCTGTACCAGTTACGATGTTATTGATTTCGCGGACTTGGAGTGCTCCACCTGTGCCGCTCATGATGAACTTATTGACTGTCGTTGCTGTCGGCAGATTGGCCATTGTGACTGTAGCCGCATTCACCGTCAAGTTGTCAGCAGCAGCATCACCCAAGGTGGTATTGCCATTCACCGTCAGTGATGAGGACAGTGTCGTAGCGCCGCTAACGTTCAATGTGTTGTTTACAGTTGTAGCACCACCGATCGTGGTTGCACCACCAAGGTTTACCGCACCACCAGATTGCACAAGTGTGCCGGTCAGCGTTGATGCTCCACCAACAGTAAATGCACCAGAAACATCGAGTCCGTTCGTTGCATCGACGTTGCCACTGAACGTCACCTGTGAACCACCATTCTGTGTCACGGAGCCGGTGACAGTCGTGTTACCGGTGATCGTCGTCAATCCCGTGATGTTGGTTGGACCGTTCAATGCAATCGCACCGGTTCCACCTGCATTGATCGTAGCACCGTAGTTGAGTGCTCCTCCGTCTAGTACCATGACATTGTTGCCACCGCCGCTTGTGGTGAAGAACAAGTCAAAGTTTCCAAGGTTGACATAGCGGTCAACCTGAAGTGCATTCGCCGTATTTGTTGTTGTACCAAGACGAATCTTCCCAGATCCACCTTCGTTATAGGAGATACCTTGATCAGCATCAACAATCGCTGCCAGAGGTGTCTTAGAAATCACATTGGCACCATTGGACATCAGCACTTCTGTGCCTGCAACAACTGGTAGACCGTTAATCACAAGCTCACCACCGGCACCTGAGACGTTGATTGTTACGTCATCACCCGTGCCGTTACCTGCAACCACGTTGCCGTTCAGCGTCGTGTTACCAGTTACGGTCAGCGTGCTACCTGCTGTGACGGCACCTGTGAGGTTCGAACCACCAGCAACGGTGAAGAGTCCAGTGCCAGTTGGTGAAACTGTTACACCTGCATTCGTGGCATCACCATCGAAAAGTACAAGGTTCGTCGCACCGTTGTTTGTCGTAATCGTCAGGTCATTGTTACCAAGGTTTATGAAGCGGTTCGTGGCGAATGCAGACCCTGCATTAGTCGTCGAACCAAGACGCATCTTTCCGCTACCAGCTTCGTTGTATGTAACACCCTGGTCAGCGTCTATGAGGTCAGCAAGGGGCGTGCGAGAAACGACGTTCGTTCCATTGATCATCAACAGATCAGTACCGGCGCCTGCAATTAATCCATTCATGCGCAGCGTACCAGCACCGCCAGATACGTCAATCGTCACGTTATCACTTGTACCATTTCCAAGCGTGACATTGCCATTCAGCGTGGATGCTCCGTTGACATTAATCGCACCATTGATATTGGTGTTGCCAGTTCCTGGGGTTACCGTGAAGTTTGAACCACCAACGGTAAGGTCCTGTCCAGTTACATCAAGGCCGTTTGTGGCGTCGAGATTGCCGGTGAAGGTTGCCTGACCACCACTTTGCGTCACCGTTCCAGTGAAGGTCGTTGCGCCAGTCACATCGAGACCATTGGTAGCATCGACATTACCGTTAAACGTTACCTGGTTCGATGCACCCGTCTGCGTAAGAGTGTTGTTGATTGTCGTTGCCCCACCCACGGCTACCGTGCCGCCAGACTGTGTGACATTACCGGTCATCGTTGTCAGCCCAGTGACGTCAAGTCCGGATCCAGCATCGACATTGCCGTTAAACGTCACTTGTCCACCACCTTGGCTAACAGCACCCGTCATCGTCGTTGTACCCGTAATGTTCGTTGCACCTGTCAGCGCAATTGAACCAGTACCACCGGCATTGATCGCAACACCATAATTCGTAGCATCTCCGTCAAGTGTGAGGAGATTGACAGCACCGCCGTTTGTTGTAAAGCGGAGGTCATTGTTCGCAAGGTTGACGAAGCGGTTACCAACAAGTGGCGAACCAAGATTCGTAGGAGCACCCAAACGAATAAAACCTAAGCCCCCTTCGTTGTAGGTGATACCTTGATCGGCGTTGATCAGCGCTGCAATCGGTGCGCGTGTGACCACATTCGCACCATTAGCCATAAGAACATCTGTTCCTGCGATCACCGGCAAGCCAACAACGCTGAATGCACCGCCGCCTGCTGTGTTGATCGTCACATTATCGCCTGTTCCATCACCCGCAACAACATTCCCGCTTAGGGTAGTCGTACCCGCAACGTTCAACGTGCTCGAGAATGTTACTGCACCATTTGCAGAGAGTGTACCAGAGGTCGATGTATTGCCTGTTGCTGGAGCAACAACAAAGTTGGTACCACCAACAGTGAGGTTTCCGCCGATTACATCAAGACCACTGTTCGCATCAACATTACCGCCCATCGTTACTTGACCGCTGGACTGTGTCATCGCGCCTGTAACCGTCGTGGCACCCACGATACGTGTTGCTCCCGTGAGGTCAATAGCCCCCGTACCAGCGGCGAAGAGATCGACACCGTAGTTCGTAGCGTCGCCGTCGAGCATCATGACCGTTGCGTTACCGGCATTCGTCGTAAACGACAGGTTGTTATTACCCATGTTCACAAAACGATTACCTGTCATCGTCGAAGCAGTCGTTGTTGTTGCGCCGAGACGAACCTTTGCGCTACCAGCCTCATTGTATGTTAGACCTTCATCAGCACCTACCAAACCAGTGATCGGGAAGCGAGAGACGTCGTTCGTTGCACTGATCATTACTACGTCAGCGCCGGCAACGTTGGGCAATCCGTTCATGCGAAGGATACCGCCACCTGCCGTGTTGATCGTTACGTTGTCGCCATTACCGTCGCCAGCAACAACATTTCCGGAGAGTGTCGTTGAGCCTGCAACGTTGAGTGTGCTATTGAAGGTGACCGCGCCGTTAGCTCCAAGTGTGCCGTTCGTCGACGTGTTTCCATTCGTCGGATTGACAACGAAGTTGGATCCACCAACGGTGAAGTTTGCACCTGTTACGTCAAGACCGTTCGTCGCATCAACGTTACCACCGAAGGTGACTTGGCCAACACCCGTCTGGGTGAAGGTATTTGAAACTGTGGTCGCACCGCCAAGAGTAACGGAGCCACCGGTCTGCACAACATTTCCGGCAAGAGTCGTCGAACCCGTTACGTCAAGACCATTGTTAGCGTCAACATTTCCACCGAAGGTTACCTGGCCGATGCTTTGCGTGAGCGAGCCAGACATTGTTGTAGCACCCGCAACATCGAGTCCATTCAGAGCATCGACATTTCCACTGAACGTCACCTGTCCACCGCTCTGCGTGACAGAACCGTTCATGGTCGTGGCGCCACTCACGTCGAGACCACTGTTCGCGTCAACATTTCCGTTGAACGTTACCTGTCCACCACTCTGGGTGAGAGTGCTGTTTAATGTGGTTCCACCTGTAACTGCCAGCGTGCCCCCTACCGTTGCAGCGCCACCAACACTCAGGCTCGTACCAACGGCAACATTGTTTGTCGTGGTAACCGAGTTGAAGTTGACGTTGCTAGTTGTTGCAATGTCTTGTGGAAGGCTCAGGGTTATCGATCCAGGACCATTCGTAACGCTGACGCGATTGGCTGTTCCCGTGATCGTTGCGGCCTGCGGTGTGTTACCTGTCGAGCCAACGAGCAATTGACCATTTGTAAGGGCCACCGACTCGAGCTGGCCCGTTGCGTTCGTACGAACGGCTGTGTTGGCAGACAGTGGTACCGTTGACGTCGAGAAGTTTGCTGTCGATACTTCCAGATTACCCGTGAGCGGATTGCGAACAAGAATATTCGACGAAGCAGTTGTCGTCGGAACATTCGGCATACCAACCGTTGCTCCGTTCATGCGCACAGCATCACCAGCAGCATCACCGAGAATAGTGTTGCCATTGACTGTAAGATTGCCGGCGGCAGACGAGAGGATGTTGCTTGTAGGCACCCATGCATTTGCACCCGCATCCCAACGCAACGTCTGATCAGAAGCTGTACCAGGTTGTGTTGTTGATGCGATGATGATATTCGGCGACGAATATGTTACGGTCATGCCAGTGCCAGCAACGATCTGACCGACTGCCGGGGCAGTTGATGCGCCAGTACCAATCAGTAACTGTCCAGCCCCTTGTTGCGCAGCTTCAACAATTCGACCAGCATTGGAAACCATTACGCGGTTGTTATTCAGCGCAGTTGACGAATTCGTACCACCAAACTGAATTCCAAGAACACCAGAGCCAACGTTGTTAACATTCAAATTGTTGATCAACGAACCATTTGCCGCAGGGAACTGCCCAAGTGCATTCAACATCACGATGTTGTTCGCTGTATTGACGTCCACATCGCCAGCGATGAAGTTTGAGCGCAAAGCGTCAACCATACGCGAACCAGCGGCTGCGCTTGTCGAGAGAACTGGTGACGGGTAGAAGCCAGCAAGGTCGCCGGAGGCAGGACCTGATGGTGGCAGCGTCGTTGGGATTGTTCCCGGTGCAAGGTCAAGCACCGTAATCGAACCATCGGCAACTTGCTCTGAACGCACAGCACCAATGGCAATCTTCGGCGTCGTGATTGCCAGGTCGGCAATCTTCGACGTCGTCACATTCAAATCAAGAATCTTCGATGTTGTGACCGCATTGGTGCGAATCAATGGATCGGGATATGTGCCCGTCAGATCTCCACCAGCAACAACGATGAATGGGAAGTTGGTAAGGGGCTGTACCGAAATCAACGTTACACGACCCTTATCGTCAACTGTAATGCGAGGGATGTTCAGGTTATCACCGTACGTACCAGCAACAACGCCGGAAGAGGTGAGTTTCGGTGCGGTGATCGCACCATCAGCAACCTTCGTCGTCGTGATCGAGTTGTCAGCAAGCTTCGACGTGGTGATCGCACCATCCGTGATCTTCGTCGTTGAAACCGCACCATCTGCAATCTTCGGTCCAGTGACTGCGCCAAGCGCAATCAACGGATTTGGGTAGGTTCCCGTCAGATCTCCACCAGCTGGACCACTCGGTGGCAATGTCGATGGGATGACTCCAGGGCCGATCTTCGACGCAGTAACTGCACCGTCTGCAATCTTCGATGTGACGATGAGACTGTCAACAAGTTTAGCTGTTGTGATCACACTATCGGCAATCTTCACCGCAGTGATTGCACCATCACGCACATCAACCGTTGTGTTCGGTCCGTTAGGATTGACAATCTCAATCGTATTCTGCGGACTGCTCAGGTTACTGATGCCTTGGAACGTTATCGTCGATTCGATGTTAATCGTGTCATTGGTCCGCGTCACCACGATTCCGCTCTTCCCAGCGATCACAAGGTTACCCTCTGCCTGGTTCAACGAACGGACAAAGCCCCCTGCCGAGACATTGATACTGTCGGCAACACCGGCTCGCTCAGCACGGATAGCATACGGTACAACCGCCAAGCGCGTGCGCGGGAACGGAGGTTGCCCAGCAAGAGCCGTCTCGAGGTACACCTGCGTGTTGAAGAAGTCAACACCGGTCAGCGGTACAACCGAACCGAGATAGAGGTTAAACAGACCCTTGGTGATCGTGGTCGTTTGCGTCTCCTCCCACAAGAGGTTTCCACCAATTGGGGCATCGTACATCCGCAACACGAGATCATACTGTCCGTCATCTAACGGCAAGCCCGTTGGCAGCGTCAACAAGCCCTGATAGCTTATCTGACGTTCGATCTGCGCATAGGTAGCCGGCACGGCAGCTGCCATCACGCCAAGTGCAAAAAGCACGGCGAGGCAAGGGCGAAGAAATCGGTTCATGGTTCTGACCAAGTAAGTGTTCATTATCGAATGATTGTAAGGGGCTGAGAACGACGGAATGCGGCGCCGGAGACCAGCGTCCCCTCCACCTCATAGATGTACGTCCCTGCCGGTAACGGCACCCCGAAATCGTCAACTGCTTGCAATAGAACATCTTGCGAGCCGGCCATCGACACTTCTGCCGTGACCGTTCGCACAAGAGCTCCGAGCAAGTTGTAGACCCGAACTGTCAAGCCCCCTTCAACTGGGGTCGCGAAACGAATTGTGGTATGGGTAGTAAAGGGGTTCGGGTAGTTGCCAAACTCCGCGATCGGTCGATCGTCAGGAGTGTCATCAACTCCCACCGTTCCATATCGGAAAGGAACCCAAAAGCCTTGATATAAAGCGGTATTATCTGACCGAACCTGGGCTGATATCACCACCTGGCCGACGGTACTGGAAATGGCCGCAGACCCCGCTGTAGAGCGGGATAGCAACGACGCACCCGATCCAATTACGGATGAAGTGAGTCTCGGTTGTGAGGTCGCTGACTGAGCTAACACAATTAGCCCAACCAGCAACAGCGTACAAAATTGACGCATTTGCTGCTCCAGTACCTTTCGAATCACGTACAATCTATGACGCAATACCGCATTCTCCAAACATTGTACGGTATTTTTAGAGGGAATGTGTGTAAAGTTTTCGTTGGACCTGTGGATAACTTTTTGCCACTCCTCCCGTCATTCGATATCAATAACATACGTATTAATACGCAATAAACAACATACCGCACGAACTTACTGCTGATTTCACCCCGACGAGACAAAACACAAAAAGGCCTCCAACGAGCAGCTGTCCTGCTCATTGGAGGCCCGAAACGGCATCCTATTCTACTATTACGTGACGATGATTCCTAGTTCTCGTCTCTACGGAACATGAAACCTCGACGAATCAATAGCCTAAGTACACGAAAGCATTGAGGTTTACGCTCGCCTGACGGTTGTTTACAGGGAACATCGGAGACCAGTCATTAATGTAGACCTCATGAGCATGGTCACCCGAGTACTGCACCGTAATCCCGGTCTGGGATGGCTGAATCACTCCCGGGGTGGTTCCTGGTACCATCGTGAACTCGTCGAAGCTGGCCCCTGTACCCGCATCGTCGGGCTGTGTACCATGCGTCCACGTATGGGAGTGGCCCGGATCCTGGATAGGATGACTGTGACCACCACCCCATGTGGTAAATCCAAACAGCGGCGGCAGATTCTCGGGGAATAGGGTGTTGTTGTTCGTACCGGAAATGGAACCAAGTGCCTCTGGGCCACCCCCTCCGACTCCAAGCTCATCGCGGTGCTTGATAACGTGGTCCCGCGTGTCCGGCAGATTACCACTAAAACCAAGTGTAGCGGCATTTGCCTGGGCAACAGCAGGTAGAGCGGCAATAGACTGACCGTTCAACCTGTACCAGCCTCGATGATTGGCTGCGGCGTAAGAGTACTTCACGTCACCAATCTCTGCCACCAGTCCTGAGGGTAGACGGCCCAGATCATCGAGGACAACGACGTTGTTCGCACTATTAATGTTCGGATCGAGAGCCTGCTTCGCACTGCGGATGGCATCCACAATCCTTGAACCCGTTGATGCCGTCGTTTTCAAAAGTGGATTCGGATAGGTTCCCGCCAGGTCTCCACCTGCTGCGCCCGTAGGCGGCAACGAGTCGGGGATTGTTCCTGGAGCCAGGTCCAGTGTGACGATTGTACCGTTTGCAATCTTCTCACTCGTGACAGCATTATCGGCCAGACGCGAAGTTGACACGCCACCTGCTGCGATCTTGTCGGTCGTAACCGATCCATCCAGAATCTTTGGCGTCGTCACTGCATTCGTGCGAATGAAAGGGGCTGGGAATGTTCCAATGAGATCGCCCCCTGCCGGAACGATATACGGGAAGTCACCAACATTACGATTGGAGATCACAAGAATTCTACCTCGATCATCAACCGTGATCTGGGGAATGTTCATTTCGTTACCATACGTACCCGCGACGACTCCCGTTGGTGTAAGCTTTGGACTGGAAACTGCACCGTCGGCCAACTTTGACGTGGTAACTGCTGCATCGACGATCTTTCCCGACGTCACCGCACCATCAACAAGCTTCGACGACCCAACAGCACCATCGGCCAGCTTCGATGTCGTGATGGCACCAAGGGCAACGGATGGTGATGGATACGTACCGGTGAGATCACCGCCCGCAGACCCCGAAGGTGGCAGTGACGATGGGATGGTACCGGCGGCGAGCTTACTGCTTGTAACACTTCCACTCGCAAGCTCGTTGGGCCCTACTGCTCCGGGGGCGATCTTCGATGATGTAATGGCGCCATCCCGAACATCGAGAAAAGCCGTCGGCCCATTTGATCCAGAAATACGGATCGTGTTGTCTGGACTGATCAGCGACTGGATACCCGTTGGTTGAAGGGTTGACTGAAAGACCAAGGTATCGCCATTCTGACTTACAGATACGCCATTGCGACCGCGGACGTAAAGACTCCCCTGCATGTTGTTGAGAGATCGAACAAAGCCATTCGCACTTTGAGCCAGAGTCTTTGCACTGTCAGCAAGCACAGAGCGGATAGACATCGGCACCATAGCAAGACGCGTTCGTGGAAAGACCGGACCTCCAACAATTGCCGTCTCAAGAAAGAGCTGCGAAGCCATATCGATGGCGTTGAGAGGCACCTGATCCCCGAGATAGATATTGAACAGACCTTTACGGACAGCAACCGTGTGGTTTTCTTCCCACAGTAACGTGCCGCCATTCTGTGCATTAAACATGCGCACAACAAGTTCGTAGGATCCATCGACAACGGGCTCGCCGTTTGGCTGTGCTAATAAACCTTGGTATGATATGACGCGTGGCGCTTGCGCTGATATTGAAGGGGGCTCAACAAGCGTGAGGAGAAAGAGGAGAACTGACAGTATTCCTAACGTCGTAGTGGTGATGACGTTCATATTGGTATTCCTTATGAAGGTGAGTATTAATGGATCACGTGAATGATGTGGTGCATCCGCACTCGGATGCCGCTGATCAGGGCACCCTGAACTTCGACGATGTATAGTCCCGCCGAAAGCATTGCTCCTTGGTCATCGTGTGCTTCAATTGACAGTGTCACTTCCGAACCAGACACTTTGGATGACTGCATGCGGTGCACGAGCTCACCTGCCATGTTGTAGAGAACAACAGAGTACTCACCGACGACGATGCCGGGAATGGTTAATGTCGCTCGGTCAGAGAACGGATTCGGAAAGACGCGTAAGCGTCCAGCTGTCTCCTCGCGAGGTTCGACGGATACGACCTCGTACTGCCACGGCACCCAAAAACCCTCGAAGAGCTGGAGACTGGCAGATGCGGCCGGCGTTGAGTTGACTACTTGTCCGATGGTTGCGGACAGAGAAATGTCACCCGGTGCAGAGGAGGCTTCGACGCCGCCACCGGATCCAATGACATGCGAGAGCAGAACAGCTTGAGCAAAAGCTGTATGAGCAGCGAACACCACTATTCCAACGGTGCACACAATGATGATGCGAGTTGCCATATGTCATCCTTTCGATGAAGTACATGGCAAGTCTATGGTGAGCTTGTTTGTGTTTTTCTACGACATACGTTGTTGTCGCATCGAGGCCGAACTGTTGTGCAATGAATATCGCAGACAGCCTACGGTCATTCTACCCACTTCGTGATTACATAGAGTAGGGTATCGGATCAACGGATCCTGCCTCGTGAAACCCACGAAGGCGCAACCGGCAAGAATCGCAGGTACCACAGGCTACGTCTTGTCGTGCGTAGCATGACCATGAGTACTGAAGTGGTGCTCCTAACACAACGCCTAAGCTGACGATTTCACTCTTACGTAAATTTATAAGAGGCGTTACTATACAAATCTGGGTATCAGGTTTTGTACCAGTATGTATTACCTGCTCGAATGCACGGAAGAACACGTCTCGACAATCAGGGTAGCCGGAGGAGTCTTCCTCTACGGCGCCGATATATAACGCAGTTGCACCAACGACTTCCGCCCAACTCGTCGCAATCGCGAGAATGTTCGCGTTCCGGAATGGAACGTACGTCGAGGGGATCTCCTTTGTTTCATGGTCAGTACCCGTGTCGGCAAGGGGCGACGACTGAATCTCCATTCGTCGATCAGTCAGACTGCTCCCACCGATTGCGGCTAAATGCGAAATGTCGACAACGAGCCGATGCTCTATCTGGTAGTGATCACAAATCTCATGGAAGGCCTGCAGCTCCCGGTCCTGCGTGCGCTGACCGTAGTTGACATGGAGCGCATAGACGTCACAACCGTCCTTGATCGCACATGCAACTGTCACACAGCTGTCCATGCCCCCTGATAAAAGAACGATTGCTTTCGACATTGGAGTTACTTGCGTTGTGATGTGGCCGCAGCGCGAATCTTTGCAAGAAGTTGCTCCGTCTCCGAAACATCGGCATTGACTTCTTTACCCATTGCAAGCGCACGCTGGGCTTGCTCTTCGGCAGCTTGGTACGAGCCGACCTTGTAGAGCAGAGCTGCATAGGTATCAACAACCGCCCATTGGCGAGCCTCTACGTCCTTGGTTGTGCGACGCATTGCATCCGCTGCCTTGCCAAGTGCTACGTTGTCATCACACTTCTCGTACATCGTCCATGCAAACTCATTAACACGATCAGCAGAAGCACCTGCGGCTTGGGACATTTGTTCGAGAATATCACCAAGCTTTTGCCAATCTCCGGTACGACTGTAATACATGGCTTCGAGTCGCTCACGCATGGATTCCGCTTCTGCTGGAACGGTCTTCGTCAGCAGATCAGATGCCTTTTCTAGCAGTGATCGATCCTTCTTCGCAACCGCAGCAGTGAAAACAGATTCCGCGTGCTTTTGGACCACCTGATCAAACTCAACACCGTACCGTTCTCGATACTCCTGCTCGTGCTGCATGACCCATGCTTGCTGTGATTCAGAAAGTTGATAGCGTGTGATCACACACCACACAACCTCACTATACTTATCCTGCTGTGCATCAAACCACGCCTGTACCGTTTTGGCATCGGCAATCTTCTTGTTCTTTCCTTTTAGGAACGCACCGCGATGCCACTCTGGATATGGAAGCTTCAATGAGGAGCTCACTCCTTTGGCAATCTGCGCCTTCGATGGATCAGTCATCAGCTCGAGAGTCTTGAGCCACTCCGTGGGCGCTTGATAGCCCATGACGGTATAGGTTGGAGTACCATCAACTGCAAAGACTTTGAAGGTTGGGAACACCGTGATGCGATTCTTCATCGCGACATCAATCCCCTCACCCGTCTCCATTTCCATCTTCACGTTCACAAAGTTCGCATTCATGAATGCTGCAACCGTTGGATCGGAAAACGTTTCCTTATCCATCACCTTGCACCATCCGCACCAGTCCGTATAGGCATCGAGGAAGATTGGTTTGTTGGCCTTTTTAGACAACTCAAGAGCCTGGTCCCACGTTGTGATTGTGGTAAACTCAACCCCATCGGCATATACAAGAACAGCACTCAAGATGAGTGCTGTAACAACGTTGAAGATCCGAGATGCCATGATCATTCCTCCATCACTTCGACTTCTTTGGCAGCAAGGATCTTATCGATCTCTGCGACGTATTTGTCAGTAGCCTTCTGAACATCATCCTCGCCACGCTTCCGATCATCTTCGCTGTAGTGCTCCTTCTTCTCGGCAACCTTCAGCTCTTCATTCGCATCACGACGCACATTGCGGACAGCAAGCTTACCATCTTCGGCGATCTTCTTGCACTGCTTTACGATGTCCTTACGGCGCTCCTCAGTAAGGGGCGGCACCGAAATCCGAATGACCTGTCCATCGTTTTGCGGCGTAATTCCGAGGTTGGCGGCCAAAATTGCCTTTTCGATGCCAGACAAGATAGTGCGGTCCCATGGCTGAATCATGATCGACCGCGCATCAGGAACAGATACACTACCAACTTGACTGATTGGCGTCATCTCGCCGTAATACTCAACACGAACGCTATCGAGCATCGAAGCTGATGCACGTCCCGTGCGAACCTTCGCGAGCTGCTGTTGAACGTGATCGACGGCTTTTACCATTTGATCACGGGCTGCATCAACGATATCTTTAACCGGCATTGGATCATTCCTTCACAATTGTGGCAACGGGTTCACCCATGAGAAGGCGACGCAGGTTGCCTCGTTGATTCATATTGAAGACGAGGATCGGCTTGCTGTTTTCACTCGCCATTGTGATCGCTGTCATATCCATGACGCGAAGATTCCGATCAAGTGTTTCCTTGTAGCTAATCGAATCAAACCGCTGCGCATCCGGATACTTCTCAGGATCCTTATCGTAGACCCCATCAACGCGGGTACCCTTGATCACTACATCAGCCTCGATCTCGACCGCTCGCAGAACGGCGGCAGTATCAGTCGTGAAGTAGGGATTGCCCGTGCCCGAACCAAACACGACGACTCGCCCCTTTTCAAGGTGACGCATAGCACGACGTCGGATAAACGTCTCCGCGATCTGCTCCATACGGATTGCTGACTGAAGTCGTGTGGGCACGCCGAGAAGCTCAAGAGCATTCTGGAAGGCAATGCAGTTGATCATGGTGGCGAGCATACCCATGTGATCACCCGACACCTTGTCGATGCCCATTGATTCGGCCTGCATGCCACGGTAGATATTCCCACCGCCGAAGACAATGCCGATCTCAACGCCGAGATCATGCGCCTCTTTGACGTCTTCTGCAAACGACCGAAGTGCGGCAGCATCGATGCCGTAGTGTTGCTCGCCCATCAGCGATTCACCGCTGAGTTTAAGCAGAATGCGCTTGTAGAGCACAGACATGGCGCCCCCGCTATTGAACGTTAGATCTTATCGCCGAGATTGTACCGGAGGAAAGATACAACCTTCACGTCCGAACCGGCAACCTTTGCGATATCAGCCACAACGTCGGATACCTTCTTGCTAGAATCCTTCACGAAGACTTGCTCGAGGAGAACGTTCTCTTCGTAGAACTTTCCAAGACGTCCCTGCGCGATGCGTTCAGCGATGTCTTCCTTCTTGCCTTCTTGGATAGCCTGCTGCTTGTAGATCTCAATCTCCTTCTCAAGTGTCGATGTATCGACCTGTGAGCGCTCAACAACAAGCGGCTGCATAGCAGCAATCTGCATCGCAACGTCACGCATAAGGGGCTTGAGCTCTTCCGAACCATTTGTGCCGGAGAAGTCAATCAGAACACCGAGGCGTGAGCCGGCGTGATTGTAGTCGGTTACAAAGCCGTCGCTCGTCACGCGAGCATAGCGGCGCAGACCGATCTTCTCGCTAAACTTTGCGAGAATTTCGTCACGCAGGTTGCCAAGTGTCTTGCCATCGTGCGATGCATTCCAGAGTTCATCTTCGCTTGCAAAGTCGGTAACGAGTACGGCGTCACAAATCGCCTGGGCGAATGCAACGAACTCATCGTTACGACCAACGAAGTCTGTTTCACAGTTCACTTCAACAATTGCGCCACTCTTGCCATCTGCCGACGTCTTGGCAATGACGATTCCCTCGTTGGCTTCGCGGTCTGCCCGCTTCGCCACCGAGGCAGCACCACGCTTGCGGAGCCACTCAACCGCGGCCTGCATATCTCCGCCGGCTTCTTCGAGCGCCTTCTTACAGTCGGCCATTCCGGCACCGGTCTTCTCGCGCAGTTCCTTAACAGTTTGTGCGGTGATCATGATCAAGGTTCCTTGGATTTCGATGTTAGAAGTTGGAGATGAATTACTCGGCGGAATCAGACTTTCCACCAGTCTTGCGTGTGCGCAGCTGACGACGGACCTTGGACTCATCACCGTCGTGCTCCTTCACAGCAGCTTCACCAGCAGCAGCCAAATCGGCCGTCTTTGCACGAGCAACCTCGCGGCCTTCGCCGATCGCATCGGCAAGAACCTTCATGATCAACTCAACAGACTTGATCGAGTCATCGTTCGCAGGGATCGGATAGTCAACAAGTGTCGGATCCGAGTTCGTATCAACAACACCAATAACAGGGATACCAAGCGTCTTGGCTTCCTTGATCGCCAGGTGCTCCTTCTTGATGTCGACAACGATGAGTACACCAGGAATGCGGGTCATGTCCTCGATACCACCGAAGACCTTACGCAGACGGTCGCGCTCACGGCTCAGCATGAGGCGCTCCTTCTTTGTGATCTTTTCGAACGTGCCGTCCGCTTCCATCTTATCGATCGACGAGAGACGCTTGATCGACTTACGAATCGTTGTAAAGTTCGTTAGCATACCACCGAGCCAGCGCTCCGAAACGTAGTTCGAGGAACTGCGCTTGGCTTCTGATTCAATCGCACCCTTGGCTTGGTTCTTCGTACCAACAAACAGAACGCCACGGCCCTGGGAGGCAATCTCCTGAGCTGCGTCGCGTGCAATGTCGATGAGAAGCTGCGTCTTGCGCAGGTCGATGATGTGGATCCCGTTGCGCTCCATGAAAATGAAGTTGCGCATCGCCGGGTTCCAGCGGCGTGTAAGGTGTCCGAAATGTGCGCCGGACTCGAGCAGAGCTTCAATGCTGACTGCTGCCATGATAAACCTCTTCGGTTGTGATGGATAATTCCTCTGCGTGGTTCGAACCGCCGGACCCATGGAATACACCACGGGCTCCACCGGCGGAATCCCCACGCATGCGTGTTGATTGCGTGTTTGGATCGATACCGTCCTCGAAGCTTAACGCTTCGAGAACTGGAAGCGCTTGCGAGCCTTCTTCTGACCGTACTTCTTACGCTCAACCATACGTGGGTCGCGTGTCAGTACGCCAGCAGGACGAAGTGCTGAACGAAGTTCGTCGTTGTACTCAACCAATGCACGCGCAACACCAAGGCGCACGGCACCGGCCTGACCACTCTTGCCACCACCACGAACATTCACGAAGACATCAAACTGCTGATTGGTCTTGGTGAGTTCGAGCGGCAGAATAGCATCGCGGCGATAATTCTCAACCGTGAAGTACTCTTCGATCGGCAGGCGGTTCACCATCACGTGGCCTGTGCCACTTGTCAAGCGAACTTGTGCTACCGATGTTTTACGACGGCCTGTTCCTGTGTAGGTCTTCATTTCTTCTCCGATTTCACTTCGTTCCGAGGTGGAGGTATGGCAACTGATATGGCTTTGGCTGCTGCGCAGCATGTGGATGCTCGCTTCCGCTGTACACCTTCAGCTTCTTGACGATCGAGCGGCCAAGCGAGTTCTTCGGAAGCATGCCCTTGACGGCCAACTCCACGATTTCTTCTGGCTTGCTCTTCATGATATTCGCAAACGAACGCATGCGACCACCGCCTGGATACCCCGTGTTGTGGAAGTATTCCTTTTGTTCTGCCCGCTTGCCTTCAAGCACTACCTTATCGGCATTGATGACGATGACAAAGTCACCACAGTCAACGTGCGGAGTGAACAACGCTTTGTGCTTGCCGCGCAATAACGTCGCAATCTGTGTGGCCAAGCGTCCAACTGTACAGTTGGCTGCATCGACGACCAGCCAGTCGCGTTGGACGTCTTGCTCGCGAATGGAGCGGGTGATATTTCCGTGCTGATTCATACCAGTTCTTCCTCCCCAAAACGGGGGTTCAATGACGTGTTGGATTTACCAGAGCTTGCAAACATAAGGGTATGGGGCATTATTGCCAAACCATCGACGCAAATGTTACACTGCTTTCTGTTTCAGCCTCATTCCAGACCTGGTAGGTAAGGAGCTGGCCGTGAACTGGATTGGCGCAGGCGAAGGCCAGAATCGTGGGCGCATGACCGCAAACACGGTAGGCATTGTCAAGGGGCTCAATGGCTTTCCGGTAGGACAGAATGTCCCCTTCGGCAAGATGCACCAACAGTTCTCGATCCGCCTGCTCCACAGCAGGCAGAACATCGACCGATGGCATAGGGTCACCAAACTTCGGGCCAACATGGGATAAGTCCCCTGAAATCAACCAGATAGGTGTTCTTCCCGATTTCTCGACAACCTCACGTATCCGGTCTGTCCAGATCTCTAACGCACCATCTTCAAGAATCGCCGATGTAACAAGTATCGGCAACACCGCCACATCCCGATCGGGCCAGAGGTATCGTACAACAACGGCATGTAACTCCAATGAATGCTCAGGCTTATGCGCAATATCCGCTTCGGGGACACCCAACGTATGCGGCAGCACCGGCAGGATGCCGAGGGGCGTTTCAAACGCCTTGTCTCCTACCACAACTGGATGATCGGACCAGTAATGTGAAGTACCAATCATCACCACAAGATCGGCCGGACTATTGGCAAGCGTTGCAAACGCCTCCCCGTAGATCCCCGGCGCGACACGAAAATCGATGTGCGGCACAAGAGCCACACGAGGAGGAACATCGGCACCAGCAAGCGGATTCGCAGGCACACCAACCTGCTGCTGCAGTCCAAGTTGTTCGCGACAAAACACCCCGAATTCAACGGGATCACGTGGATACGTTGAATCTGCACACACCATCGGCCGAAGCGGTAGGTTGGACCACTCCTGCAGCATAGTGCGCTGACGCTCCTCGGCGATGTGACCTTCAACGTAACCAAGCTCTTCGAGCTGACCAATAAACGCCACAACGCGGAGGATCTCCGGACCGTTCGGGTCGACACCTGCAGAGTGAGCAAGATCGATTGTTGACGTCACACCATCACACGCAGCGAGGACTTCAATCATATCGGCATGCAGCATGATGGGGCCATCGGCCACACCAAACGGGTCATGCAGCACGAGGAATCGCTCATCGTCTTCCTGATGCGAGGAGAACTGAACGTCGAGTCGCAGGCGTGGCAGGATCACGAGCGACCGATTGTCCGTTGAAGCCGGCGCACAACCCAGACTCCGGCTCCCCCACTAATGGCGAATAAAAGCGAAGCCAATAGGAAGAGTAACTCTCCCGTCACGAAGGCTGCCACAACGGTAAGCACCACACAGAGCCCCGTACAGACGAGGATCCAGGTAAGCGCAGAGGAAAGGGATGTATTCTTTTTCATCGGGTAATCCTGACGTTCGTATTTGATCGATACGAGGCAACGTAGTCGATGTAATTCTGGGCACTCTGTTCGAGATGTGTGCACTCGTCATCGCTGAGCTCGCGGATTATCTTCGCCGGAACACCGGCGACCAACGTTCGCGGGGGCACAACAAAACCTTCTCGCACAACGGCACCTGCCGCCACCATACTATGATGTCCGATAATCGCCCCGTCGAGAATCGTCGCATTCATTCCAATGAGGGCGAAGTCCTCAACAGTACAGCCGTGTAGCATCACGCAATGACCAATAGTGACACCATTGCCGATGATTAACGGATTTGTGTTGTACTTCACGTGAAGCATCGAAAGATCTTGGATGTTGGTGCGCTCGCCAATCCGGATTTCATGCACATCACCACGGATGACCGTGTTGAACCAGATCGATGAATCCTTACCGACGTGGACGTCACCAAGGATGACGGCACCGTCTGCAACAAAGACCGTTTCGTGAAGCTGCGGCGCAATGCCAGCGTATTCAATGATCATTGCATAATCCCTCAGTACAGTGCTATCCACGTCGCGCGAAGTGCGCCGTACGACCTTGAACTTTCCATTCCTCAAGGTTTTGCATCATGTAGGCTCGTGCCCGTTGTTCATCATTTGGAATGATCCCGTCGAGAATCGCCTCCTCGATCATCCACTTAATGTATCCGACCTCTCGCGACGGACCAAGGCCAGTGATGGCCATAATCTCCTCCCCGCGAACAGGGCTCTGAAACGCCCGAAGCTGATCGCGCTCACGAACATCCATGAGCTTCTGTTCAACCACTTCGTAGTTCTTGAGATACTTCTGAGCCCGAGCAGGATTTCGAGTTGTAATGTCGGCGCGACACAACGTGAATAGGTCGTTTATGGCATCGCCTGCTTGGACGGCCAGACGGCGAATCGCTGAATCGGTAACTCCCTCGTCGACGAGTTTCATGGGACGCTGGTGCAAACGCACAAGCGTCTCAACGTAGTCTAGGTGCTGCATTGGCAGGCGCATCCGACGGAATATCTTCTGTTGCCACCGAGCACCAACTTCTTCATGTCCGTGGAATGTCCAGCCGGTACCTTCGACAAACTTCTTCGTCCGTGGCTTGGCAACGTCGTGCATCAACGTGGCGAAACGCAGCCATACGTTGTTCGACATGGCGGCAACATTATCAACCACCTGTAGCGTGTGAAGAAAGACGTCTTTGTGACCATACTCACGAGATCCAGCCGATACGAGATCTACTCCGGCAAGATTTGCAACCTCGGGAAAGACATGCGTCATAAGACCAGTATCCTTCAGGATCTTGAGGCCAACGCTTGGTCGAGGCGCAGCCATAATCTTCAGAAACTCGTCGGTGATGCGCTCTTGCGAAATGATCTGGATGCGATCGGCCATCGAGGACATCGCCGTGAGTAGCGCTGGATCAACCGCAAAATCAAGCTGTGCCGCAAAACGCGCAGCGCGCATCATGCGAAGTGGGTCATCACTCATGGTGACGACAGGGTCAAGGGGCGTGCGCAGCACCTTTCGGGCAAGATCTTCAGCCCCTTGAAAAAGATCAACCACAACACCGAGTCGCTCTGGATGGAGGTCGGCAGCGAGGGCATTCACCGTGAAGTCCCGACGTCGCAAATCATCTTCAAAGGTCCCCTCCACCACGACAGGTTTCCGTGAACCGGGGTGGTATTCCTCGCGTCGCGTCCCGACAAACTCAATATGGTGGTCACCAATCGGAACAAGAGCCGTGCGAAACCGCTCGTACTCCACACACTTGGTTTTGAAGAGCTCAGACACCGCCCGAGCAAACACAAGAGCATCGCCTTCAACGGTGATATCGATGTCGGTTCGTGCCCGCCCCATAACCGCATCGCGCACGTATCCGCCTACGACGTGTGCACGCACGCCAAGGTCATGTGCAAGCGCAGCAATACGCAGCAACACGGGGTCCGTGATGTCGATCGTTATCGGCATGGAGAAAAGAGAAACCGTTTCGATGTCGTCGTCAGGTCAGCCTTGATGCGTCGCAACATCTCTGATGGCGCGCACTCCAGAGCTCCCCTTGTCACGACGCTCCATTGCGACCAGTGCCGATGCATAGATCTCGCGCCATGTTAGGCCGAACTTTACCATCAGCTCTTCCGGCTCGCCTGAGCCGCCAAAGGAGTCTTTCACGCCAACAAACTCGATCGGCACAGGAGCATTCTTCGCCGTACACTCCGCAACTGCACCACCGAGACCTGCGTGCACTTGGTGCTCTTCTGCTGTAACAATACATCCGCATTCGCGGGCTGCCTGTGTTACCGTCGCAAAGTCAAATGGCTTCACAGTGTGAACATTGACGACGCGGGCTGAAACGCCCTTCTTCGCAAGTTCCTTCGCAGCAAGAATGCTCTCCCACACCATGGCGCCATTGGCAATCAGTGCAACATCCGAGCCATCCATAAGGACATTTGCCTTGCCAAGCTCGAACGGCGTGCTTTCGGTCGTGAACATTGGAACTGGTGACCGACCAAAGCGGATGTATGCCGGTCCAACCATTTCGCCCATCGCTACGGTTGCCTTGCGGGCCTCCTGATAGTCGGCAGGGACGATCATTGTCATGTGTGGCAGTGTACGCAGAAACGCGACCTCTTCGAGCACCTGGTGGGTTGCTCCGTCTGGGCCAACACTGATGCCGGCATGACCGCCACCAATCTTCACGTTGGCTTCGTTATAGCACACGGAGATTCGCAACTGATCGGCGTTCCGCAGCGCGCAGAAGGCACCATACGAGGCAAAGAAGGGGATCTTGCCACTCAGTGCCAGTCCAGTAGCAATCGTCGTCGCGTTTTGCTCGGCAATGCCAATCGAGAAGAAGCGATCTGGAAACTTCTCTTTAAAAAGAGATGTCATCACCGAACCGGTGATATCGCCACCAAGGACGACAATGTTACTGTGGCGCTCGCCGAGATCGACAAGACCATCGCCAAAGCCAAATCGTGTGGGTTTTGATCCGAGAAGTTCCATCGGGTTTCGGGTTTCAGGTTTCAGGTTTCGGGTTTCAGGTTTCGGGTTTCAGGTTTCGTACTTCGTCATTCGTACTTCGTCATTCGTACTTCGGCATTCCTACTTCGTCATTCCTACTTCGTCATTCGTACTTCGCCTTACGGCATCGTAGCCATCTCTTCGAGAGCAGCAATTGCCTGGTCCTTTGAAGGGGGCTTGCCGTGCCATTCAAATTTGTCATTCATGAACGAGACGCCATGCCCCATGTAGGTTTTCGCGATAATGGCTGTTGGCTTCCCGGTCTTGTTCCGTTGATTCTCGAGGAACCGATCGAATCCCCGCTGCAGATCCGCATGATCATGTCCATCAACAACAATGGTGTCGAAGCCGAATGACTCGCATTTTGCATCGATCGGATACACGTTCATGACATCAGGGACCCGACCATCAATCTGGCAGTCGTTGTTGTCGATGATCCAGCAGAAGTTATCGAGTCCAAAATGTGACGCTGCCATTGCTGCTTCCCAGACAGAACCTTCCTGAAGCTCTCCGTCACCCGTAAGTGAGTAGACGCGGCGATCATTGTGGTCCAGAAGCTTGTCGCTCATAGCCATACCAACCGCAATGGAGATGCCCTGACCAAGCGATCCAGAGGATGTCTCAACACCAGGAAGATGCATATCGCGACCAGGATGACCTTGAAGTCGCGTGTTGTACTTCCGGAGCGTTTCCTGCTCCTGCTTTGGATAGCAGCCAGCGTTTGCCAGAGCAGCGTACATCACCGGCGCCATGTGACCCGCAGAGAGAACGAACCGGTCATGGGACGTATCATTCATGTCAGCCGGATTATAGCGCATGTTGCCGCCAAAGTAGAGGACGGCAAAGATGTCAGCCGATCCAAGGGGTCCGCCACTGTGACCAGATCCAGCGCGCACGAGCATGCGCACGATGTCGCGACGGATTTCATTGGCAATCGGTGCAAACTCCTCTGGGGCTCGACGCTCATTGGAAAACGTCGTGGAATTGAAATCCAGAGAAGCCTTCATTTCCTGTGTCATGAGTTCAGTGTGTTCGTTGGAAAAACAACGCACGAAACTACGAAAACCGCACCGACATGACGGGAGAACTCGATAGCACATGTTCGAAAAGCTACAGAGTTCACGAGCTCGAGTCCAATCGCCCCGCAAGAGCTGCTACATCGGTCTGAAAACACCACTATGTTTGCTACCATATGGCATGTCGATGCAGTCATCGTTTTTTCTCTCGTTAGGATTTACTTGTATGCGAACACTCCGCCTCTATATCACACTTGCACTTAGCATTGCGGCAGGAACCCAATTCTTCTCCGCACGCGCCACGGCGCAAAACATCAAAAACCCAGTTGCCATCCAATCGAATGCAAGTGGCACGGAATTCTTCCTGGCAATCCCGCCAAGTGAAATCCTGCCATACCCTGTCGAAGGCCTTGAGATCTACGTTTCCTCGCAATTCAATACGGACGTTGAGCTCTACGACTATGCTGCAGACAAGACAACGCGGTTCACGCTCGCTGCAAACGCTGTAAAAACGCTGAGTGACAAGAGGGAACTCAACTGGAGCATGGAGGTGCGTGACGCCGAGACGCCTGTCAGAAAGGCGATTCGCCTGCGCTCCGATAAGCCGATTAGCGTAAACGTCATCAATTCAAAAGCTCTAACAACCGATGGCTTCATGGCAATACCAACGATGAAGTGGGGCACGGAGTACCTTGCTGCATCGTACTATGACATGAAAGAAACCAAATCGTGGGCAGGGGGCTTCATTATCGTCGCCTCGGAACCAACCGAAGTCGCAATCGAACTGCGTGGTGCTGGTGCAGCCGCTGCCAAAACATCAGAAGGGAAGCAACTCGGCACAACGGTGAAAGTAACGCTCGCCAAGGGCGAGGTATACATGGTTCATGGCGACGGAACCACCCGTGGTCAGTTTGACTTGACCGGATCTCGAATCACGGCCAACAACCCCATCGGCGTCATCGGATTTCACATGCGCACGACGATGCCGAACCTTCTCATCAACGGCAATGGTCGGAATCACTTGTGTGAGATGCTTCCTCCGGTATCGGCATGGGGCAAGAAGTACTCCACGATCGAGCTCAACAGGAAGCGCCTTCTCGCCGGCCGTGGCGATATCTTTCGTGTGGTTGCCAAAGAGGCCAATACCCGGTGGACCTGCAAGTATTACGACAAGACAAGCGGCAAACTGCTTGGTGAACGCGGCGGAGTTATTCCCACCGCTGGCGGATTCGCCGACGAGGTGCAAACAACGACATCTACAGCAAGCGTGGAAGGTTTTTCGACGTGGGAAGCGAACAAGCCCATCCTGCTGATGATGTACTCTGCTTCGTCGTCATGGGATGGTGACCAAATTTTAGACCCGTTTATGGTCTGCCTCAGCCCTCAGGAACAGTTTGTAAGCTCTGCACAGTTCCAGACCGCAACCCAGCAACAGTTTTCTGCTCACACACTAAACCTCGTCGTCTACGCTGATACCGCAGACCCCAATCTCATTGAAAACCTAAAGTCGCTCAAAATCGATGGCACACCTGTGTGGAGTCACCCTGACGCAGAAAAGCCATCCCTACTCTTCACTCGCATGCCAAACGGACTCTACTGGGCATCGCTGCGCTTAGGGGCGACTGCTACTGCACGTACCATTCAGAGCAATGGTCGTGTGAAGTTCGGTGGCTACGTCTACGGTTACGGTCCCGTGGATGCCTATGGCTGGCCAATCTCGTCGGCCCTCCGCGATTTAACATCAATTGACACGATGCCCCCTGTCATCAAGCGCGAGGGATCCTGCGGAGACTATACACTTGAGGCAACAGAACTACGCAACCTCCCAAATCCTCCGCGATCGCCACGGCGGGACACAGACCAGGTAGAGACTGGTATCGCTGCGATTGATACCGTGGATGGCCGCAACAGCTTTAACTACCGCTTGGTGCTCGTGACTGACCAAAAGTTTCCTTCCGGTCCAGCCGCATACAAGCGTTTTACGTATACGTGGGAGGTGGTTGACCCAAAGAAAGACGCACGCGTTGTGTACTTCGTAGCCGATCATGCCGGAAATGTGACAATCGACTCTTGCATTTACAACGCAGAATCCTGGTCAATTTCCCCAGCGACCGTATTGTTTGGAACCATCCGTCCTGAAATGACAGCGTCTCTGCGAGTGGCAATTACGAACACCGGACGTGCAGTGGCGAGTCTAAAAAATGCTGCGCTGTCTGTTGGCGACTTCTTCGCGATCGACTCCGGCGCAATTCGTAGCGGCACTGAAATTAGGCTAGCACCGCAAGAGACATGGACACTCGTTATCAGGTATTATGGGAAACGCGAGACCACGAATCTTCGCACGGATAGGGACGACGATGCTCTACTCATCACCACGTCGTGCGGCCAGATCTCCGCAGTGCTCAACGGCGTGACGGCTATTCCGCGAATAATGGTCGGCGATTTCGATGCTGGAACGAGGGGACTGAATGAGAAATATTGCGGTCCAATTTCGATTGAGAATCCAGGATCTGACACTCTTTTCGTGACAGGTTTGAAGGGATTCGAAGGTTCTGCGTTTTCCCTTTCAGATACCCTAAACCCTACGATTCCATTCACCGTAGCTCCCGGACAGACCATTCAGTTGAGAAACATCTGCTTTGTCGGCAGCAAAGAGGGTGCAGAGGTCCGCGATGTAGTAATTGTCAGCAACGGAGCTGGTCCAGACTCCGTTTCCACTTGGAAAGGGGCCACTAATAGCACGTCTGTTGAGCTGACGCCTGAAAGCTGGAGTACGTGCTCGGGACTGGAACTGAAGATTGCAGGTCGCCTGGTCGTCCTTACTGGAGCTCTCGAGGACGGAAGCGGCCCGCTAACGATTCACGACCTGCGAGGTCAGGTCGTTGCGTCACAGGATCTCATTGAAAATGGCCGCACATCGCTGACGCTCGGCCCACTCACTCCTGGAGCCTATGTCGTTGCCTTTGGGAGTTCGGAGAAGCGGTGCTCGAAGAGCATTGTCATAGCTCCGTAAAGGGGCCAGAACGGGAGAAATTTCCTCGTTTTGAGGGAACCCAAGTGCCGACTTTTTGTTTATTATGGTATCCAATGGCAAGGAATAGGTTTCTTGTCGTGGGCGGGGAGCGTCGTAACGGTTCCTGCCCGCTGAGTTGAAACCATTTCGACCCACTCGAACGACGACATTTTTTTCGTTTGGAGGCTTCATGTTCAAGCGCTTCGCTGTTCTTGTTTTTCTCACTCTCGCGATGGCCGGTATCGCGCCATCACTGGCATTTGCGCAACGCAAGGCGCCAAGCATCGAAAAGATGCTGAGCACAGGTGGCCAGGGAACGGAGTTCCTGATTGCACTGCCACCGAACGAAATTCTTCCCTACCCGGTGGAAGGATTTGAGATCTACGTTGCGTCTGCATTTGACACGGATGTTGAGCTGTATGACTACTCCGTCGAGAAGTCAACACGCTTTAAGCTCAAGTCGTATTCTGTGAAGACCCTGAGCGATAAGAAAGAGCTCAATTGGGGCATGGAGGTGCGCGATGCAGAAATACCGACACGTAAAGCACTGCGATTGAAATCGGACAAGCCTATTTCTGTGTACGTGATCAACTCAAAGTCGCTCACAACGGACGGTTATATGGCCGTACCAGTTAGCGGCTGGGGCAAAGAATACATCCCGTGCACGTACTTTGACTTCCGCGAATTCGACAAATGGGCCGGCGGCTTCATCGTGATTGCCAAGGAGCAATGCGTTGTCGACATTCTCCTGCGTGGCCAGGGCAAGGGTGATGCCATGACGTCTGGAGGTCGAAAGATTGGTGAGCGCATCACGGTGAACCTTGACGAGGGCGAAGTCTACATGGTGCATGGCGACGGAGAAACGCGCGCACAGTTCGACCTGACGGGATCACTCGTCACATCGAGTGCACCGATTGGTGTGATCGGCTTTCACATGCGCACAACGATCCCTAACCTCCTCATCAACGGAAACGGACGGAACCACCTCTGCGAAATGCTCCCCCCATCCACTGCATGGGGCAAGAGATACGCCACTGTTGAACTGCAGCGCAAGCGTCTCCTTGCTGGCCGCGGTGATGTTTTCCGCATCGTGTGTAAGGAAGACCAAACACGCTGGACCTGTAAGTTCTACGACAAGGCCACTGGTAAGCTCCTCGGCTCACGCGGTGGACTTTTGCAGAAGGCTGGCGACTTCCAAGACGAGATTCAGGCTACGGCACCAACAGCAAGTGTTGAAGGATTCTCAGTGTGGGAAGCCAACAAGCCCGTGTTTCTGATGCAGTACTCGTGCTCGTCATCATGGGACGGCGATCAGATCCTTGACCCATTCATGTTCTGCGTGACACCTGAAGAGCAGTTCATTACGAGCACAATTTTCCAGTCAGCAACGCAACAGCAGTTCTCCGACCACGTGCTGAATCTTGTCGTCAAGACAGATACATCGGATCCCAACCTGATTGAGAACCTCAAGTCACTCGAGATTGACGGCAAGCCAGTGTGGAACAATCCGGATGCTGTGAAGCCATCGTTGCTATTCGCCCGGATGCCGAATGGAATGTACTGGACATCGATCCGCTTCGGTTCATCTGCTGAAGCACACACAATCAAGAGCAATGGCCTTGTCAGCTTTGGTGGCTACATCTACGGATTCGGTCCTGTTGACGCCTACGGTTGGCCGGCTGCCGCTGGCTTCCGTCCGACAACTTCGGTTGACACGCTGCCTCCGGTGATCAAGGGCGATTCATTGTGCGGAGACTTCACGTTTGAAGCCACGGAACTTCGCAATATTCCAGACCCACCACGCACTCCACCAATCGATACAGATCAGGTTGAGACTGGTATCGCAATGATCGATACTGTGGCTGGACGCAACAGCTACAACTATCGCCTCGAATTGATCACCGATCAGGTGTTTCCTTCGGCATCAACGTACAAGCGCTTTAAATACGAGTGGAAGGTGATCGACAAGAGCAAGGATGCCCGTGTGATCTACTACGTGGCGGATTTTGCCGGCAACATCACGACGGACACCTGCTACTACTTCGCCGATCGCTTGGAATTCTCTCCGAGCCCCTTGTCATTTGGAAAGATTCGACTTGGCACAAACAAAACGCTGACGCTCACTGTTACCAACAACTCAGATGAGGAGGTAACACTCACAGCTGCGCGGATTCTCGGCGGGACGTACTTCAAGATCGTATCTGGCTCTATTGCAGATGGACAATCGATCAAGCTTGCCGGACGCAAAACTTACACCTTCGACATTCAGTACACTGGCACTCGCGAAACAGCAGATGTTCTCAAGGATTGGGATAAGGATTCCATCCAAATCAACACGGGCTGCGGTGTGTTCAAGCATGGTCTTCAGGGTGTCGCTGCAGTTCCGCGCATCAAGGTACGTGACTTCGATGCTGGCACTCGTGGCCTGAATGAGAAGTTCTGCGGTCCATTGCTGATTGAGAACCCGGGATCCGACACACTGGTTATCACGACGATCACCGGTTTCGAAGGTTCGTCCTTCTCATTGTCAGCAGGCTTTACACCTGCTCTACCAATCGTCATTCCTCCAAAGGGTCGTGTTGAATTGAAGGATGTCTGTTTTGTGAGCGACAAGATCACGAACGAAACGAAGGATGTAACCTTTAGCAACAATGGCGAAGGCCCAGACTCGGTCTCAACATGGACCGGTAACACACAGACACCAGGTCCTGGCATCACAGGGTATGACTGGTTGCAGCGTCGCGTTGGCACACGCCACCCATGGCGCGTGAAGGTGTATAACACCGGTAATCAAGAAATCACCCTGAACGATGTGAACTTCACGACTGGCGGAAAGTATTTCCCAGCAGGCTCGGATGAGACCAACTTCGTCTTCAAGATTGGAAGCATCATCAACAAGAGCGGTGCTACTGTCACCACTGTTGCTCTCAAGGGCGACTCCGCTGATGTTGAGGTGTTCTTCCGTCCGGGAGCTGAACAGATTTACAATGCCGAGATCACTCCGATTTGGGCATCAACACAGGAATACCGTACGGCTCGCCTTGTAGGTGAAGGTATCATTCCAAAGATTGCCACAAATCCAATATCGCTTTCATGTGATTCAACGGAGTATGGTGTTGAAGCACGTCGCGATATGATTGTGACAAACAGTGGCACCATGCCGCTTACGATCATCGGAATCTCGCTCGGAGCCGGCGCCCCGGCTGGCTATTCGATCGTCTCAACCCCAACGTTCCCGATCACCGTTGCGCCGCTCGGCGGAACGTACACCTTGTCCGTTTCCTACACGCGCCCAAGTGGCGTGGACGTGGCATCTTCGGCGAACATCGAGTTCGTTCATGATGCTGCTCCTGGAACGGGTGTCGATGCTACCACGCTCGTCGAAACCGGTCCGCACGTGGAGAAGTTTTCCGTAGGATCGTGTGATGGTCCAGACTTGCGGGTTAACAACCTCGACTTCGGTCGTAGGCTTGCCAACTGCGAAGCACCTGAACTCACGTTCACCATTGAGAACCCAAGTGTGTCGCCTCGCCCACTGGAGATCCGCGCCCTCAACATCACGGGTACCGGTGCAGGCGCATACTCGATCGTCTCGATCACCGCAAGCAACGGCACTCAAGTTTCTGTACCGTTTACGGTCGGACCAAACGACAACGTCAAGGTTGCGGTTCGCTTCACCCCAACGCAGCCAAACGCGACCCCATGGGCAGATCAGCCATATTCAGCTTCGATCGTCGTTGATGGCTATGCGCAAGGCGATGCAGCTCCGTTCAAGACTGAAACTGTAACATTGGACGGTACTGGTTATGTGGTTCCAGTCACCATGGACCTCTACAACGATCAGAAACCAGGCGGCCAGGCTCCTCAGCCAGGTGCACGTGCAATCTTCCGCGTCAAGGGCTCTTCGGCAAATTGGGGTTCTGCACAGCTGCGCTCCTTCACAGCCGATGTGATGTTCGATCCTGCAACACTGTCCTTCGATCAAGGATCATTGCAGACCGAGGCAGCAGCTCCTGGATGGAATGTTGCGGGTCCAGTTATCACATCGATCAGCCCAACCTTGTCACGGATGCGCTTCACATTGAGCGGTCCAGCGCCGATCGCAACGGATGGCCCAATCTTCGCATTCAGCGGCACACTTCTGCTTTCGGACAAGTTCAATGCGAAGCAGGATCTTGTGGTTGATCTTGGACGCCCATGCTTGGTACCAAGTACGACTGGAGATTCGACAGCGGTCTTTAACTGCGCACTCACACGCCGCGTAGTTGACGTGTCATTTACGCGCTCGATGATCTCCCCAATCTCACCGAATCCGGTTCGCTCTGGTAATGCCAATCTTTCTTTCGGAATCGGCATTTCGGCACCAGCAACGATTGAGATTATCAATGCTCAGGGAACTGTCGTTCGAACGCTCGTCAATGCCCACCTCCAGGTTGGCAACTATGACATGAGCTTCGATACGCAGGACCTTGCATCAGGTGTGTATTTCGTCCGCATGCGTACGGTGGAGTTTGACACGACGCAGCGACTTGTGATCTCTGAATAAGACGTTCTCACTCATAGTGATTCAAGAAGGCAGCCTCCAAGGCTGCCTTTTTTTTGCCGCAACTCGAATCACACGCCCCCTACCGGCTCAAGTGGCATGATTATTGGTTGTGCGCTTGAAGATCCTTATCTTGCTCCCGTTATGCATACTCTGCGACACTCACCACAGTCTTCATTCTATCGGACGATGATGGTCATCACCATCCTTGTCGGGTTGACTGTGGCCGCCTACGCAGAAAATGACCGTCGTGCTGCCGGATCACTGAAAAGTCCTAAGGCCGGGGTTGTTGGCACAACACTTTCTCCAGTGACGCGAGCAGTGGCAAGTGGCGTCAATGCCCTCACGATGCGCCGAGATATTCTTGCCCGCACACAGGGTGGCAAGCTGACATCAGGTCGTGACTCCAGCCTAGGTGCCCCGCGTATCGTTTCGACCCGTGTTGCATCGGAAATCTTTACTGCCCGTATCGAAATGACTGGCGATGAGGCGCAAGTTGATATTGCGATCTACAATATGCTGGGTAAGCGGGTCATGGATGTCTACAAGGGGGGGTCCTCAAAAGGCATCCACGAGCATACACAGTCGATCTCGGATCTACCGGAAGGTGTGTACATGTGCGTCATGCAAGGAAACAACTTCCGTAAGGCTGAGAAGTTCTTTTTCAGCCGGTAATTGACTCTTGATTCTTTCTCCTACGAGCCGCCTCTGGTGGCTCGTTTTGTTTCGAGGAGCAACTATGAAATTCGCTACGAAAGCCATCCATATCGGACAGGAGCCGGAACAGCTCACCGGCGCCGTAACCGTCCCTCTCTTCCAGACGTCGACCTATGCGCAGCATGAGATCGGACGTCACACAGGATTCGAGTATGCACGAACACAGAATCCCACCCGATTTGCCTGGGAAGAAAATTTGGCGGCGATGGAAGGGGGCGTCGACGCGTTTGCGTTTGGTAGTGGTTTGGCAGCAATTGATGCGGTCATGCGCCTGCTCTCGTCGGGTGACCACGTCGTGATGGCCGAAGACATGTACGGCGGAACATTCCGTCTTGCTGAACGCATCCTACGTCGATTCGGGCTAGACTTTTCGTACGTCGACATGCGTGATCCGGCAACCGTGGCCAACGCGATTCGTCCAAACACGCGCATGATCTACACGGAGACCCCTACGAATCCAATGATGACGATTACTGACATCGCGGCCATTTCGGAGGTCGCACGTCAGGCCGGTTGTTACATGGTTGTCGACAATACCTTCGCTACGCCATATGCGCAGCGTCCACTTGAAATGGGTGCCTCCATCGTGGTGCATTCAGCAACGAAATACCTCGGCGGGCATAGTGACCTTGTGAGTGGGATAGTTACGACCAACGACGAGGCGATCGCTGAGCAACTCGGCTTTATTCAGAACGCCGCCGGCGCTGTTCCCGGCCCGTTTGATTGCTGGCTTCTGCTCAGGTCCTCCAAGACGCTCGCCGTACGCATGGATCGACACAGCGCCAACGCCCAACGCGTTGCAGAGTTCTGTGCAGCCCATCCATCAATCCTGGCCACACACTATCCTGGCCTGCCGACTCATCCGCAACACGACCTCGCAAAGCGCCAAATGTCCGTCTTCGGTGGAATGATCTCCATCGAACTCGGCTCCCTCGAACGCGCAGTCCAGGTAACAAACAACCTTAAACTCTTCACGCTCGCGGAATCCCTCGGCGGGGTCGAATCACTCGTATGTCACCCTGTCAGCATGACGCACGGCTCAATCCCGAAGGAACAGCGCGAACGCCTCGGCGTCACCGATGGACTTATTCGTTTGTCATGCGGGATCGAAGATGCCGACGACCTCCTGCAGGACCTTGAGCAGGCGCTAAGCGCGTAAGCGGAGGACCAATTAAGGATTACCAATTACCAGGTACCAATGACGAAGGACGAGTGGCCGTACTTAGCATTTGGTTCTTAGTAATTGGTAACTGGTAATTAGTAATTAGTAATTAGTAATTAGTAATTAGTAATTAGTAATTAGTAATTAGTAATTGGTAATAGTGCTTGGTACCCGGTACCTCATTCTTGTGCGATCACAACCAGCGTTTGCGGAGGAATGATCCGACTGGGCGTTCGTAGGCGTAGTGAAGAACCAGCGCTGCGATGTTAAAGATGACATAGCAGATACCGGCGGCGAGAAGGAAGTGGAGGCCAAGTTGCTCTAGGTTCCACTGCAGGGTCATACCGATGTTGCGGAGTGGCCCAAGGGGCATGAACTGGATGAGATACAATGCGAAGGAGCATTCGCCGAGAAGCACTGCGGTGCGCGTTGAGAGAATGCGCGAGGTAACGCCCCCTGCGTGAAGGCCAGCGATAACGATTGCAGCACTGAAAGCGAGACCGTTCAAGGCAATCGTGCCAAGCTTGTGATTACCGGCCATGGTGGGACCGCCGAGCATGACAATACAGTTGACGAAGACCACGTATAGCACGGTGCCAATGCCAACGAGGACATCTCCCCTGCCAGCGAGTCGCTCCCGGTAGTGCGCCATAATGCTTGCTGCAAGCATACCTGATACAAAGTCCCCAAGACGACCAAACACGGTATACGTGAGGACATTGGGATCCCATCGACCTGTAACGAAGTAAGCGATCTCACGGTAGTACTCGGCAACGCCGCGTCCGGCGGCAATTGATAGTGCCCAAAGGACCACTGCGATGACAAGTACCTTGACGGCCGCCACCCCTCCGCGTGTTGAAGGAGCTAGGCGGCTTCGAAGATCACGTTGAAACTTTGTGAGGTAGTAAATCAGAACCGGAGCCAATAGATAAAAGCTCTCCTCGAGTGTCAGCGTCCACATTGGCGCATTCAACGTCATCCGGTAGTACGGGTGCCACCCGTGCAGCAACGTAAGGTGCAAAACCACGTCAACAAGTGAAACAGCACCAAGCAATGAAATCGCCGATATGAGAACGATCAGCGTTGTAACGGGATAGATACGTATCAGGCGGCGCTTGAGATAGGCCGACCACGAGAATGTCGACGCAACGAGGGATTCAGCGTACAGATGCTGAAACAGATACCCCGAGAGTGCAAAGAAGATATTGACGCCAGACCACCCATAACGCAAGGGGGCAGGCACAACATCATGATGCGGACCGATCATGTGACCGATAAAGACGATCCCAGCGGCTACCGCTCGAACTCCTGTCAATGCAGGAATGTGCGTTGATTGCATCAACGAAGTTACGGTGAGCGATCGAGCTGTCGATACACGATCGAAAGACGGGGATTTGACCGTAGAAGATCTTGATGTCGCCGGAAGAAATCCCAATACATAGCATTGAAGGGGCACGCCCCCTCGCCCGATTTCTTCTTCGCATCGTAGGCACATCCCTTGCAGGAATCGCTCATTCGATGAATGTAGGCTGCGCTGGACACGTATGGCTTTGTTGCCAGGAAACCTCCATCGGCATATTGGCTCATTCCCAGTGTGTTCGGTAGCTCCACCCATTCAAACGCGTCAATGTACACGCCGAGGTACCACTCATGAACCGCCTTGGGATCGAGTCCTGCAAGCAAGGCATAATTGCCAATGATCATGAGTCGCTGAATGTGATGGGCATAGGCCATATCTAGTGACTGTCCGATAGCCAGTGACAGGCATCGCATATCCGTTTTACCAGTCCAAAACCATTCGGGGAGCGGCCGATCATGGCCAAACACATTCGCCTCTCGATACTCAGGCATTTGTGCCCAGTATACACCGCGTACATACTCACGCCAGCCCAAGATCTGCCGAATGAATCCCTCGACGTGATTAATCGGAATATTCTGTTCATGATATGCCGTTTCTACACGGCGAATCACCTCAAGGGGCGAGAGCATCTTCACATTAAGGGCAAACGACAGAAGCGAGTGAAACAACCGGCGGGCATCGTGGTGCATCGCATCCTGATACGTTCCAAAGTGCTGAAGTCCCGTTGCGATGAAGCTGTCAAGCTGTGCAAGTGCTTCCTGCCGATCGATCGGCCATCGAATATCCTCTGCATGCGCCTGACCCATGGTATCTACTCCAGCGCTCTGAATCTCTTCCCATAGCTTCGAGTGATCATGATGCGGACGTTGATCGCGAGGCTCAGCAGGAGCCCCTTTCCATGTTCCACGATTCTCGCTGTCAAAATTCCATTCACCTCCGATGGGTCCGCCAGATGCATCAAGCAACACCTTATGACGCTTGCGCATCATGCGATAGAATCGCTCCATCAACCAACGCTTATTCCCTGCGAAGAACTGTTCGACATCACGACGTTCTGTGAGGAAGTGCTCAGTCGACACACACCGTACAGGAACGCCAAGAACCTCTTCAGCTGATGCGAGGATCTGATCCACGCGGTACTCGTCAGGTTCTTGGTATGCGAATGCTTGTGCTCCATGCGTCCGAACAAGCCACTGAATATTCTCCAAAAGACCATGCTTGTTGCGTTGGTCGCCGATTGGAATGTATACAACGGTATGACCCTGATGACGAAGTTGATCGGCAAAGCGGCGCATGGCTGCGAAGATTGCGATCACCTTTTGTGCATGATGGCGCACATAATCTGTCTCAGCGCGCACCTCCATGAAGACGTAGATTACAGAGTCATCGACCGTCGAAAACCACGGATGATTAGGGTTTAACTGATCACCAAGAATCAGCCGAAGCTCAGCACTCATGAACGTCCCCACAGCCGGGTATAGGCTCCATCAGGATCGTGCGTGCGCTCCTGATACGCAATGTCGAACCGCCGGCCACCACGAGGATCAGCCCCCTGACCAGCAATGTAGCGCCAGTTCCCATCATTCGAGGCCGGATCATAGTCAATCAACTGCATCGCAAACCACTGCTCTCCCCACTGCCAGGGACAGCGCAGTTCATTGATGAGATAGCTCGCAACGATCTGGCGCATGCGATTGCTTAGCCAACCCGTGCACGCAAGCTCCGTCATTCCCGCATCAACAAATCGATTCCCCGTCGTGCCCGTCGTCCACGCTTGAAACCCCGCATGTCCGTGATGCGCTGGTGCTGCTTCGTCTGACTGCGGATCAACCATCGCGCGAAGTGCAAAGAAGTCCCGCCAGAGCAGCTCAAACCAGAGCCAATAGGTGCCGTCATTCGCCCCATAGCTCGTCTCGTAGGTACGAACGGCCTCTGCAATCGTACGTGCAGAGATTATTCCAAGGGCGAGCCACGGTGAAAACTTGCTCGAAAACTCCGTGCCGATGAGTCCATTTCGTGTCTGCTTATATGAGTCGATACGCCGTGATGAGAGATACCGCCTAAGATGATCGTTTGCGGCAGCCTCAGAGGGGGCAAACTCTGGAAGGTGAAACGGAAATGCACTACGATCATCATACAGCACTGCATTGAAGCCAAGTTCCTCTATTGATGGAACGTCCGGACAGACGACCCCAGAAGGAAGTGGCGGGAATGCTGTCGGCTCCGCGAGTGGCCGACGCCATGGCGTAGCAGCTCGCTCAATCTCACGTCGAAATGACGTAAAGACCGACGGCATCATTGCCGGCCGACGTGGAAGGTCATCTGGCTGATAGAGCAGGTCCGACTGGTAATAGAGGTGTCGAACGCCAGCATCTGGAGCCTGGAGACGAACGAGCAGATCTGATCCCCGTTCACGCAGCTGCCGTTGAAGATTCTTCAGGGATCCCATGAGAAAGGCAGCGCGCTGCGGCGACATCACAATCGCAGGATCGAGATCGTACACGGGAAGAAGGGTCTCGGCGCTCTGGCATGCTGCAACAAGACGGGGATTATCGGACAATCTCTGAGCACGGCCAATATGGAACTCACGGTGCATCGTTGTTGCCCTTTCGCTTGCGCCGGCAAGCATCTGAACAGTACTTCACTTCATCCCATACCCGCTCCCACTTCTTACGCCATGTAAACGGGCGCTGGCAGTGAACGCAGACCTTGGTTGCGAGCTGATGTTTCTTAATCATTGACATAGATCAACGCTTGTGAAACATTCGCACCCTAGATTGCGTTCCAGATTCTCTGCCGAAGAAGGAATTCATTATGCTACAGAACACTATGCTTGTCGTTATCGTATTGGTATCAATGGTGCCTGCGATGATAGCACAAGACCTCCGCAACGACATGTTTGGCGTTCGACGCGCCGGACATGAGCCACGTAGCTCAAAAAGGACTGAGTCGACGCAAGTTGAGGATCGCCTTCGCCCCTTTTATCATGGCGTTGCCAGTGGAGACCCGCTTGCCGACCGTGTTATTATCTGGACGCGGGTTGCACCAGAAAACGGAGACGACAACATCCCTGTCGTGTGGAGAGTCGCTACAGATACTGCTCTCAAGAACGTCGTTCAGCAGGGCTCAACCGTCGCATCCGCTGCTCGCGATCACACCGTCAAAGTTGATGTCGAAGGCCTGCAGCCAGGCACCGTTTACTATTACGGATTCGTCGCATACGGCCGTGCTTCGCTGACGGGCCGCACGCGCACGCTACCGACGAGCGACATCACCGAGGCGAAGCTCGCCGTTGTGTCATGCTCGAACTATCCGGCGGGGTACTTCACAGCGTATGGGTTTGTCGCGGACCGCAATGATCTTGATGCAGTGCTGCATTTAGGGGACTACATCTATGAATACGATGCCGACACAACATCATTTGGTGGTCAGACCGGTGCTCGCCTCGGCCGACGTCATACGCCTGACGCAGAGATCATCACATTGACGGACTATCGCACGCGATATAGCCAGTACCGCCTTGACCCAGATCTGCGCCGTCTACATCAACAGCATCCGATGATTCACGTATGGGATGATCACGAATCGGCAAACGATTCATATACCGACGGTGCGCAGAATCACCAACCGAGTGAAGGGGACTGGAATCTCCGGAAATCTGTCTCACGTCAAGCCTGCTATGAGTGGATGCCAACACGAGAGTCATCCTCGGGCAACCTCTATCGTCGCTTCGTCCTCGGCAATCTCTTGGATGTCTCGATGATCGACACCCGCCTCGAAGGTCGTGATAAGCAAATCGAAGAAGTTGGCCCATCGGCATCTCAAGGGGCGAAGGATGCCTTGAATGATCCAAATCGTAGGATCATGTCAGCGACACAGTTCAGTTGGCTCACGAACAATCTTGCTACAAGTACAGCACGATGGAAGCTGATCGGAAATCAAGTGATTTACGCACCGATCAATGTGACGCCAATTGATACGAATTACCTGTTTGGAGCAGTCAATCCTCTTTTTGCAGCAATTCTTCGTCCTCAACTCCCAACCCTTCAGGGTCTGTTTGAACAGGCCTTCTATGGTGATGTCTGGAGTAACTACCCTGCTCAGCGATCGGCCCTTAGTTCATTCCTACGTGCGAACTCCATCAACAACGTTGTCATCGTCACCGGAGACTTTCATTCAACATTTTCTCTTGAAGTCCCACTCAATAGCGGAGAGTCCGAAAAGCCCGTTGCTGTGGAGTTCATTACACCGAGTGTTTCTTCGGCGAACTTTGATGAGAACTTCGCTGCTGTTCCGGCACTGAGTGCTATCCAGCCACAGCTATTGAAGACCGTCGATACTACGCTAACACAACGGAACAGTCATCTGAAGTGGAGCAACATCACTGATCACGGATATATGATCGTCACCTTCTCTCAAGATGAAGCTCAGTCTGACTGGTACTTCCTCAACAGCTTGATTAATCGGCCAACTTCACAGCGATGGGAACGGGGCTATTCGAGCAAAGCTGGTTCGAGTCGACTGACTCGGACGACGATGCCAGCTCCGCTGAAGCCGGTACAAGATGTACCAGCGCCCGCAGAACCGCCAACAGTGAGCACAACTGTGCGGGAGCAGCATCGTGACAACCATATCACCGTCCTGGGCTTTGGCCCGAACCCAGCGCGCGATGCTTTTGCTGTGTCGTACGTCGTTGATCAGCCATCAACGATTAGTGTTACAATCCGTGATTCACGAGGCGCCGCGATTTGGACGAGCTCTGGCTCCATTGAACTCGGCCTTAGCAGCATTGTCATCAGTACGAAAGATCTTGCTAACGGCAGATATATCGTCGAGTTGTCGGATGGCCGCAAGAGCACCATCCTGCATCTGATCAAGGAATGATTAGGGTCACCTGAACTACCACGCCAACTCCTGTCGAGTTCGTAACTTCTTCCATGAAGTTTACCCTGACAAAGCAGATTCTCCTCGGCGTCGTCATCGGAATCACGATTGGCGCCTTCGCCCCAGAGTTTGGAACCAACATTGCGTGGCTTCGTGATGTATTCCTGCATCTGATTAAAGTCATTATCGCTCCGCTCGTCTTTGCAACGGTCGTCATCGGCATTGCAGGCGGCGGACATGGTGCAAGCGTTGGACGTCTGGGTGTGAAATCACTCGTGTATTTCGAGATCGTTACGACACTTGCACTAGTGATCGGTCTTGTCGTCGTCAACGTCGTTCAGCCAGGACACGGGATCGTGCTAGCCGGCGACCCAGGCACACTCGGTAGCGTTGCCACAAATCATCCGAAGACGCTCATCGAGACAATCGTTCACATCTTCCCGTCGAGCATCATTGATGCGATGGCGAAGGGTGATGTACTCCAAATCGTTACGTTCTCGGTACTCTTTGCTCTGGCCCTCAATCGCATCGGAGATCATGCTAAACCGATCATCGCATGGTGTGAATCGCTGGCACAAACCATGTTTTCGTTTACCAACTTGATCATGCGGTTTGCACCAATCGGAATTGGCGCAGCCATGGCATCAACGATCGGGCATCAAGGACTTGGCATTCTCAGCTCGCTTGGATTGCTGATCGGCTCGCTCTACCTGGCCCTGGTCCTCTTTGTTCTCCTTGTGTTTGGAGCGGTCGTCATCATTGCCCGTGTGCCACTTCGCCCCTTTCTTCGTGCCGTCCGCGAACCGTTCACCTTAGCGTTTGTGACTACGTCCAGTGAAAGCGCACTACCGATGGCCATGGAGCGAATGGAGCGGTTCGGCGTTCCCAAGCACATTGTTGGCTTTGTAATGCCGGCAGGATACACCTTCAACCTCGATGGGACAACGTTGTACCTCTCAATGGCCAGCGTGTTTGTTATGCAGGCCGTGGCCTCGACCGTACCAGGATTTACGTTTACGATCGAACAGCAGATTACGATGATGCTTGCGCTGATGATCACGTCCAAAGGTGTGGCAGCCGTTCCGCGTGCATCACTTGTCATTCTTCTCGCAACACTGTCAACATTCCTGCCTGACAATCTCAAGCACTATGGACCGATTGCCGTAGCAATGATCTTCGGCGTCGACGAATTCATGGACATGGCACGCACAAGCGTCAACCTTCTCGGCAACTGTCTTGCTACAGTCGTCGTCGCACGCTGGGAAGGGGCATTTGATGACCAAAAAGCACGGTCATTTCGTGCCTCGTAAGCACTGATCGTGCAGCCTCCCTCTACCGCGTTAGCGTAGAACCATAAACCGAGCTGACTGATTGCCGCTCTGCACAATGTAGGCTCCAGGCATCCATGCAGAAACGTCGATTGCAATCGGCGCTGAAGCGTCAACGTGCATCTCTGCTACGACGGATCCAACAAGGTCGACAATGCGAACCGTACCGCTTTGCGTTGTGGTTAGGCGAACAATATCGCTTGCCGGCACTGGGTACACTGTCAGAGCATCGACCACTGCGTCGTTATGCACGTCAACAGTGATTTCCGGAAAGCGCACATGATAGCGAGTCCAGTTTTCCGAACACCAATGGGCAAGAATTTCATTTTCAGAGCCACCAAGGGGACGAACGATCAGAGCATCCCCTTCCATGAATTCAGCCGTTGTGATCAATTCACCTGTGCCGTAGCCATTATAGATAGCCTGACATACCGCATCGTGGGTTGAGATGAAGCGATTACCAGATGTTACCGGTGTGCTTAGGTCACGAATACGAGATTGGCCTGTCTGTCCTGCACCACCGCCACCAGCCCAGTATGAACGCACTTCGTAGCGTCCTACCATCAGCTTCAACGTTTCCCAGCATCGACAGGCCGGCGAGGTGAACGCCTCACCTTGCGGAACTCCAAGCATTCGCTGTGCTTTGCCAATCTCGGCACATTGTTCACGCCCTTCAGCGATGAGATTGCGTCCCGGGAAGCACTCCGGCGCAGGCCCCTTGTCCTTTTGATCCCAATCGGTTTTACCGTGTCGATACATGAAAACAAGACCTCCCTTGCGCATCTCATTCATCACCTCGCGATATCCCATTCGACCTTCGCGCTGACTCTCATACGCTCCAACATCCACCTTCCGTCCGACAAGACGGGGGTTGCCAACAATGTCGTGCTGGCGATGGTTAACATACCCATCGAGGTATCCACCGTCACGTCCAATAGAGGTCGCCAACTGATACAGACCGTCATCATCGGTTCCATAGATGTCGTCAGGACCGTTTACATCATCTCGATTGACGAAGTCGGGTTCAAACTGCCAGAAACCGTAGTCAAAGTCACGTTCAATGACATTTGCCCGTCCGGAAAGCTTGGCTGTAGTGTCGGACAATGGCTTTACGTGCTTCACATGTGTTGTTGTATCATCGTCACCATTCCAAATGAGGCTGTTTTGAATCAAGCCGGCATAGAGTGCAAGGGTTTTACCACCTCTTCCAACAGAAGAGAGCAGATCATTGTTATAAAATGTAACGTTGTTGATATAGAGATCAGAGCTGTCTGAACCAATTGCTCCACCTTCCAGCGTGGCACGATTGCCGACAAAGACCGATGAGACAACCTGCGTGGTGCCAGGAGATCCCGAAACAAAGAGTCCTCCGCCACGAACAGCCCGACAATCGACGAAGAAGCTTTGGCCGATAAAGCCTCCCCATTGCCGGCTCCATGCAGCGCTTGATACCTCCGTATTGAGGTACACTGCCCCACCCAATGCCGTCGACGCACACTTCTCGAAGACACAATACTCGATCTGCACGCGCCCACCACCATTCATTCGAATAGCTGCACCATTGTCAAGAGATGTACAATCGAGAAAGTGATTGTTAAAGATCCTAGGCGCACCCCCATTGATGCGAACAGCACAATCAATGGTTCCTTGAAGAACGAATCCGTCGATCCGAGTAATTGAATCACACTGATTGAGTGTAAAGATGTTTGCACCCTTTGACGACCGTAAGACGGTCCGCTGTCGATACCAATCACGTTGCTCGCGAAGTGTTTCCGTACCCGTAAACCCACCATAGAGATGGACACCATTGGTAACACCGTAGCCCTCTGACGGAATCGAGTAGGTTCCTGCAGCACACCAGATCTCATCCCCTGTCTGCCCTCGTGCAAAGGCCTCTCCAATGGATGTGAATGGGGCTTTCCAGGATTCCCCATCACCGCCGCTGCTTGCGGTTGCAGCCACATAGAGTGTATCAGCGGCACAAGGAATGGCAGCAAGCAGGACAACCAAGAAGACGCGGATAAGCATGAGACTCCTTACGGAACAACGAGTATCGAACGAATGCGCCACGCTGTTCCATGACGCACTGCATGAAAATAGGCACCGCGAGCGGCTGTTTCACGACCAAAGACGCTTCCACGCACATCGATCAGGAACTCCTGATCTGGCGAGATCTCGTCAAAGAACTCCCGATCAGCAAAGTGGTTACCTTCATCAACACTGGTGATGCGTTGTTTCACACTCCAGACACCATCGGGTGTGCTGAAAACAAACCACCCTGGCATATGAGCGCAGGCCAGAACAGGTACATGGGATCGTCGTTCGACCGGCTGCAGAACCCACTGCGTTGGACTCCGCATCAGGCAAGGTCCGGATCGTCCGTCGGAAAGCTGTCCCCAAGCAACGGGTTCATCACCGGCATCATCAATCATTGTTAGAAGCTCAATCCCCGGATCAACTTCAGTCCATGTTACTCCACCATCGGTACTGATGGATAAGCGCGATCCGAGATTGACAATGAGAGCCCCTTGAATGATGTTCACCGATCGAAACACGAGGGATCGGGATGAGACCTCGTCGGCGACGAGTCGATCAAAGAAGTATGGGTTCCCGTCCATGTCATATGCATCGATGACGACTCGAACATCAGGCTCTATTCCCTGCGTCGGCTGGAGATGGACAACGTAGATTGTGTCTGATGAAGCGGTCATCCCTGCACCGACCACATCTGGAATAACCACGCGAGAAAGTGTATCCATCGGACCTCGCACTTCGATCCCTCGCGAAGTTTGCATGTAGACGCGATCGCCAATCTTGATCGCACCATATCCGGGCCGCTGCTGAATACGTCGCATCTCTGGGTACGAGAAGATGCCCTGCGATGTTGTCAGCCAGACTTCGTCGCCAACTCGACGCAGGACCTCATGTCCGCTAGGTGCAGACCTCACATTGACGGTATCACATGCTACCGCCCCAGGTCGAATGGTACTGATCGCGTCAGCAACTTCATATTCCCGCGTTTGAAGGTGATTAGCACAGATCACCGTCGTACCGGAGAGTAGCAGTCGCGATCCTCGGCTAACGCCCCCTTCCGTTAGCTGTTCGAATGAATACTGCCTTTCTGCATTAGCATCGACGTATTCACGAATCTGCCACAGAACGCCATCCCTACGCAGCAGTATACAGTCTGCCCGGTAACTCCAGAGAATTGTAAAGCTTGCTGGGGAGATTCGTTTGTCGAGTGGAGAAACGAGTTCTACAGAATCGTCGAACAGATTCGGCGCGTATTCAACTCCACCAGCCACAACCCGCGTTGCAGTCTGTCCGTTAATGGAGATTGCATCAAGTCTATCGGTGAACGCCCGTACAGGCCCAACGCGTCCACCATGATCTAAAAAGACCCCTGCAGTTGTTTGAAACACGAATGCGTCTCGATCTCCAACAACGCCATACACAACGTCTGGTAGGTCAACAGTTGTCCATTCCGTTGGTGCCGTCGATGTTCCGCCCCGGATAACTTCGCAGACGGCGCGGCCACTGCTACGGTCAATGATGATGATTGAGTCACCGCATTGTTTCATCACGGTAGCCGCCGTATTGCGAGCGCGCTGCAAAGAGATCGTATGGACCAACTGTCCATTGGCACCAACAACATCGATCATCATCGGGACATCGGGAGCGCTGTTTGTGAAGAACAGATAGCCCCACCCAGCTGAGAGATACGACCCGTCCGCTAGGATTGGAGTACTATCTGCCCACGCACGTTTCGAAGGGGCTGACTGAAAACGCCACCATGTCGAATCGAAAGGTTCACGCCTCTGCGTCACTACCGTGATTTGGTCAATGTTTGCTGCAACGGGATAGACTTGCCCGCACCGATACAGGCTCGGAAGTGCCGACCAGTTGCGTGATCCACCTCTGGTGTAGACCGTCCCCTGATCAATAAGCCATGTAGGCGTATCAGCTATAGATACGCATAGGAGCCTCTGTGAAAAGCCCGTGGTTATGGGGACTCGTTGCAGATCCTGGCCATATGCAGACGCGGCAATCATTGCCGTAATGATCACACAAAGGGTCAAGAGACGTATTTCTCGTCGGGCATTCATAGGTACCAAAGAAAAAGGGGTGACTCGATACGTCGAATCACCCCTAAAAATATCATGCAGCAAGGATTAGTCTTGGCTAAGACGTGCCGTGCGACGGATCGGCTTGCGAGGAGCATTTTCGTCCGTCTCAACCTGAGGGATGATTGCCTCAGGACCGAAGATGTTGCCAACATCCGATGCAACGAGCATCGACTGGTAGGCACGCAGACCTGTACCAGCTGGGATCAGCTGACCCAAGATGATGTTCTCCTTCAGACCCAGAAGCTTATCCATCTTTGCTGCTGCAGAAGCATCAGCAAGAACACGCGTCGTTTCTTGGAACGATGCTGCCGACAGCCACGACTCAGTTGTCAACGAAGCTTGCGTGATACCAAGAAGCAACGGCTCACCAATAGCAGGTTCGGCGGTGCGGCTCTTTGCCCCTTGCTTCTCATTCTTCTTGAGATCTGCGTTGATCTCGCGAAGCACGCGCTTGTCGATGATCTGACCGTACTTGAGCTTCGAATCAGCTGGATCCGTGACGACAACGCAGCCCTTGAGACGATCGTTCTCATCGCTGAAGCGCATCCGGTCAACCTGATCACCTTCAAGGAACGGGGAGTCCCCAGAATCCGTAACGCGGACCTTTTGGAGCATCTGACGAACGATCACTTCGATGTGCTTGTCGTTGATCTTCACACCCTGCATTCGGTACACTTCTTGAATTTCATTCACGAGATACGCTTGCACCTCGTTGATACCCTTGATGTGGAGAATGTCGTGCGGATTGATAGCACCTTCTGTCAACCGGTCTCCAGCGCGAACGAGATCACCTTCTTGGACGAGAACGTGACGTCCGATCGGCACGGAGTATTCACGCTTGAGCTGTCCGTCAAGCGATGTTGTTGCGATAACGCGCGAACCACGCTTCGGCTTCTCGATCGAGATGATACCATCAATTTCCGTGACAGCTGAAGGGGCCTGTGGTGCACGCGCTTCGAAAAGCTCCGTTACGCGTGGAAGACCGCCCGTGATATCGCGGAGACGACCCAGGTCACGTGGCATCTTTACAAGCTTCGAACCAATGGCGACGACATCACCATCGTCCACCACGATTTGAGCACGCGATGGAATGATGTACGACTGGATCAGTGTACCTTCATCATCGACGATTTCGATTGCTGGGCTCTTCGTACGGTCGCGGGAATCGATAACGATCTTGGTCGTGTGACCCGTCTGCTCGTCAATTGCTTCCTTAAATGTCAGGTTTGGTACGAGATCACGGTAACGCACACGGCCGGCCTTCTCGGTGATGATCACCGAGTTATACGGATCCCAGTCATACAGGATCTCGCCCTTCTTAACTGTTTGACCGTCTTTGACCTTCAGCTCAGCGCCGTACACAACGTCGTACTTCGTCACAATACGATTCGAACCTGGCTCGACGATGTTGATGACACCGGCGCGCGAAACCACGACATCGATATCCTCGGTTTCACCAGGATAATTCACCGTGCGGATAGCGTCGAATTGGATAACACCGTCGAACTTGGCAAGCACCAAGCTCTGGCTCATCGACAACGAAGCTGTACCACCAGTGTGGAACGTACGAAGCGTCAGCTGTGTACCTGGCTCACCGATCGACTGCGAAGCGATGGTTCCAACAGCTTCACCGGTATCAACCAGCTGGCCGGTCGCCATGTTCCGACCGTAGCACCGTGCACAGACACCACGGCGTGATTCACAAGTGAGAACGCTGCGAATCATTACAGCTTCGATTGGACTATGCTCGATATTCTCGGCAACGTCCTCATCAATCATCTCGCCCTTCTTGCAATACACTTGGCTGGTCAACGGATCCACAACGTCGACAAGCGACGTGCGACCCAAGATGCGCTCCTTCAACGGCTCCTTCACATCTTCGCCGTCTTTCAATGCACGCATCTCGACACCGCGGATTGTACCGCAATCATCTTCAGAGATCACCACGTCTTGGGCAACATCATGCAGACGACGCGTCAGGTATCCGGCGTCAGCCGTCTTCAGAGCAGTATCGGCAAGACCCTTACGGGCACCGTGTGTGGAGATGAAGTACTCGAGAATCGTCAGACCTTCTTTGAAGTTCGAGATGATCGGATTTTCGATCAGCTCGGCTGACGAGGCAGCTGCTGTCTTTTGCGGCTTGGCCATCAGACCACGCATACCAGCAAGCTGACGAATCTGTTCCTTCGAGCCCCGTGCCTGAGAGTCAAGCATCATGAAGAAGGTATTGAATCCGTCCTTGTTCGATGCGAGCTCATTGTAGAGCTTATCAGCAACACGGTTTGTTGCTGTCGACCATGTGTCGATGATCTTGTTGTAGCGCTCACCTTCGGTGATAACACCGGAGTGGTAGTAGTCTTCGATCTTGTCGACTTCCTTCTGCGCGCGATCGATGATGTTCGTCTTCTCAGCCGGAACAACAACGTCTGCAATCGATACAGAAAGACCACCACGAGTAGCAGTCGTGAAGCCCATTTCCTTGAGCTGATCCAAGAACTCAACCGTCTTGGCAAGGCCAGCTTTGCGGAAACAGTCGGCAATCACCTGACGAAGACGCTTCTTACCGAGCATCTCGTTCATGTAGCCAATTTCGGTCGGAACGATCTTGTTGAAGAGAACGCGACCAGCCGTCGTTTCGATCATCTTACCGCCAATGCGAACCTTGATCTTCGCGTGCAGCGCAATGCGGCCTGAGTTGAACGCGATAACGACTTCTTCCTCACTCGAGAAGATCTTACCCTCACCGGCAACACCGTTGCGTGCCTTTGTGAGATAGTACACACCAAGAACCATGTCCTGCGACGGAACCGCAATCGGCTCGCCATTCTGCGTGTGCATGATGTTGTGTGCTGACAAGATGAGCAGCAATGCTTCAAGCTGTGCTTCGTGGCTCAGCGGCACGTGAACGGCCATCTGGTCACCGTCGAAGTCAGCGTTAAACGCTGTCGTTACCAACGGGTGCAACTGAATAGCCTTGCCTTCGATCAGCTTCGGCTGGAAGGCCTGGATACCAAGGCGGTGAAGCGTTGGAGCACGGTTCAGAAGCACTGGATGGCCGTCGATCACCGTATCGAGAATATCCCACACCTCGGTGGTCTTCTTCTCTACTTGCTTCTTGGCGCTCTTTACCGTCTTGCAATGACCACGCTCGATCAGCTTGCGAATGATAAGGGGCTTGAAGAGCTCAACGGCCATGTCCTTCGGAAGGCCGCACTCATAGAGTTTCAGCTCAGGACCCACGACGATAACCGAACGACCGGAATAGTCAACACGCTTTCCGAGCAGGTTTTGACGGAAGCGACCTGTCTTACCCTTCAGGGTGTCCGCGAGCGACTTGAGTGCACGTTGCGACTCACTCCGCACGGCACGGCGCGAGTTGTCAAACAGCGCGTCAACGGACTCCTGCAACATGCGCTTTTCGTTGCGCAAGATCACCTCTGGCGCCTTGATGTCGATCAGACGCTTGAGACGGTTGTTGCGGATGATGACACGACGATAAAGATCGTTCAAATCCGACGTAGCAAAGCGACCGCCTTCGAGAGGCACGAGCGGGCGAAGGTCTGGCGGGATCACCGGAATGATGTCCAAAACCATCCACTCAGGACGATTTGGCTCTTTGTTCTCCGAGGAACGGAACGCATCGAGAATGCGCAGACGCTTCAGAACATCGGCCTTCTTGGCTTGCGACATGTCCTCACGAGCTGTCTCACGCAGCTTGAAATACTCTTCATCAGCATCTACACGACGGAGAAGCTCCTTGACAGCTTCGCCACCAATCAATGCGATAAACTTGCGTGGATCCTCATCGTCCATGTTGCGTTCTTCTGGACGAAGATTTGCCAGCACGTCGAGGTACTGTTCCTCAGTCAGAAGATCCTTCGTCTGCAGACCGGTTGAGCCCGGCTGAACAACGACATACGACTCGTAGTAGACGATGCGTTCGACGTCCTTCGTTGGCATTCCGATCACGCCCGAGATCTTGCTCGGCAGCGAACGGAGGAACCAGATATGGACGACGGGCACAGCCAGCATGATATGGCCCATGCGCTCGCGTCGGACGCTCTTCTGCGTTACTTCAACGCCGCAGCGGTCGCAAACGATGCCCTTATAGCGAATACGCTTGTACTTACCACATGCGCATTCCCAGTCACGGATAGGACCGAAGATCTTTTCACAGAAAAGACCATCTTTTTCCGGACGGAATGATCGGTAGTTGATCGTCTCAGGCTTGGTAACCTCACCGTGAGAGCGATTAAGAATGTCATCCGGTGATGAAATGCGGATGGTAATCGAACCATAACCGCGCTTCGGGATGTTGTGGAATTGCATCGTAACTCCGAGCGAAAATTCCTTGTGATCAAGATTTAGGGGGTTGGAACGGATCCGATGCTCAATCGAGCTTCACATCCAAACAGAGACCTTGCAATTCGCGGATAAGAACGTTGAACGATTCCGGTATGCCCGGAGTCGGCAAGTTCTCACCCTTTACAAGCGTCTCATACATCTTCGCACGTCCTTGCACATCGTCTGACTTCAACGTCAGCATCTCTTGCAGGGTATGCGCTGCACCATAGGCTTCAAGCGCCCACACTTCCATCTCTCCGAGACGCTGACCACCGAATTGGGCCTTACCACCAAGGGGCTGTTGTGTGATGAGCGAGTATGGTCCGATGGAGCGTGCGTGAATCTTATCCTCGACAAGGTGAGAAAGCTTCATCATGTAGATGATGCCAACTGTTACCTCGTTTTCGAATCGTTCGCCCGAACGGCCATCATAGAGCACCGTCTTCCCTGTACGCGGAAGGCCTGCCTTCTCGAGATAATCACCGACTTGATCCCATGACGCACCGTCGAAAATCGGGGTCGCGAAATGGATACCAAGTTCACGGCCAGCCCATCCAAGAGCTGTCTCATAGAGCTGACCCAGGTTCATACGCGAAGGCACGCCAAGCGGATTCAACACGATGTCCACGGGACGACCATCTGGTAGGAATGGCATGTCTTCAAGAGGCACGATCTTCGAAACGATACCCTTGTTACCGTGGCGACCGGCCATCTTGTCACCAACCTGAAGCTTACGCTTCTTGGCAACATACACCTTCGCCATTTGCTGAATACCTGGCTGAAGCTCATCGCCAGCAGCAATCTTATTGCGCTCAATACGGGCATCGAGAATCAAATCATTGCGACGATTTGTGTAGTTCTCCATGAGGCGTTGAACCAGCTTCATCGTCTTCTTCTCTGCAACCCAGTCCTGATCCATCCTCATGTTTGATGGAAGGAATGTGCCGCCTTCAAACTTGGCAAGCATCTCCTTTGCGGAGAACTTGCTACCGCTGCGGAAGACCACCGTGTCGTTTGTCGAACGCACACCAAGGGAGGTTTCTCCTTCAAGGATCTGACCAAGGCGCTCGATACAGTCGATATCTAGAGCACGCAGTGCTTGATGTTCGCGCTTGGTAATCAGGTCTTGACGCTTCTTTTCTTCGAGGCGGAATTCGCTATCGCTTGTTAGAACGCGACGGGCAAACAGCTTGGTATTGATGACCGTACCCTTGAGCCCCGGAGGTGCCTTGAGTGATACGTCCTTCACATCACCGGCTTTGTCACCGAAAATTGCTCGCAGGAGCTTCTCTTCTGGTGTTGGATCCGTTTCGCCCTTCGGAGTAATCTTTCCGATGAGGATATCGCCTTCACGGATCTTTGCTCCAATGCGCACGATACCGCGATCGTCAAGATCCTTTGTTGCTTCTTCGCTGACATTCGGAATTTCACGTGTGAACTCTTCTTCACCGCGCTTTGTGTCACGAACCTGGAGCGTATACTCTTCGATGTGAATGGATGTGAACACATCCTCAGCAACCATTCGCTCGCTCAACACAATAGCGTCTTCGAAGTTGTATCCACGCCATGGCATGAAGGCAACCATCACGTTACGACCGAGTGCAAGCTCACCCTTATCGGTTGAGGCACCGTCGATTATCGGCTGACCCTTCTTGACGCGCTGACCAGCAGCAACAATTGGCTTCTGGTTAATGCTTGTGTCTTGATTCGTGCGATAGAACTTCTGGAGGTTGTATGTTACCGTACGGTCACCTTCAAACGAGATCAAACGATCTTCAGCGCTACGCTTGTCATCGTACACAATGCGCACAAAGTCTGCACATACGTAGTCAACCACACCGTCGTCTTCGGCGAGCACAAGGGCGCGGGAATCACGCGCAACGCGGGCTTCCATGCCTGTGCCGACGATTGGTGCTTCCGGACGGAGCAATGGAACGCCTTGGCGTTGCATGTTCGAACCCATGAGTGCACGGTTGGCGTCATCATGTTCGAGGAATGGAATCAACGAAGCAGCCGGCGAGGTGATCTGGTCGGTGCTCACTTCCATGTAGTGCACTTCTGTCGGTGGAACGACTTTATAGTCGCCGCTAACACGTGCCTTCACAGTTTCACCGAGGATACGCCCCTTCTCATCCGTAGCTGTCGAAGCCGGAATGATGATCAGGCCTTCTTCCTTATCTGCTGGAAGGAACTCGAAGTCTTCGGTGACAACACCGTTTACCACCTTGCGGTATGGCGTTTCAATGAAGCCGAACTTGTTCACGCGAGCATGAATAGCGAGCGAGGAGATGAGACCGATGTTTGGACCTTCCGGTGTTTCGATCGGACAGAGACGGCCGTAATGCGTGTAGTGAACGTCACGAACCTCGAAGCCTGCGCGCTCACGCGTAAGACCGCCGGGACCAAGAGCCGACGTACGGCGCTTGTGGGTGATCTCCGACAGTGGGTTCGTCTGATCCATGAACTGTGACAGCTGATTCGTACCAAAGAATTGGTTAATCACGCTGGTGATCGTCCGCGCATTCACGAGTTCGCTCGGTGTCACGTTCTCACTGTCACGGACAGAGAGACGCTCCTTGATGGTGCGTGCCATACGGGTAAGACCGAGATTGAAGGTCGACTCCAACTGCTCACCAACCGTACGGACGCGACGATTCGCAAGGTGATCGATGTCATCAACTGGCATCTTCGCATCACGGACGTCAATCAAATACTTTACAATTGAAACGATGTCGTCAACCGTCAGCGTTGTCACATCAAGTGGCACCATCATGCCAAGCTTTTCATTGATACGATAGCGACCGACGACTCCGAGATCATAGCGCTTTGGATTGAAGAACAGCTTCTCCAACAGGCCCCATGCCGTATCAAGATCTGGTGGATCTGACGACCGGAGCTGACGGTAGATTGTCTCGAGAGCGTCTTCACGCGTACGAGCCGTGTCCTTCGCAAGAGTCTTGGCAATGATCGGTTCATCATTCGGATTCTCGTACTTGTACACGCGAATCGAATCAACGGCCGAGTTGCGCAATGCTTCAAGAAGAAGCTCATCAATCACGAGGTCGCGCTGCGCAACGATTTCACCCGTGTTCATATCCACGGCATCAGCAGCGATACGACGGCCGAGATGATCGTCTGCAAGCTTCTTGACTGGCACATCGTATGTCAGGTCAAAAAGGTTCAGCAAATCTTCATCGCTTGAGTAGCCCAACGCCCGAAGAAGTGTTGTCACAGGGAACTTCTTCTTCCGGTCGATGTAGGCGTACATCACGTCGTGAATGTCGGTCGTGAACTCCACCCATGATCCCTTGAATGGGATGATACGAGCGGAGAAGATCTTCGTGCCGTTCGGGTGCACGGCTTCATCAAAGAAGCAACCCGGCGAACGGTGCAGCTGTGCAACGATGACGCGCTCGGCACCGTTGATGATAAAAGTTCCGCGCGGTGTCATGGCAGGAATCTGACCGAGATACACCTCTTGATCGATAGCTTCGATGTAGTCCTCTGAGGTAGGATCGGCCTTCGAGGAAAGTCGAAGCTTTGCCTTGAGCGTCTTGGCATACGTCAATTCACGCTCACGACATTCCTCTTCGGAATACTTGGGCTTCTCGATCAAGTATTCAACAAAGTTCAATTCATAGACCCCGGAGTTATCCTCGATCGGGAAGTTGCTTTCGAATGCACGCTGAAGTCCGAGGAATCGGCGATCTGCGGCATTGATATCTTCCTGAAGGAATTCCTGGAAGGAATCGATCTGGATTCCGAGGAGATCGGGATACGTTGATTCAGATTCAATCTTTCCAAACGATACGCGCTGGCGTACTCGCTGAAGAGGAAGCTGATACAACGCTGTTTCTGTGCTAAGACCATGCATGGAGATGGCTCCTGACGGCTAGTAAATGGTTCTGTTTCGTTCTGATTATCGAAGTGCACTGCATGCTATTTCGACTGTCAGAACGCCCTCATTTCGAGGATCTTCTATTTACGACAACGCCCGAGACGGCATTTCTGCCGTCCCGGGGCTGTTGAGTTTCTGCAGGTGATTACTTGAGTGTAACCTTTGCGCCGGCTTCTTCGAGCTTCTTCTTGAGAGCTTCTGCATCAGCCTTCGCAACGCCTTCCTTAACAATCTTTGGTGCGCCATCAACGAGATCCTTGGCTTCCTTGAGGCCGAGACCTGTTACTTCGCGCACAACCTTGATGACGTTCAGCTTCTGTGCACCACCGTCAGAGAGTTCGACGTCGAATTCTGTCTTCTCTTCTGCAGCTGCAGCTGGAGCAGCAGCGGCGGCACCAGCTACCATTACTGGAGCGGCTGCCGAAACACCAAACTTGTCTTCAAGGGCCTTCTTGAGATCAGCTGCCTCAACGAGGGTGAGGTTACCAATCTTTTCTACGAGTTCTTCTACGATTGCTGACATTGGATTTCTCCACGAATGATGATGAATGTTCAAGTGAGTATCAGATGGCAATTACCCAACGCTGGGCAATCGCACCACCGCCCATGTTAGGCGGCCTTCTTCTTTGCGACCTCTTCGATGATCGAGGCCACGTCGCGCATGAGAGCGTTGAGGCTTCCAACGATTCCCGAAATCGGAGCGTTGATGCTTCCCAGCATCGCTGCGATCAGGTCTTCGCGGGTCGGTAGTTCCGATACCTGCTTCAGCTGTGTGGAGTCGAAGTACATACCTTCGACAACCGCCACCTTGAGACGGGGCTTTTCAGTCTTCTCAAAGTGCTGGCGGATCACCTTTGCTGGAGCAACCGGATCACTACCACCCAGGATCATCGCTGTCTGACCGGCCAGCTTCTTGTCTTCAATCTCGTAGCCACCAACTTCAGCGAGTGCGCGCAACAACAGCGTGTTCTTGGCTACTCGCATCGTGACGCCCTTGGCACGCAAATCACGGCGAAACGCCTGATCTTGTGCCACCGTCATGCCGGTGAAATCCACGAAATACAGACTTGACGCGTTGCGGATGCTCTCTGCGAGCTCGGCGACGACTGCCTGCTTTTGTTCTTTCGTGATCATAATGTTGTTTAGTGTTTGTGTTGCCGACACGTCAACCCGTCAGAGACAGCGGTTAGAAGCGTGACGAACCGGCAGTGGCGTAATAGTTTCAGAATTATTGATCGGCACCAACAGACTTCGCATCAACTCGGACAGCAGGTCCCATTGTTGAGCTGAACGTGATGCTCTTGACGTACTTACCCTTCGAGGATGCTGGCTTCGCCCGAACGACGGTTCCGACGAAGGACTGTAGATTCTCGATCAACTTGTCCGTTGAGAACGAACACTTGCCGACAGCAGCGTGAATGTTGCCAGCCTTGTCTACACGGAATTCAATCTTACCGGCTTTGACTTCTGCCACAGCCTTTGCAACATCGAACGTAACCGTGCCGCTCTTCGGATTCGGCATCAGACCACGAGGTCCGAGAACACGACCAAGCTTACCGACTTCACCCATCACGTCTGGCGTAGCAATGATGATGTCGATATCTGCCCAGCCCCCTTGCAACTTTTCGATGTAGTCGGAAAAGCCTGCGTGGTCCGCACCCGCATCAAGAGCTTCCTTGTCCTTTGGTCCCTTCGCAATCACGAGGACGCGAACAGACTTACCCGTTCCGTGCGGAAGTGCAACGGTACCGCGGACAAGCTGGTCGGCCTTGCGTGGGTCGACACCAAGGTTCATGGAAACATCGAACGATTCGTCAAACTTGGCTGTGGCGTTCTTCTTTACAAGCTCAACAGCCTTCGTCAGGTCAAACGACTGCGTACCGTCAAACGAGGCGACAGCCTTTTTAAAGCGCTTCCCTTGTGCCATGGGAGGTATTCCTTTCGTGTTGTGCAAACGGCCACCACTGCGGCGGCCTCCAACATTGGTTTTGGTTCAGAAATGGAGTTCGAGGAGGGGGCTCAATCAGTCTTGAACTGTGATACCCATCGAGCGAGCCGTTCCAGCAATCATGCTGATGGCCGACTCTTCGGTGTTACAGTTCAGATCTTGCATCTTGATCTTCGCAATTTCTGCGAGTTGAGCACGGTTGACGCGACCAACCTTGTCGCGGTGCGGCGCGGCTGACCCCTTGTCCAATCCAGCTGCCTTCATGAGCAGGATGGCCGCTGGTGGCGACTTAATCTCGAACGTGAAGCTCTTGTCACTGAAGAACGTGACAAGCACGGGCAGAATCATGCCCGGCTGCTTGGCCGACTTGGCATTGAACTGCTTGACGAATTCCATACCTGCAAGTCCGCGCTGACCGAACGCCGGACCTACCGGCGGTGCCATTGTCGCTTCTCCAGCTTTGAGCTGGAGCTTGAAGGTACCCATGACCTTTTTTGCCATGACGATTGTCCTTTCGTGGTCTGCGGTAGGATTACCCTACCTCCCACATCATGAATTAATGGTTTTCAATTTCAACCTGATTGAAGTCCAATTCAATCGGCGTCTTACGCCCGAGAATTCCGACTTCAACCTTCAGCTTTTGCTTTTCGACGTTGACTTCCTTCACCGTACCGTTGAAGTTGTTGAACGGCCCGTCAATCACCTTCACCGGATCACCCTCACGGAACGACGTTTCGGCTGTTGTGATATCCTTACGCTCCTCCACCCGGCCCAACACACGATCGACCTCGTCTTGCTGCAGTGGCTGCGGATGGCCGGAGGTCGTCCCAGCAAACTTTACCACCGAAGGAAGGGAAAGGATGATATCACGGATATACGGATCGAGTGAAAGCTCCACCAGGATGTAGCCGGGAAGAAAATTCTTCGTGCGCGTGCGGCGTTTGCCACTCCGAACCTCGAACACCGTTTCGGTAGGAATGACAACGTTGATCACACGGCTAGACATGCCAAGCCGGGCCATCTCATTTTCGATAGCCGTCTTGACACGCGCCTCGTGACCCGTGAAGGTGCGCAAAGCGTACCAACGCGGTTCCGGCATTTGTTGTAGTGAGGCGTCGGCCATCATCCAGTCCTAATCAGTAAATGAACTCAAGCAGGAAGACGACGCCACGATCGATCGCAAAGACCAAAACGGCGAACACGACACAGGTGGCAACTACCACCATCGTGCTCTCCCTGAGCTGCTCTTGCGTCGGCCAGGAGACCTTTTTCATCTCCTTGCTGACGTCGGCAAAAAATCCGCGAATCGCTTCGATCATCGTTCTTCCTCCGATCTCGGTTCTGGTTTGTTTTGCACGGGCGGCAGGATTCGAACCCGCGGCCTGCGGTTTTGGAGACCGCTGCTCTACCAGCTGAGCTACACCCGTACGTGAATTTTCAAATTCCGAGCTGATGACCGGGATTGAACCGGTGACCTCCACCTTACCAAGGTGGTGCTCTACCAACTGAGCTACATCAGCGATGTCATCAACCGTAGACACCAAAGCCCTTCAGCGCACGGGCACTCGTCCCGACGCCTCAGGGTCAATGTCAATTCGAGCGGGAGACGAGACTCGAACTCGCGACCAACAGCTTGGAAGGCTGTGACTCTACCAACTGAGTTACTCCCGCAAATTGTGGACTACCTGGTAAGGGCATTCCGTCTGGTGGGTAGGGAAGGATTCGAACCTCCGTAGACATAAGTCAGCAGATTTACAGTCTGCCCTCGTTGGCCGCTTGAGTACCTACCCGGTTAACAGAGCCGGCAAAGTTATGGGTCGGAGGAAAACTTTGCAAATGGGGATTTAATCCATGTGCGCAATAAACTGCTCGAAGAGGTAGTCCGAATCGTGCGGACCAGGGCTGGCCTCGGGGTGATATTGCACCGCAAAGGCCGGCACATCTGTGAGTGCAATTCCAGCACAGGTTTGATCGTTGAGGTTCACATGGGTCATCTCAGCCCGTGCTGGCAGGCTTTCTGGGTCGACGGCAAATCCATGGTTTTGCGATGTGATCTCGATTGCGCCAGTGCGTAAATTCTTCACCGGGTGGTTTGCTCCACGGTGTCCAAATTTCAACTTGTACGTAGAAGCACCTACTGCAAGAGAGAGAATTTGATGTCCCAAACAAATACCGAAAATCGGTTTTCTGCCCAAAAGCCCCCGGACAGTCTCGATCGCACCCGTAACAGCTGCCGGATCTCCTGGCCCATTGCTGAGGAACACCCCGTCCGGATTCATAGCGAGAATGTCATCCGCCGTAGTTGTGGCTGGCACCACCGTTACGTCACAGCCAAAGTGGTGCAGTCGACGAAGAATGTTGCGCTTTACACCAAAATCCATCGCCACTACTGCGTGCCGACGGCCTCTACCAGCTGCTTCCGGACGGTAATCCCATTCGCCCGGATCATCGCCCTGCCATCGATACGAACTCGCTGTGGTTACCAGTGGCGTCAGATCAAGACCATTCATTGACGGGACGGCGCGAGCACGCGCAACGAGTTCCTGGGCATCAAGATTGTCACCATGGGCAATAACACACCGCATGGCGCCTTCCGAGCGAAGAATCCGCACGATCATCCGCGTGTCCACTCCCTCAATCCCAGCAATACCCTGGGATTCCAGATACGATTCAAGAGAAGCTGTGGCGCGGTAATTGGACACAGTTGGCGACAGTTCATGCACGACCAACCCCGACGCTTGGATACGATCCGACTCTACGTCATCCTCATTGACTCCGTAATTCCCAATGTGCGGATACGTAAAGGTGACAATCTGACCCTTGTACGACGGGTCAGTGAGGATCTCCTGATACCCCGACATGGCCGTGTTAAACACCAGCTCGCCCGTACATTCGGCACCAATTGCACCAATAGCCAAACCCTCGATTGTAATACCGTTTTCGAGGGCTAAAATGGCCGTAGGACGTGGCATGGGCGGACTCCAATTACCGATACGAAATGTGCGTGCGAAAATACCCCTCGGAGTCCTATTTTCACCACAGGAGAATTGCCTTCAGTACCCATAGAGCCCAGATCGTTGAATCACCGACCGGTCCATCATCGACCGCGGACTCGTTTTCGCTCAACGGCAAGGTCCTGATCCTCAATCAATCCTACGAACCGATCAGTATCTGTAGCCCCAAGAAGGCGCTCATGCTGCTCTTTCTCACGAAGGCCGAACTGGTCGAACATCACCAGTCTCGCACCGTCCGCACTGTCCGCGCATCCTACCCCTTCCCATCAGTAATCCGACTGTGCGCCTACCTGCGTGTGCCCTTCCGCAAGATCGAACTCTCGCGTAAAAACATCATGCGCCGCGACGGCATGCGCTGCACCTACTGCGGCACGGGAACTCCACCGCTGACGATGGATCACATCATTCCGCGCTCACGAGGGGGCACGGACTCATGGGAAAACTTGACCACGGCGTGCATCAAATGCAACAACAAAAAAGGCAATCGCACACCAGATGAAGCTGGGATGCGACTGCTCACTGCGCCGAAACGTCCCCATCATGTATTGTTCCTCAAACATGCCATGGGGCATGTTGATGACACGTGGAGACCGTACCTGTTTATGGATTGAGGCGAAACGCCGCCTTGATCTTGTTGTCGATCTCCGATTCATTCTTCGGATCACGAGGATCGAGAAGCTGCCCCTTGTCGAGGAATGCACCCGCTCCTGCAAAGACGAGCGCAAGCGTGGTGCTACCTGATTGGGGGACAACAAACGATGGCAACGAAAACTCGACATTGCTCGTGATATCGCTCTCATATTGGAATGCAGAGCGTGTTCCGTTGCGCACGACAATGCCATCAATGATCACAGAGTATCGACTGCCTGTCACGAAGTCTCGATAGATCGTGTCATTTTGATACGATGGAATCTCACTACTCGAAAAGCGATGCATTTCAAACTTGAGCTTGTCATAGCTGCCTGGTGTGAGCTGCGCCTGCGCCACAACACGACTGCCGGTGCTATCAGCAACCAATAAAAAGGGCCCATTTTTTACGCTTCGATCATCTGTGGAATCGTTTGATGCAGATGGATGCAGGATCAGCCGTTTGACCAAGACGCGAACACGCGTTACCATCAGGGAATCAACGACGTCACCAGCCACGGTCGGCCCCTTACCACCCACACTGCTCGTGATGGCATTATCAATGCGACAGGTGACAGTAACATTTGACGTGGATGTAACGGGGTCGTCTGAACTACACCCCACGAGAACAGCCGCTAGTAGGGCAATTGATGCAACAAAACGGTGCAGAACCATGCTGACTTCTCCCAAAACATAAAGAGTATTTGACTATTGGATAATCATTGATGTGGACACGGTTGCCCCAGAGGCACGCCGCGCTACAACACGATACCAACCAGCAGGGAGACGACTGACGTTCAACATGATTTTGCCATCAACGGACGGCACCAACTCGACAACTCGCCCAGTGATGTCGACGAGAGAAAGTTCACGAACTGGCTCCCGTACGTAAAGTTCCGCACGACCATCGGTAATCGGATTATTGACAAGCTGAAGAATCTGGTTCTCCATCTCTTGCTCGACGCTTGATGTCATCAAGAACTCTAGTCGATACCATGGCGTCTTGTGTTCTGCCGTGTTGATGAGCCCCGCAAACCGTCCCCCTGAGCGCCGACTCACACCAAACGCAGAACCTAGTGGCTTGCCATCTGATCCAAGTGGCTGGACAACAAGAGAATCATACTTCGGAGCTGCGAAGGAGAAGCGGACTCCGACACCTTCCATCTGGACCGGCCCTTTACCCCACGTGACGAGTTGCTGGTTCGCGGCATCGAATGTCGCGCCCTGATTGAGAGCACGTGTACTGATTGTTAGAAGCATTGCCGACGACTCACCGAGTGGCTTGTCAGTTGATGACGATAGCGCAATCAATGCGTGCTGTGCTGTGGTGGTTTGCTCGATCGTATGCGATCCAAGAGTAATGATCTGGCCCGTCAGCGGACCCATTACTGCGGCATGCGTTGGAGTTTCGATGCGCATGATGCTCTTTGTTGCATCCCGAAAGATCTGGCCATTCTCAGCATCCATGGCAGCGAGATCAACTTCGCCCGACAGCGCAGATACTTCGAGATGGGGCATGAAGGATGCCTGCTCTTTAAGCTCGGTATTGACTGCAACTCGGCGAAAGAGTGGAATTCGAGGGTCTGTATTAATTGCCAAACCAAATGGTGATTGAATGGTCAATCGTGGCAGTGCTACGGTCTCAGGTGTATGGTCAATGAGCAGTTCCTTCGGCGAAGGTGCAACAGCACCACGTCGCATCAAACTCGAAGTCCATGGTAGGACGGATAGAAGATTGGGCTTGGTGCGAAGCATGAAGTAATCATTTGAGTCAATCGAGGAAGCACCCACGAGCCCGTTATCTGAAAAGACACTGAAGAACACACCGTCCCAGTCCTGCAGGCCGGCATATGCTGGGTAATAGGCCATCATCTCCGACGCATACGGACTCGGGAACTGAATGGAAACATGCGAGAGTACAAAGGCCTTGTTCACAGGACGAACCTGTGCATGTCCCACCATGTAGGCACCATATGGATCGGCCACCTGCGATGTGGGATAGTTCCAATATTCAATTGACGAGAAGACGTCGTACTCCCGGACTGCATCGATCTCGTAAAAGCTCACAAACCGCGTTGAAGGGCAAAGAAGCACGCTGCTCGCGAGGGTGTCACGAACCATCAACCGGAAGTTTTGAAACATGCGACGCAGATTCTCATAGACGAACCGGGCGTTATCCTTCGAACGTCCAACGGTGATTTCGCCATCGAGCATGGTCGACATCCGGATGTTCCGCTTGGTGAGACTTTCACCGTTGCGCATGCCGTTAACCGATACTTCTCGGAACTGTACATCATCGATAAACACATCACCGCTATCGGCACCAAGAAAGAATCCCAGGGCAGGTGTCGACGAGTCAGACACCGTAGCCGTAAAGGTGTAGGTGTACTTCTTCCACTCGGCATTGATCCGCTGCGCCTGCGCAAGACCATAGGAGTTATATGGTGGTGTGCCATTGAACACGTACAAGGTGATGTCTCGCGACCCCCGCTGTGGTGTTGTCTTTGCCCAGAAGCTCAGCTGATACGACTGGAGATGCCGCATGACCGGGAGCCGCTGAACAAGCTGAATCATGAAGGATGTACGCGATGGATCAAGCTTGTTAATTCGGACACGTGCAGATGTTGCCCCTTGCTGCTTTTCAGCATCACTATACTGCAGAATAGCCTGTGCACCTGTAGTGGAGTTGACGCTCATGATCCACAGATTGTTAAATGGATCCTCGAAATCACCATTCTGCACAAGGTTCTGAGTTGTCGTTGCGTTTGTAGTCCAGGCAGTCGATAGTGTGGCATCCGTCTTATACAAACTGCTCAGCCAAGCGTTCCAAAGAGAGTCGATATGGGCCACATGCTGAGATCCAGATGAGGTTGTCGTTTTATTTGGATTGGGACGAACCACGTCATCTGTATAGAGCCAGAACGCAGCAACAGAAGCGTCCTCGGCAGCAATGACGTATGCAAGCGCAGGATCATCCTTATAGGCAAGCTCTGTAAACGGATTTACGTGTGTAAGAACTGCACGAACAATGTCTCGATGAATCTGCTGCAGTCGTTGATTAAAAATCACCGGAACACGCGCGCCCCATCCCGTCGAATCGGGCTGCAACACACCGTCGCCTGGCCGTGGGGTCCATGTCGATTGGAACGTAAAGACATAGTAGATACCATGCTGCCGAAGCTGATGCATAAACCAGTCGAATTTGCGCATCTGCACAGGATCAAGTCCGTCCTGCAACGTCGAGGCTGTACCAGCGCGAAAGATGCTCGTTGCCGGCCACACTGAAATGTCAAACGTATTGAGTCGCACAGCGTTAATACCGAGTGCCCGTAGTCGTCGAGCAATCACGATAGCATTTGCGCTATCAGGCATCGCAGAGAACCACTGCATACCGGTACCAACCAAGCGCAATCGGCTCCCATCGGCAAATCCAAGGTGCCCATCTTTCGTTAACACAACTCGTCCCCGCGCTCCGGCAACCTCTGACGTCACACCAAGGAACGTTGTATCGAGATCCGTAGACTGATCAATCGCAAAGGTGTAGGGATTGGCAAGGGGCTGACAAATCGTAGTTCCCGGAAGGGTGATGACCATTGCTAGAACACATAGCCAAATAGCCGAGGCAAACACCGTAATCTGTTGCAAAGCCGACCTCATCGAGAAATGGAAAGTGTGGTATGCGTCACCGAACGACCACGATGACAGGAGAGAACGTATGTGCCAGCGGAGAGTCCCGTCACATCAAGTTGGCACACACCGGTCCATGAATCGACGCGTACGCCACGATGCTGAACGCCACGCACATCGCTAATGGTAATAGTGGCATCTTCATTTGCAGAGACGTTTACTCGAACAACAACAATATCGGTTGCTGGATTTGGCCCGACATGCACGAAAACATCGGACTGTCGCGGCTCGTGAACAGGCACAGGAGCGCCAGCAAACAGTCGAGGTGCACGCGCACTGAAATCGCGATACAGCACCTGCTGCGCGCTATTCGTCGACGTACCGAACCACTGCAAGAGGACACTTGCATAGACATCGCGGTAATCATACTGCATTAGCAGGTCGCCAATGTCGTCCAGGTTGACAAGATCTGGGTTCGCACCATGAACCACGCCGCCGTCAACCTTCGCTCCGAAAACGAACAGTGGTGCGGCCGTTCCATGGTCGGTACCCACGCTGCCGTTTTCATGCACACGACGTCCAAACTCGGAAAAGGTCATCCCTGCAACTCGTTCACCATGCCCACGATTCTTCATCTCTTGCATGAATGCAGCCACTGCGTCACCGAGCTCACGGAGTAGACTTGCGTGAAGTCCAAGTGTCGGATCATCCGTCGACGTCTGGCTGGCATGCGTATCGAAATTGTTATTTGCCCACGAAATGAGGTAGATGCGCGAGCGAAGTCCCCCATTGATCAGTTGCGAGACCACCTTGAGCTTAGCACCGATGTCGGTTGTCGGGAATGTGACACTTGGTGTGCCGGATTTATCGTTTGCCTCCTTGACAACGTTCGCGTAGACATCTGCGCTGCGAGCGATGTTGCGCATAAAGGCGATTTCACGACCAGCTGGCGTATCAGACTGCGCACTACTTGGCACCTCTCCAGCGCCACCACCGCCATTGACGAGACGATAGAACTCATCTGGATCGCGAAAGCTAATCCCCATCGGTCCGGATGTACCTAGGAGTCCTAACGATGTGGCATTACCGATCTGGACGGCAAGGGGATGTGACGGCAACTCCATGGGGTAGGATGGAGCGAGCGTCTGAAGATATCTGCCCACCCATCCTGTCGAGCCCATAACCGAAGCGTCTGTAGCCGTCAGCCAAATGTCGGTACTCCGAAAGTGCGATCGATCAGGATTTGGATACGTCACACCTTGAACGATCGCCAGACGCCCCTCATCATAGAGCGATCGGAAACCCGCAAGCGCGGGGTGCCAGCCGAGGGTATCATTGATCCGCAGCGTTTTGTTTTTGGGGATGGCAATCGTGGGCCGGCCACCGTAATACAGCGGATCTGAATGCGGGATCACGGTGTTGAGTCCATCGTTGCCCCCTGCCATCTGAATGAGAACAAGAATGCGATCCTGTTCCTCAAGCAAGGTTTCAAGGCGGGGATCCCCTCCTGCCAGCGCTTGCACACTCAGAGAATCAATCATGGTGGGCAGCGTGGCTACTGCAATACCACTCTTGGCTACCGATTTCAAGAAGGATCGACGGTGCAGCATGGATGAGTACTCCCCTTCGTTCGTTGGATTCTTCATGGTCGCATCTCCATTGATCACATCAATTGAAACTCTGGCATCCGGACGATAGCCTGAATAAGAAATCGTGCCCGCTGAACGGCGGAAGGAGCGTTGACATCCCATTCATACTTCTGTGCACCAGCAAGGAGTGTTTCAAGTAACACGTCGTGCTGCTCCGCTGTGATCGGCATCGGGAGCAATGCCGTTGCGACATGACGCACAATCTTCTCTGCATCATTCGCATCTGGAAACTGCTTCAGGAAGGCAATCACGTCGGGCGCAAAAGCCTTGCCACCTTCATCAAGAAGCTTCGATGAGCTACCTATCTGACGACCGTCCACAAAGCTCTCGCCGAATCGCTGTCGCTGGGGGAAGGTTGAACTGGTTATCCAAGCATGATGACCCTTCCAGCCCTCTACCGTCGGCGGATAAAAGGGCTCTTGCGTCAGCCGGGTCATGACGGTGCCCACATACTGACGGCTGACCGAGGTGGCCTTTAATACTGATGCAAGACCCACGACCAGCTCAAGCGGGCTCTTGATGAGAGCACCTCGCAGACTCGTATCGAAGAAGTATTCTGATGACAGAACGGTCTCCAGGACGAGTCGGACGTTAAATGCGGATGTTTCCAGGTGTTCAGCTACCGCATCAACAATCTCTGATGACGGATTTGACTCGACGTAGTTCTTCAGGATTTTTCGTGCAATGAAACGCCGACAGGCTGGCTGCTCCAGCGTGATGCGAATGACGTCATGCCATTCCCAAGGGCCCGTCTGACCAAGAATCGTCTTCTCTCCAAGATCCGCCATCTGACGGTTATAGGTTCCAGTTAGGCCAGCAATACGCCATCCTGTGAAGGCGCGCGATGCCTCCAATACGTCCCGCTCAGAGTAGTTGCCGACACCGAGCGAAAAGAGCTCAAACCACTCACGGGCGAAATTCTCGTTTGGTCGCCCCTTGACACTTTGGTCGCCATTGAGATACCGAAGCATTGCCGCATCTCCGACGATGCGCCTGGAGATTTCGGGATAGTCATAGGCATGCGAGCGAAGCATTTGATGCTGGCCCACCATCCAATGAGCGATGTAGACGTTGAGATAGTCACTCGTGAAGGTGTTGTGCCACATCATGACAAGCCGTTCTCGCGGTGACGTGGCGGACATAACGCGACCAAGCCACCATGTCTGGAGTTCGACGAACAACTTGTAGGCATCACTGAAGTCACGGATGTTTGGGGTTTGCGTTGCCCATTCTGGCGATGGGAACGGGGCCTCCTGGTCGGCAAGAAGCATTCGCACTGCATCACTTGGGCGCATACCCACGAGCTTGAGTGCCCGTTCATACGTTGGATGATACGTGGTGCGACGCAAGAGATGCAATGCATCTTCGAGTGTTAGAACGGCCGTTCGTTCGCGTAGGTCTGCCATAGAGTTTCCCAGCGTGACATTCTCTCGGTAATCATCTTCGCGTGGGCCTGCACAGCAAGCCCGATACAACACTTAACATACGTACTTTTGTTGCTTGCCGAACAACAACTGTAGGAGCTCTCGAATGGCTGATTCTACGCCTACCAAACGTTCACAGAAGTCGACTGTATCTCGTGCGGAGTCCTACGGGACAGCCCTTGCGTACGGATCGATCTTCGTCGTCATCATCGCCTTTTTCGCCGATGCGCTCTTCGGCGGGAAAAATTTTATGAGTGGCGGCGATAACGTTGCGTTTTACTCCTTCATCCCCTACTTGGATGCGGCAAAGGATTCGGGCGAATTCCCGCTTTGGATGCCATACATCTTTGGAGGAATGCCCTCATTGGCATCCTTCTTGGCAGCGGGTGAGCGTACCTGGGATTTTGTGGGCCAGATGCTCTTTGCACTGCCACGAGCAATGGGAGACCTCACGAATAATGACACTACACGTCTCGTTCTGTGGTACATCATCTACGGTTGGGGTGTCTACACGCTTGCCCGCGTGAAAGGACTCGAACGCTCCATTGGCGTATTCTCTGCCATCGGAGCGGTGATGAGCACGTTTGTCATCGTTTGGATCATGATCGGTCACAGTACCAAGCCTGTGTCGATGGCCACATTGCCGTGGATCCTTCTTGCGCTTGAACGCCTCCGCGAGCGCTTCACTATGGCAAACCTGTTTTTGCTCATTCTGCCACTGATCGTTCTGGTTTCCGCCACGCACCCACAAATGATGTTCTACATCGGATGCGCCACGGCCTTGTACATGATCGTTGAGCTCGTCACACGCCTCATCACACGTGCCGGTTGGGTTGATGTTCTCAAGGCAGGGGGCGGCTTGGCTATCGCCGGCACGCTTGCCTTAGCCACACATGCCGATATGTTTTTGGCAACGCGTCACTACACACCGGAGTCAACTCGTGGCTCAGCACCCCTTGTGCAATCGTCGAAGAACAACCAGGATCAAACTGGTGGCAATGACTACGAGTATGCTACGAACTGGTCATTCTCACCTGGTGAGGTGTACACGTTCATTGTTCCGAGTTACTTTGGATTTGGCAACACCACCGTAAAGACAAGTCGCAGTTCACCGCCACAACGAGCCATGCTCTATTGGGGTCAAATGCCATTTACCGATGCCGCAAACTACATGGGCATTGCTGTCGTGGTCCTGGGGATTATTGGAATCTGGCAGTTCCGAAAGGATCCATTCGTCATCTTTCTCACAGTGTTGTCGGCCTTCTCATTGCTGTTGTCAATGGGCAAAAACTTCCCTGTTCTGTATGACATCTTTTTTGACCTAGTTCCGGCGTTCAACAAGTTTCGTGCCCCATCAATGGCCCTCTGCCTACTCCAGTTTGCCATGCCAGTTCTTGCAGGCTATGGTCTGACGGCAATTCTCGGATGGGCAAAGGAGCAACGCGCCGATCGCCGTCGTGCTGCATTGTGGGTCTTTATCGCAACGGCTGCCATGGCTGTCGTTGTTTTTCTTGTTGCCTCTGATGAGCGTGACTACAAGGAAGCCGTCGACACGGCATTCATGGCAAAGAATGGTCAGAATGCCCCTGCTGAGTACCTTGAGATCGTCTACAATGAAATGCATGCCGACTCGCTTGCAGCCATGTTCTATCTGCTCGCAGTAGGGGGCATTGTTGTGCTGACGGCACGCGGTACACTCAAGCCATCCATAGCCGTTATGCTTTGTATTGGCCTGCTTACCGTCGACCTCTGGCGCGTTGATCGTCGCCCATATGAGCCGAAGAAGGGCTCACCGGAACAGAATGTCTTTGCAACCACCGACGTGGTGCAGTATCTGAAATCGGTTAACGCCATGTACCGAGTGTGTGACCTCTCCCAGTCGGTGCCAGCAAACTGGTGGGCATATCACTTCATCGAGAGCGTGGGAGGCTATTCATCGGCGAAGATGCGTGTCTATCAAGATATGCTTGACGTTGCAGCACCTGGACCTGGACGCGAACCCGTCCCCGGTAACAGCATGATTCTCAACCCGTTTCTTTGGAACATGCTCAACGTCAAATACATCATCTCTGACCGCCCAATCTACCAGGGTGTTCCGCCGGCGTTTCAATCGCAGGAGACCGGAGCACTGGTGTACACCAATGAGGAGGTCCTGCCACGCGCTTGGTTTGTTGATACGGTGCGAGTTGAATCAAACCGACGCCGTCTTCTCGAGCACCTGCGTGATGGGACCTTTAATGCCCGACGCGTAGCATATGTCGAGGAGGCTTTCGATGAAATGGGCTCGATCGGCACCGATTCAACATCATCAGCAATGGTGAAGGAGAGAACCAATCATCGCCTGGCAATTCAGACAAAGAGCTCGACCTCACAACTTCTGGTCGTGAGCGAGATCTTTTACAGCGAATGGCAAGCAACAATCGATGGACAGCCTGTTGAAACCAAGAAGACGAACTTCTTGCTGCGCGGTGTGGTCGTCCCAGCCGGTGAGCACACTGTTGAGTTCCAGTTCCGTAGTCCTTCCTTTGAGCAAGGTCGTACAATCAGCCTTGCAGCAAACGGCATTACCCTCCTGATTGGTATCGGAGGGTTGTTCCTTTGGTGGCGCGGACGTCAGCGCGAACAGGATGTAGCATGACCCAGGAACTCCACGATCATTGTACGAAGAGCATCGTCGAACATGGTGCGATCGTATTCACACCGGATCAGCTCGCAAGCTTGTCGCCAAGCGATGCTGCGGACATTCAACAGGAGTTTGGATCGCGTGCACTCTTCCGACTCCCAGACCACGAGGTTGCTTTTTTCGAATGGCTACGTCGGCAGGAACCTGCCGTCTGGACCGACCTCTGGGGCGAGCAAGAGCAAGCCCCGTACCTCGTTTCAGCAGTTTACATCAAAGACTTCATCGGCGCTGCGGGAACGGGGGCCTTTCTCATCTGTGATCTTCAGACGCAAGACAACTACTTCTTCACGCCCGACATGCTGCTCGAAAAGGAATCCACCGACTTCGTGAATGCCGTGCGACAGCGGTTCCTTGATGGTGATCGTCTCACTGTCGAGCAGGCGTTAACAGTGGAGATCTCAACGGGTCCTGTCGATATCTGGCACTTTACCTATCTGCGTGGTGTTGATCTCGATCGTGCGAAGAAGGCAGTTGCCTCTCTGGTTGAGGACCGCATTATCGTGCACGTGCCATTAGCAGATCACCTCTCATCGTTCTTCGACGTAGGCTAACGTCCATGCTGGTGCTCAAGTTCGGAGGAACCTCTGTTGCAGACGAGGGCGCAATGCGCCAGGTTGCAGAGATTGTCGCAACTCACGGTGGAGAGCCCGATGGCATCGTTGTTGTTTTGTCTGCCACATCCGGCACCACCACCCAATTGTTGAACATTGCGCAGCTTGCTGGCAGCGGACAGGCATTCCAAGAAGCACTGGATAATGTAATTGCAAGGCATCTCCATCTGGCACAGACTCTCGTCGGTTCCACCAGCTGCATTGATGAGCTTTGCAACGACTGTCACAACTACGCACAAGCGGTCTCCGAACTTGGTGAGTGGAATGGGGCAACTCTTGATGGCATGGCATGCTTTGGAGAATTACTTAGCTCGACGATTCTCCATCAGTTTCTCTGCTCCATCGGACTCAACAGTCACCTAGTTGATGCGAGATCACTGATCGCAACCAACGACGATGCGCAACACGCCGTTGTCGACATCGATCGAACAACGCAGAATTGTCTTCAATCCCTTCGCTCGGCTGCTTCACTTGGAAGAATCAACGTCACGCAGGGCTTCATCGCCAGAGGGTATAGTGGTCGTACCACAACGCTTGGCAGAGGCGGATCAGACTATTCTGCAGCGATTATTGGGGCATGCCTTGGAGCTCGTGAGATTCAGATTTACACAGATGTTAGCGGTGTCTATACCGCCGATCCACGACTCGTTGAATCTGCACATCCGATCGCAGAGCTCTCCTTTTCAGAGATGCGCGACATGGCGTCCTATGGCGCTAAGGTGCTGCACCCAGATACGATCATCCCAGCGGTACACGCTTCGATTCCCGTACGCGTGCTTAATACGTTTCGGCCAGCCGATTCGGGAACGCTGATTTCCAACAGCGTTCGCGCCGAGCCCAACATTCGTTCTGTATCTCTCGTACGCGATATCGTCGTCATTTCTGGGCACGCTTCGATTGCACACCACCTGCTTGTACATGCAGTCTTACGCAGCAGGATTGTTTATACCCAGCAATCTGTGAACTCCTCCATGATCTGTCTCCATGGAGCAGTCGATGATGATGTCCATCACGTTCTTCAACATGCGCTCACGGGGGAAGCGGTCGAACAACACCGTGCATGTCTTGTTGTAGTGGCAGGACTATCGACCCAGGATCTTCCAGGTATTGTGCCAGTGATTGACGCATTGAAAACGCAAAAGGGGCGACCATACCTGGTGCCCCTTTCACAACATTGCATTGGATGTATTGTTGATGCCGAATACGCTGAGTCGGCAGTACTAGCCATTCACAGCTGCATTACTCGTCGACAAGACCCAGCTTGATTGCCTCGCGAACAGCTCCAATATGACGGAGAAACAGGACAAAGCACACTCCTGTTACAGCGATTCGAAACTCCGTCACATTCTCGCATGACACAAACATGGTTGTTGTCAAAACGCTATTCGTCGTGCTCCACGCGAGAATCGCCGTGGCCAGAATGCCCGACATTGACGCAATGTGTACCTGTTTCCGAATGGCATAGTTGCCCGTGAGATAACCGAGTATCCAGAATACGAGTGGCAATGGATTCATTGCAGTGAGTGCTCCCGTTGCAGTTGCTAGACCACGTCCACCGTCAAACCCGAGGAAGATTGAATAATTATGGCCTAGCACAACCCCCACAGCTGCCCAGCCAGTGGCAGCAAACGTCTCACCATGGAAATGCTGAACGGCCATAATGACCGCAGCTCCCTTCAACATGTCGAACAACATCACGCCGATTCCAGCGGCTTTGCTCTGGCTGACATCGTAAAGATTTCGCGCACCAACATTGCCGGTGCCCTCTTTTCGAATGTCCGTGCCGGCCATCATCCGCCGAACAACCCAAGCAGTTGGAAATGAGCCGATGACATATGCCACGGCGGCGATCGCAAGGTACCCCAGATTCATGCTCTCCCCTTGAAAAAACGCATTTGAAGTAGTGAAACAACCATCAGAATCAGGAAGATAAGATATGCGATGGCGCTGGCATATCCCATCGAGTCAGATTGCTCAAAAGCTTGGTGATAGACTTCATACACGAGCGTTGACGTGGCACCCAATGGGCCCCCTTTCGTCATGACATACACTTCGACGAATACCTGAAAGCTCTTGATGCTGTTGATGACCACAACAAAGAGCAACGTTGGCCGTAGCAGCGGCAAGGTGATCCGACGGAACTGCTGCCAAGCGTTGGCACCGATTAACTCTGCCGACTCGTAGAGATCCTTCGGGATAGCCTCCATGCCCGCGAGAAACAGAACCATGTAGTATCCCGCAGAAATCCAGACATCCATAGCCATGATCGCGGGCAGTGCTGTCGAGGTGGAAAGGAGCCAACCATCAGCTGGATATGGAACACCCATCATTGCACAAATCGCATTCACATATCCATCTCGTGAATAGAGATTGGTGAATACCAGGGCAATCACCACAAGAGATGTAACCGACGGAAGGAAGAACGAAGCGCGGAAGAATGCAGCAAAACGAGGCGAACTGCGCCGAACAGCCAGCGCAAGAGCGATCGCAAGGGCGGTAGTAACTGGAACCGTGCCAACGGTGAAGATCGCAGTATTCGATAGTGCATTCCAGAAGTCTTTATCCTGGAGAGCTCGCCGATAGTTATCGAATCCCACGAAGGCGATCTCGTTCGTCAGCGTCTTGTAATCGCTGAGGCTGAGGACAAAGGCATACACGAGTGGATAGAGCCAGAACACACCAAGTGTGATGACCCACGGAGCAAGCAGCGTCCATGTATGCAGCGTGTACTTACGCATGATCACGTTCGCCTACGAGCTCCCGAAGCTCGGTGTACAGCAACTCAAGAGGAAGTCCCACGATCGTATAATAACACCCTTCTACACGCGACACGAACACCGCCCCAAAATCATCCTGAATCCCATATGCACCCGCCTTGTCAAGGGGCGAACCTGATGCCACGTACGCCGCGATCTCATCATCCGACAACTGACGAAACGTTACATGCGTAGAGCGAACAGAAACACGCTGTCCAAGGCCAGCTCCCATACCAACCAGGGCCAGGCCCGTGTACACGGTGTGGGTACGTCCGCTGAGTCTACGGAGCATGGATACTGCGTCCTCGGCATCAATGGGCTTATTGAGGACCTCGCCGTCGAGCACAACCGTCGTGTCGGATCCGATGACGATCGCATCATGATTCACAAGCTCGCTTCCACGACGGGCTTTGCGTAGTGCGAGCTCCTTGACATACTCTGCCGGATCCATGTCTGTGGATACAGCATCTTCATCAATGTTTGGCACGACCGTCGTGAAGGTAAAACCTACATGACGCAGCAACGCCTGCCGACGGGGCGATTGTGAAGCGAGAACAAGTGGAACCGGTACGCGAAGGAGGTCGTTCAGGACGATCATACTCCTGCGAACATACCGCGGAGGTACAGATTTTCGTGCGACGATTTCTTACTTACCGAGCGCTGCCTCGATAGCGGCTGTGATATCTGCAGAGAGCGGATCGACGCGACTCTTGAAGCGCGCAAGCAGAGCGCCATCTTTGCCAACGAGAAACTTCTCAAAGTTCCAGTCAACTTCGCCGGCAAGATTCGCATTTCCTCCGCCAGAGGTGAGAAACTGGTAGACTGGTGCTTTGTCGTCGCCCTTGACGGAAATCTTGCTGAACATCGGGAAGCTAACCTCGTACTTCATCGAACAGAAGGACTTGATCTCTTCGTTCGTGCCGGGTTCTTGTGCACCAAAGTCATTGGCAGGAAATCCGAGGATCACTAGGCCGCGGTCCTTGTACTTGCGATACAGTGCTTCGAGTGGAGCATACTGTTTGGTGTAGCCACAGAAGGAAGCAACGTTGACAACAAGGACAACCTTCCCCTTGTATGACGAAAGATTAACGTCGGCTCCATCAATTGATCGAACCGTGAAATCATGCATCGAAGCGCTCATAGTGATCATGCAGAGAAGAGAAAGAAAAATGGTTTTCATGGTATGTCCTTATTCAATGCCAACGTAAACAGCAAAGACGATCGGAGGATTCCCCCGCTGGTTAAAAAACTCCGTCTGAACACACGTATATCGTTCCTGAGGCAGCGTAGCAAGTCGATCACGAAGAGCGGTCAACTCGGCCGCACCTTCGGGGTGACGGTAACAAACAATCGTCACCAGACCACCGGGCATCACAAGGTCAAGGGCCTGATCAAGCGCAGCGAGCGTCGTCGAGGTGGTCGTTGTAATCCTCTTGTCCCCACCTGGGAGATACCCAAGATTAAATGTTACTGCACGAATACATCCATGATGCTGGGTTTCGATATGCTCACGCATGTGCGCGTGATCAGCGCAAATCAGTCGGACATTTCGACACGAAGTCGGTATGTGCTCTCGAGCCTGCGCCAGAGCGATCTGTTGAATGTCAAATCCATAGACATATCCATCAGCGCCAACACATTGTGCGAGAACGGCAGTATCCCAGCCGTTACCCACCGTTGCGTCGATCACCACGTCCCCTTGTCTGATGACATCGCGCAGCAATCGATGAACTGTGGTGATGGCGTTCTCTGATGACTTCTTCACGTATACCACCGTCGAATGTTCATCTCCTCATCGGGTTCAATGCCATCGAGGATACACGAAACGAGTTGTTGCGCTGCCAAGGGGCCCTGCAGTGCCCCTTTCGTACCCAGGCCATTGAGTGTATAGCGGTTATGATGCTCGGGATGCTGTCCAACAAGTGGACGTTTAAACTTGGTTGAGGGTCGAAGGGCAGCACGATGATCCGTGATGATGATCTCGTGTGTGATCATCTGTCGTACGACTTCTAGAAGGGTCTCTTTTGCTGCATCTGTTGGCCGCGGATCATGGTCATCCCAATCATGCGTTGCACCGATACGATAGCGCTGGTCACCAAGGGGCAAGATCCATGTTCCGTTGGTTAGAATGTAATCGATTTCAAAACCAGGGATTACGACATCAAGAATTTCCCCTTTTGAAGGTTCGATTGGCAACCATGACCACAGCGGATCGGCTAGGGCACGATATCCGGTGCAGTCGACGATGATATCGGCATTACCTGGGAACTCCGACCATGCAACAGAGGATCGAACAGCCGACATTAGGGCGCGGATGTCGATCGTACACACCTGGTCATGCGTCATGCCACCAAATGGATACGGGACATCATCAACAACTCCAGGCTGGATAGCGTGCACATCATAGGCTGCGAACTCGGACTGATTCATGCGTCGATGAAACCACATTTGCATCTCCGCATTACGAAAGACCCGTCGAAGAGACCAGTCCCGTCGAACGACGATACCATATCGCTGCTCAACATCGTCATAGAGACCCATTGCGATCGATACAAGCTCAGGTCCTCGCCACGTTGGTTTGAGTCGCTGTCCAGTAATCGGCGTGATCATCCCTGCCGCAACTGTCGACGATGTAGCACCAGTCGTATCGTCCCAAGCCGTCACGTGAACACCCCGCCGCAGGAGCTCCCAGGCAACGAGTGATCCAGCAAGCCCCATCCCAACGATGTGGACTGACATCATACGTTGCGTCCGGCGAGACCACGGATGACGACACTCGCGCACGCTGCTCCAAACGCTGCTGGCAGATACGGGGCTGTTCCGAACGCCGATCGTTTAAAGTTTGTTCCATCGGTGTACATCAGTGACTCGTCGTCTGTTTCTTCGAGTGAGTACACGGCAGTGATACCTGTACGGATCCCGACTCGATGTAGACGCTTTCGGACGAACCGAGCGAGGCGACACTTCTGCGACTCGGCGATGTCGGCGATTCGAATCATCGATGGATCCATTTTGCCCCCTGCCCCCATGGAGCTGACGACTCGAAAGCCACGACGGTGGGCCTGTTCTAGCAGGGCCACCTTGGGAGCGAGTGAATCAATAGCGTCGACGATGTAGTCGTAGGAAGCCGCAAGAAGTCGATCGATGCGATCCGGCGTGATGAAATCCTGGATGGGAACAACGGCGAGTTCAGGATTCACATCTCGAAGACGTTCCCGCATGACCTCGACCTTTAAGCGACCTTCTGTTGATGTAAGGGCAGGCAACTGTCGATTTCGATTTGAAGGATCGACGACATCACCATCAACAATTGTCATGCGTCCAACTCCGGCACGAGCAATAAACTCCGCAGCAAAGGAGCCAACACCACCCAGACCTACCACAAGAACATGTGATCGGGAAAATTGGTCAACGGCTTCATCACCCAAGAGCAGGCGTGTGCGGGAGGTCCATCCCGCATCCGTCATCGCTTGAAGACGGTTTCGAAAATCTGCTGCTGGGTCGCGCATAACTCCTCAATGCTCATGCCACGGACCATGGCGGCCGTAGCATAGACGTCTGAAATAGGGGCTTCGTCGGTGTCGGTTTCAAGCAGAAACCGATCATTCGGACACAGCTTTAGGGCTTCAAGGAGGGTAGCCGACTCCCGACGAAGGGCCGGTCCAAAGGAAAGATACATGCCAACATCGAGGCATTGCTTTGCAAGATCCGCCCCTTTCACAAACCCATGAAGGATCCATGGTTGCGATGGTTTAATAAACTTGTGTACACGCAGCAACTCATCATGCGCCTTTACGCAGTGAATGATCAGCGGTCGGGACGTCCGCTCTGCGAGTTCAGCGAGATACTCAAAGGCATCCACTTGGTGCGTCCACAGAGAGCTGCTGGCACGATCGAGGCCGCATTCTCCAAGACCAACAACAAGTTCTTCCTCAAGGAGGTCTTCAACAACATCAACAACGTCACGCCACTCCGCTGTTACATCCCACGGATGAAGTCCAACGGTACAGACACCGTCCGTTTCAAACACCTCGGTGTCGGCATTAATGCGGATACTAACGACGGACGTCACATCCGGGTCTGACGCTCGACGATGCGTGTGGGCGTCGATGTACTTCATCACAGCTGTCTATGTTCTCTGCACGGGCAGAGAGTACGATCATTGAAAGTGGGTGGATTGGTTCGACGGTAAATCTAGAAAAGACCTGCCATTTCATCAAAGTTCTGGTGCATCTGTGTCGGAAACACCGTGCTTTGAGGCTTCACGCGCAGCTCTGGCAAGTGCTTCGTACTTCATCCGGAGTTCATCAAGGCCTCGTTCTTCCAGTTCTTCGACGTCAAGAAGGCGATTATGGGCACCTTGCGTTACCCGAATGAGTTCGTCAAGCTTTAAGTGCAGTGCCTCAGTGTCCCGGTTCTGTGTGTTCTGAATGAGGAACACCATGAGGAAGGTTACAATCGTCGTGGCCGTATTGATGACGAGTTGCCATGTGTCGCTAAACCCGAAGAGGGGCCCCGAGGCAAGCCACACCATAATGATCAAGAGCGCAGCCGAAAACGTAGCCGGACGTCCCGCTATTCGAGCAACCGATTTTGCGAGAGTACCATAGATGTTCACCATGCTCATGGGGTACTCCTTCGCCCGCCCCGCCGGCGCGGAATCGCCAGCCAACTCGCTACGGGAATCAACAGAACTGCACTTATCATCAGCCAAGTTGGATGTGGGAACTGGAAGAAGTTCATCACCGTCAGTCCAAGAACACTCGCACCGACAGCAGTCGTGACAAGTTTTTCAAACGAAGGGGCAAGCACTGAAGCAACCAATGAACCTGCAAAGGCACCACCACACCATGCGACGAGTAGTGAGATGAGCATGCCGAATGGCATCTGTTCAGCGTACGCTGCAACAGCAGCCGCATCATCAGGATTGGGCATTGCCGATCCATCGCCCAAGAGCGAGTGACTGAGCATCTCAGTGATCAGGGTGACAAGACCACTTGTAATGATGCCCACGATAATTGCAAAGACTGTGCGAAGATGAGAGCGCATGATCAGGTATGGATTGTGAATACGACTACAATATGCGCCATGTCGGAAAAAGAATTCTCCATCCGAAACATGCTGTACGATGTTGCGGTGAAATGCTCGACACCCACTTCAGATTTCATGCCTCGAGGGCAGGTAAACCGTAGTCATCACAACGGATACGTCGCGGCGACGTGACTGTCGTCGGGAGATTCGAGGAGGTACTCTCCGTGCAGGAACACTTGCACGACGACATGTAGCCTGGTACAAACGGCAAACGCCCGACCCCAGCATTGGGATCGGGCGCTGCATGATTTGGGAGGCAACTGATCGAATCGATCAGTACATATCCATGCCACCACCATGAGGGTGCGGCGCAGCTTCCTTCTTTTCTGGGCGTTCAACGATTGTGGCTTCCGTAGTGATCAGGAGCGATGCCACCGATGCGGCATTCTCAAGAGCAACACGTGACACCTTCGTTGGGTCAATGACACCTGCCTCAAGCAAGTCTTCGTACGTTTCCGAGTAGGCATTGTATCCGAAGGTACCTGTGCCCTCCTTGATCTTGGAGACGATGACCGAGCTTTCCAATCCCGCATTGTCCAGGATCTGACGGATTGGAGCTTCAATGGCCTTGCGGATGATGTTGATACCCGTCTGCTGGTCGTTGTTCTCCGTCTTCAAGCCATCGAGCTTTCCAAGCGTACGGAGATATGCTACACCACCACCAGGAACGATGCCTTCTTCGACTGCTGCGCGTGTGGCGTGCAGGGCATCCTCCACGCGAGCCTTCTTCTCCTTCATTTCAACTTCCGTAGCAGCGCCGATCTTCAGGACTGCAACACCGCCCGACAACTTGGCGAGACGCTCTTGAAGCTTCTCACGATCATAGTCACTTGTCGTCTTCTCGATCTGTGCCTTGATCTCGTTGATGCGCTTCTTGATTTCGTCGGAGCTACCAGCTCCTTCAACGATTGTTGTATTATCCTTGTCGATTGTGACGCGCTTTGCTGTGCCGAGCTGCTGCAGCGTTGCACCATCAAGCTTGTAGCCCTTCTCTTCCGAAATCACCATACCGTTGGTCAGAATGGCGATGTCCTCGAGCATGGCCTTGCGGCGATCACCAAAGCCTGGAGCCTTCACGGCTGCAATCTTCAATGTTCCACGAAGACGGTTGACAACCAACGTCGCCAGAGCCTCGCCCTCGATATCCTCGGCGATGATCAACAGAGCGCGACCCGCTTGCGCTGTCTTTTCGAGGACTGGCAGAAGGTCCTTGATCGCACCGATCTTCTTATCGTGGATCAGGATGAATGGATTCTCAAGCACACACTCCATCGTGTCTGCGTCGGTGACGAAGTATGGAGAGAGGTAGCCGCGGTCGAATTGCATACCCTCAACAACGTCAACGGATGTCTCCGTGCCCTTGGCTTCTTCAACTGTGATGACGCCATCCTTGCCAACCTTTTCCATCGCATCAGCAATGAGGTTGCCAATGGTCGAATCGTTGTTCGCGGAGATCGTACCAACTTGTGCGATTTCCTTCTTGCCTGGAACCGGGCGTGAAAGTTCACGAAGACCATCGTGAATTGCTGTCACTGCCATATCAATACCACGCTTGAGATCCATCGGGTTTGCACCAGCAGTGACGTTCTTCAAGCCTTCCTTGACAATGGCCTGTGCCAAAACCGTTGCCGTCGTTGTTCCGTCACCGGCAATGTCATTTGTCTTTGAGGCAACTTCACGAACCATCGAAGCTCCAAGGTTCTCAATCGGATCCTCGAGTTCGATTTCCTTTGCCACCGTCACACCATCCTTGGTGATTGTTGGTGCGCCAAACTTCTTGTCGATGACCACGTTACGTCCCTTCGGACCCAGCGTCACCTTTACTGCATCTGCCAACTGATCGACACCGCGCTTGAGAGCGGCACGAGCATCGACATCAAATGTTATGATCTTACTTGCCATGATAATTATTCCTTTTCGGGTTGAAGTTCAAAAACAGAATCGCTTGGAAAGGGGCTTACTTGATTACGCCGAAAATGTCAGCTTCACGCATGATGAGGTAGTCCTCGCCGTCGATGCTGATCTCCGTTCCGGCATACTTGCCGTAGAGAACCGTATCGCCAACAGCCACCGCCATTGGTGTAACCTTTCCATCCTCTGATTGCTTCCCAGCACCTACAGCTGCGACTGTACCCTGCATCGGCTTTTCCTTTGCTGTATCAGGAATAATGATGCCACCCTTGGTGACTTCTTCTGCTTGTGCGGGCTTTACAAGTACCCGGTCGTGAAGAGGGGTGAGACCCATACCAGAACCTCCAAATAGATATGTGAAACCAATTGAAACGCATTGTCGAGCCGCTGTCGACGAATTGCTAGCACTCATCGTGTACGAGTGCTAACACATACGGCTAGGGACGCGAAAATAGAGGGGTTCAGCTGGCAGGACAAGTGAAAAGATGACAGCGACTACGGCGATTTGCGCCACTATGTCATTTTATCTGTCATTTTGTCAATCTATTGGGAGAAATCGTTAAAACACGACCCCAAAAATGGCATCAATGACCAGGATGCTTGCTGCCGAAATGGTGAAGGCACGTACGGTCGAATGACCAACGCCCTCAGCGCCACCGGTTGTCCGAAAACCAACGTGACAGCCGATCAGGGCAGTAAAGCCGCCAAAGAAGAACGATTTGATGATCCCTCGGCTGACTTCTTCAATGCTGAAGAATTGCTGAATCGACGCAAAGAATGTCGCCGCACTAAAGTCAAACTTGATGCTCGTGAGGATAAATGCCCCAACGAGTGCCACAACATTCGAAAAGACGGCAAGCACCGGCATCATAGTTACTGCGGCCAAGGCTCGCGGCATACCGAGATAGCGGTTCTTATCAATAGCCATCATATCAAGGGCATCAATCTGTTCAGAAACCTGCATCGTGCCAATCTGTGCAGCAATTGCGCCCCCTACCCGACCTGCGATCACCAGTGCCGTCAACACCGGAGTCAACTCGGTAAACACAACCGTTGCGATCGATCCACCAATGAACGGGCGAGCAATGCCGATGAGATTGAACTTCGCGAACAGGTTTGTTGCCTGCAGGGCGGCAATTGCACCGGTGAATGAGCCTACGAGGACCACAAGGGGCAACGAGTCGGAGCCGACGATCTTCATCTGCTCAATGACCAATCGGCGGTCCTTGAAGGCACGCGGGAAGTACCGTACAACTCCGAGAAGGAGCAGCGAGATCTGTCCGACCTCGGCAAAAATGGACAGCATGATGCGTCCAAGGGAGGCAATCATTGGCATCATATTCCTGCAATCTACGACGATGCCCATCGCCGCGGTTGCAGCGATGGGCATCTATACTAAACGATATCTCGAGTTGTGGCTTAGCCGCGGCCGCCGGTACCGGTGCTATCACCAGCTCCACCACCACGTGGACCACGTCCGCCTGGATCCTTGTCACCACGACCACCCTTGTCGTCACCACCGCGTGGACCATCACCGAGACGGGCATTGCGCGATGCGATGTACTTCTCAAGGATAACCTTCTGATCTTCTGTCAGGATTGAGCCGAGAGCTGCGAGGAACGTGTCATCACAGTTCTTGAGAGCCGTGCGAGCTGCTTCACGCTCAGGAAGATTCTTCAGGGCTTCGCGAGTTGCCTTGTTCAGGTCACGCAGTTGCTGACGTGCTTCGTCACGGGTAATAGTACCAGCCTCGACGCCAGCCTTGATTTCGTCACGGGATGCCTTCGCAGCTTCCATGATTGCGCGCTCAGCGGCCTTGAGGGCTTCAAGAGCTGCCGTTGCGCAGGCCTTGTGAGCTGCAAGAAGATCCGTTACCTGTGCCTTTTGCTCGTCGGTCAGCTTGAGTGCACCGAGCAGACGTTCAAATGGGTTGCGTGGACCCTTCGAACCCTTGTCGCTTGGACGCTCACGAACTACCATTGGGATCTCGAGCGTAGCATCGGAGAATTCGACTGGCTGACCGTTAAGGTCGAATGTTGTTTCAACGTTGCTGAAGATGGCCATTGGCTCGGCTGGATTTGAGCCCATTTCGGAACAAGCGACAAGTCCGAGGGAGATGACCGTCAAGGCAACCATGGCAAGCGTCCGGAAGACATTTTGCTTTTTCATGATCGTACCCCTTTGTGAGAGTGTTGGTGAAAGTGTTACGTGCGTGTTGAAGAGCGCTCATCGTGGCGCACAGGGGAAGATTCCTGCCACGCACAGTTGGTTACAACACTCCCGCAAAAATCTTTCAGTTTTCTGAAAAAACCTACTGCTTCCGTAACATGCACGGAGGTAATTCGTCGGTAAAAGCACCGCGGAAATGCCGCACTGCGTCTTCTGGATCATAGGAAACCTGTCCACCATGCCAATCATCCTGCTTTTAGCCCTCATTTTCAGCGTTTCAACCCCATCGATGGCTGGTCTGTTGCCCGGTCAGGATGCCTACCTTATCCGACGGGACGCCAAGTCGTTGCCGGATGGATCATTCCGGCAGGCAAAAGCTCTCGTTATCGAGCGACCTCAGCTGGGGACATACGTCCCGGGTGTCATCCTTGTCAAGACACGCCAAAGCCGGGGGGTCATCCGCCATCAAAATGCACTCGAGGCGAGCCCCCTCAATAGAGACCTCGCTACGCTCCAGGTTACCGATGTTTCATCGGCCTACCAGCACCTGCAGGATGCGTCAACTGCTTCGGCACTAGGTGTCGACCGTATTTATCGCATTCGCTACAGCGAACCCATGGATCCGTTCGATGTCTGCGCCCGGTTGATGGAAAATTCTGACGTTGAGTATGCCGTGCCTGAGCGCGTGCACCAGCTATCGTATGCCCCTAACGATACGCGCTACTCGTCGCAGACATGGATGACCCAAATGAAACTGCCAGCTGCATGGGATGTTACGAAGGGGGCAAGCACAGTCGTGATTGCCATCGTTGACTCCGGAACAGATTGGTCACACGAAGACCTTGCCGCTAACATCTGGACAAACACCAAGGAAATTCCTTCAAACGGACGTGATGATGACGGCAATGGATTCATCGACGACACGCGCGGCTGGGACTTTGTTGGGAACATCACAAGCGCTGAAGCACAATCCGGCATAATCCGTCCAGACAATGACCCTAAGGTGACTGGAAGCATCAACGATCAAAATGGACATGGCACGGTTGTGGCTGGATGCTCTGGTGCGGTTACCAACAATGCCAAGGGCGTTGCCAGCACGGGTTTTAACTGCCGCATCATCCCAATCAAGGTTGGTTCGGATAACCCATCCGTGCGCGGACTTCTCCGTGGATATGAAGCCATCGCATATGCGGCCGACCTCGGAGCGCACATTATCAATTGCTCGTGGGGCGGTGCTGGAATCGACCCATCTGCGCAAGATGTCATCGACTATGCCATGTCAAAGGGATCGCTTGTCATCGCCGCTTCAGGAAACGATGGTCTGAACAACGACAACTACCTCCAGTCACCAGCAAGTCTGGACGGCGTATTGAGCGTGGGCTCATGCAACGGTGCAGATCGCGTGTCTGGCTTTTCGAACTATGGAATGAACGTTGATGTATACGCTCCTGGCGAGAACATCCTCAGCACCTATCAGCCAAACCAATATCGTCCTCTGACTGGAACGTCGTTTTCCTCGCCCCTTGTTTCAGGTATCGCTGGCCTCGTGAAGGCCCTGCACCCGACATGGAAGCCCGAGCAGATTGCAGCCCAACTACGTGGCACAGTTGACATGCTTCAGGGTGTAACGGTCGACAACCGTCGTCTCTACTGGGGTCGCGTCAATGCGCAGAAGGCTGTCACAACGAATACCTCCTTCACAACAGGTGATCGCACACCGGGTCTGATGCTAGCTGGCATGACGATTAATGGCTCGGCCACCGGGCGCATTACGAACCTGGATCGTACTTCGATCAAGTTCACCCTAAAGAACGTTCTTGCTGACGCGGCAAACGTCCTAGTGACGGCGACGATTCTGGATGGCTACGTAAAGCAGTTTACAACGTCAGCCATCGCACTTGGCAATATCAGTCGTGATGGACAGGCTACGGGCACGATTGATCTTCAACTTGAGGATCGGTTCCCATGGTATGCAACCAACATCCGAATCAGCCTTGCCATCTCCAGCGGCAATTATGTGAACCACGAAGTGCTCTTTATCCCTGTCGAACTGCCAACCTCGAACTCGTTCCAGATGATCTACAACTCTGGCTCGGCAGCGTGGAGTGACATTGACATTGCTGATGACGGAACGCTGTATGCTGCTGGAACCGTCTTCAATCAGCGTGCCCTTCTGCGTGCCTCTGGCACTGCTGGTGGCTTCCAGGCACTCCCGTATAGCCCAAGTGTCCTTCGTGCGATTTCAACCTCGACAGTGTTTATCGGTGGAATCAATGCAGGAAAAGCCACGATTACACGCTCGACAAATGGGGGACAAAGCTGGTCAAATGCCGACGTCAGCACGTTCCTTTCAAGCGTCTCGGGTATTGCAATGTTCGATGCACAGACTGGAGTCGTGGTCGGTAATCCGGTTAGTGGGCGAATTGGTCTAGCCCGCACAACAAATGGGGGCACGTCATGGACTGGGATCACCGGCACACCAGTAGCAACAACCGGTGAAACGGTAACAGCAGGAAGTATTGCCACGCATGGCAACGCGATGTGGTTCGGAACATCAACAGGACGTGTGTTTTACTCATTGAACAAGGGGCAAAGCTGGAGTCAGGGATCAACTGGGCTTGGAAACGTCACCATCGTCTCCATCGCATTCCGCGATAGTACCCATGGTCTGATGCTCTATCGAACCGGTGCTTCGTCCTTCAGACTTGCCGTGTCATTGAATGGCGGATTGAACTGGAAGGCCGGAACGGTTGATATCACGAGCGCGTGGAAGCTAAACCCAATCAAGGTGCTCGCGAACCCTGGCCATCACCTCCTGATTGGATCCAACGGCGAAGTGTATGCAACCGATAACAACGGAACTGATTGGCAGGCCGTCTTGTCAAAGCCCGTCAGCGGCGTGGTTGATGCGTCGGCAAATGTTGTTGGACGCCCCCTCGTGGTGTTCTCAGGTGATGAGATTGCAACCCTTCAGTACCGGTACTCGGGTCCAAATGGCTCGAAGCTCCCAACCTTCACGGCGACAGAGATCAACTTCGGGGCCCTCGATCCGGGTCAGAATCGACAGCGGACGGCAACGCTTCGGAACAATGGGACATCTGACCTGAACGTTTCGAAGTTTGAGATCATCCCGCAAGGATCGACGCCATCAGGTGGTTTCGTTATCACGACGCCGCCGAAGAACGTCGTTTCTGCAGGAAGTTCTATTACAATTCCACTGCGCTGCGTTGCCTCCGATACAGGAACATACCGCGCGACGCTGCGTATAACATCTGATGGAACACCAGCAACAATTGACCTTCCGTTGCTCGCCACAGTCAATGTCGCAACCTCCGTTTCCGAAGATCTCGCCCGAATGGGTGACGTTGCCGTCTGGCCAAACCCAACATCAGCAGCGCTCACCATTCGTGTCGAAGCGGCCTCAACGGCCACCATCGTCAACACTCTCGGATCACGCGTACTGACCGTCGCAGTAGAACCGGGCACAACCACCCTCGACCTGGGCAGCCTTCCAAAGGGTGCATATCAGCTCGTGCTCACGCATGGCATCGGTATGCGGACTCTTGGAATCGTGATCGAGTAACAACCAATCACGCACGGTCTCATGGCCGCGTTAGATGAAGCTGCTCTTCGAGCCGTCGTCATCTGACGCGGCCATTGTGTTTTGAGAGCCCCCTGCGTATCCGAGACCGCCCATTCTGCGCCGACGATTCCGCAGCCAGGTGTAGATAACAAATCCAATACCCGCCACGATCACGATGGTCATAATCACCGTACCCCATTGGATCGTTGGTGGATACATTCCTACCGTTCCATCAGGGTTGACGTGGGTGTAGGGGCGGGAGAAGTAGAAGGCTGGGTGAAACGGCATCGACCAATACCATGGGATACTCCCAAGCATATAGCCCATCATGAAACCATCACCCATACCACCGTAGCGGTTTACCACATAGTTCGTTGTCGATCCGTTCGCCGAGCGCACCGCTTGACGTTGCGTGGCGCGCGGCGCCCCATAGCGTCCAGTGTACTCAGTCGGGCGATTCATGCGGGCTCCGCCAAAGGAATTTCGCATGGTTGGAGAATTTGAAAAGCGGTTCGAGCCGGAACCATAGCGCTGCGACGGTGTTGACCGTGGTGGCACTGCCTGGCGTGACGATCTGGATCCACCGAAGGAACGTCCGCTACTTGGACTGCGGAAGCTACGGCCATAGCCCCCGCCACGACTACCACCGAACGAACCACCACGACGCTGTGCGAGCGCATCAGTTGGAATGACCCATGCAAGAACGGCAAGAACAAGGGTTGCGATGATGACGAGACGTTTCATTGCTAAAAGACTCCTTCGGTCGTTAACGACCCATTTTCTTCTCGATAGGTGATTTCTGCAGAAAACTCAGCACGCTCAGGAATGTTCTTCTGTCCGCCGAACCATGCCCGCAAGCCCCTTCCCTCTTCAACAGTAGGAGCCTTGATGTGGACGTACAGACGAACAACACCAAACTGTTCTTCCTGATTTCGCATGACGAGGGTAGACTCCGGCGTTCCATCGCTGTCGACGGTGAGCATCTGGAGCGACATTGCCTCCTCATCCGAAAAACCTGGGGGCTCGGTCTGGATGTTCTCGAGGTAATCGGTAAAGACGTGTTTTGTATACGACTTCCCGTCAACACCGATGTACATAATCAGTGCGTCAAAATCCCCATCCTCAGTGATATGGATGAAGACCTCTCGCACCTTATCAAGCTGCTGTCCGTTGTAGTAAATGGCTGTCCGCTCAAGACGTCCATTTCCTTCGATACTGAGTTCAGGCATAAGGCAAGTATACGACGAAGCATGGGGCGATTCGTTGCAGTCGGCAAGGCCACTGCCTATCTTCGACACAATACTCACGAGGAATGTTTCATGGCTGCCGAAGATGTCGGTATCTGGTTTGATCCGGCGAATCCCTACGAGCGACCAAGCTTTACGCTAGGCATCGAAGAAGAGTACATGGTGCTCGATCCGACGAGCTTCAACCTGAAGTCGCACATTCAATTGGACTTACTCGGTCAGGGCGAAAAGCTCCTTCATGAGCACATTAAGCCCGAAATGCATGGCTCGATGCTGGAAATCGGAACCGGTATCTGCAAGAACACAACTGAAGCATTCAATGAAGTGCGGAAAATCCGCAGCGTTGTTTCAAGTCTTGCCGCCCAAAACGGCCTGTGTATCGGAGCCTCATCCAGTCACCCATTTGCACGCTGGGAAGACCAAGAAATCTATCCTGACGAGCGTTACCGCATTCTTGTGGAGGATATGCAGGTTCTGGCGAGGTCTCTACTCATCTTCGGCATGCACGTTCATATCGGCATTGAGAATCGTGAAACCCAGATTCAGCTGATGAATGAGATGCGGTATTTCATGCCGCACATTCTGGCCATTAGTACTAACTCTCCGTTCTGGGAAGGCATTGATACGGGGCTCAAGTCCTACCGTTCAAAGATCTTTGAACGCTTTCCTCGTACGGCACTGCCAGATGCATTCTCAAGCTGGGGAGAGTATCAGAACTACGTAAACCTTCTTATCAAGACGGGATCCATCGATAACGCGAAGAAAATCTGGTGGGATATCAGGCCGCATCCATTCTTCCCAACGCTTGAAGTTCGTATCTGTGACTTGCCAATGCGTATCGAGGAGACCATCGCAATCGCAGCGATCTGCCAGGCCGTAGCGGCAAAGCTCTTTTCGCTTTACGAGAAGAACCTTTCGTTCAGAACCTATCGACGGTCACTCCTCATGGAGAATAAGTGGCGTGCTGTACGATACGGTCTTGACGGAAACCTCATCGACTGGGGGCGTCAGCGCGAAATGCCAGCTCGTGACCTCATTCGTGAGCTGCTCGAGTTTGTCGACGATGTCGTCGACGACCTCGGATCGCGTCAACACATTGAATACATCCACACAATCCTTGAAAACGGCTCCGGCGCAGATCGACAGCTCCGCGTTTTCCGCGAAACCGGAAGTATGACCGAAGTAGCCAAGTACATCCACGAAGAAACGACCCGCAACCTGCTATGAAATTCTCCCTCGCAACAGTTATCTGCCGTATCCTGATCCTGATCACTGCTCCGTCGTGGGCCCTTGCGGGCGATTCAACAAAGGCCGATATCGCAATTTTTCAGAAGCCTGTGACGACGAAGCACAGCGTAACGATTGATGGCAAAAAGATCGATTACGAGGCCACAGCTGGCCATCTCACGCTCGTTAAGGAAGATGGTACGCCACGAGCGAAGGTGTTCTTCATCGCCTACACCAAGACTGGTGTCACTGATCCGAGTACACGCCCCTTGACATTCTCCTTCAACGGCGGGCCTGGATCTTCAAGCGTCTGGCTCCATCTTGGTGTTCTTGGACCGCGCCGTGTGTTGATGGCCGATGATGGGGCAACACTGCCACCTCCCTACAAGCTTGTCGACAATGACCAATCGTGGCTCGACATGACGGACCTCGTATTCATCGACCCAGTCAGCACCGGGTTCTCACGAGCCAGCGATGAAAAGGATGCAAAGCAGTTTCATGGATACAATCAAGACATCGAGTCGGTTGGAGAGTTTATCCGCCGTTGGACATCTGACCACAAACGTTGGGCCTCACCAAAGTATCTGATTGGTGAATCGTATGGGACAACGCGTGCGAGTGCAATGTCGGAGCACCTTCAAAACCGCTACGGGATGTATCTCAATGGAGTGATCCTTGTGAGTGCTGTCTTGAACTTTCAGTCAATCGATTTTGCTGATGGTAACGACCTGCCGTTTGCAACCTTTCTGCCAACCTATACCGCGTCGGCGTGGTACCACAAGAAGTTGCCAGCGGATCTCCAGTCGCAAACTCTTGAGCAAGTGGTTGCCCAGGCCCGCGAGTTTGCCATGGGTGACTACACACTGGCACTGATGAAGGGTAGCGCCATGAGCGACGCAGAGCGCACAGCTACGATCGACAAGATTTCGAGGTTCACGGGGCTCTCACGTGAATACGTCGACAAAGCAGAGCTCAGGCCCGTGATCTTCCGATTCTGTCAAGAGCTTCTTCGTGAGAAGGGGCTTGTGATTGGCCGCTTCGATAGCCGCTACACCGGAACCATCGCCGATCGACTCGGCGAGTCAATGGAGCGCGATCCAAGCCATCATCCGACGATTGCCGGGTGCTTTTCGACATGCATCAACGACTATCTTGCACGCGAGCTGAACGTAACAACCACACTCCCCTACGAAGTGCTAACGGGTCGCGTCTGGCCATGGGACTATTCGAACGTTCAGAACGAATATCTCAATGTTGCCCCGCGTCTGCGCAACGCCATGCAGATGAATCCAGCATTACGAGTGTGGGTACTCAATGGCTATTACGATCTAGCCACACCGTTCTATGGCACTGAATACACATTCGATCACCTGGGCCTTCCGAAGTCATTGCGATCAAACATCAGCATGACGTATTACCCGGCGGGACACATGATGTATCTGCTCAAGAATTCTCTGGTGCAGATGAAGACGGATGCTCGTCGGTGGTACGAGGCAAAGTAGTCTGACCGTAGGCCTTCTTTGTACCCTCATAGAGTTCGAACTCGAGCAATCGGCATTCAACATCTGCACTCCAAAACGGCAGTCGACGTGAGGAGCGCAAACCGATCTCTTTCGCAAGAGCGAAATTGCCCGTGAACACATATCCCGTCGTACCCTTGAAACGCTGCTTGAAGAGGTCTCCGATGTCGCGGTACACTCCGCGGAGAATTCTCTCATCTCCTAAACGCATACCGTACTCTGGATTCAGAATGATGATCGGTCCATTTTGATCGCTTGCAGATGGTGATTCAAGAGCCGTAACCTCGCGAAAATCCCGGACGGCAATGTCGATCTGTACGCCTGCAGCGCGGGCATTCTCACGTGCCTGACGTACAACGCGAGGATCGTTATCCGAGCAGGAGATGACCGGCCGTACCGACTTCCGTGAAGATTGCGCAGATGATCGAAGGCGCTGCCACGCCCGTTGATCAAAGGGCAGTAAGTGGAGAAGCCCCATGTTTGCTCGTAGTGCTCCCGGGGCAAGATTCTCAGCAATCATGGCCGCCTCGATGCCCAAGGTTCCACTGCCGCACATGGGGTTCACCATGGGGTAGTCCGCAGACCATTTTGTCGAGAGAATCACCGCAGCCGCGAGGGACTCGCGCATAGGGGCCTTCGCTGGATGCATCCGGTAGCCACGGTCGGAAAGGGGCTGACCCGACGTGTCAACATACACCATGAGATCTTGGTCGTGCCAGTAGAGAAAGACAACGCTACGCGAGGTATCCGGACCACTGCTAGGACGAACACTTTTACGCGCTCGAATCTGGTCAACAATTGCATCCTTGCAGCGCATGTTCGCATACATGTCATTGTCGATGCTTGGCGTCTTAACTGACGAGATGACACTCACATATCCATTTGCTGGAATCCACTCATGCCAGTCGATGCCATTGATTGCCTGATACATTTCATCAGCATTTCGTGCCGACCATGCACCGAGCCGCAAGAGAACACGATGCGCTGTCCGCAACCAAAGATTCAGCCGCATGCAGTCCTCCAACGTTCCCTGCGTCTGCACCGCAGCTGGGTGCATAGCGATGATTGGCAGGCCTAACGACTCAATCTCACGGGCAAGAATTGGAGGAATCTCTCGCGGACAGGTAACAAGAATTGGATAGGTCATGTGCTGGATTGAGTAGGAAGAGTATCGAGCTCCATCTTGGTGAGGATGCTCATCGCCTCGATGCGATCACTGCCACACATCTGTTCAGATGGTTGAAGAGTGCCGCAGAATGCTGGGCGTTCAGGACGACCAAAAAGTCGACAGCGCAGATCGTCAGTAAGCTGAACACAACGAACGCCCGCTGGCTTACCGTTGGGCATACCGGGGATCGGCGACGTAATTGACGGGGCTATACAGCACGCCCCGCATTGCGAGCGACACGTCATGCAGCCGCGAACACCGTCGAAAGTGCGGCATGCAGCTCATCAACGTCAGAGCGCGTGATGATGAATGGCGGAACCAGACGGATGACATTGCCGGCCGTAGCATTGGCAATAACGCCCCGTTCAAGTAAACGTGGGATGAAGCTTGAGGCGTCCTGGTTGAGCACAACGCCCTGCATGCATCCGCGTCCCCGAATTTCACGCACAAGTTCCGGGTACTGATTCTGCAGATCTCGCAGACGTCCGTGGAGGTAGTCGCCAATCTCACGAACGTGATCCATCAGACCATCAGCCACTTCGTCCATCACAACACTCCCGGCTACGCAGGCAACGGGATTTCCACCATAGGTTGTTCCGTGCATACCCTTATCGAGCAGAGAGGCTGCTTGCTCCGTTGCAAGAATTCCGCCGAGCGGAAGTCCGCCACCCATGGCCTTTGCAATCGTTACAATGTCGGGTCGAACGCCATAGCGTTCGAAGGCAAAGAAGTCTCCCGTGCGTCCAATTCCTGATTGTACCTCATCAGCAATCACAAGAAATCCAAACTTCTGCTTGAGACTCCAGATAGCATCAACAAACTCCTGTGTTGCCTCGGCAATGCCCCCTTCACCCTGCAAGAACTCCACCATGATTGCGGCAGTATTCTCATCGACGCGCGCCTCGAGCGCATCAACATCGTTGAAGGGAAGAATCAGCGTGTTGGGAAGGAATGGCCCCATTCCATCTTTGTAAAGGGGCTTATCCATGATCGATAGGGCGCCATAGGTTCTGCCGTGGAAGCCTCCCGAGAAGCCGATGACGTCATACCGACCAGTAGAACTCCCAAAGCGGCGCGCCATCTTCAGAGCACCATCAGTTGACTCCGCACCGGAGTTGCTGAAGAAGACGCGTGGATAGCCACTTGCCGCTACGAGCTGCTCAGCAAGTCGCACCTGCGGCTCCTGGTAGAACACGTTCGAAACATGCATGTATCGACGAATCTGCTGTTCGATTGCTGCAATTACTCGCGGGTGGGAATGACCGAGAGCGTTGACAGCAATTCCACCAAGCATGTCGAGATAGGACCGCCCATCAACGTCATAGATCCGTACCCCATCAGCATGATCAATTGCAAGATTGATTCGCCGATAGGTTTGAAACACAACATTGTGCTCTCGTTCCATGAGAGCTTGGCTCGCTGGCGAGGAATCCGTTGACATTACTTCTCTAGAATTGTGAATTCAACCCGGCGGTTTTGTGCACGTCCCTCATCCGTTTCATTCGATGCTACTGGACGCGTCTCACCGTAGCCTCTGGCAATGATGCGTGTGGCGTCAATACTTCCATTTGCAACGACGTAGTTCATAACCGCACGTGCTCGATCATCAGAAAGCTGCTGATTGTCTGCATCCTTTCCCATCGCATCGGTATGACCACTCACCTCAATCTTCAGCGTTGGGTTGTTTCGCAGAAGTTCAACAAGCTGCTGAAGTTCAGCTGTTGATTCAGGCTTCAGGATAGCTTTCTTCCGATCAAAGAAGATATTCTTCAGCTCGATGACGGCCCCCTTCTCGATTGGGATCAGGTCGAGCTCACGCTGAATCTCGGCATACTCCGTGTACGACGTCAGATTGACATTCTCGCTAATGGCTGCATACCCTTGCGACTCAGCACGCAGACCATAATCCATCCCGGCAGGCAGTGTTATCGTGTACTCTCCCGTTCCATCAGCCGAACGCGCACGCCCAACCTCTACGCCGGTTGCAAGATTTACGTAGATGATGTCGGCAGCAATCGGCTCCTTCGTCTTCATGTTTCGCACCCGACCGGAAAGCAACACAACTGGACGTGGGCGCACCTTCTCTGGCAGGCGAACACGAAACACATCACCAGATCCAATGGTATTCGAATACGACACGAAGTACGCATACTTCCCATCGGCCGGTATGGTGTAGGACAGATCCCAATCGGCGGTATTAATGCTCGAACCAAGATTCTCTGGCTCTGACCAATTCAACCACGTAGAATCAAGCCGTCGCGTCACGTAAACATCAAACTCACCGTAGCCCGGGCGGCCATCTGTGGCAAAGTAGAGTGACACATCATCGGAAGCGAGAAAGGGTGTGGCTTCCTGACCAGTGGTGTTGACCACAAAGCCAATGTTCTTCGGGGTAGAAAAGGTGCCGTCTGACTGACGAAAGCTTACATACAAATCTCGGTCACCCTCGGTATCAGCCTGCTTGATCGCCATTAGGAGCACGGCACCATCATTCGACAAACAGTACTCACCATGTTTACTAAGGTTGCGGAAACCCCGAATAAACAACGGCTGAGGAGTTGACCATCCGCTCGCTGTACGACGTGATATCGCAACAAAGGTCGTGTCTCCACCATCGTTGCGGAACGTCCCACCCACAAGCATCGTCGACCCATCCGGTGAAATCGAATAGGCCATGTTCAGCCCCTCATTATTCAGGGGGCCTCCAGCATTCAGAGCCTTCCCCCACGAACCATCGGCTTGCAGTTGACTAACCCAGATGTCCTGCCCTTGACCTCCGATGTTCTCGGGAGCCCCCTTTCGTGAAATGTAGAGGGTTTTGCCATCGGGAGAAATCAACGGATTCAAATCATCATGCACACTGTTCACCATGGGCCCAAGCGACTCTGGTTTTGAAACCGAGTCTGTTGCCCACACGACAGCAACTGGTGATGCATGTGCAAGAGTGCCTGTCAGTCCAACGGACAGACAGGCACACAGATAAAGAAATGCAAGCATGAACCTGATCGCAGTGCGATTACTTGTTCTTGGTGATCTTCATCGAGATCTTCTCGAGTGGATTGTTTGCACCATCTTGCGGAGCAGCAACAATTGCATCGGCAACTTCCATTCCGCTGACAACTTCACCGAAGGTGGTATACTGACCATCGAGCCAGTCAGCCTTTGCAACGCAAATGAAGAACTGTCCGCTGAAGCTGTTCGGATCATTCGTACGAGCTGCAGACAGCACGCCACGAACATGGGACTTGTTCGAAAACTCCGCTGGGACTTTCTCCTTGTACCCACCCGAGCCCCATGAGTTGCGAGGACCGTTCTTGCTATTTGGATCTCCACCCTGAATCATGAAGTTGGCAATGCAGCGGTGAAACGCTGTGCCGTCATAGAATCCCTCTGCAACACGAGCTTCAAAGAACGCACAGTGCTTTGGTGCAACATCTGGCCATAGGCGCAGAACAATCTTTCCAAGATTTGCATTGCCTTGGGTGACTTCAATTGTGTACATGGGTCCGTCTCCTGGGTGAATTGGTCCTGCCTCAACTGCGCAGCTCATGCCAAGAAGTGAGGCAACAACGATGAGTGATAGAGCGAGAAATCGCATTGGTGATCTCCAGATGTAGTGTTCGTGAGGAATTGATTACTTGTTCAGTTTTCGACGTATGCTTTTGATGCGCACAGGAGTTTTCGGGATTCCATCTGCTGCTCCCAGAGGTCCGGGTTCGACTTCAAGATCTCCGATGGTTTGTACGACATCGATACCGTCAATGACGCTTCCAAAAATCGTGTATTGGTAGCGAAGTGCCGAAGCCTTTTCAAGACAGATGAAAAATTGACTGGTGGCAGAGTTCGCTACGCGCTTGCGACGGGCCATTGCGACTGTGCCGAGGCGATACCCGCGTCGTGCTGTTGGAAGGGAGTCATTCAGCTCATCAACAAGCGTCTCCCCACTTGCAGTACTCCCGCCACGTCCCCATTCAGCCTTGAACCGCATATCTCGCGTGATAGGGTCACCCATCTGAATCACAAGATCTTTGGCTACGCGGTGGACGTGCGTCCCATCGTAGTATTTCTTCTCGATCAGGCGGAGAAAGTTCTCAACGGTTTTCGGCGCATCCTTACCATACAATTCAATGGTGATAGCCCCTTTCGATGTTGAGACAACCACGGTATCAGTAGCCACAATCTGATTCAACGAATCAATCGAAGGGGCCTTCAACGTATCTGACGGTGGCGCAATCTGCTGCATCTCTTCGACGGGTTTTTCGACCTGAGGCTGACATCCAACGAGCAAGATGGCGCAGCCCAATGCGATGCGATAGAGCACAAACACCGCGGTGGTCCTTGTACGGAGGTACTTAATCAACGCATCGATGCTCCAGTACCCACTGATGAATGCTGCGGCCGTCGCTAGGCCCAACGGTAGGGCACCATCGGATGTTGTGAGGTGTTCCAGCTCATGAAGAAACTGCAGAATCCCCGCTGCGAGAATCGCCGGTATCGAAAGCAAAAACGAGAATCGTGCCGCATGCTCTCGGGTCATCCCACGAAACATCGCAGCCATCATCGTAGAGCCACTGCGTGAGGCTCCCGGAATGAGCGCCAAGCACTGGGAAAAGCCAATCACGATGGAATCAACCACCGTAAGGTCAGACGTCGATCGCGTAAACGTCGCCCGTCTCTCAGCCAACCACAGAAGCAGTCCCATGATGATCAACGATCCAGCAATCACCGAAAGATCTTTCGTGAATGCCCCTTCGATGACATCCTTGAATGCAAGTCCGACCACCACGATCGGAATAGTGCCAATGATGACCAACCATGCGAGACGGCTCTCCGGACCTTGCGTAGTGAACGACCGACGCTCTCGGGTGAGATTTTCTGAAAACCAGGCGCGTATCGATCGCAGGATATCACTCCGGAAGTAGATCAAGACTGCTGCCAGCGTGCCGAGCTGGATCGTTGCCATAAACGACGTCCATCGTTCTGGATGTGTCGGATCAATGACTCCCATCGCAGTACCCGCAATGGTTAAATGCGCGGTACTCGAGATTGGGAGAAACTCACTGAGACCCTGGATGATTCCGAGCACAATGGCTGTGAGGATAGACATGTGGCGAAAATATGGACGGTTTCAGGTATCAGTGTGCATCATACCACGACGGTCCGGTGCCCGACTCCACGATGACCGGCACACCATCAAGGGGCAGTGCATGCTCCATCTCATGTTTGACCATGCTACAGAGTGCATCGACCTCGCTCTCGGGTGCCTCGAAGACGAGCTCGTCATGCACTTGGAGAAGCATCATCGATGCATATCCGTCAGTTTGCATGCGATGATGAACCCGAATCATTGCCAGCTTCATCATGTCGGCCGCTGTACCCTGAATGGGCATATTGATCGCAGCACGTTCGGCAGCTGTCCGCAGACCACGATTTGCAGCATTAATCATGGGAAAATACCGCCGACGTCCAAGGATGGTGGCTGCATAGCCCCGTTCCCGCGTAGACGCGATGGTGTCATCCATATACCGCTTGATACCGGGATACTTTTCAAAGTAACTCTCGATGATTTTCTGTCCTTCGCTGCGTGGAACGCCAAGTCGCTGCGCAAGTCCGAATGCTCCCAGGCCGTACATGATTCCAAAGTTTACCGTTTTCGCCACCCGACGTTGTTCTGCTGTGACATCACCAAGTGACACGTCGTGGAGGATTGCCGCGGTGGCTGAATGAATATCGGCACCCGATGCAAATGCCGCGCGGAGATTCTCATCTCCAGAAATTGCAGCCATAATCCGGAGCTCGATCTGGGAGTAGTCGGCAGAGGCGATAACCCATCCAGGCTTCTGAGGCACAAAGGCCTTACGAATTCGCAAACCCAGTTCTGTTCGAATCGGAATATTCTGAAGGTTCGGTTCTGTCGACGAAAGCCGTCCCGTTGCAGCAACAGTCTGATTAAACGTTGTATGAACTCTCCCCGTGGCAGGGTTGATTAGCTTAGGCAATGACTCAACGTAGGTAGATCGAAGTTTCTCTACCTGACGATAGTCGAGAATCATCTGCGCAATCGGGTACGAATCGGCAAGCTCAGTAAGAACGGATGAATCAGTCGAATAGCCGGTCTTTGTTTTCTTTGATGCCGGAAGCATGAGCTTCTCAAACAATACCTCAGCCAATTGCTTTGGTGACGAGATTGTGAACTCCTGGCCGGCTTCACTCCAGATCTCCGCTTCGAGTCGCTTGGCTTCACTACGCATGAACTCTCCGAGTCCACCCAGAGATTCAGTGTTGATACAGACGCCATTACGCTCCATTGTTACCAGCACTGGTACAGCTGAAAACTCCACACGACGAGCAAACTCGAGGAGGTCGCTCTTCTCCAACTCCGGCTCGAGCCGATGGCGGAGCTTGAGCGCAAGATCAGCATCTTCACATGCATACTCAGACACACGGGCTGCGTCGATCTCCTTCATCGAGAGCTGATGTCCTTTGCGCTCACCGATGAGGGTAGTGATTGATATCGGTGCATAGTGAAGCCATCGCTCAGAGAGCGCATCGAGGTTATGGGGCTTATCTGGATCGAGGACGTAACTCGCCAGCATGCTATCAAAGCCCAGCGGATGCACATTGATGCCATACCGACGAAGGATCAGCATATCAAACTTGGCATTCTGGCCGAGCTTCTCGATTGATGCATCTTCAAGAAGGGGTTGAATTGCAGCAAGCACGTCTTGCACGGCCAGCCCGTGACCATCTCCATGACCCCCAAAGAGCGATCCACCGGCATCAGGATCGGGATCATCAACATCGATGTAGAAGGCCTTGCCCTCTTGCGCGCTTAGTGCAATCCCCACGATGCGACATCGCATGGCATCGAGCCCTGTTGTTTCCAGATCGAACGAAAGCTCAGAAGCCCCCTTCAATTCCTCGATAGCCGACTGGAGCGAACCCGGAGTATCGACCAAGGTGTACTCATGTGGAATGTCTGCCAGAAGCGTCAGATGGTGCGTTGGTGCGGCAGTACCTGCACTTGGGTCCGGATCATCTCCAGACGTGGAGATTGGCGCTGCATCTGCAGCATTGGCCTGGGCAGCCTTCGCAAACTTCCGACGCAGAGTGTGAAAGCCCAGATCCTCGCAGAACGTATCGATGGCCACAGCATCAATGGGCTTCCGGACAAGCGCTACACGCTTTGCATCAATGGGAACATCGGTATGAATGGTAACCAGCTGCTTTGAAAGAAACGCCATTTCCCGGCTCTCCTCAAGCTTCTTCTTCACCGATGCTCGCTCAACATTGTCGAGCTGGTCGTACAGAGCCTCGAGAGATCCGAAGTGCTCGATCAGTGGGATAGCAGTTTTTTCACCGACACCCTTGACGCCAGGGACGTTATCCGACGAGTCACCAATCAGCGCCAGAACATCGATGACGTGGTCGGGGCCAACGCCAAACTTGTCTTTGACCTTGTGTGCATCCATGAGCTCATACTCACCAACATCCTTCCCGGGACGGAGGATTTTGACCTTGTCATTGACGAGCTGGAAGTAATCCTTGTCCGACGTCACACACAGAATCTCATGACCGTCATGACTTTCACGACGGCAGATCGTTCCGATAATATCATCCGCTTCAAAGCCCGGCATCTCCACCATCTCGAGTCCCAAGAGGGTAATCAGCTCCTTGATCCGTGCAAGCTGAGGAACGAGATCCTCTGGAAATGCATCGCGATGCGCCTTGTACTGGTCATACATCAGGTGGCGAAATGTCGGCTCAGGAGTATCAAACACGACGGCGATCGCATCTGGATGATGCCTATCAAGCAACGACATGAGAATATTGGCAAACGCAAATACAGCGAAGGTTGGCTCACCCGAGGGCGATTGCATGCCTGTTCGCTGCAGAGCATGGTAGGCTCGAAAGACGAGCGACATGCCATCGATAAGAATTAATGGACCCATTTGTACAATCTACGGTCGTAGTTTCGCAAATCATGATGCTGCCTGTGATTCCCGAACCGATCCTGTATACCGGTTTCATCCTGCTCGTTCTGCTGTTGTTGGCTCTCGACTTGGGAGTCTTCAACAAAACGCCACACGTCGTGAAAGTCAGCGAGGCCGTAGGGTGGACAGTATTCTGGATCTGCCTCGCACTGCTCTTTAACCTCTTTGTGTACTTCGAGAAGGGGCCGGTAGCAGCGCAGGAGTTCTTTGCTGGTTACCTGTTAGAGCAATCGCTATCGGTCGACAACATCTTCGTGATCATTCTGATCTTGAAGTACTTCAAAGTCGCCCCGCAGTATCATCACAAGGTCCTCTTCTGGGGTATCATTGGTGCCTTGATCATGCGCGGAATGATGATCGCCATTGGAGCAGCATTGATCGCGACATTCCATTGGATCTTCTATGTGTTCGGGGCGTTTCTCGTTTTCACGGGAATCCGCATGGCGTTTAGTGACGAAGAAGCTGAAGAGCTCGAAGCAAATGCCGTGGTCCGTCTTGCCCGTAAGTATCTGCGGATCACACCGGACTATCATCAGGAGCGGTTCTCAATTATCAAGGATGGTGTTCGTTGGTTCACACCACTCTTCTTGGTGGTGATTGTTGTTGAGTTCACCGACCTCGTCTTTGCTGTCGATTCCATCCCGGCCATTTTCGCTGTCACCAACGACCCCTTTATTGTTTTCACCTCAAACGTCTTCGCCGTTATGGGTCTGCGTTCCCTCTTCTTTGCGGTAGCCGGCGTCATGGGGGTCTTCCACTACCTGAAATATGGACTCAGCGTCATTCTCTCCTTCATCGGCGTGAAGATGCTAATCCACGACTTCTACATCATGCCGATTGAGATTGCCCTTGGGGTGATTGCTGTCGTGTTGGCGGTGAGTGTCGTGACCTCAATTCTCCTTCCTCAGAAGAAGGATGCCTAAGGCAGTCGTTCGTCTGCTCCTGCTTGGAACGGCAGCCCTCACGTTTGGCTGCGCAACATCTTCTCGTATCCGCGTGGAGGCTCCACCGCTGATGCGGGCTGCCTTGGAACGTGCGCAGGATCTCATCGGAACACCCTACTGCAGTTCGGGCATGACTCCTGACTGTTTTGACTGCTCCGGATTTGTTGGCTATTCATTTCGCGACCTATTCCCAACATTGCCGAGAACGTCGTCTGAGATGTTTCTCGTCGGCAAGCACGTGGACATAAGCGACCTTCAAGCGGGCGACCTGGTCTTCTTCTCAACGAGTAACCGTGGCACCGTCAATCACGTCGGCATCTATCTCGCTGATGACCGATTCATCCATAGCGCAACCTCGCGGGGCGTAATGCTCTCCACCCTTTCAGAGCCGTACTGGAAGCGACGATGGAAAGGGGCACGCAGAGTAACAGGTACCGAGTAACTCCAGACGTTCTTCCCACGACGGCGGGAATCGAACGGGAATACACCAATATCTGCCATACTGACACACCGCGAACTCGCACAACTGCCGTATTGACCGTGACTTAGCTCGACGCTCTGCCATTACGGCAGTTTTTCTGGTTTGGCACGATTTTCCAAGACAATCGTCATCAACGCAGTTCCACCAATGGCCATTGGGAGACACACATGTCATTCCTCATCACCACTAGGAGACCGACAATGTCCCTCATCAAAGTTGATCCGTTTCGCGGTATGGATACCGTTATCCGTCGTATGAACGAACTGTTCGACGGATTTCCAGACGGAGGAGTTCGTTTTGAGATTGGAGAGTTCACGCCACGCGTGGACATCTGCGACGAGGCAGAGGGCGTATCCTTCCACGCCGAGCTTCCGGGCTTGGAAAAGAAGGACGTCAAAATCACGGTTACAGACGATCGGATTTTGACAATTCGAGGCGAGAAGAAGCGTGAAGAACGCCAGGAGAATAAGAACTATACCCGCATCGAGCGCAACTATGGTTCCTTCTCGAGGTCGTTCACACTACCGGACGACATCAAGCTCGATTCGGTGAAGGCAACATTCGACAAGGGAGTTCTGACGGTATGGATGGCAAAGAAGGAGCCGACCATGCACAAGGAACAAGAGATCAAGATCTCATAAGCAAACCACACTCTTATACACGTTTAGGTTGAAGGATTCCCAATGGGAAAGATCATCGGAATTGACCTCGGCACGACCAACTCCTGCGTTGCTGTCATGGAAGGCACAACACCTGTTGTGATCGCCAATGCCGAGGGCATGCGCACAACTCCGTCGGTTGTTGCATTCACCAAGAGCGGCGAGCGGCTCGTCGGCCAGTCGGCCAAGCGTCAAGCTGTTACCAACCCGAAGAACACGATCTACTCGATCAAGCGCTTCATGGGTCGGCAAATGGGCGAAGTTTCTGACGAAGCAAAGAGCGTTCCGTACGCCGTTGTCGCAGGTGACAACAACACCGCTCGCGTTGACATTGATGGACGTCTCTACTCGCCCCCTGAAATCTCGGCGATGGTGCTGCAAAAGATGAAGCAGACAGCCGAAGACTACCTTGGTGAGAAGATCACAGAGGCGGTTATCACCGTTCCTGCATACTTCAATGACGCACAACGTCAGGCAACAAAGGATGCCGGTGAAATTGCAGGTCTTACCGTGCGCCGCATCATCAACGAGCCAACTGCAGCGGCTCTGGCATATGGTCTTGACAAGAAGGGTCAGAACCAAGTCGTGGCTGTGTATGACCTCGGTGGTGGAACGTTCGACGTGTCGATCCTCGAGATTGGTGATGGCGTGTTCGAAGTCAAGTCAACCAATGGTGATACACACCTTGGTGGTGACAACTTTGACCAACGACTGATCGACTTCCTTGCAGATGAATTCAACAAGGCTGAAGGCATTGATCTTCGGAAAGATCCAATGGCCCTGCAACGTCTACGTGAGGCAGCAGAAAAGGCAAAAATCGAATTGTCGCAGATGCTGCAGACCGACGTTAACCTGCCGTTCATCACCGCTACGGCCGATGGCCCTAAGCACCTAAACGTAAACATCACACGTGCCCGCTTTGAGCAGTTGTGTGCTGATCTGTTTGATCGCTCACTTAAGCCATGTGAGGGTGCTCTGCGCGATGCAAAGCTTACACCATCGCAAATCGACGAGGTGATTCTTGTCGGAGGTTCGACACGCATTCCCAAGATTCAGGAATTGGTCAAGAACTTCTTTGGCAAAGAGCCATCAAAGGGCGTCAATCCAGATGAAGTCGTTGCTGTGGGCGCGGCGATCCAGGGTGGTGTTCTCTCGGGTGACGTCAAGGACGTACTGCTTCTGGACGTTACACCACTGTCATTGGGCATCGAGACGATGGGTGGAGTGATGACACCGATGATCCCAGCCAATACGACGATTCCGCATCGTAAGACAGAGACATTCTCAACAGCTTCCGATAGCCAGCCTTCCGTGGAAATCCACATTCTGCAGGGCGAGCGATCGATGGCAGCTGATAACAAGACGCTCGGCAAGTTCCACCTTGACGGCATTCCACCGGCACCACGCGGAGTCCCACAGATCGAGGTCACCTTTGACATCGATGCGAATGGTATTCTTAGTGTGACGGCAAAGGATAAGGCCACGAACAAGGAGCAGAACATCCGCATCACCGGCTCGTCGGGTCTCGACAAAAATGAAGTCGAGAAGATGAAGCGCGATGCACAGGATCACGCCGCCGAAGACAAGAAGCGCAAGGAAGAGATCGAGCTCCGGAACCAAGCTGATCAGCTCGTGTACAGCACAGAAAAGCAGCTGAAGGAGTTTGACGAGAAGCTCGATGCCGACACCAAGGATCGTATCACCAAGGCCAAGGATCGTCTTGCCGATGCCTCCAAAAACAACGCTGCCGATATCCGTCCAGCAATGGATGCATTGAACCAGCTTTGGAGCGAGGCCTCAACGAAGATGTATGAGCAGGCATCGACGTCATCGGCTCAGCAAGCCCCTTCCGAAGAGGGCCCAGCCGCAGGAAGCGAAGGTAACAAGGTCGAAGACGCTGATTATACGATCGTCGACGAAAAGTAAGACACCTCGGGTCCAGACGCCACTTCGTGCTTGGACCACGAATCACCACCGACGCCCGCACCGAATCACCACCGGTGCGGGCGTTGTCATGTTATGGCATCATTTTGCGAAGCCGTCCAACACGTATTTTTCCCGCATGAACATCATCATCACGTTCCTCATCGGCCTAACCCTTGGCTGCGTACATCTCGATGCGCAGGAGAATATTCATGCACGCCATATGGAGCGCGCTCATCCAACACCGGATGCTTCTCCATTTGACGGCAGGGCGATGGTACCATTTGTCGAAGAGTCGGCACTCCCGGTATTCTTCACAAACGTCAACATGATCGTCGCGGCTGAGAATGATCAACTGCCAACACAGAATGAATCATCGATTGCGATCAGTCCTATCGATCCGAATCTCTTGATCGGTTCTGCCGTCGACTATCGCGGGGGATCTTCAACCTGGGCCTACTATTCCACCGATGCAGGACGCACGTGGAGCAATGTCACGCTCGGTACGGCACGACCTGGATGGACATCATCAAACGACCCATCGGTTTGCTTTGATCATACTGGAAAGGGATACCTCTGTTATGGTGGCTTTCGACGTACCGGCAATGCACAGTTTGGCGAAAACGGAGTCTTTGTCAGCTCGACAACTGATGCTGGTAAGACTTGGTCAATGAAACACACCGCTGTAATCATTCACACCGGTGTACAAACGGCTGACTCGGCCTTTGAAGACAAATACTACATCCATGTTGATACAGCTTCGACGTCTCCCCATCGCGGAACACTCTACATCCCATGGAAGCGTGTAATCAATCGCGACTCTTCAACCCAGATTGTCATAACAAAGAGTACCGATCAAGGGGCAACCTGGTCCGTACCTGTTAACGTCAGCGACCGATTCCCGGGTACAAGCGAAGCAACCACATTCGGACAGAGTTTCCCGTTGGCACGAACCGGCCCAGACGGTTCTGTGCACCTCGTCTGGAACAGCGGCACAGAGTCTGCCATCCGCTACGCGCGATCCACTGATGCAGGAGCTACGTGGACGGCACCACGGATCATCCATCGGTATGCTCCGTTTGGCATTAAGAGCATCATCAATGGACAATCAAACTCCCGTGTCAAGGGCGTTGTCCGCGCAGAGAGTTACCCCACACTCACGATCGACAATACCGGTGGATCACGCAACGGATGGATGTATCTCACCTGGGCTGCGGACAATTATCCCAATGTTTATGTATCGCGATCAACGGATAACGGCGAGACATGGACCCCAGGCCGTATTGTTCATTCCGACACAACGAATGATCAATTCTGGTCATGGATAACGTTGGATCCAACCAATGGTGACGTTGCCGTGATGTACGCTGATAGTCGCGATGATGCCCAGAACATCCTTGTTCGCACCTATGTAAGCCTTTCAACCGATGGCGGTTCGACATGGACGGATCGGCGTGCAGGCGATGGAAACAGCGACTTGCGGAACAACCCATTCAGTGGGAACACCTTTGCTGGTGATTATTCGGGCTGCGACTTCCGCAACGGCATCGTCGTGCCATCCTGGGTGGACATGCGTAACACCGTTACAAATCGGGCTGACAATGATGTCTACACGGCATTGGTCTATACGCGAGCACCAGCAGCAGCGCAGAGATTTGCTGCCCGGACATTGCCGAATCAGCCGACCAATATTCAGCTCTCATGGGATCCGGTAACCACACGGGCATTTGGTCAGCCCCTTGACCAGTCGCTATTGACATACATTCTTCGTCGAGATGGTCAGATCGTTGCTACTCTTCCGGGCAGTGTTGTTACCTATGCCGACACAGGTCTGACGAAGTACTCTCGATACACATACGCTCTTGTAGCGATTGCCGGCAGTGATACAAGTACGGCGCAATTCGCCTCAGCGTTTGCAGGGGGCTCGAAGCAGCCTGCCCCGCCGACACTTGCCGAGGCTCGTGGATCTGCCACTGCAGATATCACCTCTGTGATTGACCTGCCCCGACTCCGGCTGGATAGCGTTACGCCTCTTGTAAATCTTGCTCGCGTGGAGGTGTTTGATCAAAACGGCGAGTCTACATTGAAGTTGCTGGTGAGTTCGGATACAGGTCGTCGCATGACATTTCCAGTTAGTCAAGATGAGCGAGGCTGGTACCGTGTGCAGGCGCGTGTCGTCGACAGTGACGGTAATGCGAGTCCAGCCTCTGACTCACTCTGGGTGTTCTCAGGGTCCGCCGAGCGTCTCAGCGAGTCTTTCGATCGTGAACCACGATACCGGAAAGTCCTTGGTGCATGGGGAAATAATAGCAGCTTCTTTCGTTCTGCTCCAGCATCGTTTGCACACTCCCCAAGCGCAGCATATCTGCCGAATCGACGTGACACACTGCAGCTGTTTCCAATGGTGGTCGACCTCGATCTCCCGGACGATCAGCGATTTGTCCTGCAGATGTACGTTGCTGCATTCATTGACCCAAGTGATACGATGTTCTTGGAAGCCTCGACGAAGGGGCTATCAGGTGCATACGAGTCTCTCGAGTGGTGGAATGCATCAAAGGATCCGCGTTGGTCAGATACCACGAAGGGTGATGATGCTTGGAGAGTTGCCCGCATCCCCATGCCACGTGCTGTGGTCGGTGACACGGTGCATCTGCGACTTCGATTCCGTAGTAACGCCTCACGGCAGTCGGATGGATTCTATATGGACGACATTCGTTGGAGCACGGTAACATCAATCAACGAACAGGCACTTCAGGTCGCATCAATCTTCCCGAGTCCGTGTTCATCACACTGCACCGTGACATTGCCATCGGAAGCAACGATTGACGAACTCGTTGTCATGGACGTTACAGGCAGCCCCGTATCTGCGCCTTGGTACCAGCGTGGAACATCGGTCATTGCTGATGTTCGATCGCTTGTATCCGGGACCTACGTGTTGACAATCAGATCTGGCACTAGCTACGCAACATTCACTCTACCCGTCATCCGTTGAGGTAGCTCACGCCAAGCATTTACATGAGCTCACCAGCACGGAGGGTAAAGGCAACCCGTGTGCCTTTGCCGACCTCAGAGGTCATTTCCACCTGTGCATGGTGGGCCTCAAGGATATGCTTAACGATGGCTAAGCCAAGCCCCGTGCCGCCGACGGCACGTGATCGATCTTTGTCGACGCGATAGAATCGCTCAAAGATCCTGGAAAGGTGCTGCTCAGGTATACCGATTCCCGTATCGGCAATTTCGACCCTGATGCCATTCGCTACGGCATGCAGTCTGATGTCTACCCGTCCATCATCGACGTTGTACTTGATGGCATTGTCGATCAGGTTCGTCAGTACCTGCGTTAAACGCTCCTTGTCACCATACACCGATCGAGATTCGTCGTGCACGAAGGAAACCGTGACGGCTGCCTGTCGAGCTCGAATCTCCATCGTCTGGATGAGCTCTTCGATTAAGTCGACGATGTCGAAGTAGCGAAAGGAAAACTTCAGCTCGCCGCTTTCGATCCGTGAAATATCAATAAGGTCGTTCAGCAGCGCATTCAAGCGCATGGCATTGAGATAGGCTTTTTCAAGGAATGGAATAGCGACCTCCGGGTCATCCATTGCTCCATCAAGAAGGGTTTCAAGGTATCCCTGAACGCTAAAAATTGGTGTACGCAGTTCGTGCGACACATTGGCGATAAACTCCGAGCGGACGCGTTCGAGTCGGCGCATTTCATCAATGTCGGTGGCAGCTCGATCGGCCAATCGATTGACCGCAGTGGCAACGTGAGCCACCTGGGGGGCTGTGTGTTCGGGGACGACGATTCGGCTACTGACAGCCCCCTGCACAATTGCTGTCGTGACAGACTCGACGACAGCGAGAGGCTCGTCGATATGTTGTCGCTGGCGGCGTCGCTGACGCATCCACGCCAGAATATAACCCGCCAAGGCACATAGCGTGCCGAGCACGATCATGCTAACTGGTGAGAAGGTACCCTCATCGCTCATATCGACAAAGTTAGACCTGCTCGGAGAAACGGTAGCCTACTCCTTTTACCGTTTCGATCCATGGGCCGTAGGGTCCGAGCTTTTCCCGAATCTTGCTCACGTGAACGTCAACGGTACGATCGATCACAAAAACACTCTCACCCCAGATTCGCCGCAAAAGCGTTTCCCGCGAGAAGACCTTACCACGATTTGCTGCCAAGAATGCGAGCAGCTCGAACTCCTTCTTCGGGAAGAAGGTCTCTTTCCCATCAACACGAACAGTATAGTTCTGCCGGTTGATCTCCAGATTGCCCAGACGGAGGACCTCGGGAGCAACGATCATATCACCTTTGGCGTCACCACCGCGGCGAAGAATACTCTTGACTCGAGCAAGCAAGACCCGTGGAGAGATCGGCTTTTGCAGATAGTCGTCGGCTCCGAGCTCTAAACCGAGTATCTGATCAATCTCCCCCGACTTCGCCGTTAAAAACATGATCGCAGTTGTCGCAAACTGAGGATCCTGGCGTAGCGTTTTACAGACCTCAAAGCCATCCATGCCAGGCATCATAACGTCGAGAACAACCAAGTCCGGACGGCTCGCTCGGGCTGCCTCGAGCCCCTTCGCTCCATCCGCCGCAGTTCTGACTGAGTACCCCTCCTTCGAGAGGTTGTAGGAAATCAGATCGAGGATGTCCTGCTCGTCATCCACCACCAGGATCTTCTTGTCCATGAGCGCATTCCATAAGTGTCTGTAAGACAGTGCGAAGTTACGTGAGACCCCGTCGGCGTGCGGTTAAATTCCGGTAACATTCCGCGTAGCACCCACCCATAAGTTGTTTATTTTTCTGAGCCTTCGTGACATCAGCCACACGACCATATTTCTCCGGGGGGAGGGATCGTCATCGGCCATCATTCGTGCTGGTGATCTGGTGCGTTGTTGTGTTCGTCTTCGGCACCATTCAATCCATATCGCAATCACCAGCCGCCTGGAATTGGTACTTCGGACAACGTGCCGGCGTTACCTTCCGTTCGGGAACGATTGCACCACTATCCGATTCACGAATGGTTGCCAATCGGAGTTCTGCCTCGATCTCGGATCCAACAACAGGCGAACTCCTTTTCTATACCGACGGCATCACTGTGTGGAATCGCTTCCACGAAGTCATGCCAAATGGTACGGGGCTCATGGGCGACCCTTCAACAAGTCAGGGTGCGCTGATTGTCCCTGCTCCTGGCAGACCAAACCTCTACTATCTCTTCAATTCCGCTCCAACATCTGCACCAGATGCTTCATCACGATGTTTATGTTTATACTACAGCATCATCGACATGCGAGCCGCGGGCGGTCTCGGCGATGTGACAAAGAAGAATGAGCTCGCTCTCAGCGACATCACAGAACATCTCACAGCGACACTTGATTGTCGAGGTGAGGGCTGGTGGATCATCACGCGTAGCAGACTCTCACGTCATTTCTACAGCCTTCATCTAACGGCGGCCTATCTCGAGTCGCAACCAATTGTCTCATCTGTCGGAAACCCACAGCTTGATGTGCGTGATGCCGGCCAGATGCATGTTTCTCCCGACAACCAATATTTAGTGATGACATCAACAGCCGGAAACACGCAGCTGTTTGATTTTGATGGGCAAACTGGGCGCATTTCGGGTGGCGTCAATCTTTTCGCTCTTGAAAGTTTTGGAAAGCATTACGGTGTAGCGTTTTCGCCTGATAGTCGAAAGGTGTTCGTTGCTGTCACCGATGCCAACGATGACGGAACAACGCAGATCTATCGGTTCGACATCAGTCGCGGCACACCGCAACAGATCACCGCATCAATGAGCATTGTTGCCGATCTCTCCTCAACCTCGTCATGGGTCCCAATTCAACGCGGACCCGACGGTAAGATCTACATCGGAATCCCTGGAACGAGCCGCTTGAGTATGATCGAGCGGCCGAATAGCGAGCCTCCTTTGCTCGGCTTCGTGCCCGAAGCGATATTGACAACCGGAACAATTCGCATGGGGCTTCCCAACATGCCGGCCCCCTTGTTGATTGATCCAAGTGAACGACAAATCAGTTGCAGCGTTCCTCGTGCGTCGTTCACAATGCCATCGGTTGTGTGCGAATTGCAACCGATAGGTATCACTGACAAAAGCACCGGTACGATTGAAGCGTGGGAGTGGACCATTGAAGGGGGCCTACCTTCGGTATCGATTGAACGTAGCCCCTCACGGGTTGTATTCCCACAGACAGGTGTGTATACAGTGCAACTGGTTGTGCGCGGTGCCTACGGCGCAGATACAGCCGTGTCCACGATCACTGTTCAGCCGCGTCCGAATCTCACAGTAGACTCACTTGTTCGCGCATGTCCCGGTACGCCGGTTCAGCTGCGGGCATCGGGTGCGCGAACCTATCGATGGACACCGTCATCATCATTGGATGATCCAACATCATCCTCACCAACGGCACGTGTTCGCACCACCACGATGTTTACCGTTGTCGGAAGCGATCCATCTGGCTGCCACGACACCGCCACTGTGCTTGTTCGCATACCGAATGTCTCAGCCGGGCCAGATGTGACGATTTGTGCTGGCGCAACTGCGCAGCTGCGGGCATCAGGTGGAAGCTCCTACCGCTGGCGCCCATCGGTGGGTCTAAGTGATAGCACCTCAGAGACGCCGATTGCGAATCCGACAACAACCACGACATACTTCGTCGACATCACCAGTGATGGTTGTCTCATTACCGACACGGTGAAGGTGGTTGTCCTGGATTCTCTCGATCCGGCAATCGATGGCATCACCACGTCATGTGCCGGCGATACTGTGCTGCTCACCTCGTCCGCAGGCACGTCCTTCGAATGGAGTGGTTCAGGTGTCCTTGATCGATACTCGCCATCAACGCGAGTTGTTGTCTCATCCATGCCGACACGCATTTTGCTGCGCGTTCGAAGTGGTATGTGCACAGCAATCGATTCAATCGATGTATCCCCACTGCCAATGCCAACCATTCGTCTCGAACCTGTAGGCCCAATCTGTCGGGGTGATCAAACGACCCTTCGGGCCACGAGCAGCGAGTCACGACTTCGCTGGATCCCGTCGGCCGGTTTAGATGTCGACACCGGTAACGTGGTTGTTGCATCGCCACTCATCACAACAACGTATCGGGTGGTCGCCGAAAATGAACTTGGATGCCGAACGGTCGACAGTGTACGCGTGGTGGTGCTCCCAAGTCCGATCATCAATGCCGGAGCAGATCTCTCCATCTGTGCTGGTTCTGGTAAACGGTTGTTAGCCTCCGGTTTCGGCGATGAGTTTTCCTGGACGCCGACAGATGGACTGAGTGATCCTACGATTCTTGCGCCGGTGGCAACACCGACTGCAACTACGACGTACACCCTTCGTGCGCGAATCGGGAGTTGTGAGTACATCGATTCGGTGACCGTCTACGTTTCACGTCTGCAAGTTCGTGCCTCGGGCGACACAACTGCATGTCGAGGCAGCGCCATTCAACTTCGTGCCAGCGGTGCATGGCAGTACCGATGGACCCCTTCAACAGGGTTGAAGGATTCAACAGCTGCTGTTCAGACCATCGTCGCGGACACGTCGATTACCTACTACGTCACAGGCGTAGATGGTCTCGGCTGCACGCAGACACAGGCAGTGTCAATCGTCGTGCGAGATACTGTTCCCATTCGCTTAATCTCGGGAAGCGTAACAGCTACAGCTGGCCTTGACAGTATCGGGATACCAGTGTTTCTGGAAGTCCCCCCTCAGTTTCTACCTCTTCGAATTGACGAAATGCGGGCAACGCTGATCCATGATGCCAGCACCTTCTTTCCGATTACCACTGATCGTGGCTCACTACGTGTAAGCATCCGTGGATCGCAACGCATGGCCCATCTTCGCATCAATGACCTTGAAGTGATTTCACCATCACAACTGATCACCTCCGTTCGTGGTACGATCCTTGCCGGGAACTCTGTTAATGACAACCTCATGTGGGAGAACATTGAGTGGACTGCTGGCCGATGCCCAAATGTCACGACGATATCTGGTGTCCTCTATGTGACCGGTTGCAACATTCTTGCACGATTACTTCGGACCTACACGAAACCCTCAATAGGGGTCAGCGTTCGGCCCACGCAACATTCTATCGAGCTTGACATCCAGGCAACGATGCCGGGGCCATATGAGTATCGCCTCCTGAGTGTGGATGGCCGAACGGTTCATCATCAGAAGGAGATTGTCCAGTCACCTGAATCAGCAACGCTCCGTAGAATCCTTGATATGTCCGAGATCGGCTCGGGCATCTATCATCTGGTTACCGTGACACCAATGGGTGCATCAACCGTTCCTGTTGTTTGGATTCCATAGCATCAGCCCAAACAGACGTATTTTTGCGCCGTGCGCGCCACCATCGTTCTTCTTAGCCTCGTTCTTCCGATCATCAGTTATGCGAGCCTCCTCGCCCCTTCCATGCTCGACTCCACGAGGGCTGGACAGGTCACTGATAGTCTTCGCACCATCACGTCCAAGCAGGTCGTTGTTACTGGTACGCGCAATGAAGTGCGTGCAAAGGACTCTCCAGTACGTGTTGAAATTGTCAATGCACAACGGATGAACAACTCAGGACTCTCAACCATGGGAGATGTCCTGCGGGAGCAAACTGGACTTGCCCTAACCGGTACAATTCGTCCAGGAATCCAAATGAACGGGCTGGGTCCGGATCACACGCTCATCCTTATCGATGGACAACCTGTCGTTGGACGTGTGGCTGGCATACTCGACCTTTCACGCCTCTCGATTGGAAATGTTGATCGCATCGAGATCGTCAAGGGTCCGATGAGCAGCATGTATGGAAGTGATGCTCTGGCGGGTGTGATAAACATCATTACGAAGCGGCCTGGTGACAGCCTACATGCAAATGCGTTGGCACAGTACCTCACACGAGGCCCGAGTGAAATTCGCGCCGACATCAGTTGGGGTAGTGAGACATTTGAAGTCTCAAGCTTTGTCAACATCAAGAGTCAGCAACCATTTTCGATTTTGGGCGACTCACTATCCGTGCCGATTGCGGGGTTCTCTGACGGGACCATGCAGACGAACCTCCAGTGGCGACCAACAAAAACGTGGACCCTGCGATCATGGATTCGTGCTTTCGGCTCTGAATCTCGCGGAAGCTTCATTGAGAGCGTCGCCGGACAAGTTGCAGCCAACACTGGTAGTGTAGAACAGTGGGATGCCTCCGGTACGATCAACGCCGAGTATCGCCGAGGTCGGGCCCGTTTTAACGTCACATCGTATGGTTCGGTATATAATGAACGATACAACTTCGATACTGTTCAAGGGTCCGGTGGAAGTATCGACGATCTTCGTCGACGCATTCTCCGTACATATGCTCAGTATGACTTGGTGATCGGCGCTCGAAATAGGATGACACTTGGGGGAGAGTTCATCTATGACGATATCGCTGGTACTCGATATCGTGATTCTACGGGTGCAGACCCGTTCTATCAGACCGCAGTGGCCTTCATACAATGGGAGGGCCTGCCAACCGATTACATTTCCTACGTTCTCAGCGCACGTGTTGACGACAACAATGCCTTCGGAACGGCGGTGAGTCCTCGCTTCTCACTTCTCTGGAAACCAGGCGAGCATTTCCGCGCCTCATCAAGCATCGGCACTGGATTCAAAGCGCCCGATTTTCGTCAGCTTTTTGTGACATTCTCGAATCGCCTGGCTGGTGCAGGGTATGATCTCATCGGTGCCCGTCGGTTAGGAATTGAGCTTCAGCCAGAGCGCAGCCTGTCGTATGATTTGGGCATACGGTACGAAGATGGACAACGGCGCCTCTCCTCGACCGCCTCGATTCTCTATAACGCAGAGCTTCGGGGATTTCGTAATGACCTGTCAAACCTCATTGAGTTCTTCTTTGTTCGCCGCATTGACGGACGTGATGTGTATTCCTATCGAAATATCGCTCGCGCATTCACACAGGGAATCGAATCAAACTTTAGCCTGTCGCTTGCCCACGAGACGAGTGGAACATTTACCGTAGCAGCTGGATATCAGTTTCTCGATGCAAAGGATGCTCAAGTGCTTGAGGCAATCGATAAGGGGCAAGCAGGAACGATTGATAAGGTCTTGACTCGAGCTGAGTATGGGGGGTTGTGGGGACGCTCACGGCACAGCGGTGTTCTGCGGCTGCAGTATGACAGTCCAGACCAAACGTTGAGCGTCAACGCACGATTTCAATTCATCGGTCGGTTCGGCGTCGAATCACTCGACAAAAATGGCATCGTCATCAGTGATCCACCACGAAAGGTGCTTGATCGCACCGACGAATTCGTAGCGGGATACACTGTTGCGAATCTTGCTGCATCGCATCAAACCACACTTTTTGGACTCGACGCAACAGTTGGCATCGGGATGCTCAACGCCTTCGATGTTGCCGATCCTACATTGATTCCGGGTCTGGTAGGCAGACAGTTCTACGTGCAACTCAGCACACAATTTTAAACTGGTTTAAACCCTTCAAAGGCCTGCAAGCATGCGTTGCAATAATGCAACGAGCGGCACAGGGTTGGTCCAAATGGACTTTTGAGTGTCGTCTTGCGTGAACCACAATATGGACACGCAACGTTATTGAGGACCTCGAGCTCGAGCGTCAGATCGTCATAGTGCTCGGGAGGTGCTAATCCGTGTTGAAGGAGCGCGGCACGCCCCTTTTCAGTCAAGCGATTGGTTGACCATGGGATGTCGAAATTGACAACGACGTCAACGACGCCGACACCAAGATTGCGAACTGCCTGCTCGACGTCATTCCGCATAACATCAATTGCCGGACAGCCAACGAAGGTTGGCGTCATGCGAACCGTTACACGATCATCCGACACAACTTCTACACCGGTGATGATTCCCATATCGACAACGGAAATCGTTGGAATCTCGGGATCATGGACCGTTAGGAGGGCCTCTAGTACCTGTTCGGCTGTCATACTACCACTGTGCAGACGGATCAATACGATAGACTTCCGTCATCTCCTCAAGCAGAGGACCAAGGTGTTCTGTATGATATCCATCTCGGCCGCCATACACTGGAGCACCGTCATCTGGAATCGTAAGAGTTGCCTTGTGAAGAACTCCTGCAATGAGGTGTAACCAGCGTTCACGCAGCTCATCCTCACCTGGGAAGACACCATCAGCAACAAGGTCCGCATCGCCTGGACGCGCTTCAAAGAGGCCAAGAGCAAATGGCCACACTTCGCGCAATGCTGATTGCAGGCGTGCTTTGGATTCCTCCGACCCCTGCGATCCGAGCTGGATAATCCACGTTTGTGCGTGGTACAGGTGATACTTCAATTCACCGCGAATCTTCAATGCGAGTTTTGCAAGGGGCTCAAAGGAACTCTCGGCAAGGGCAGACCACCGCACGTATTCAGCAGCGTCTACAAGAAAGTGCCGAACGAGCGAGAAATCGTACTCGCCAATCGGTAGTTCGACAAGGTGACAGCATCGCATTTGCGCTTCGGCACGACCAAAGGCCATAGCATCAGGCTCAGGCTGTCCCAAGTGCTCATGAAGTAGGGCATAGAGAGCCTGCGCATGACCTAGCTTATCCTGTGCGATTGATGAAAAGGCAATATCCTCCTCAAGCAACGGTCCAAGACCCGTCCACTCCGAATGTCGATGCGCGAGAATCAGCACGTCATCGGCCATACGGACCAACAAGTCTTTCAATGCCTCATTGTTCACGGTGTATCTCCCTGCTGCTGTTTCTTCTTGTAGGCTTCCACCTTGTTGCGGACCATGTACGCACCAACATCACGATAGGTCTTTTCCGGTGTTGTAGCAAAGATGTCCGCATCGTTTGATTCCATTGCCACGACATGCTTTGTGTCAACAACCCAGATGTTCGTTGTCGCCCCTCGACGACCATACTGCTCCTTCGCAAGCAGTAGCGCCATTTCAGGGTTTGGAGCGTGCACAATACCCACGTGTACATGGTGGGCACCAGTCTTCGACTGATGGAACACTTCAAACGTGTGAAACTGATCTAATTCTGCCTTTGGTTCCGCTGCAGATTCCGGATCCTGTTCGATCTGCATCCGCGTTACGCGGGGATCGAGAGAAATGATCGTAGCCATAGCTGCAAACTACGAAGTTTCTCTGGGCTGCTCGCCCCCTCACATCATCGGTGCACAAGAAAGGAGATACTCGAATGGGGCTCTCCGTCTACCGATAGCACGAGCTGATACGGTCCAATATCAAGAGGTGTAATGTCGAGCTCAACATCAATCATCCCGAGTCCACTCACAACCTCTGGCGGCAGCATCGTTCGGCCGGTTACATCGACGATGGTGATCATTGCCCGCCCCGTTTCTTGGCCTCTATGATCGACAGAGAATCGCAATCTATCGCGCGCAGGTATCGGGAATGGGGCCCGCAATTGCCATGCACTACCAGCTCGTATCACTGTAGCTGAAATCGGTATCTCACACTGCCCTATTCCAAGAAACTGGATAGGCATGCCCTGCGTGCGGACGGGAACACCAATCGTGGAACATGTATCATCGTACAAGAGGGTATCAACCACGAGCCCCGTGTCAATTGCCGAGGCACATATCGTCATTTCACCGAATGCCGAGGGAGCGATGATCAGCGGGAACTGAGCCTTGGGAACAGAGAAGTACACATTTCCAGCGAATCGCATGTCTCGTATCACAAGTGCGCTAGTATCCGATGTATTCCGAATACGGAGTCGTTGGCAACGTAACTCCCCTACTTCATGTTCAACGATCGTATAGGTTCGATCTGTCGACGAGAATTGAAACTCGGCTCGATTTCGAGCATTCAGAACGATGACCTCAACTTCCCCAGACTCACCTGAGCATCCATTTGCATCGATAACACGCACGCTATACCGACCTGCGCTCGATGTTGTAATTGAGCGCGTGGTTGCACCATTCGACCATCGATACGAACGGAACCCTGAATCGGCCGAGAGGACGACTTGTTGGTCTAGGCATATGGTTGTTGACCGATCCGTGGCAACCTGTGGCTTCGGCAAAGGAAAGACGATGACATCGAACTGTGCTTGCGCAGCACACCCCGCGGTGTCGATGATCTGGCAGGTTATTCGTCCTGAAGAGGCCACGCGAATACCCTCTGTCGTGTCACCAGTGGACCATCGCCATGATCGGACCGGTCCTTGCACTTGGAGGAGCATCGTATCGCCATCACAAAGGGACTTGGATGACGATGTAATTGTCGGCGTAAACGTGCTACGTAGACGGATTGTTATGGTGTCTGACACGTACTCGCATCGAAGTGAGTCATACGCTCGAACAATGTATTCACCGGGAGCGGCTATCTGCCGAGCAGCAGCTCGAGTGCCGTCGGTCCACTCGTAGGTTGTAAACGGCCCCCTAGCTTCGACGAACATCGTGTCTCCTCGACATATCGATGCCACTCGATCCTCAGGATAGATTGTTACCCGAGCTGGGTTGGCTGCTAGGAACGATCGGTATATCCCGTTACCCACGGCCCAGCCTACCGTATCATTTACAAACCAAACATCATCGATGTTCTCTCGAATGCCACAATTGCGCTGCGTCCATGTTCTACCGTAGTCCGTTGTCTGATACACAGCCCTATTGTCACCAACGCCCCAACCTGTAGACTCACTCACCAGAAACGCACCAAACATGTTGGACCCTGTTTGGAATTCTCTCCATGAACGACCTCCATCTGTACTGAAGCGGAGAGAACCAACACCCCGAGTCTGGCCATCACAATCAGTACCTGATGTCGGAAGAAGAATTGAACGGCCGGCAACGGCGATCTCCTCAGTCCACCGACGTGAACCAGTCGTATTGATCCTGAACCAATTGCGTCCTGCGTCGTTCGTGCCCCAGAGGATACCGCTGCTAATGGCATATCCTGTTCCGTCCGCATAGATAATCCCGTCGCTGAGACCGCTGTTTGGTTCATTCGTCACAGAAACGGCCCATGTCACACCTGCATCGGTAGTACGATAGAAGTACTGACGGCCTGTTGCGCAACCACCCACGAAGTACACGCCCTCGGTTTCACTTAACCAATAGCTGCCCCAGCCCTTTTCATCCACAACCAGCGCTGGCGTCCGATTCACCCAGCTACGCCCTCCGTCGGTACTTCGATATACTCCAGACGGTCCTGAGCAATACCCGACTGACGGACTAAGAAACTGGATGTATTCGAGGTTGGCGTCACGAATCGCAGAACCCGTCCATGTCCGTCCTGCGTCTGTTGTTCGAACCACAAATCCCTGTATGGAACATGCCCAGCCGAAGTTAGGATTCGATGGAAGGAAGAAGACATCAAGATAGTAGCCCTGATCGTACGGCGTCGGCAATGGCACTTCTCGCCACTGTGAACGAACAGTGAGGCCGGCACTGAAAATCATCAGTGTCATCAGACTACATCGTATCGTGATTGCGAGAGTTGTCATACTACTGGAATTGCATCAACAATGGTGAATGTGACGCGTTACACTCGTTGATCGTGTGGAATCGTGGTTCATCAACCTCTGAAAAATAAAAACGGGGGTACACTACCGTGCACCCCCGCATTTTTTCGAGTATTGACTTCGTCAGATTACTGACGGACCAAACGGACAACCCAACGTTCTGCACCGTTGTTGATCACAACGTTGTAGAGGCCAGCTGGCAGTGTTGTCATATCAAGCGTCGTCGTAAAGCCAGCACCTGTGCCAACTTCATTCACCGACATCACATCAACACCAACGGCATTTGTAACGTTGATACGAACGTCACCAACCAGGCTCAAACCTGTTGCGATGTTGACACGACCGCTTGTTGGGTTAGGATACACCGAGAAGAACTGTGCACCAGCAACAACATCTTCGTTGACGCTTGTGAACATGATCTTGAATTCCTCTGATGTTGATTCGCAACCGTTGCGGATAGCTGTTGCTGTATACGTACCTGGAGCCGTTACGGTATAGGTGTTGTACACGGCATTCTGAATGCGCTTTCCGTCAACATTCCAAACCCATGCTTGAACATCAGATGAAGATGTTGCTGTAAGAACATCACCAACGCGGTTGATGATAGGCTTCACTGGGAAGTCGTTCACAACAACGTTTACAGAAGCTGACTGAGCTGGGCACTTCGAAGACTTGTCGCTGACTGTTACGAAGTACTCGCCTGGATTGGTTACGGTGATTTCACGCTCTGTTGAACCATTTGACCAGAGGTACGATGTGAAGCCTTCTTCTGCAGTCAGCTTGACAGCGCTTCCATCACAGAATGTCGTTGGACCGCTGCTAACAACGAGTGGCTTGACAACTGGTGGTGTCTTCACACCAAGTGCAACCGAAGCACCAGCGCAACCAAACACATCAACAACCTGGCAGGTAACTGTATCTGTCGCCGTGATAACAATGCGGTTCGTATTTCCGTACGAATTGCCCGATGTTGAAACCCACGTGTATGATACGTAGCCCGAAGGAGCTGTAACAACAACGCTATCGCCAGCGCAGAAGTTTACAGAACCAGTAACTGACAACTCAGGCTTTGGTGATGGGTTGACAACAACGTCAACTTCAGCCGAAGTACCTGTGCAACCAGAGACTGCATCAGCAACTGTTACACGGTACAGACCGCCCTTGCTAACCGTTACTGACTGCGTGTTTGCCGAGAATGATGCGTCGTCGCTCTTCCATGAGTACGAAGAGAAACCAGCAGGAGCTGTGAGCGTAACGTTTCCACCTTCGCAGAAGGTCGTTGGACCGCTGATTGCAACCGATGGACCTGGAACCGTTGTAACATTCAGACGAACTGTGTCAGAAACGTTTGTACAACCGTTACCGTTGGTGACCATACACCAATACTGACCAGATGTACGGGCAACGATGCAACGTGCCGTCTCACCGGTATTCCATACATACTTGTCGAAGCCAAGTGGTGCGCAGATCGTGATATCTCCGCCTTCGCAGAATGCAGTCTTACCAGAAACAGTAAGCGTGGCTGTTGGAAGTGGATTCACTGTGACGTTGCGCGTGTTGCTTACGGCACAACCATATGTTGGATTCGTCTCTGTCACTGTTACCGAAGAAGCACCAGCGCCGATCCAACGAACGCGGATCTTGCTTGTTCCTTGACCGGATACAATCACACCGTTGCCGCTGACGGCCCATGAATAGGTGTTACCAGCAACATTTGCTGTTGAATAATCGTCTGCGGACTGAATACAGATTGCATTCGAACCGCTCACAGATGGAGTCGTCAACGGATTCACCGTTACAGGCAGGCTACCAGTAGAAACACAGCCAAACGTCGATGTGTGTGTGCAAGAAACACTTCCCGTGACAGGTGCACCAGTGTTGTTGTTCCACTGCACGGTGATGGTAGCTGAGTTTTGGCCGGAGATGATTGTACCGCCCGTTACTGTCCAGAATGGAGTGAGCGTACCAGAACCTGTTGCACCAGTGCCGGTGTTGGCAGGAACAGAACAGGTGTAGGACACAGTGTTGTCAGTAGCTGGCGTGTTATTCAAGTTGGTTGCACAAACAACCGATGTTCCGCCGATAGCGGTGATTGGTGGAACCGGCTTGACGAAAACGTTATAAGACGTGGTGCCAGTTGGTGAACCAACAGAGACCGAATCTACACGCTCGACGACAGAAACTGACGTAGAGATAACATTCGGCCAAGTTGGAGCGAACCATGCCACAGTGATCGAGTTTGTGTTCTGTCCTGAAATGATAGTTCCGCCGGTTGGGACACTCCACGTGTATGAGTTTCCGATAACATTCGGCGTGCTGTATGTCTGCGTTGAGCTACCACATGGGCTTACTGAACCAGAGATCGATGGCGTCGGAACTGGACGCACGAGAACCGTATCGAGCTTTTCTGTGCTACAGTCAGAACCAGGCACGGTTTCGCGGCAGCGAATCGTGCCAGTACCAGCATTGCTCCACTGAACCGTGATCGTTGGGCTCGTTGCTGTACCCGAAGTGATCGAGCCACCAGTGACAGTCCACTGGAACACGTTACCTGGTGTAGCAGACACCGAATACGTGTGTACCGTACCAGCAACAACGAGGCCTGGACGACGGAGATTGTTGCTACCGAAACCAGTTGCCGAGGTGATCGTTGGCGATGGGATCGGGTTTACGATAACGGACGTTGTTGTCGTTGCTGAACAGACACCACCAACAGCTGTCTCTGTCACAGAAACCGTGGCGGTTCCCGTGTTGATCCAGCGGAGGTTTACCTGATTCGAACCAGATGCAACACCGAGCGGCACACCGCCGATGACGGCAGCCATGTTTGATGGAGCAACATTCCATGTGTAGTTGCTACCGGCAACACCCAGCGTTGAATACGTGCGCTCGGAGTTGATACACACAACGTTTGAACCAGCAATCGCTGGAGTCGGCGTGCGGCTCACAGCAACGTTGATCGCAGCTGTGTTATTCGTGCCGAAGCTATTGCGGTTCACCGTAAGCGTTTGGTTGCCAACGTTCTGCCACTGAACAGTGACAGATGGCGTACCAGCACCAGCGGTGATGAAACCACCAACAACCGTCCACGTGTATGTCTGGCCGCTTGTGCCAAAGTTTTCCGTGTTATAGACGATTTGCTGGCCTTCACAAGCCTGGTTCAGGTTGCCAGCTGGCGAAGCACGGTTAATTGATACCTGTGCCGATGCGAACGACACCATACCCACAGTGAACAGTACCGCCAACAACACGGTGCGGAGCCATAGCGCCGGTGTCCGTTGTGAAGACGAGAACGTGGAATCGAATCGATTCATACGATCCTCCAAGTGAAACGTTGAGTTATTGTACATCTTTACTTTTTCTGATTTCATTCGTTGACGGCACGCATGATGTCGATGACGACACAGTAGCGTCAGTCGACATCAAAAAGGGGGACATGAGCCACCGTGCGCCCCACCCCTTCGTCCGAAAATACCACGTCAAGCGCGATCTGCCAAAATCTATTCAACTGAGCAAGGCAGGCATACGGCACCACCTTGGCAGGAAGACATGGCAAATCGTCAGTGTGACGCTCGACTTTCGTCCACAAAACACCAATCAAGCAGCGTGCCAGAAACCAAGGTTTTACGCATTTGCGCGTTGCGCCTGCACGTAGGTCCACATTTCTTCGATGAGCTCTGGTATTCCAACCCCAGCTACTGCAGAGATGATGCGCGCTGAATTCTTCTTGACAAATGTGCTCTTACGCAGAGCAGCAAGCTGCTCCTCGGGCACTGCATCGGCCTTGGAAAGACAAATAAGCCAAGGTTTATCAAGGAGTTGCTTGGAATACAACCCTAGTTCCCGTCGTAGTACTGCGAGGTCGTTCTTCGGATCTTCCGATTGAACATCAATCAGGAAGACGAGTACCGCGGTACGCTCGATGTGCCGCAAGAATTGAATTCCGAGCCCCTTACCCTGGTGAGCCCCCTCGATCAGACCCGGAATATCTGCCACCGTAAAACTACGGTACTGTCCGGCGCGAACGAGCCCGAGGTTTGGCACCAGTGTGGTAAAGGGGTAGTCTGCGATCTTCGGCCGTGCGGCGGATATCGACGAGATCAGCGTACTCTTACCAGCGTTTGGAAACCCTACAAGGCCAACGTCGGCGAGGAGCTTCAGCTCCAATTCGAGGGTAAACTCCTCACCTGGGGTTCCAGGATCTGCCTGCCGAGGAGCTTGATTCACGGATGTGACAAACTCTGAATTCCCGCGGCCACCCATACCGCCCCGTGCCACAACAACACGTTCGGCGTGACGCGTCATGTCAGCGATCAGCGCCTGTGTCTCTCGGTCCCGCACGATTGTTCCAACCGGCACACGAATGACGACATCATTTCCGCTCCGGCCCGTGCAGTTACTCTTTCCGCCACGTTCACCATGTTGGGCTGCGTACTTGCGCTTGTAGGTAAAATCAAGCAGAGTTCCGAGTTGCTGATCGGCTTCGATGATCACCGAGCCACCATTGCCTCCGTTACCTCCATCGGGGCCACCCTTGGGTACGTACTTCTCACGTCGAAATGAAATGTGTCCTGCACCACCATCGCCGGCTGTCACCGAGATTGTGGCGGTATCGATAAAGTTCATGCAAAACTCCTGTGGAGAGCCTGCGCAAACTCCATGGCGGTTGATGTGTCGGGGTCGATCCCCTTTTTCGCGAAATACCGATCCAGCATTCCCGCAGCCTCTTTCCAGTCACTGCAGCCAAGCAGCCTGCGGACTACCGAATCGTACTCTTCAATGTCAGCTTGAAAAACCTTGCGCTGGATCTTACGCTCCTGCTCATCGTCAATTGCACGGTGAAATGCTGCCTGCCGACGCTCGATGAGGTCATGCACGGAATCCAGCACGGGGCGCTGGGCTTCGGATGATTCATCGTCTGTGGTCTCTGATGCACTTGCCGACAGCTCCTGCAACGGACCAGCGGGTTGCGCATCAATGGACGCGATAACAGAATCAATAACATCGATCAGCTTTGCACGCGTCAGCGTTCGAAGCTGCTCTCGGTAGAGCATCCGCTCTAGTGCTTGCGAGAGCGGAACAGCCCCCTTGTCATCGAGGAAAATGATGACAGCTTCGGTGGGGACACTCTCTGGTGGGAGCTCAGGATCTGCTTCTGCAAAGAAGTCATACAGCCCATCAAGGAGATGCACAAACTCTTCCTGCGAAAGGTCGAGAATTGCTTCATTATCGATGCGTTCAATCACGCGTTCGAATTCGACAACACTGAGGATCTCGTTCAGCGATTGCTCGCTGCTGCGACCAAGTGCCCACTGACGCAGTCCCTGAAGCAGGTAGCCATGATCCGTCAGATAGTCGAGTCGAAGAAGGATCTCGTTGAGCGACTTCGTCGGTTCACCCCGAAAGACAAACCACTTGAGCGTCGTGCGGGGACGACACAGAACGTTGAGACGCGTCTTGACGGCAGACTCAATCGTGGCCTGAAGTTCTTCATTATCGAATCGTGCATGACGGTAGAGCAGCTCATCGAGCTGAACAAGCGTCGCTTGCATCTGATCCGAGGTCATGTCAAATCGAGCGTTGGACCCCCGGATCGCCTGCTCCTCATGGATCCACCAGCGGACCTCCGCCTGCATGTATGCACGCATGGAGGAATGAACGTCGCTTCGCTCGAGGATTGATTGCAACGTCGTGTACGGCTGGCCACTGTCCAGTCGCTGACGCAGGGAATGCTTTATGCGATCGAGTTCCTTCTCGAACATCTTGTTCAGTATCCGTATCGGTGAAGAGCTGCAAAATACGTTGCGAACGGGGGCTTCCGTCGGTAAGTTCGGAGCCGTTTTCTCCTCTATCCTGCACAACCCACCATGGAACTCCTAGTTATCGCCCTCGTGGCCGTTCTCGCCTTCTTTCTCATGTTCGTCACGGTGCGGCAGGGAACGATTGCTGTCCTCACAATTTTCGGCAAGTACCGCCGCATCCTCGGTCCGGGTCTCAATATCCGCATTCCATTTCTTGAGAAGGTTCACCGCATCGTCTCGATCCAAAACCGGAGTATCGAGCTGGATTTTCAGGCAATCACACAGGATCAAGCAAATGTGTACTTCAAAGCAATGCTATTGTATTCTGTGCTCGACAGCCAAGAAGAAACAATTAAGAACGTAGCCTTCAAATTCGTCGACGAGCGTGACTTTATGACGGCCCTTATTCGAACCATTGAAGGTTCGATCCGCGGTTTCGTTGCCACAAAACGGCAGGCTGAGATCCTATCGCTCCGCAAGGAAATCGTCGAATCGGTCAAAGAAAGCATCGATCATGTGCTTGAGACATGGGGCTATCATCTCCTTGATCTTCAACTCAATGACATCACCTTCGATGAGGCAATCACCAAGTCGATGGCACAGGTCGTTGCTTCGTCCAACCTCAAAGCAGCGGCCGAAAATGAGGGGCAAGCGCTGTTGATCACCAAGACCAAAGCCGCTGAAGCAGAAGGCAATGCAATCAAGATCGCTGCCGAGGCGGAGAAGATTGCCGCACAATTGCGGGGTCAGGGCATCGCACTGTTCCGACGTGAGGTTGCCCGCGGAATGAGCGAGGCAGCCACGGAAATGAAGCAAGCCAATCTCGATGCATCATTCCTGCTCTTTAGTATGTGGACAGAGTCCATCAAGAGCTTCGCCTCGGAGAGTAAGGGTAACGTCATCTTCCTCGACGGTTCGGCCGAGGGAATGAATAAGACGCTGCGCGAAATGATTGCAATGCAGTCGATTGATCGCGACGCACAAGAAGCCCCCTAAAAAACATCTGCAGCGTGGAACCCTCCTCGGTGTTTTGCCGTTACGAAAAAGTTGCAGTGCAAGGCCAATTTCTCCTCCAAGAATCCGTCTACGCCCGACTCCATTTCTCGCTAACGAACAGTTTTTACCAATAATTGTTACGACCTATATCCCATGGAACACAACAACGCTGAACAATCAACGAACGGAAAGTGTCCATTTACTGGTGGACAGCGTACGCAGACCGCCGGAGGTGGAACCCGTAACCGTGACTGGTGGCCAAATCAGCTCAAACTGAACATCCTGCGTCAGCATTCGTCACTCTCCGATCCAATGGGTGAAGACTTTGACTATGCTGCTGAATTCGCAACACTCGATCTGCACGAGGTGAAGAAGGATATCATCAATGTGCTGACAACATCACAGCCATGGTGGCCCGCTGACTATGGTCATTATGGCCCATTTATGATTCGCATGGCATGGCACAGTGCCGGCACATACCGCATCGGCGATGGCCGAGGTGGAGCAGGCAGCGGCACACTCCGTTTTGCCCCTCTCAACAGCTGGCCCGATAACACGAACCTCGACAAGGCGCGACTCCTCCTTTGGCCAGTCAAGCAGAAGTATGGTCGCAAGCTCTCATGGGCCGACCTTATGATCCTCGCCGGTAACTGCGCTCTCGAGTCGATGGGCTTCAAGACCTTCGGCTTTGCTGGTGGCCGTGCCGATGTATGGGAGCCAGAAGAGGATGTATACTGGGGTTCTGAAACAACATGGCTTGCAGACAAGCGCTACACGGGTGACCGTGAACTCGAGAATCCACTGGCCGCTGTGCAGATGGGTTTGATTTACGTCAACCCTGAAGGACCGAACGGAAACCCTGATCCACTTGCCGCAGCTCGTGATATTCGTGAAACCTTCGGTCGCATGGCGATGAATGACGAGGAGACCGTAGCCCTCATCGCAGGTGGACATACCTTTGGCAAGTCCCACGGTGCTGCTGACCCGAATGCCTACGTCGGCCGTGAACCTGCAGCAGCCTCTATCGAGGAGCAAGGCACAGGTTGGAAGAATAGCTTTGGCACAGGCATGGGTGGTGACACTATTACGAGTGGCCTGGAAGGGGCATGGACAACCACTCCAACGCAGTGGAGCAACAATTACTTCGAGAATCTCTTCGGGTACGAATGGGAACTCACAAAATCACCAGCTGGCGCACAGCAGTGGCGTCCAAAGGGTGGCGCCGCCGCCGATGCCGTGCCTGATGCGCACGATCCAGCAAAGCGTCATGCCCCGATGATGCTTACAACGGACCTCGCCCTGCGTGTCGATCCAGCGTACGAAAAGATCTCGCGCCGCTTCTACGAGAATCCTGATAAATTCGCCGATGCCTTTGCACGCGCGTGGTTTAAGCTCACGCACCGGGACATGGGTCCTCGCGCTCGCTACCTCGGAAGTGAAGTGCCATCTGAAGTTCTCATCTGGCAAGATCCAGTTCCAGCAGTGGACCATCCACTTGTGGGCGATGCTGAGATTGCCGACCTCAAAACGCGAATTGCTGCAAGTGGTCTGACGTCAGCACAGTTGGTGTCCACAGCGTGGGCCTCTGCCTCTACGTTCCGTGGCTCGGACAAGCGCGGTGGTGCAAATGGCGCACGCCTGCGGCTGTCTCCGCAGAAGTACTGGGCAGTAAACGATCCGTCACAACTGTCGGCTATCCTCGACACTCTTGAGTCGATCCAAACAGCATTCAACAGCTCACGTACCGATGGCAAGAAGATTTCCATGGCGGATCTCATCGTGCTTGCCGGTGGCGTAGGTGTCGAAATGGCCGCAAAGAATGCCGGCTCGACCATCAGCGTGCCGTTTACACCTGGCCGTACAGACGCAACACAGGAACACACGGATGTCGATTCCTTTGCCGTGCTAGAACCAGTCGCGGACGGGTTCCGGAACTATACGAAGGGTCACTTGTCGATCAAGGCTGAAGAACTTCTGATTGATAAGGCACAGCTCTTGACGCTCACTGCTCCGGAAATGACGGCTCTTGTAGGGGGCATGCGTGCAATCGGTGCAAATGCTGGAGGCTCGACGCATGGTGTCTTTACTTCACGCCCTGGTGCGCTGACGAATGACTTCTTTGTGAACCTCCTCGACATTCGCACACTCTGGTCACCAACCAACCCTCACAACGATGTCTTCGTTGGCAAAGATCGTTTCAGCGGTGAAGAGCGTTGGACCGGTTCACGCGTTGATCTGATTTTTGGATCGAACACTGAACTGCGAGCTCTCGCAGAAGTGTACGCCTGCAGCGATGGTCAAGAAAAGCTCATCAAGGACTTTGTTGCCGCCTGGACAAAGGTCATGAATCTTGATCGGTTCGACCTGGCGTAATAGAGTTTACGACCAACCTTCTTTTCGATGGCCGCTCAAGATTGATTGGGCGGCCATTTTATTTTCCTAACATCGATACTGGAATCACGCCTCTTGGGGAGCAATAGTGCGCAGGGCTGCGTGACGCAGCAATTGATGCTCCTCACCCAATCACGAGACGCAGTGCTTCGGAGAGTCGTTCGACAGAGATGACTGCCGGACTGTCGGAACCACGTGATGGTGCATAGACCTTCTCAAGGCCAAGCCGTGTTGCCTCTGATACACGCTGGTCGAGATAGGCAACTCGTCGAACCTCACCCGTAAGACCGAGCTCGCCCACAAACACAACTCCATGTGGAAGCGACTGGTCAACAACACTGCTGGCGATTGCCATTGCGATACCAAGATCAACGGCAGGATCTTGCACTGCGATGCCACCGGCAACATTGACAAACACGTCGGACTGTCGAACTTGAATGCCCCCTCGCTTTTCTAACACCGCGAGGATCATCTGAAGTCGTCGGTTGTCGTATCCCGTGCACACACGCTGTGGTACACTGTAGCCGGATGCTGAGACCAGTGCTTGAACTTCAATGAGAAGGGGGCGCGTGCCTTCCATCACTGCAACAATGGCAGTGCCTGGCTCGTTGACGCTGCGCTGACTCAGAAGCACTTCGCTCGGGTTAACAACCTCACGAAGCCCCGTCGACGTCATATCAAACACACCAATCTCATTGGTCGAACCATATCGATTCTTCAGCGCACGAAGTACACGGTAAGAATATGTCCCATCGCCCTCAAACTGCAGAACGGCGTCGACCATATGCTCAAGCACCTTAGGTCCGGCAATCATGCCATCCTTAGTAACATGTCCAATGATGACCATTGGCAGTCCTGAGCTCTTGGCAATACGCGTAAGTAAAGATGTACATTCGCGCACCTGTGCGACACTTCCAGCAGACGATTCAAGAGCATCCGTGGTCATCGTTTGCACTGAGTCAACAATCACTAGCGACGGTGTCTCATGTTGAATGATGTGCGCGATGCGCTCAACATTCGTCTCCGAAGCAACAATGATTCCCGTGGTGTTAATCCCCAATCGCTCGGCACGTTGCTTGATCTGATGAAGGCTCTCTTCACCGGTAACGTAGAGACAAGGGCGTTCCCCAGACATTGCACCAACGTGCGACGCGAGCTGCAGCATCAGCGTCGACTTCCCCATACCGGGATCGCCCCCTACCAGCACCATGCTGCCAGGTACAACGCCACCACCGAGCACACGATCGAGCTCCTGCATCCCAGTTCCAAACCGCTGCGTGCGTTCAACGTCAACGGTGCCAAGACGGGCTGCTGACCCTGCCGCAACCGTGTTGAGACGATTCTTGGAGGACTTCGTGGTGGTCGAAGAATCAACTTCCTCGATCATTGTCTCCCATGCTCCACAGCCTGGACAGCGTCCAACCCACTTGGGTGTGGAACTTCCACAACTCGAACAGCGGTATACGGTGCGTATTTTCATTCAATAGGTCTTGTGATTTACGAGCGACATCAAAGCTAGGAAATGTTCAACGGGTGGTGATGCAGGAGCTTTCAACAACGGCAGCCTACGACGTGTGTCGACGCGTCACAAAGACGCATGCCAAAACGTTCTATGCCGCATCGCATTTCGTTCCGGCTGAAAAGCGGAATGCCTGCTATGCCGTGTATGCGTTTTGTCGATATGTCGATGACATCGTTGATGTGGCAATGGAACGGGGCGACGTGACGCGTGAGGATGCCGTGCGCCTAGTCGAGCAGTGGCGTAGCGAGGTTGGCGACGTGTATACTGGGCAACGTACGGTTACGTCCGACGCCAGCGATCTCGCCTATCAAGATCGTGCTGCTGTTCTACTTGCGTGGGAGGATACTCTCCAGACGTATCACATTCCACGGAATCTCCCTGAAGAGCTCATCGAAGGTGTCCTCATGGACACCACCATCACACGCTTCGCGACGTATCAAGAACTCGAAGTATACTGCTACAAGGTTGCCTCCGTTGTTGGGTTAATGACCTCGGAGATCTTTGGGTATTCATCACCCGAGGCGTTGTCATACGCTGTTGATCTTGGCATCGCAATGCAGCTCACAAACATCATACGAGATGTCAAGGAAGATGCCCTTAGGGGGCGCATCTATCTCGCCCAAGAAGACATGATGAACTACAACGTCTCAGAGGACGACATCCTCTCGAGTCGTTACGGACCGAATGTTCGTGATCTTGTTGCCGAGTACATTCGCCGGGCTGACGCGTTGTATCAAAAAGCTGATACCGGAATAGCCATGCTCGAGTCCAGCAGCATGGTCACCGTCTTGCTGATGAGTCGCAACTATCAGAAAATTCTACGTGTGGTTGAGTCAATGGACTACAACGTCTTTGCACGTCGAGCAAGTATAGGACTTGTGCAAAAGCTCTTGGCCGTGCCGTCGGCATACATGCAGGCACGACGACTACGTCGGACTCAGCTGAAGTAGTATGCTGCGTCTGTGATCTTGAAGTGTCCATAGTCGAAGTCACCCGAATCAAGGTTCCAGACAAACTCAACTTCGGTTGGAATCTTAATTCCGTCGATCACTCTGTAGGCTCGACAGTACATCGTAAACTTCGCTTGTTCGAAGCCGCTCTTATGATCACGATACTTATCAGACGTGACAATACGCTCGATCTCATCTGCCTCGTTAAAATGGAACGTGGCATTGACGCGTGTTGATCCGTCACTGATGATGGCACGGGCGGTTCGATCATCGATACCTTCCCAACGCAACGTCTTCGTTGGCAAGAATGCGGTTGGTATCCAAATGAGTTCACTGAGAAAACGGAACAGCATTGAGGTGTCGGTTTCCTTTCCGTCATACTCCTGAAGCGTCATCGCTCCATAGAGCTTGATATGTCCATGTCCTTCACCGCGGACGTAGCTGAGTTTTGCTGTTCGCCACCACGCAGCATTATGTCGAAGCACGGCATCCCAAACAAAGCCAGGCTCCATACCAGAAATCGTTTCCGTAGCAGTGATTCGGAACCATGGACTACCCGGACGGTGTCGGAAGCGTGCGGTCTGCTGAAGTATCGCATACCGAAGGTTGGGTGTTCCCTCCGGCACAACGCTGAGCAAGTAGCGCTGCACAGGAGTTGGCAGGCCCTGTACAGACTGCTTCGTGAACGTTGGAAGTCGCTCTTTGGAAATCGTTCGTACAAGTCGGGTAATTGAGCGACGGACGAAGATGCGTGAGATCAGGGCACTGATCGATACGAGTACCAAGAAGGTACCCAAGCCAGCCAGTAGAATAAGTACGATCTTCGGCATACGAGTATCAGGAGCGACGCCCTGCCTCCCATGAGGTGAGAACTTGTGAGCTCCAACTTACTATGCCTGTGCCTGCAATCGCAACAATCAGTAACGGGATGATTTTAAACATACCGCGGCGCAGCGTCTGCTCGACGACTGCAGCGCTAAAGATCGTCCCGACAATCCACAAGCCCAGCAACGTCGCTATGATGAACCCTACGACAAGGGGCTGAGAGATACGCCGATTGATGATGGCATCAGCGAGCATAACGGCGAGAAAGATCCAAATCACCCAGCCCCACAACTCCGTGTTCGAGAGTACCGAGGACCAGCTGGTTGAAACAACATCAAGAAACCGTCCACCATCGAATCCCTGCAGCTGCTCCGCTGTTGAGGGGCGCACGGGCAGATACCAGTTGAAGAAGATCACGTTCCAGAGTGCAAAGGATGCACCAGAGCAGCCAAGAATTGCGGCGGCCCCACCAAGCCCCTTGCCTACTGAAAACTGACGCAGAAGTGCAGGCATTGAAACGAGAACTACGAAAAGCACAAGCAGCGGCGTCTCCGTGCGCGACCAACATGCAGCGGCAAACGCAACGGCAGCCAGATAGAGCCCAGACCCCTGTTGTTCTTCAATGGCACGAGCCATGACAAGACATCCGCCGGTGAAGAACGCGGCGTTAGCAAAGTCAGTCTGCAAGATGTACGAATACCCCAGCATCTCGGGGGTCAGCACAAAGAGTACGGTGAGCAATCCTGCGATCAGGGGATGCGTTCGTTGCTGCAGTGCTGACCACACCAGCCACCAGAAGCACAGGGCAACAATGCTTACCCATATCTGTGTGTGATGGTACCCAATGAGCTTCATCATTACTTGCATGAGCATTGCAAAGGGGGCGTAGAAGGGCTGATTCGACAACTGTCCTTGTAGCGACGGATCGGTAAAGACCTGGTTGACAATCATCCCATCCTTGGCGGCATAGCGTGCAACGAGATCGATCCCGGCCATCGCATCAAACGGCGTTACCGGCCAGTACCAACTGGCCCAGACCACCATGTAGGCCACGTAGCCGAGAAAGCCCAGCAGAACTACATCATAAAGTGTCGGACGAAACCGAGGCGAGATAGTAAGACCCGACAGCGTCGACTGAATGCTCTTCCACCGAAGCAGCGGAAGACAGAGGGCTACGCCTCCAGACACCAGTAGCGTTTGAAGCGACAGTGGAATGTTGATGAGCTGAGCACCAAACATTGCCACTGAATGCAGGAACATCCCAAGTAGAAGTCCAAGCGGCAGCATGAACGAACGTTCCGTGCGGTAACCAATAGCCCCAATGGTCAGCAATCCCAGTGTCCACTGCATCAGGAGCATGAGCACAAGCAGAAGTACATCACTCTTCATCGCTTACCTCCGAGTGTTCTGTACACATCGAGCAAGGAGTCAATGTTTGTGCTGCCCCCAGGCCGCGTAAGCCAGATCGTATTTGCCTCGAGCACAACAAACGTGTTCGCTGATGATCGGCGTGCGGTATCCCGCCATGCCACTACGGGCTGAAAACCAACCATCCAGGTGAAGATACGTGGATCTGTCCAGAGGGCCTTGGTGACCATGAACTGGCTTCCGTACTCGATCGGCGGAAGAAGCAGAGTGTCGCCGGGACGCAGCTTACTGACAATGTACTCGGGGATCTCGAGGTTTGCCATGTGGCGCATGTAGGTCCGATCGCGCCAGCCACGGATCCGATTCAATGAATCGAGCTTTGTCCGATAGAGTTCAATACGAGCTTGAAAGGAGGATGCATACGGATTAGCATCACCGAGGTATGGTCCTACGAGGACCGTCAACAGCACGATTACGACTACCGTGAGAGCAAGTCCACGGACGTGAAACACCGGTCTTTGGGCAGAGGACACGGGGAGTCTCCCGTTTACGCACTGGCCAAAGCTTCAGCGCCACCCACGATCTCCAACATCTCCTTGGTGATGGCTGCCTGACGCTCGCGGTTGTAAATCAGTTGAAGCGAGCGCATGAGGTCACGCGCATTTGTCGTTGCACTTTCCATCGCCATACGACGGGCTGCATGCTCAGCAGCATTGGAATCCAATAGCGCTGTCCAGATCTGAAGCTTTACATACATCGGTAGCAGCGAATCCAGGATTTCGCTCCGCGATGGTTCGTAGATGTAGTCGTTGTTCGAGGATGACCCTGCATCAGAAGCATCAGCGACGATTGGTAGAACCTGCGTGGTGCGGACAACCTGACGCATGACGTTAACAAACTGATTGCCAAGGATCTCAACGTGGTCGATCTGCATGGCAAGGAAATCATCCGTGACCAAGGAAGCAATATCAACCGCCGTGCTGTAGTCAAGCTTGAAGAAGACGTCGTTAAACTCGCGCAGGATTGCATCTTTCCCCTTGCGTGCGGCAGCAACTGCACGCTTTCCAACAGGAATCAGATGAATCGTTGCCTTTGGATGTTGCGCCCGAAGCTCAGCCATTCGAGTCGTAAGGGCACGCAGAACGTTCGTATTGAATGCACCGCACAAGCCACGATCAGCAGCGATCACGATGATCGCAATGTTGTTTACATCCTTGCGGACTTCAAAAAACGGATGAACGAATTCAGAGTCAGCTGTCGAGAGGTTTCCAAGAATCTTCTGAACCTGACTCGCAAAGGGGCGTGCCGCAGTTATGGCATCCTGTGCACGGCGAAGCTTCGCCGTCGCCACCATACTCATGGCTTGGGTAATCTTCGATGTGTTGCGTACCGATACGATTCGGTCCCGGGTCTCGCGGAGTGTTGCCATGGTGTTCTTATCCGTGTTCGATGCAATTCATATTCAGAGATACGGCCACTCACGGGTGAGATAGCCAGTAACATAGTCAGCAACAGTGTCTTCAAGCGCACCAAACGTCACAGTTGGCATCATCGAAAGCGTCGTCGACATATCTGCCTGCGTGTAGTTCTGGTACTGCTTTGCAAGCTCCGTGGGCATTTCGATGTAGCGAATATCAACGGGTTGTTGAAGCGCAGAGAAGACCGCTGTCATGAGATCATTCCACGAGCGAGCAACTCCGGTACCGAGGTTCAGGATGCCATTGACATTGGGCTGCTCAAGCAGCGTCATCATCACTCGACATACATCCTTCACGTAGATAAAGTCACGCATCTGTCCACCGTCATTGAACGACGGATCTGTGCTCTTGAACAACTCGACGTACCCCGTGCGTTGGATCTGTCCGACGGCCTTTGAGACAAGACTCGCCATTGATCCTTTGTGGTATTCATTTGGACCGAAGACGTTGAAGAACTTCAAACCAACGCAAGATGATTGCAGTCCTTCACGTCGCACCCACTGATCAAAGAGATGTTTGGAATATCCATACATGTTAAGTGGGCGAAGATCCTCAGCCGTGTCTGAATAGCCTCGCGAACCATCACCATACGTTGCTGCGGAGCTGGCATAGATGAATCGGGCCTGATGCTCCATCGCGAACTCGGCAACATCTACACTGTACTGGTAGTTGTTGTCGTAGAGATAATCGGCATTGGTTTCGGTCGTCGAACTGCACGCTCCAAGATGAACTACGGCATCTACTGATTCCTCAAAGCCACCGATGGCCATCATCTCGCGGAAATCTTCTTTGCTGACAATGTCAATGTACGATCGACCAACGAGGTTCTTCCATTTGGAGCCGTTCCCCAGAGAGTCGACAATCAGAACATCCTTTCGGCCGGCAGCATTAAGTGTTGCAAGAAAGCAACTACCAATGAACCCTGCACCGCCTGTAAGAATGATCATAGGAGCACCGCTGCCTTACACCGTCGTTGCGAAACGCTCGGTGAACGACTTCAGGGCACCCTTCAGCTTTTCAACGATCTCATCAGTCAACGCCTTTTGTACACGCAATCCCTCAATGACATCTGCGTGGTTGGCATGAACGAATTCAACCAGTTCTGTTTCGTAGCGCTTGATCGACTCAACCGGCAGCTCGTCCATGTAGCCCTGGGAGGCTGCATAGATTACCACGATTTGGTCTTCGACCGTTACAGGAGAATACTGTGGCTGCTTCATCACTTCAAGAAGGCGAGCGCCACGGCGCAACTGTTGCTGCGTGGTCTTATCGAGGTCGGAACCAAAGCGGGCAAAGGCCTCGAGAGCGCGGAATTGCGCAAGGTCAAGCTTCAATGGTCCAGCGACCTTCTTCATTGCCTTGATCTGTGCATTACCACCGACACGAGACACCGAGATACCAACGTTCAAGGCAGGACGTACACCAGCGTTGAAGAGGTTTGGCTCGAGATAGATCTGACCGTCCGTAATCGAGATCACGTTTGTTGGAATGTAGGCTGACACGTCACCAGCCTGCGTTTCAATAACTGGCAGAGCTGTCAGGGAGCCCCCTCCGAGCGAATCGCTCAACTTGGCCGCACGCTCCAGAAGGCGGCTGTGGAGATAGAAGACGTCGCCTGGGTATGCCTCACGTCCTGGTGGACGACGAAGTAGCAAGGAAACCTGACGATACGCAGCGGCCTGCTTTGACAAGTCATCGTAGACAACCAGAGCATGACGTCCGTTATCACGATAGAACTCGCCCATCGAGCATCCCGAATACGGGGCGATGAACTGCAACGGTGCTGGGTCGGATGCCGTAGCAGCAACAACGATCGTGTACGACATTGCGCCATACTTCTCGAGTGTTGCGACAACATTCGCTACCGTTGATCCCTTTTGACCAATGGCCACATACACGCAGAACACCGGCTTGATACCTTGCTCTTGCGCTTCCTTGGTGTGGGTGTAGCGTTGATTGATGATGGCGTCCAACGCGACCGTTGTCTTTCCTGTCTGACGGTCTCCAATGATCAGCTCACGCTGTCCACGACCAATTGGAATCAAGGCATCGATAGCCTTGATACCCGTCTGCAATGGCTCTGTTACCGGCTGACGGTCGATAACACCGAGTGCCTTACGCTCGATAGGATACATGGCCGACTCCTTGATCGGTCCCTTTCCGTCGAGTGGACGACCCAGCGGATCGACAACGCGACCCAGCATGCCATCGCCAACAGGCACAGATGCGATGCGACCTGTTCGGCGTACCTGATCACCCTCTTTTACGAGGGAGTCATCACCAAACAACACCGCACCAACGTTATCCTCTTCGAGGTTAAGAACCATGCCTACGACGCCATTCGGGAACTCCACGAGTTCCGAGGCCATCACATTGCTAAGCCCGTAAATGCGGGCCACACCGTCACCAACCTGGAGTACGGTGCCAACTTCATAGACATCTGTCTCCTTTTCGAACCCTGTGAGTTGCTTGCGCAGGATCGAGGAGATTTCATCTGGACGAACATCAGCCATGAGAATACTTCCTTAGGATTTGTTTCATTCGTAGTGGGTGGTCACGCCTGCGCCAGTTGCTTGCCAAGCACAGCGAGTTGGTGACGTAGTGAACCATCATGCACCTGATCACCAACACGCACAACAGCACCGCCGATAATCGAGGCGTCAGTGGCGTACGTTGCAATGATCGTGCGACCTAGAGCCGACGATAGCGCGCCTTCGATCCTGTCACGCTCTGGCTGCGCCAACGCAACGGCAGAGGTGACGGTGACACGCTGGATATTCCGAATCGTGTCAACCTGATTGCTTACCTCAGCGGCGATATCACGCCAGAGTTCTCCCCGCCCCTTTTCAATGACAAGATGGAGGAAGGAAAGCGTTAGGGGGCTCACGTTCGACGCAAGAATTTCATCGACACAGCGCTTCTTGACGTCAGACGGTACTACCGGGCTGCGAAGGACAGCGCGCAGTTCGCGCGATCCATCAGCCATTTCGAGAACCATCGACATGTCCTGCGCAACGGTATCAACCGCACCAGAGGTGACAGCTGAAGCAATCAGCGACTTCGCATATCGACGGGCGATCTTGAGACTAGACATGCTGGTTAGTTCTTCGACAGTTCGTTGACGTATGATTCGACGATCCGCTTGTGATCTTCACCATCAAGCGAACGACTGATAAGCTTCTCTGTCGCCCCGACAACAAGCGAGGCAACTTCGTTGCGAAGAACCTTTACCGCTTCGTCCTTCTGACGATCGATTTCGCGTTGTGCTTCGAGAAGCTTCTGCTGCTTCACCGCTTCGGCTTCTTCAGAGGCACGGCGAATGATGTTTTCTGCCTGCTCGCGACCTTGCTTAACGATGTCCATCGTTTCTCGCTGTGCACGAGCAAGACGCTCCTGGTTCTCCTTGATGAGCTCCTGTGCCTCTCGATTGGCTCGCTCGGCAGCTGCAATAGCTTCCTTGATTGATCCCTCACGAGCAGCAATGGCATCGCGCATCGGCTTCCAACCGAACTTTCCGATGATCAGCGCAAAGATGCTGAAATTGATAAGGGTCCAAATAACAAGACCCGGGTCGAACGAAAGAAATGCTGGCATGACAAGTTTCTGGTTTCAGGTGGCAGATTTCATGTTTTTGATTTCAGATCCCGAAGAATCCGTCTCCATCGGTCGCATAGTGAGCTCGGACCCTATTCCGTAGCACACCATGCGACCGACCCCGACGTGCGGGGTCGAAGGTTCGTCAACTTATGACGGGTTCTTGACGGCCAAGAGGATACAAACAACGCCGGCCAGAAGGGCAACGCCTTCGATAAGAGCGGCGCCGATGATCATCGTTGTGCGGATATCACCTGCGTTTTCAGGCTGACGGCTGCTGGCTTCGAGAGCGGCAGCGGCCAAACGACCGATACCCGTGCCAACACCGAAAACCGTGATGCCAAGACCAATACCGGCTGACAACCAGGCAAAAGCAACTGCGTCCATGAGATTTCCTTCCAAAGTGAGATGAATGAATTGTGTTGTTTTCTGTTTTCGACGTTTCGTTCAGAATCAGTGAGCTTCGGCGTGATGATGATCGTCATGCGCATGGTCACCCAAGGCAAGACCCACGAACACCGCTGAAAGCATCGTGAAAATGTAGGCCTGCAGGAACGCAACAAGCAGCTCCAGCAGGTAAATGAAGACAGAGAAGAGCACGCTGATTGGAGCAACACCCCAGCCAACGGTCGTGCCCATTTCCTGCGCGAAGAAGAAAATGAGACCGACAAGCGACATCAGAACGATGTGACCCGCCGTCATGTTCGCAAAGAGACGGATCATCAAGGCAAACGGCTTGGTGATGATGCCAACAAGCTCGATCGGAACCATAATCGGTGCGATATAGACCGGTGCTCCACCGAGTAAGTGCGAGAACCATGCCTTGACACCCGCATCCTTGAATGCGATGTAGTTCACAACGATCAGCGTACACGTCGCAAGTGCCATTGTGACAGGCAACGCACCCGTCGCAGCGTGCGCTCCCGGCAGCAGCGAAATGAGGTTGAGAGTCAAAATGAAGAAGAACAGCGACATCATGAACGGCATCAGTCGCGAGGCGCGCTTTTCCGTTCCAACATTTGGCTGTACGATCTGATCACGTACGTACATCACCAGTGATTCCAACACATTCTGAATCCCGCGTGGCGCCTCCATCGGAGCCTTCTTGTAGCGAGAACGGGCAATGAAAAAGAGGATCGTGACGAGGATCATCGCAATCCACTGATATGCCACGAAGTTGGTGATCGATAGATCCCATGATGGCCCAGCATGCGTCAGCGGACAGGCTTCCTTCTCGGTGTGTGCGGCATGCGTCCGCACAATATGATGCCCATGCCCTGGATGATGCATCGTATACACACCAGCATCTTCCATTGCATGCACATTTGGGTACACATGCGGGTTGTTGGACTCGTCCAACAGGATAACCGGAAGGATCTCGTAGTGACCAAAGAAGATGTTCAATTCATGGTGATCACCAAGCTGATCGAGCAGCTTGTTGAAGGTGAACTTGTCATCCCCATGAGCACTACCGTGGTCGGCAGCTTGCGCGACCGCGTGCACGTGTGCGCTATCGCTTCCGTGCGTCGTCGAATCGTGCTGATGTCCGTGTTCGTTATTCATAGTCGTACGTCGTTCTCAATTGTCACGCAAACGCAGCGTTTTCCAGCAGAATCAGAATCTCATCCCCTTTTTTTTTAAAGGGGCGCTTCACGTTCTTCAGGTGCTCCTGCTTTGTGCGTTCCATAGAGAAGTGAAAAAAAAACACCTCCACCATCAAACCAGCGAAGGCCGATATCGAAAACGTCAGGGCAAAGGCCACCTGATGCATCGAAACCACACCAAGACAGACATAGGCCAGAGTTACCACCACGAGGGCCCGGGCAGCAAGACTGCCGAAGACGATCCCCATGAAGGTGTTCAGTTCCTTCTGCTGAGCCCACTTTGCAACGACGTATCCGATAACGGAATTTGCCGCACTTATCACAAGTGCGGTCACGATTGCAACGAACGGCCCCGTCAGGTCCACCTCTAGAACTACCTTTCTTGTTTCGTTTCAGCCCCTTGCTCACGCGCCAATCGACTGACGGTGCGCAAGAACTGACTCAGTCCGACAATCGATCCTAGCACCACACCCGAGACAATACCAATCGGCTCAGACGCCCAACGTGTATCGATCCACCACCCAATCGCGCCGCAGAGCAGTACCGTGCCCGCAAGCTGACCACCTAGGGCCAGGTATGGGGCGAGCTGCTGCATCGGCGATCGAGAGGATGACATGATCACCACGTCAGTTAAAAATGCCGCGCAAAAATAGGTCGCCCGTGATTAAAAGCCCAATTCACGGAGGGCATTAAGAACAGCTTCCCCGTAGATATTGATCGATTCGCCATACCAAGTACCATCTGGGACAAATCGCAAGGCCCCATACGACGACGGGTCAAGCGCTTTCAGGGGGCTTGTGGCGATCACCGTGGCTTCATCTCCTCGAAACTCGTTATCCACATCATGGACGGCTACCGTGCAACCAAACTCCGTTACCTGCCGCTCTTCCGTCGGGGCTTTTTGGTAGCCCAGGAGAACGAATGGAATGCGAAGCTTGACAACATATCCGTCCGGCCGGGGTGCCGCGACGGCACGGATTTGACGCCGAGCCTGGATCTGCGCAGGGTCAAGGTCATCCGTAGTGCGCACGGTGACCTTTGGAAGCCGGTCCCCAAAGTCCCCCAATCGAACGACCACGGTAAACAGTCCCGTGTCACTGACATGCCGCACGTTCACATCTGAACGCTTCACGATTGACACATTCCGAGAAACATCTCCCTCCGTCCGTGGGACAACGTCAAGATGCAGCTCCACATGGTCAGCAGCGCAGGAATCGCACCATCCGGTTACGACATTGGAGTCGCGGACATGCACCCGCAGATACAAGTAGTCGTCGTCGTACACCATGCGAGCGCGGAACGACACATCGCTTTCACCAGTCCACCAGTACGAACCCTCCGTAACATCATCGATCCGTTGGACCGCGGCTTCAGACACGTAGCCGGCAAACACCTGCCGACTGCGGCTGTAACATGGAATCGTGGTGTACTCAGTCTCATAGAGCGCCTCGTCGTCGCGCTTTAGGAAGCGTTCACGCGTTCGCAATGTCTGAAATGACTCATAGATCTCGTGTCCGAGGGACTCGACGCGATCCGAAACAAAGCGATCGACGAGGACAACAGCCCCCTCCTGAAATCGATACCCGAGAATAGACCAATCTTCGGCCTTTCGCTTTACCGTTACGAAGCAGGAGGTGTCCTTGATGACCACTCCCACCTCCAGTGGCAGATCAATGAAGGCGAATGGCATCTTCGAGATATTGACGAGATACCCATCGACATCGACAAAGAGGTACACGAGGCATTCACGCTTCCGCGAGCCAAGGACATGTACCGACACTGCAAGATCGTAAACCCCGTCCCCGCTGAAATCACCCACATCCCAGCCCCAGATGCGGTAGTTCGCGCCAAGGGGCATGGCATTGCGCACATCATTCAGAAGATCTTCTGCGAAGTATGGATCGGCACGACGTTGAAACTCGTCAAAGGACATCCCAGACTGGGCCCAAAGGCTCGATGGACATGTCGCAATGGCGACCAGCATCGAAAGAAGTACACCCGAGATGGTCAGGAAAGACCTCACAGCGTCGCTGCACTCGACAGAATCGTGTCACGAACTTCGAGGTGACTCGCTTTCAAGCGGGCACCAAACTGCGCAACTACCTGTGCTGATGCATACGATGCAAGGCGGCCTGCATGTTCAGGATGATACCGATGCAGTGCCGCATACAGAAATGCTCCCGCATACATATCTCCTGCACCAGTGGCATCGACAGGCGTTATGGCATATGCTGGGATATCCGCATCGATACCATTCCAGCGAACACGCGAACCTGCTGCACCTTTCGTCACAACAACATTCCGGTACTTCGATGTCAACACAGCATACGCCTCGTCAGCACTCTCCGTGCCTGCCAGTGCAGTTGCCTCGCGCTCGTTGCAGAACACAAGATCACAGCCACTCAGCACCGTGCGCAAACGGTCGCCAAAGACGTCGACGATGAATCCATCAGAACAGCTCACGGCAACGTTCGTACCATGCTTACGGGCATGAAAGAGCGCCACATCCACGGCCTCAGCACCATTGTCATCGGTCAGCTTGTAGCCTTCGATGTAAATCCACTCGCTGGCCCTGATGAGGTCTTCTTGGATATGACTCCGATCAAACGTCGCGTTGACAGCGAGCGTTGTGTTGAGCGTCCGCTCACTGTCCGGCGTAATCATGACAACACACGTGCCTGTGGTCTCGCCCTGGATTTGGTGGGCGGAGAGCTCGATTCCCAGGTCTCGAAACTCTGAGGCGTAGAATGACCCCAGATGGTCACCTCCGAGCACGGAGCAGTAGGCACCTTTGCCGCCAAACTGCGCAAAGGCAATGATCGTGTTGGCCGCCGAGCCCCCACTGCAACGGTGTACCTCGCGATCGCCCATCAACGCGATAATTTCACGCTGACGTTCGGCGTCGGTGAGCGTCATCGCGCCCTTGTCAACACCAAAACCAAGGAGTTCATGTTCTGTGACCCTGTATTCAAGGTCAACCAGGGCATTACCAATGCCAGAGAGTAGAATGTTTTTCACGGCGCAAATATAGAGTTGACACCAACGAATGATGGTGTTGCTCGCTCAACCAATGCGGACGTTGCCTTACAGAACGCCGGAACGGCGGAGGATCTCTTCGCAAAGCTCTGGAAACTCAACACCTGCTTCACGAGCCGCCATTGGCACAAGGCTCGTCGACGTGAATCCAGGAATAGTGTTCACTTCGAGGCAGTATGGCATTCCTTCATCGGTCAGACGGAAGTCCACACGACTGTACGCGCGGCACGCCAAAACGTTGTGGGCAGCTACGGCAAGATTCTTCACATGCTCCTCAACAACATCCGAGATGTCAGCAGGACAGTGGTACTCCGTTTTGCCCTTGACATACTTGTTCTCGAAGTCGTAATAGCCTTCCTTGGGAATAATTTCGATCACCGGCAATGCCTCGTCTCCGAGCACCGCCACCGTCAACTCACGGCCAGGCACATAGGCTTCGACCATGACAGAGCTGGTAAATGCTCCCGCAAGGCGCGCAGCGCGCTGCAACGACGCAACATCAGGTTCGTCGACAATCGTCATCCCGACTGTTGAACCCTGGTCATTGGGTTTCACAACGAGCCGACCGGGCAGTTCGTGAAGGATGCTTTCGAAGAGCCCCTCATCATCGAATTGATCATGCGTGATGTTCACCCAGGGTGCCGTTGGAATTCCGGCCGATTGGAAGAGGACTTTTGAAAGCCCCTTGTCCATTGCCGTTGCGCTTGCCAGCATTGTACTACCGGTGTAGGGTATACCCCGCAATTCGAGAAGCGATTGCACGTAACCATCCTCACCATATTTCCCATGGAGGAGGATGAATACGCCATCAACACCTTCAAAATGTGCCGATGCAATACACTCCAGCAGCTTGGCCGGATCAAATGCCTCCAGTTCCGACTGCGTAACCTCACGAGCTGTGGCAGCGTGGAGCTCATCATCGGTAAGGGGCGCACCAGCACCGCGCAAAGGGTCGATTGCTCGTACGTCGTGCCCAAGATCACGAAGGGCAAAAACGGCGGCCCGACCACTCAGCAGAGAAATGTTGCGTTCTGGACTAATACCACCAAGGAGGACTACGAGCTTCATGATGACGAGGCTTCCAACGTAAGTTTTCGAAGAAATTTCACATCCTCCCACACAAGCTTCTTCCACTCTGGATTTCGCAATAATGCTGCAGGATGATAGGTAACAAGGGTCTTGATCCCCTGGTAATCATGGATCTTTCCGCGCAGTGCCGACATCGTTTCAGACGTCTTGAGCAGCGTATGTGCGGCGGTAAGACCGAGCGCGAGGATATACTTCGGCCGAATCAGCTCGATTTGCTTCCAGAGGTATGGTTCGCACGTGTCAGTTTCGGCGACAAGGGGCTTGCGATTATTCGGTGGTCGACACTTCAGAATGTTACAGATGTAGACATCATCACGCTGCAATTCGATTGACTCGAGGATCTTCGTAAGAAGCTGACCAGCTCGACCGACAAACGGTAGGCCCTGGGCATCTTCATCAGCTCCTGGTGCTTCACCGATTACCATGATATCCGCGTCAGGGTTACCTGATCCGAACACAAAGTTTGTTCGCGTTGCCCCCAGGGGACATTTCATGCAACTACAAATCGTTGCGTTGAAACTCTCAAGCGTCGATGCCGACATCACGTCCTCGTGAATGAGAATGGGTATGCTTGGCTCTGGAATCGGCAACGACTCCGCAGGCCGCACAGACATCTGCTCGGGTACAACATCCAATGCGATATCGATTGTTGACGGATCAACCTTGTCGACATACATCGTCTGTCCGTACATCTGCGTTTGTTGATGCAGATATCTGCGCAATTCATCGGCGATCGTAGCCATACCTCTGCTTCCGAAGAGTTACTCTTCGTGAGCCTCTGCCTCTTCATGCTCTTCAAGCGTGTCACCTGTTCGCGACTTTGCCGTAGAGAACATGATGGTCGACGTCTTTTTATCGAGCTTGCCTTTGATAACGCAGCCGTCTGGGAAGCCCCCTCGCAACATCTCTTCAGCAATAGGGTCCTCGACATACCGTTGAATCGTACGCCGAAGCGGACGGGCACCATACTTTTCGTCGAAGCCCTTCTCTGCCAGGAATTCCTTCGCTGTCTTTGCAAGATCCAGTGTGATTCCACGGGTGTGAAGCCGCGTCAGCAATCGCTTGAGCTGCAATTCGATGATCTTGACCATATGCTCCTTGCGAAGCGTCCGGAAGATCACATACTCATCAATACGATTGAGAAATTCTGGATTGAAGAGACGCTTCATGGTTTCTTCAACGGTGGACTTCATGTTCTCGTAGCTATCAGCTGCCTCATCCGTGGTAAAGCCGATGCGACCACCAGCTTTGACATCACGCATGCCAACATTTGACGTCATGATGATGATCGTATTCTTGAAGTCAATCCGGCGGCCGAGTCCATCTGTTAGCTGACCATCATCGAATACTTGGAGCAGAATGTTAAAGACGTCGGGGTGCGCTTTTTCGATCTCATCCAGAAGGACGATCGAATATGGCTTGCGTCGAACTTTTTCGGTGAGTTGTCCACCCTCTTCGTACCCAACATAGCCTGGAGGCGCACCCACCAAGCGCGAAACAGAGAACTTCTCCATGTATTCGCTCATGTCAATGCGAATCATGGCATCCTCACTGTCGAACATATACCTGGCCAATGCCTTTGCCAGTTCAGTCTTACCGACACCAGTTGGACCAAGGAACATGAATGATCCGATCGGACGTGACGGGTCCTTTAGACCTGCCCGCGCCCGACGGATGGCCTTCGCCAGATGCTCAACGGCTTCATCTTGACCGATGACCTGAGAACGCAGTTCATCGGCCATCTTCAGAAGCTTGGCCGTTTCACCTTCGGCAATCCGATTGACTGGAATGCCCGTCATCATGGCGATCACGTCAGCAACGTCTTCTTCAGAAACATCGAAGACAACTTCCGAGCTGGAGCTCTCCCATTCCGACTTTGCCTGCTCAAGTTCCGTCTGATACTTCTTTTCGAGATCACGAAGTCGTGCAGCTTCTTCGAAGTTTTGTGACTTGACAACCGAATTCTTCTGCAGACGAAGATCTTCGATCTTCGCCTCTAACTCGAGAACTTCCTTTGGAACGTGAATGTGAGCCAGGTGCACACGTGCACCAGCTTCATCCATTACGTCAAGTGCTTTATCAGGGAGGAATCGATCGGTGATGTAGCGATCTGCCATGAGTACGCATGAACGCACGGATTCGTCCGAGTACCGGACGCCGTGATGCTTTTCATAGCGGTCCTTGACGTTATGAAGAATCTGGACGGCCTCATCAACCGTTGGTGGCTCTACCAGAATCTTCTGGAAACGACGATCGAGGGCACCGTCCTTCTCAATATGCTGTCGGTATTCATCAAGCGTTGTGGCACCAATGCATTGGATATCGCCCCGCGCCAGCGCTGGCTTGAACATATTCGACGCATCGAGGGAACCACTCGCGCCCCCTGCCCCAACAATCGTGTGCAGCTCGTCGATAAACAGGATAACATCCTTGGCCTTTTCGAGCTCACTCATGACGGCCTTCATCCGCTCTTCGAACTGACCACGGTACTTTGTACCAGCGACCAACGCGGCAAGGTCCAACGTCACAATACGCTTGTCGAACAGGACTCGAGATACCTTCTTATCGACGATGCGGATCGCCAAACCTTCGATGATCGCTGTCTTGCCAACACCAGGCTCACCGATCAACACAGGATTATTCTTCTTTCGACGGGAAAGGACCTGGGCAACTCGTTCAATCTCTTTCTCTCGACCGATAACCGGATCAAGCTTGCCCTCGACGGCCAGCTTGGTGAGGTCACGACCAAAGTTGTCCAGAACGGGTGTCTTGGCCCGCTCAGCAACAGCCGGACGCCCAGCGGTGCTTGCACCACTGCGCTCTGGGCGCTGCGGCGCAGGGCTCTGACGTCCACTGAGGTAGGCATCGAGCTCTTTGCGAACGGCATCGTAATTGACGGAAAACTGACCGAGTATTTGTGCTGCGATATTGTCTTCGTCACGCAGCAGCGAAAGCAGCAAATGTTCCGTGCCGATAACATCGGCCTTGTACAGCTTTGCTTCGAGGTAGGTGATTTTGAGAACCTTTTCGGCCTGCTTTGTGAGCGGAATGTTCCCAATTGTCAGGGGACCACTCATCGTGCGAACGGTATCCTCAATCGCTTTTTTCAACTTGCTCAATTCAACGCCGAGATTCCGAAGGATCTTGATCCCGATGCCTTCGCCCTCTCGGATGATGCCGAGCAGCAGATGTTCGGTACCAATGTAGTCGTGTCCTAGACGCAACGCCTCTTCTCGACTAAGGCGAATGACGTCCTGAACGCGATTAGAAAAATTGCCTTCCATGAGATGACTATCCTTCGGAACGTGGTGAGTTCCGGACTATGACGTAGACAAGTCGGTTCTGTTTCGAATCAACGTCCGAAATATACTGCGTCATTCTTCCGACCTTGAGTCGAGATTATACACACCAACTCAATCGTAAAGACCGCGCACTTTGCCAACCGTTACAACAAGATTCGGCTCGGATACAGCGTTCGTCTTTGGCTTCGATGCGGCTGGAGCAGCCTTTTTGCCCTTCTTTCCAGACTTCGCAGGTGCAGCCTCAGTCACAACAGGTGCAGCAGACTGAGCAGATAATGGCTTGATGACAAATGATACCCGTACGTCGCTGAGTTTGACACCTTTCAGGAGCTCGGCAATGGCGGCCGTGCGATCCTTCATGAGCTGGATGTTTGGATCAACCGGATCGCCTGGCGCCACTGGTTCGGCTGGAGCAGGCTGGCCCTTCTTGACTTTCTTGACGGCCTTCGCCCATGCATCGCGCTGCTTCTTGTAGTCGGCCATCATTGCAGCCTTCGTCTGAGCGATGCGATCTTCATCAGGAGACATTGTGACAACGGCATTCATTGACGCGTTTACGCGAAGAAGCTCCGCAAGATCCTCAACCGCCTTGCGGCCAGCCGGGGATAGCGTTGCATGATTCCGATCAAACGCCTGCTGTGTCGAGCTGATCAGTGTTCCTTCAATGATCTCCCGCACGGCGAGGTCCTGCTTGATGACACGAAAACGATCAGCCTTTGGAATCTCAACGGTGAATTCCTTACGGTACACGTTGTGACCACCGGCAACAATCTTGTGCGGACCGGCCTCACCAAGGGTCTGGAGGTACGATCCATCCTTTGAATTCGACGTAATCGAGATGCGCTTTCCGGAAGGGGCATAGATATACAGCTTGCACCCGACTGGTTTACCGGATGTCTCGTCACGCACAACACCCTCGAGATTCAAGTTGGCTTGTTGCGCCGACATCTGAAGGCTAATGCAAAGACCTGCCACAACGGTGAAGGCAAGTCGGGTTCGGACAAATAGTGTCATCGTTTTACGATCCTCGTTGTGAATTCAAGAATGATGCAATCCCCTGTTTACAGTCCTCTGTCTGCCGCGCCATTGCATTCATCACCGTTGCATAGTGCAAACCTGCATCGAGCGACATTCCGTGCACAACATTGAGCATGGACTTCGTTAATGCCATCGCCGAAGCGCTGTTGTTCGCAAGACGTCGAGCAATGGCCATCGTTTCGGATTCAAGCGTCTCATCGTCGACCACATAGGTGACCAATCCAAGTTGCTGCGCCACATCGGCGCTGATATTCTCTGCCGTGAGGAGAAGGCGGCGAGCACGCGTATCACCAATCTTCCGCACGAGATACACGAGCACGATTGCCGGAATAAATCCGATTCGCACTTCAGAATACCCAAACACGGACGCATCCCGCGCTGCAACCACGATATCACACACAGTTGCTAAGCCACAACCTCCTGCTATCGCAGGACCATGAACCATGGCAACGACTGGCTTCGGGCAGCTCGCAATTGCCTGGAACATATTCTTCAGTGATGTCGAGTCATCAACGTTGTCGAGCGGTGACATCTCAGAGATACGTTGCAGATATGCTAAATCAGCACCAGCACAAAAAGCCGGTCCGTCTCCCCGAAGAACGATTACTCGCACGGAAGGATCATCACGCATGGCATCAACCGCAGTATGAAGCGCTTCGATGAGTTCGGTGCTGAGCGCATTACGCTTTTCGGGACGATTCATGGTGATCGTACCGATTCCGTCGACAACAGACGTGAGAAGAATGCTCATGGGTCAAAAATACGCCATAGGGTGCCCCCTGCCATGCTCAGGTACCTTGAATCACCGCACCACAACAAGTGGCCAGGTGCGCGATCGAATGCCGTCATCAACACGAATACAATACGAACCCTGTGGGAGCTCCGTGATGTCCAACGGATGAAGGAACGGGGCTCCTGGTACCAATGAGAGTATCTCCTGTCGGACTTGAAGTCCAGTGATATCGTAGATCGAGAATGTTGAGGGGCTCATCGTCACCCCATCCACCGGAACATAGATCATCGATGTTGCAGGGTTCGGAAATACCGGATCCAGTGAGAGTGCAAAGAGCGAATCTGTTGGCCGAACCTCCCAAAGCGACGTCTCTCGTTCGAGCAGTCGCTGCAGTGTTGTCGTAGAGGTATCGATCACGATCACATGACGAAAAGTTCGCCGATGTCCTGGTGGAACAGGAAGTCGAAATCGCATACCGGCAATCGCGGCAACGTCATTCACCCCCTGGTAATCGTAGTCCTCAGGGTTTCGCAAAATTTGCGACTTCATCTCGGTCGAAAAGCCACCATATGTCGAGGTGTTATCCAAGCCTGCCTGGATCGTCATGGCATCCGAAAAGACGCTCTCATTGTACATCACAACGATAGGCTGACGAGCCCCTGTTGCAGCGACATACTGGAATGGACCGCTGCGGAATGTGCGATTGCTTGCTGGCTGCCTTCCCAGATCCCAATCGTAGAACCACCCGACGGATAGGTCGTGAAGTGTTGTATCACTTGTGTTCGTAATCGTTACATCACATCGCAAAACATTCGATGAAGAGTCCAATTCGACTGCCATCTCCACCGCAACACCAATGCGAAGCGAATCCGGCGCATCAGCATCACTAATGACACCGGAGATCGCACGATCACCCCGAAAGCGTAGCACCGGACGGAAGTGGTCGTTGTTTCGACGGGCGGCACGCACGGCATCGACGGTCCGACCATTGGCATGGACCATGAGTCCACCTTCGTAGAGCTGACCACAGTACTCCAGGTATCGGAATCCCTCTCCTTGTCCCCGCTCAAGGTCCGTGTTGCCGATCCTACCACGATCGCCAACACTCAGACGAAGCTGCTCATTCGCTAACGTGACAAATGCCGGGGATGGTGTAACAGCGTAGCTATACTGGCGATTGATCGGAGCACCTGTGATATCCGTGCCCAAAAGGCGCATGTGGACATACGCAGCGGTATCAGTTTCGGCAGCAACAACAAAGTCCTGCGGGGGCAAAAAGAACCGCTCACCAACGCCAATCTTCTGTTGCGTTATCGTTCCAGCCGATGACACTGCGCGCAATGCATCCCGTCCAACTCCCGTCACACCATCCATACCGATAACCGACAACGTCCACGGAGCAAGACGATTGATCACGCCAACACGCGCCGTCAACGTATCTCCAACCGTCCATCGTTGCGCACCTCGTTTCGCAGTAAGAGCCAGCGTATCGATCTCGATCGAAACAAGTGTATCGGGATGGGCCTGCACGGCTTTCAAGGCGTTTACTCGACCACGTGGAAGCTGCAGACGATCAATCTCCGCAGGGATATTTGCCCATGGAGATTCATCCACAGCATCGCGGACAATCGCACATGCTTCCAATGGTCCAAGATCGCGATGCCGCGATCGAACGAGGGCCACAAGAGCCGATGCAATGGGTGCTGACCCTGATGTGCAACAAAATCCGGCGTAGGCGCCATCATTCCCGGTGGTCAAACTTCCCTGTCCGGGAGCCATAACATCAACTGTTGGCCCCCTCCCGGTCATTGGAATGACATTGTTCGCAGGATCCACAACACCGACCCCGAGGACACCGCGATAACTCGCTGGGTAGAAGGGCGACGTTGATGCGTGATTACCTGCAGCAGCAACGACGGCAGTACCTCGCGCAATGGCATAGGAGACGACGTCCTGATCGATACATGACGGCGACTGACCGCCCCAAGAGCAATTCACGACATCAATGCCATTGACAGCACAATACATAATTGATTCGTAGCCGTAAACGATTCCAGTGGTGCCATTCGGCATGGTCCGTAGCGGAAATATCGCACAACGGCCTGCCAACCCAACAATGCCCTTGCCATTGTTGGTCGTAGCATCACAGATGCCCGCTACGCCAGTTCCATGTCCATTGTTGGGGTTGTAAGCATCACCAGGTTGAGTTCCATCATCACGCCACGAAAAATTATATCCTCGATGATCATCGATATATCCATTGGCATCGTCGTCGATTCCGTTTCCGGGAATCTCCGCCGCACGCACATAGATCGCATCGATCAAATCCTCGTGTTCCGTCCGAACACCACTGTCGCTGATACCAATAATCACCGAGTCTGAACCACCCTCGATCTCCCACGCATCAATGACCTGAATCGTGCGCAACAGGTCCTGACGGCCACGCTCCGGATCATCAGGCTCTCCGCACAACTCGGCAACGCACCAAGGAGCAGCACATTCGATTGGACCACATCCCGGTTGAAGCTTCGCAATCATCATCTCCGGTGGGATTTCTGGTCGAGCATACGCAACAACAAACGATCGAAGTAGCCGCTCTTCGATCTGAAGTGCCTCGTCACGATTCATCATTCGATTCGAACCATCGAAGCGTTGTTGTGCAGAGCTAAATGCGAGTGACTGCTCAAATGGCAACACGGGTCGAATCACCGTGAGCCCCATTTCTGCAAGCACGCCGTGCGCTCGGTGCGCGACTTCTGGGGCCAGGCGCACCTTTAGGAACCCCGCAACCACCGGATCAGGTCGATGTGGAAGTTCTGCCGGGAGAATAGCATACTGCGCCAGCAACTCTGGCACACAGCCGAAAAGAAGGAGTACGATGGATATCAATCGCTTCATCGAACAAATCTCGCAGTTGTGTACTGTGGGGCTACTTCCGACTCCAGAACAACGCTGTATGCACCGGACTCAAGGGTTGTCGTCGAAAACCGCACATCTCGACTTCCGTCATGTGTCCACACCATTCGCTGACGACCTAGCGCATCAAAAACGCGACAGCGCTTCACATTCGGCTGATCCCGGATCACCGCATCGTCGGATACCGGATTCGGTTCTACCTGAGGCACCGCAGGACGATCGGGATCATTCGATACGCCCACACTCGACAGAGCCTCGTGCAGGGTAGATCGCGCGGCATCTTCGTCACTACCAACAGCAACAACAACGCGAAACGACCATGACTGTCCGCTTTCAAGGGGCTTGGTGTGGAGCATCCCCACAACGCCGCAAATGTCACCTTCTCCGGCCTCGGTGATTTGCAAACCACTTGTTAAGAGCCGAACACGGTCTGCGTGCGTAAAACCATCTCCATCATCGATGATCGATGCGTACAGGAATCCAGCCGACTGTGCAACATCATCTGGATCATCACTGAGCACTGCGACGTTGATAACAATCGGGTATCCATTGCGCTTAATCGTCTGGCAGGCATTGTTCTGACCCCGGAGTGCCGCTGGAAGAAGTTGTGGATCAATAGTAATCGTGTTTGACCGACCGGCCGTGCCAACATCCCAGTCAAGAAGGTATCCAGCTCCTATACTGCGCATCGATGCCGTTGGCGTCACACGAACGCGCCATATCGTAGCTGCACGATCTGGTCGCGGGAACGTACACTCCTGCTGCACAAGAACACCAACGGGTGTTGCTGCAGCCTCATCGGTCATCGAACATTGCTCTGGTCGCGGTGCTACGTCAAATGTCTTCGTTGGTCGGAAGTCTGAGGTATACGGAGGGTCGTTCTTGAAGGCTGATAGTGACCGGTCAGAACCGTCGATCATGAAGAAGCCCCCTGGTGACATCAGCTGAAATGCTGGGCGCTTTGCAAAGCCGTCACCCTGCCGACGTTCCTCGACGGAGGTGTACCCAACCATCCCATCGTCCGACATGGAATAGATCAGTGAATCATTGCTGAATTGCGCTATTCCAGCTGGTGGCTCAATGGTGTACCAGCCCCGTTCAATCGTGGCATCACTGAGAAGGTCAACCCGCATCAAGCACGGTCCAGCTCCTATTGCTTCCACAACGCAGGCAAATGGTCGCGACCAGACCGTCAGGCCCGTACCAACTGTGCCAAGCGCATCTCGCTCTGAGAGAACGCGTATAATCCATCCATTCGCATCGATGATCTTCGGTTCGACTTCTGCAGTTGTCGGGGCGAGATCGTTTGTGATCCCGAATTCGAGGATGATTGTATCTCCTGCACGAAATCGATTTGCAGGGACTCCGGAGGAAACCCGCCGACGCACATCGGACAGACGCAGGAAGGAGTGCGAAAGGGGCTCTGTCGTAACTGCTCGATACAGATTCACTCGTGGAGAGAGTACTGCGGAGATCGCATTATTCTTGGAGGTAATGTCATCAGCTGTCCGGCAGATATGTGCGGCAATTTGGCGTGCCGACAAATCGGGCCAACGGGCTCGTAAGATTCCGGCAACACCAGCAACAATTGGCGACGCGAAGGATGTACCAATGATCCCACTTGATGTGTATCCACCGCCAGCGTCAGTTGTGTACGCTCCATTACCTGGTGCCATCACGCGTGCATTCTGTCCGAGACCACTCGATGACACGACAAAGTCATCTGGCGTAGTCTCACCGACGCCAAGCACACCCTCATAGGCTGCGGGAAAGTTTCGCTGCCTGAAGGCCGAACCAGCTCCATCATCACCATGATTGCCGGCAGAGGCCACCACAAGGGTATTCCTCGCCAGGCAGTAATCGATCACGGATTGATCAATCGCCGACGATGGCTTGACGAGTCCCCAACTACAGTTTACCACCGGGAGTCCCCGCTGTGCCGCGTAGATCAGTGATTGATACCCAAAGAGAATCCCAGTCCCATTGCGAAGTGCGGTCTTTAGCGGGAAGAACCGCGTTGCCATACCTACTCCGGCAATGCCAATTGCATTGTTCGTGGTAGCAGCAGCAATTCCTGCCACTTTCGTTCCGTGACCGAACGACGAATTGCTCGTGGTATTTCCTGGCAGATCCGAATCGATCTGCCATGTAAAGTTGTAGCCGCGATAATCGTCGACGTATCCATTGCCATCATCGTCAATTCCATTGTCCGGAATCTCGGCAGCATTTGGAGCGATGTTTGATGTAAGATCATCATGTGACTGTTGAACTCCGTCATCGCTGATTCCAATTGTAACATTCTCCGAACCGCGGAATACATCCCACGTTTGATCGTAACTGATTGTTGTCAAATACGTCTGCTCGGTTCGCCCAGGATCATTTGGTCCAACAGCAGATCGGTAGACGTACCAGGGTTCGATGATCTCAACGTCATCCGGTGCAACCTTCCGCACATCGATCATGATCCGCAGGGGATCACGATCACCCTCATAGCGAACAAGAAACGTCCTGGTCAGCCGTTCCTCTGCACGATACAACTCCAACGCCTGCACTTGGCGTACTTCCGTATCGTTGGAGGTAGACGTGAACTGATCGCGTCCAGGCTGAAAGTACGTCGACTGTAGGGGGCTCAACAGGTGTTCGTATGCACGGACTCCTTGCGGGAGCACAGCGTTAGCTGCATCGAGCGACCTAGCCGTGCGCATGCGGATGATGAGATGGTTGTCCAGAACAGAGAATGCCTGGCCTTCCACAGTGATTGAACGGAAACGAACCTCTTGACCAGCAAGGGCTTGGCACGTAATCGCAAGGACGATGGCAATGGCGACGTGGACAACGTTTCGGCGGCGATGTTTGGGCATGGCTGAGGGTTTTAGCAGATTGAGTTTTTAGCGCAGCACGTAATGTCCGACCAGCAGCAATACATCGTAACCGCACGAAAATGGCGCCCCCTCCGCTTCGAAGACGTCGTGGGGCAGGAACATATTACAACAACCCTGAAAAATGCCATCACCATGAAACGGGTGCACCATGCATACCTTTTCACGGGTCCACGTGGCGTTGGGAAGACCACATGTGCACGCATCCTTGCGCGTGCATTGAACTGTCTGCATCCTGTGAACCAGGAGCCGTGTAATGCCTGCTCAAACTGTACCGACATGCTCGAAGGTCGGAACATGGACATCGTGGAGATTGACGGCGCTTCAAACAACAGCATCGACGATGTGCGGAAGCTTCGCGATAACGTCAAGTACGCCCCCGTTTCTGGCGCGTACAAGATGTACATCATCGACGAAGTTCACATGCTATCGACAGCGGCCTTCAATGCGCTGCTCAAAACGCTGGAAGAGCCCCCTGCCCACTTGATTTTCGTGTTTGCGACGACGGAAATCAATAAAGTACCGGCCACCATTCTGAGCCGTTGTCAGCGTTTTGATTTCCGCCGGATGGAAATCGACACGATCTCAGACCACCTTGCCAAGATTGCCCGAGCAGAGGGTATTGCAATCGACGAGGAGTCGCTGATCGCCATTGCGAAGAAGGCCGACGGTTCGATGCGAGACTCCCAGTCGATCTTTGATATGGTTGTCTCCTTCTGTGGCACGTCGATCACAATTGCTGAGCTCGGGCGTGCATTGCAGTTTATTGACCTCGACTTCTACTTTACGCTCAGCGATGCCATTGCCGACCATAACATCCCGACAATGTTTGAACAGGCGCGCATCGTTGTTCAACGGGGCTACGATCTACAAGAATGCTTGATCGGTCTCCTGGAACACTTTCGCAATATTCTGACAGTCATCACGACCGATGGTACGGGGCTCATCGAGGCTTCAAAAGCGGATCTTGAGCGATATCGCTCTACCTCAGGTCGATTTACCAAGGCCGACGTCCTGCGGATCATGACAATCATCTCGCAGGGGGAAGCCGTTTTGCGTCAGCATCCGCCGCAGCCTCGGGTGCGCTTCGAGTTTACGCTGGTGCAGCTGGCTGGTATGGATTCCACGGTCGACCTCGGCACGGTACTCGCCGCGCTCAAGAATCCAGCTGCCTCTCAGCGCCAAGCTGCGCCCCTTCCCTCCTCGATCTCCAGCACTGCGAGTCAATCAGTCGTTGGCGGCGTTGCCTCAGCGCAGCATATTCCCGTTCGTCTCGGTACGCCTGTCGTCATGCGCGCAGCTCCCAACCCTGTGAGTTCCCTCTCCACGGGGAACCTTGCGCGTCGGTGGGCACAGTGGATGGAAACCTTACCGGAACATTTGTCGTTTGTTGGACAGTCGGTGCGGCAGCAGATTGTGGCGGCTGATGTTACAGATGTCGGCATTGTGTTGCAGACAGGTTCGCAGGTTATGGCCCAGCGTCTGCAAGATGCCTTGGGGTCCCTCAAGGAGCATCTGGCCCAGACCTACGGCGTAAGTGTCGGCGTCCATGTGGTCAGTACGCCACGGTCCAACATTGGAGCATATCAGTCGGGGCCAACGGCACCGACCGAAAGCGTCAGTGTCGGCAGTGCTCATCCAAGTGTCGCTCAGGATGATGCTGCAATGGTAGCTGATGAAACCCTGCTCCCGATTGAACGAAAACTCATTGAACTTTTTGGTGCTCGCCGGTCGACAGCACCGCGGAGGTTATAGGAAATGGCTCTCGCACAAGGAACAAAAGCTCCAGCAATCACCGCAACCACTGATGGAGGCGGGTCAATAAAACTGTCATCGCTCAAGGGCTCCTGGGTCGTATTGTATTTCTATCCGAAGGACGACACCTCTGGCTGCACCGCAGAGGCCTGTGATTTCCGGGACTCAATGTCGAACCTCACACAACGCGACGTCATTGTTCTTGGTGTGAGCCCTGATTCTTCAGCTTCGCATGACAAGTTTAAAGCGAAGTACGATCTCAACTTCGCCCTCATTGCCGATACCGATCAGAGTGTCTGCCAGGCGTATGATACGTGGAAGCAGAAATCGATGTATGGTCGCACCTACATGGGTGTTGAGCGGACAACGTACATCATCGATCCCAAGGGTACCATTGCAGCCGTCTTTGAAAAGGTTAAAGTCAAGGGGCATGTCGACGAGGTCCTCCGAACGCTCGATCAGTTGCAAGCATGATCGACACCCATGCCCACATTGATACGGAGGCATTTGCAGAGGATCGTGACGAAGCGCTCCAGCGCGCCTTCGAATCTGGCATTGCGACGATTGTGGTGCCCGATATCAAGCCTTCGACGCGTGCACACCTGAAGGAGGTTGTGGATCGTCATCCCCGTCTGGTCCGTGGTGTTGGTGTTCACCCTCACCATGCCGGTGAAATCACCCATGCAGATCTTGATGCGGTCCTTGCCCAAAGTCACGAACCAAAGGTTGTTGCCATCGGAGAAATTGGACTTGACTACTACTACGACTTCTGCGACCCGGAGACTCAGAAGTTGTACTTTCGCGAGCAGCTCAGGATTGCAAAATCACGTGCTCTGCCAGTGATCGTCCATAATCGCGATGCCGACGATGACGTGCTTCAGATCATCGAAGAGGAACAGGATGGAACTCTTCAGGGCGTTCTCCACTGCTTTTCGAGCGGCGTTGAGGTTCTTGATCGAGCCATCGACCTGGGGTTTCATGTCTCATTCACTGGTAACATTACGTTTTCGCGATTCACACTACACGAAGTACTGCATCGTGTTCCAATCGATCGCTTCATGCTCGAAACAGATTCACCATACATGACACCAGTGCCGCACCGGGGAACGCGAAACGAACCCCGCTATGTGCGCCTTGTTGCTGAAAAATTCGCGGAGATAACAGGAATGGCTAGTTCGGATGTTCTTGACTGTACGACAAAAACTGCGCGCCAGTTCTTCAACCTTATCATGGCACTCATAGCACTATCGTCAATAGCCCTTGCGCAGCCTACGCCTCCAGATGAGGATCGATATGAGACTGACGAGGGCTACGAGGTAGCGCTCGAAAACTACCGAGTAGATTCGGCAGCATGGTCGAGACTGATTGCCCCGCGCTCGTTTGGTGTTGGATTCAGTGCTGGATCAAATACAATTACGGAACGCCGTGTGTATCGTCAGCTCTACGGACGTGATGCCAGCGCACAGCCGAAATGGACGTTTCTCGATTCCACGGCTTCGTTTTCATACCCTTCGATCGTCAGCTTTGGTGCCACAGCTGCTTTTCAGGCAAGCGATCGGATGATGATCGAGGCAACGTATCTGAATACGCAGAATACCAGCAAGCTGGAGCTCTATAACCTGCCCGTCATCACCACACACACTGCCGAAGCGACGCTTCTGTATGCACTGAATCCCTACAACAAGGTCAACTTCCTCCCACAGATTGGTGCTGCCTACGTCTACACCGATGACGGAATCCGCCAGACATCGAAGATTGGTATCATCGGTGGCATCGGCGCAGGGGTATCAATCCCAACGTCGTTTGGGACGTTCTATCCCATGTTTAATGTGCGCTTTAACTTCATGCTGGGGCAGGACCCTGATCAAGTAGTGAAGACGCACTTCGTCGACGACTTTGACAAGAAACAGACGTGGTACGATGTGCGGAATACAACAAATGATCCGAATGATCCGACCTCAGGAACACTTCTTCATGTGAAGCCCGGCACCAATGGTACGATTCTGTCGCAAGACAAGGCAGACATCACCACGATCTATTCAATCCCACGGCTGACAATCATCTTCTTCCCGAATTTCTAATCATGGCTGTCATCCTTTCCGGCACTGCACTGTCGACGGATCTCGCAACGATCCGAGCAAAGGAAACGCCGATCGACGTGTTTCGATCGGCGGTACATCGCATCGGTCTTCATCTTGCATCAGCAACGCTCAATGCGTTGCCCTCGCATGCTGTTGACGTTCGAACCCCACTTGAGACGACCTCATGTCCGGTGATTGATGGGCGTGTTGTGTTTGTCCCAATCCTGCGTGCGGGCATGGGAATCCTCGATCCCTTTCTTGCACTCTGCCCGCAGGCGTCGGTTGGATTTATTGGTCTGAAGAGGAACGAGGAAACGCTCGAACCACACGAATACTACCGGAATCTGCCTCCCTCTGATCCTGCCACGACATTTATTGTTCTCGACCCGATGCTTGCCACGGGTGGCAGCATGAGTGCGACACTCTCAATGCTGCGCCCCCTTCCACATCAACGACTTATGGCGGCGTGCCTGATTGCAGCCCCCGAAGGGGTTCATGCAGTCGAGCAGGATCATCCAGACGTCATGCTATTCTGTGCGGCTCTCGACCGCGAGCTTAATTCTGTCGGATATATCATGCCGGGCTTAGGCGATGCTGGGGATCGTCTGTTTGGCACATTGTAACACATATTATTGAAAGGGCTTTGCCATGAATGTTCTGCACTTTGGCGAGCACAACATCCCCTATGCCGACATCCTCAATGCTCGGGTTCATTGCAGCTTCAACACAGCTGAGATCTATGTCGACATCGAAGTTCAAGGAGGGGGCGTCATGAGCCTCAACCTCAGCGATTCTCTGCAGTTTATGGAGGCGTTCATTGCGCATATCCGCAATGAAAAGAATATCTCTGCCTAAGACCTCTTTAGGTATTCTCGCACTGCAGATACGAGTGCTTCAAGATCCCGAAGCTCCGTGTGTGCGTGCACGCTAAACCGAAGCATTGGCCGATCGAGCCAACGGTGAACGACCACTTCGATTGAGCGTTCATCGTACAACCACGACTTCATCGCCATCACATCGACACGTTCTGGAAGGAGCACGGTCCCAAGCTGTAGCAGCGGATCGGCTCCTTCTTCTCGTATTGACTGAACCCCAGCGATCTCGCATAGCATGGCTACACCCTTGATGGTAAGCGCTCGATTACGGTCTTGAAGCGTAGTCCATTCATGTTGTCGCATCCACTCGAGCGCAAAGGGAACACAGAGGAAGGGGCTATGGTCGCGTGTTCCGAGAAACTCATTTTCATCAACAAACCAGCTGTCGCCCACGGTTGGTATATCGCCACCCCAACTCACAACCAGTGGTTGGAGTATTTCACGAAAGGCATCAGACGTCCACATAAACGCCGAACCCTTTGGTGTACACATCCACTTGTGACAGTTGCCGGTGTAGAAGTCTGCGCCCAATTGAGCCAGGTCTAACGGCACATGACCAGGGACGTGCGATCCATCGATCACCGTCAGAATGCCCTTCATTCGAGCACGACGGCAAAGCTCTTCAACGGGCATGCGGAGTCCAGTCGGACTCGTAATATGACTGATAAAGAGCAGTCGCGTACGCTCTGTTACCAGACTCCAGATGCGTTCCGTGATATCATCAAGTGAGGGAGCCGGCATTGGTATCGTTGCACGCACATAGCGCACACCGCGACTCGATGCGTACTGCCTCCAGGCTCTATCGCAAGCCCCATACTCATGATCTGTCGTAAGAATCTCATCACCTGCCTGAAGCATGGACCCAAACGCATGTGCAGCGACATTAACTCCATAGGTTGAATTGGTTACAAAGACGAGATTTTCCGGAGTTGCACCAAGGTAGGTGGCCAGCGCCTCACGCGCTGTTCGCATATGATGCATCAGCTCTCGGAAATAGAGCACAGGCTGAGCTTCCAACGTGTGAATCCATGACTGTTGGTGCTCGAGAATAACCTTTGGACATGCGCCGAACGAGCCGTGATTGAGAAACACGACATCATCACGGAGCACAAAGTCTGCACGTTGAATCACTTGCTCTGACTCCGAACTACGGCTCTCACACTCCGATTTGCTACTCGCCCCATCGGGGAAGTATTCGAAGCATTATCGGTTACAACCACCTCAATCGACACACGATCCGGAGATACACCAAGCAGTTTGATCACAGACTGCGCTCTGCGCTGGGCGAGCATTCGATTCGATTCTTCTGTTCCAATATTATCAGTCGAAGCAATGAGCGTGACGGACTGACCACGCTGCAATGCACTTTGAACCTCGGCGAGATCTTGTGGACTCGTTGCACGGGGCGTTGAGCTGTTAAACTCAAAGTATGATAGCGTATAGATCTGGCCAGCACTGTGCGTCGTAAGCGCTCGTTGGATGATGGTTGTTTCTTCGCTACCAGCAACAAGTGTGCGGCTGGCAACATCAGTTGATACCACGGTGTCGACCGATGCACGTGAACGAACCACGAGCTCGGCAGACGGCTCTAAGAGTTCTGTCGGTTCAATGACAACATAGAGCGCGGGGCCCGTGCCTTGCACAGCAAGGGGCTTCCCATTGATCATAGCACCTACGGTGGACTCGCAAATCGTGTCACATGTCAAGACATGCGCGAAGGCTACCTTGGAAGCAATCTTCTGTGTCTCTACAATCGAATCCATAGCCTTCAGTATCGGCGCACGATCGTTGACGAGAAACGTCACGCAACGCTGTTCATCCATCAAGATGGAATCCTCGGGCTGGACTGGATTCTCGGTCTTCATCGCGATGCGCGTAATGTCGACTCCGAGCGAACGTACGGCCCATGCAAATCGCTCGCGTGCCAGACTGGTAGGCTCATCGGCTGCCGATGAGCCAATAATTGTTAAACGGGCCTTAGGATCACGTGCGAGAACCTCGCGAACAGCCTCCAGAGTCCTCTGTTGCATCGCATCTCGCTCAGACAATCCCTGGAGCGGAATCGTCGTGTTCTTTTCAAAGAACATCACCGCAGGCGCTTCGAAGCTTGTTCGCGTGATTCGCTGACGAATCATTGGCAGGACGAGAGTATCCGCAGGCGTTGGCATCTCAAGACGCGACAGCACCATCGGAACACGCACGGGCACGGGTTCGACAGGTGGTGGTGGAGGGGGCGCGGGGGGCTCTGAATCAGGAGGTGGTACGTTATATCGAACAACAACGCCAAGTCGGATCGGAGCAACGTTCCACTGTAACGACGCTGTGAGATTTGTGAGCGCGAGTGCATAGCTCAGCTCAGAGTTGATTTCCAGATTTGAGGTGTTGCCGATCGGATATGAAAGTGCCACTGTCCCATATACCTGTGTAGCCGGACTTGGCAGATCACCTTCATACACATTGCGTTCGCGCTGACCATTGCTGTAGGTAATCGAGGCATCTGTCGGTGCAACCAGTTGTTCACGTTGTGTGTAGTAACTCCACATCGGAAGTCCTAGCAGAGCACCAACGCGAAGACGCAGCGGCAGATCGGGAATCACATTCGCCGAAATAGTTGGTTCGACACCAAGGATACTATACGAGGCAGCCACAGTATGCCGGGCAATTCCCTGCGAAACAGACGAGCCCGAAATCACATTGGTAAAGAATTCATCATTGCTCAACGTTCCAGAGAGATCCGACCACGACAGGCGTGCACCGACACGCAATGGCGCATCGTGAAGCGTCGCTGTGAGATCATACCCAAGGGCAGCACCGAGTGTCAATCCGAATCCGTTTCCCGACGTAAAGTTCGCACAACACGACGGCACCTGTGGATTGACTCTTTGGAACTGAGCGCCGTGCAGATTGATTCCGATCGAGGCATCACCAAACAGATGCCAACGCGTTTCTTGCGCAACCGCCTGGGCAGAGACGATGACGCTGAAAGCACATAGCCCCAGGCTAATCAATGTTGCACGTCTCATCGCACGACCACCAACGGATAGGTTGATTGAACTGCACCATCGGTGAGGATGACACGATAGGCTCCTATTGCGAGTCCAGCAACATTCAACGCATGCTGAGACATCCCTGGCAGAATCTCAATGATTGCAGATTGGACAACAATGCCTTGAGGATCGACAATCATATACCGCGTCGTAGCTGATGTCTCAGAGCGTACCGAAATTGCGACATCGCCAGCGGAGGGAGTGGGATCGATACCAACGATAGCAGGGCCACGAGGGAATCGTAGATGTCGCGTCGGGTCCGGATTTGCAATGCGAAGAAGAGCAGGCTCGTACGTCACGCGCACAGCTGATCCAAAACCAACGGAAGTACTATCAAAGCGCATCACCGAAGAATCCTGCTCACCAATTCCAGCCGGACCAACAAGCCAGATGGCCGTGTCTTGCCGACGGAATGAGCGTTCAGCGCGGAACCGTATCGTCCTGCGACCATTGGCAACCTCCTGCGATAGGAGTTCACCCAGGCCCCCTTCAACATCGATAGACTGTGCTAGGAAGTGATACTCGTCGACTTCAATGGATGCCTCAAATGGGCGCACACCATCGTAGCGAACATTCTCCGTAACTGTTGTAATGATTGGAATGCGAACAATCTGCCGTGGATCTACAGTACTACTCTGCGGTCGTACAATAGCTGTTCCAGCATACGCCACAAGACGCACCTGGGTGATAGCGGCACATGGTGTAAAGCGGAACGACAAGACATCGTTACCACTGATTGTGCCTCCAGTATGAGTGACGGTGAAGGTGATTGAATCACCAGGCCCAATCACGGTCGGTGTTACCAAGCTCGTTATAAACGGCGCACCATTGGTCAGCTGGATCTCTGCCAGCGTTGCCGGCGTTGCCGAAGCGTTACGAAGCACAACCGAGCGTTGCGGTCGCTCGGGAATGAAGGCTAACGTCGTGTGCGAAACTGTGATCTCGTCACCAGCTCCACGACCCGTAACACGTATTGATCGAGTGAGCAGATTCTGTCCAGCATACGTAATCACCACTTCGTCGGTATCGTGCCCACGCAAACGAGGAACAAAGAGCACCTCAATCTGTAAACTTGCTCCAGCGCCAAGATCCTTTCCAGGCGTATAGCCTCGAACGCGGAACTGGGATCCCGTTCCCTTACGCATATATATGCCATCGATGGATACCGGAACAGGATCTTCATTGCGCACGACAATAAACGTGCGACGAACCGTATCTCCCACACAGACGTCACCGAATGATGTCAAGTCCCCGAATGTGGTCAGATTGCGATCTATTGATTGAATCTGGATTGGAATACGGATCACGCGATCACAAGAGCGCAATTCGAGTGTATCGGTCAACAGCCCCGTATCGCGGGGCACCGCACGGAAACGAACTGACAGGCACTCTCCTGGCGCAATAGTATCACTGGTAAAGCTATCAGGCATGATTACCCAGCCAGTGCTCTTCAATCCTGCAGACGTGAAGATGGCGGCAACACTTCCAGTATTACAGATCTCACTGGTGATGACGGTATCAATGCGCGAACCAATGAATTGCTGTCCGAATGAAATTGTCGGCGTGGACATATCAGGTGCCATGATTGCCAGCACACCATCTGTGAGATCCGTCTCTGGATTGATAATCCGGCGAACCAGCATGTTCTCTCCAAGATCATCCGAGCATGAGGCTAGTGTTGAACCGTCCGGACCATATTCAATGTCATTCATCAGGAGGCTATGTCCAGGCATGCCAGGAATACCCCCGAGAATACGCCGACGCACAACATCGTACTGTTGAATCTGTGGCTGACCAGATGCCCCCAAGGTGACAAAGGTCTCACTTGGATTGATCGTCACACCAACGATGTTCGAGCCCTCACGATAAATGACGCGAATAAGCGACTGCATGCGCGTGTCGTACAGGAAGGTTCGCTGCTCTTGTGGTGCGTTTCCACCAGAAGCATCAGCTTGACCTGCAAGCGCGATCAGTCCATTCGATCGCGACACGGTCAACGTGCGCATGAGTGGCGCACCCATTCGGAGCAGGTCGGTAGTGTATCTGGCTACTTCATCACCTGTTTCTGGCGAAATGCGGACAATCGTACCATTGATCAAGGCAGCATTAATAAGACTGTCAACGAATCGCACGGCTGAGATCGGTGCCTCGAGGGCGATCGTTGAACGTGGTGTCAGCAGGCTGCCATCAAGAACACGAATACTCGCAGTTAACGGACCCGATGCATACACCGTCGTACCTGCCGCATTTGCACAGACTTCCGAGACCTCTGGAATATCTGCCTCGGCCCGCGCCACTGGTACGGAAGTGCCTGCACGCAATCGCACGATCTGATCTCGCGCCGGTGCTGGTCGATTAACCACCGCCAGCAGGTCTCGCGTTGCTCCGGCATAGCTAAGGGTCGATACTCTCACGCGGGGCTCGGTGGTACCTTCGATCGTATATCGGTTCTCAACGGCCGACGTCGAGATGTTCCACTCAATCACCGCCCCATTTTGATATACAGCACTCACATAGCGTCCATCTGCCGAAAAGGCAAGATTGGTAGCAGGCGAGCGCTCACCATAGAGCCAACGTGCATCTTGGGCCCCCTGCTTTTGGTAGACGCGAAGTCGCACGCTGTCGGAGTATTGCTTAGGGACTTCCCAAATGATTGTCGAATCCATCGTTGAATCGATGAAATTCCACGTCCGTCCATTATTCGTAGAGTACTCTACGAACGTCGAAAAGTCACGGATCGCCCCTTTCCATCGAATAGGAATCTGCTGGCAGGGGGCGAGGCGCTCGCCACCGTTCGGACTAATCACCTGCAAGAGTGTTGAAGGATTATACGTTGGCGTATTCGCAAAGAGCATGACGGTAAAGCGCTGCCCACCTTCAAACACAACGGTGAGCAGATCACTCACCGGCCCTGACTTGCTGGGTCGGAAGATCAAGTCAAATCGATAATCTGTTCCAGCATCGACTTCGACAGGCGGAGGCTTTGATCCATAGGTGCGCTTCCACACAATAGAGAAGTCGCTCGAACCAGTCAACAGAGAATCGATAAAAAGCCGACGTTCATTACCATTCTGATCCACCGTTGCTGCAAACGTGCGCAAGTTGAGCTTCGTGAGCGATTCCTGGCCAACAGCAACATCACCGAGATCGAGAAACAACGGAACGCGACGGAAGCTGCTGTCACAGATGAATACTGCTCCACCACGATTCGGATTCACCCTCCACGTCATGGGAAGCACACCGACGTCCCCTGCGTTGACAACATAGAGGAACGCACCGCCATCGATGGTCGTTGGAACAACATTGACGGTGGGGGCAAAGCTTGAAGCAAGAAAGACGGCTCTCCATACGCCCGATCCATCGGGTGTAAGGTTCGATATTCGAAGAAACCGATTGCTCTCCAGAACGTAGACATCCTGAGCAGTCAGATCAACTGGTTGACCACCACGAGTGGCTCGAAAGCGCACCGTCACGCGAGGGAACTGCGTAGCGTCGATGAATGATCCAACGCCGGGAATAGCGACACCTGTAACGGTAACCTGACTTTGCGCAGGGACAGACATGACCAGTAGAAGTGCTATGCACAGTAGTCCGGCTTTCACAACCTGGCGCAATGGAACGTATCGAAAACGATGAAGTGGTGACATCATGAGTGGGTAAACAGCAGAACGGCAGAAAGAGTTACACGACTGCTGTCGATGGGACAAATCGGGCGAGAAATTCGACGACGATAGGATCGCTTGAAGCTTGTAACTCAGCGACGGAGCCCGTAAAACGAACGACTCCTTCGTGAAGCATGATGACATGATCAGCAATGTTGTACACGCTGAACATATCGTGGGTGATCACCACCGACGTAGCGCTGTACTTAGCTGCCAGTTCATGAAGAAGATCATCGATTTGCTGCGATGTTACCGGATCAAGACCAGTGGTCGGCTCATCGTAAAAAATGTATGCCGGCTGACCAACAAGAGCTCGAGCTACACCAACGCGTTTGCGCATACCGCCCGAGAGGTCACTTGGCTTTTTTGAAGAGAGAATCGCAAATTCTTTCTCGTACTCGGCACTGCCATTGCCATCGATTGGCGGCAACAGTCCAACAGCGCTCAACACGCGACGTGCCTCCGAATCAATATGCTGTTGATCGGTGACGCCGTGCTCTACTAAGCTGATGATGACGTTCTCAAAGACTGTCAATGAGTCGAACAGGGCAGCCCCCTGAAAAACATATCCGATGTTGCGACGCAACTGGAACAGCTCATCTTTCGAGAGGGTTTCAACGTCACGTCCATCCATCAAAACCGAACCGGAGTCTGCGTGAAGCATGCCGACGATGTGCTTGAGCAGAACGCTTTTTCCGCAGCCAGATCGACCAATGATGCAGGTGGTCTTACCCGTTGGGATCGTACAGCTTACACCATTGAGAACCACTTTGTTCCCGAAGGCTTTCTTGATGTTCTTCAGTTCAATCATGCCGTCGTCGCACCGTTCATACGTGCACGAATCACATCTAGCGTCCCGGTCGGGATGGCATCAATCAGCTTCTTGGTATACGGATCGTTTGGCGCCTCATAAAGCTCATTGGCCGTGTTCATTTCGACGATCTTTCCGGCATTCATCACCGCAATGCGATCGCTGATGAACTTGACAACACTCAGATCGTGGGAGATGAAGATGTAGGTAAGCTTGAACTCATCCCGCAGAGACACAAGCAGGTTCAGGACCTGCGCTTGTACCGAGACGTCGAGCGCGCTGACACTTTCGTCACAGATGAGCAGCTTTGGCTTGAGCGCAAGAGCTCGTGCGATGCAGATGCGCTGACGCTGTCCACCCGAAAATTCGTGCGGGTAATTCGAGAAGTGTCTCGGCAACAGATTCACCTTATCGAGAAGGTAGAGGACGTGCTCCTTGCGCTCCTTCTCATTGCTACCAATTTCATGGACGTTCAGAACTTCCATGATAGCGCTTCCAACGCTTAGTCTTGGATTGAGCGATGAATATGGATCCTGAAAGATGATCTGAAAGTCTCGACGCATCTTTGTAAGATCAGATGCTCCGAGACTCCGAACATCCTTGCCGTCGAAGATCACCTGTCCACCCGTCGGTTCAACGAGCCGTAGGATAGCCCGACCGGTTGTGGTCTTGCCACAGCCCGACTCTCCAACGAGTCCGAGGGTTTCGCCAGGCTTAACGTTGAACGTGATATCATCAACGGCCTTCACGACTCCGCTTGTGCGGCCAAAGAAACCAGACTTGATCGGAAAATGTACTTCGAGGTTCCGTACATCCAGAAGCGGAGTTTCATGCGCAAGGGTGGCATTACGGGCCGCGATCTCGGCAGGTGAAAACGACAACTCTTCTACACGTTCATCAACACTCTCACGGGTACGTGCTGTGATTTCACCGCTTTCAGACTCCTCCATGAAGTCACGCACCGTCGGCAGAACCTTCAGCTTGCGATCAAGCCGAGGTCGACAGGCCAATAGTCCCTTCGTGTATGGATGCTGGGGATTTTCGAAAATCTGCTGTACGGTTCCCTGTTCAACAATCCGCCCCTTATACATCACAATCACATCGTCGGCGATCTCAGCGATCACCCCAAGATCGTGCGTGATGAACATCATGGCCATGTTGTGCTGGCGTTGCAGCTGACGCATGAGATCGAGGATCGTAGCCTGAACAGTAACGTCGAGAGCCGTCGTAGGCTCGTCGGCGATCAGAAGATCTGGATTGCAGGACATCGCCATGGCAATCATCACCCGTTGCTTTTGTCCACCTGACAATTGGTGCGGGTACGACGTCATCATCTGCTCCGGCCGTGGCAGCTTAACCTCTTGAAGCAGCTGCAGCGCACGAGCCCGTGCATCTTCAGTCGATACGCGTTGATGAAGTTTGATCGCCTCGATGATCTGATCCCCGCATGTGAAGACGGGATTCAACGACGTCATCGGTTCCTGAAAGATCATGGCAAGTCGATTGCCCCGATACGACCGCATGCGGTCCTCAGAGATCGTCAGAAGGTTCGTCGTCGTTCCGTCGGCCTCGTGAAAGATGATCTCGCCACCTGTGATACGTCCAGGGGGCGTTGGAATGAGGCGCATGGCGCTAAGACTTGTGACGGATTTCCCTGATCCAGACTCACCGACAATGCCGAGCGTGCGGCCCTTGTAGACGGTGAACGTTACATCGTTCACGGCCTTGACGTTGTAGACATCAGACCGAAACTCTGTGACGAGGTTGCGAACTTCAAGCAACGGTTCCATAGGCCTCAAAGATACCCAACGAAGTCAGGCCATCCATGCCCAAAAAACCGGAAACACGGCGGATTTACGCACCTTCGGAGGTCATCCGACGTACCAAGGCTCGAGCATTAAATCGCAGATAGAGCGTCGAGAACGATCGACCTGCCGCCATAGCCAGGGCCGCCGACAATGCACCATGCAGATTCGTCGCGCCTACCAAGATGATCATCGTTACGGCAATGCCCCCTACCTCCAGCATCGTCGAGATGGTCACCTTCACATTTTGTCGTGCAGTAATCAGGGCTGACCGGTATAACGAATATGCAACGGCAATAAACGGCAAACTCATGAGCACATACGTTGGTACCCGTGCAAACTCAGCAAGATCTGGTCGAAGACCGTAGATGTGGACGTAGATCATTGAGAGAAGGGGCGTTGTGGCGATTAATGCAAGAATCGTCGTGGTTACGATGACGATGCGCACGCCGACACGTCGCACGACCTCATAATTCTGGAACCGGTCTCCGATTAGTGCAACTCCCACCTCCTGATAGGAGAATCCAAAGCTCCGGAAGATGAAGACGAGTGAATCCACGACAGGAAGCACAGCCAGCGACGTGAGCGTCATCGGTGCTCGCCCCATGAAGAAGGTTAGCATTGGCGTAACAATGAAGCCAATCAACGAGGTCAGCGCCAATGGCATCCAGAACTGTCGAATGTCATCATTCGTGAGAACAATATCCCCGTCAGGCATCTCTTCGTAGGTCTTCAGCACGTCACTGCACATGATGCGTGTGGCGATGGCCTCGCAGATCACGCCAACCGTAAGACTAGCTGCACCGACAACAACACCGACGAGCGGTGTGAAGCTCGAGAAGAGCCATGCTGCCCCCATCATCGTGAGCATGCGTACGACTGTTCCGTAGGCCACCAAGCGCGTCTTCCCGTTACGGATCATCAGACCCTGGTAAAATCGACGATACCCAATTGCCGCGGGCCAGGGAATGAGCATGACCAGTGCCTCGCGCATTAGGGCACTTACCTCCAACGGCAGTTGCAACACACCGTTGGCAACCACATCATAGACCCACGGAAGAGTGACGACAATCATACCGGCCGTGACGGCAATGTTGACGCGGCGCGTAAAGCGACGCAGCGTATGCATCGAGCGTCGATCCCGGGCCAGTGCCACGGATGTGCTCAGAAGCTGGATCACCGGTGATTCGATGAGCATCGCCAGAGCCAGTGCGACGCCGTAGGCAGCAAGATTTACCTCCGCATCGGCCATCCGTGCAATAACGGATGTGAGAATGGGGCCCTCAATGGCCATCATAAGCCATGTTAGACTCAGTGGAACCCAAAACCGAACTACGTCGCGTGTCGTTAACATCCTGCAAATTTGCCACATGGACTTCTACGAACGTCAACCGGCGCCGAAAGCAATTGCATACGTCTTTATCGGCGTCATCATTTTTCAATGCGTGGTCACGCTCAGCATCAGCTGGCTGTTCCACGTGAATTCCGGTGGGCAGGAACCCTTTGAGATTCTCCCATCAGCCTTCACGAGTCTTGTTACCGTCGTCATCATGGCCACGCTATGGCAGACAATACTCAAGATCTGGATCGATGACAAGGGCATACGCCTGCGCATGCCCCCTTTCCACCTCTTCAGCGATCGGACCATTCGATGGAATGATGTCGAATCAGTAACGATCCGCAAGGTGAACTCCTTCGGAGAGTTTGGCGGTTGGGGTATCCGCTGGAACCTGGGCAAGAAAATGGGCTACGTCTGGAACGGCAAGCAGGGTATCGAGGTCAAGCTTACCAATGGCAAATCCGTGGTCATCACCATCATGGATCTGCAGGGGGCTCGACAGGCGCTCGAAGGGCGCACGACAGTGATCGACAAGATGTGATGAGAGCCCCGTGCATAACTTGCATGCATGATTCGATCCCTGATCTTTCTTTTCTGGCTTGGGAGCACAATTGGTGCCACGGCAGCAGACACCGTCCGGGTGTGTGCCTACAATCTTCTGAAGTTTAGCCAAGACAACGAGGATGGTCGCATCCCGCAGTTTGCGCGGATCCTTGATTCGATTCGACCCGACATTGTGGTCTGCTCAGAAGTTGCCGATGCAACGGCAGGACCACGATTTGTGAGCGAGGTCATGAAATGGGGCTCGTTTGCTGCAACACCATACTACGACGGGCCCGACACAGAGATTCTGGTGCTCTATCATCAGGCGATGTTTCGACTCATCGCAACGCGCCGCATTCCCACCGAGCTGCGTGACATTTTTGAGACGACACTCGAGCATGTCGATGTAAATGGACAGCCAGATGATACGATCGCCGTGTACGGTGTCCACCTCAAAGCCTCGTCATCGTCCTCCGATGAACAGCAACGTGCACGTGAAGTGGCAGCACTAACGGCGCGAATGACATCACTGGAGAATGTCATCATCGCTGGTGACTACAATGTGTACCGTCCGGATGAGCCGGCGTTGCTGGCTCTGACGGGTCCAGCAGCTTCCAGACAGTTCGTCGACCCACTTGGCTCGAACTGGAGAAGGAATGACGCATCGTTTACCTCCTTCTACACGCAATGCACGCGATCAAGCACCATCGCAAGTTGTGGAGGGGGCGTTGATGGCGGCATGGATGATCGTTTCGATTTTATCCTTACGAGCTCCCAGCTCGCACCACGCGTACTCGCGTCAACCTACACCGCCTTCGGCAACGATGGTTCAATACGGTTCAATAAGTCCATCAACAACCCGCCAAACCAAAAGGTCAGCGCTGAGATTGCCGATGCCTTGCTGTGTGCTTCAGACCACTTGCCGATATATGTCGATATGGTGCTTGGTGACATCCCCGCATCGGTCGATGATTCAAGCAACAGTCAGTGGTGGTCATGTGACGGACGAAGCATCACAATCGCACCGTGGACTCCTGAAGTAGGCATATTCACCGCACAGGGCAGACGTATTGTCTCGGTTGCAACATCCGAGCGTCCGTCGTCAATCGCAGACCTTCCCCCCGGGCTCTACATCCTTCAGCATTCATCGGTCAGTGTTCCCGTGGTGATTGTGCGATAGACAACGGGATCCGACGAACTCCACTTACTTCCCGAGCAACCAGGCGAAGATCAGCGGAGCAACAATCGTTGCATCCGATTCGATGATAAACTTCGGTGTGGTAATGTCGAGCTTGCCCCAGGTGATCTTTTCATTCGGGACAGCACCCGAGTATGAGCCGTAGGACGTTGTACTATCGGAAATTTGGCAGAAGTACGACCAGAAAGGTACATCGTGCCACTCAAGATCTTGATACATCATCGGCACAACGCAAATCGGGAAGTCACCAGCAATACCGCCTCCGATTTGGAAGAATCCGACACCCTTGCCGGATGAATTCTTGCGGTACCAGTCGGCTAGCCAGACCATGTAATCGATGCCGCTCTTCATCGTCGTCGACGTGAGCTCACCCTTGATGCAGTACGAGGCGAAGATGTTGCCCATCGTCGAGTCTTCCCAACCCGGTACAACAATCGGCAGGTTCTTCTCGGCAGCAGCGATCATCCAGGAGTTCTTTGGATCGATCTCGTAATACTGCTCCATCTCACCGCTGAGCAGCATCTTGTACATGTACTCGTGCGGGAAGTATCGTTCACCAGCGTCTTCGGCCATCTTCCATTGTTTGAAGATGTGTTGTTGAATCCGACGAAAAGCCTCTTCCTCCGGGATACATGTATCCGTGACGCGATTGAAGCCCCCTTCCAGCAGCTGCCATTCGTCCTGTGGTGAGAGATCACGGTAGTTTGGAACACGCTTGTAGTGGGAGTGCGCAACAAGGTTCATGATGTCTTCCTCCAGGTTCGCACCTGTGCAGGAGATGATCTGCACCTTATCCTGACGGATCATCTCCGCCAAGGAAATCCCTAACTCGGCCGTACTCATTGCACCGGCAAGGGTGACCATCATCTTTCCACCTTCGGCAAGATGTGTTTCATACCCCTTTGCTGCATCAACAAGTGCCGCTGCATTGAAGTGCAAGTAGTTCGATTCAATAAACTGTGAGATTGGTCCGCGTTGCATGTCCACTCCACGAAGAGACGGTTGAAATAGGACGGCAAAAATACCACGGTTCGGGCTCCCCAACGCACCTCATCTCCTATATTGCTGTATGGTTCAGCACATCCCATGGGCTCGTGTGTCGGCGTTCTCGATGGCGTTAATCGCTGTTATTGCATCGGGAATCGTCCTCAAGAATCTCAGCAGCATCCTTATTCCGTTTGTGTTGGCGGGCTTTCTTGCCATTCTGTTCAAGCCCCTTGTACAATGGTTGCGTGCCCGTAAAGTGCCATTGGCGCTCTGCCTTGGCATCGTTCTCCTCATTGCAGGTTCGGCATTATGGGTGATCTCACTCATTGTCATCGCTGGTGTCGAGGCCTTTCAGCAGCGATCGCTATACTATTCCCAGCAGCTACAAATCGTTGTGAATTCTGCCAACGATGCCCTTGCGCCGGTGCTGCGACGCGCTAAAATTCGATCACTGACATGGTCCGACATTGTCTCTGTAGAGCATGTCACAACGTTTGCCACACAGCAGCTCACAACGGCCGTTACCGTATTGAGTGATGGATTGATGATTCTGCTATATCTGGTCTTTATGGTTGCTGGACAGGAGGCATTCCCGAGTAAGGTCCGCATGGCCTTTCCGACAGAGCAGGGCTCATTGGTGCTTGCGCTCTTTCATACGCTGAACACCAAGGTGCGCAAGTACCTTATCGTGAAAACAGCGTTCAACATTCTCAACGGCCTTGTGACATGGGGCATCCTAGAACTGTTTGGGGTCGACTTTGCCCCCCTGATCGGCCTGCTGGCATTCGTCTTCCATTACATCCCAAACTTGGGCTCGATTATCTCCACAGTTATTCCGGCCGTGCTCTTTCTTCTTCAGACGCGTGACGTTCCTAACGTTCTCTTGCTGTCTGCCGTTCTGACTGTTGCACATAATGTGATCGGTAACGCTATCGAACCCAAGGTCATGGGCGATCGCCTGGATCTGAGTCCGGTTGTAGTGCTCTTCTCTCTGATCTTCTGGGGTTGGATGTGGGGTATCGTTGGTATGGTGCTATCCATCCCGATCATGGCCGTTGCGAAGGCATTGCTCGAGAGTGTTGACTCAACCAGACCACTTGCAATTCTTATGGGAAGCGGACCTCCCAGTGAGACTGCAGTGAATGAGCCGGCATCGACCTAATTTTGTGTCTATGCGTTTAGAGCTCGTCGACGTTGCATATCGCTCCAAAGAGAGCCCGATCATTGCCCAGGCAACGATTACCCTTGAGAGTCCCGCGGTTGTGGTTGTTACCGGTGGAACGGCCTCGGGAAAATCTGTTCTTCACGCTCTCCTTACTGGAGAACTCACACCGACGAGCGGATCGATTGTCGTTAACGGCACAGACCTCTCAGGGCTTCCGCTTCGCAAACGCCGAGTTCTTCTAGGCCCTCTCTCGACAGTCCGCACAGATGTGTTTCACGATGAATTGAACCTCTTCGAGAACCTTCTGCTTGCTGCTGGTAGCCGAGGGCTTCCAAAGGAGCAGGCAACAGCAGCCGTTCTTGAAGGACTCGCCGATGTTGGTTTAAGTCACCGACGCCTTGCACCTATTCACCATCTTTCAACCGGCGAACGCGTGCAGGCTGGAATCGCTCGGGCTCTCCTCGGCTCAGTTGAGATGCTCGTCATTGATGATGTGTTTGCCGGTATGGATGAATCGTCATTTCGCATACTTCTTGACTATCTCACGTCGACCATTCTTCGTCGGGAAATCGGCATGGTGTTGCTGACTACTGATGATACACTGGCGCAGCTTCTACCAGGTTCCCAACGCTACGTCCTACGCGACGGTGTTCTGTCCCAACATCTCGAGGTGATCTGATGCGCATTGCACTGATTGGATACGGATCCATGGGACGCGAAGTTGAGCGTCAGGCCCAGCCCCTTGGCATGAAGATCACAGAGATCTTCGACATCGACCGACCGTTGAGTACCGCCAAGGCCGACATGTTTGATGTGGCCATCGATTTCTCCTGGCCTGATGCCGTTGTCGCAAACGTTAAAGCTGCGGCACAGCTTCGTGTTCCGATTGTTATCGGCACAACCGGATGGTACGATTCGATTGACAATGTCCGCTCGATCGTCGATAGTGGTTCTATCGGTTGCGTATGGGGATCGAACTTCAACATTGGAACACACCTGTTTTTGCGAATTGTGCAGCGGGCGGCTGAGCTCATGAATCCGCACACTGCATTTGATGTAGCTATTCACGAGTGGCATCATCAACGCAAGCGCGACAGTCCCAGTGGCACAGCGCTTACAACGGCAGCAGGGATCATTTCGCGACTGGATCGAAAGAAGTCTATCGCCACAGAAACTCAGCATGGCATGATTGACCCCAGTGCACTCCACATTACATCAACTCGTGTTGGCGATGTCATTGGCCGACATCAGGTGACCATCGATGGTCCGTTCGAGAGCATCGACATCGTTCACACCGCAAAGAATCGGCAGGGATTTGCGCAAGGGGCGCTCCTTGCTGCGAAGTGGATCCAACAACGAAAGGGTCTCTACGACGTCACTGCCCTCATCGATGAGTTGTAGAGTCTCGTCCCCATTCCTACCATGAGTTTTCGCATGCCCTCACTCTTCGCACTTCTTCTCTCAGCAACAACATTGTTCCTCGTTGCTCGAAACTCCGTCGAATATGCCGAGCCTATGCACGGTGGAGTGCGCTTCGAACCGTCAACACTGATCGTTGATCGTGACTCCAGTGGGTACGTGCAATCCATGGTTCGACTCTACAGTGCGCATGGTGATAGCATCCGCATCACCAACGTCAGCGGATCATGCAGCTGTGCGTCTGCTTCCGTACAGCGTCCACTCATGGCCGACACAACACCAGCAAAGGTCTTTGTTCAGATCAATGCTAAACACTTCAAAGACAGCATCAACACCGTTTTGTACACGGTAAGTCATACCGGAAGTACCACCCCATCGGTGTTCACCGTCATCGTCCGTTGCAAGCAATAGAGGAGTTCGAGAATGCAGTACTGGCTCGTGAAATCTGAACCTGAAGTCTACTCGTGGGAGCAATTCGTGAAGGACAAGCGCACATTTTGGGATGGCGTGCGCAATTATCAAGCACGAAACAACATGCAGGCCATGGCAGTTGGTGACCAGGTGATCTTCTACCACTCTAGCGACGTCAAGGCTGCTGTTGGCATCGCGGAAGTCGTCAAAACAGCCTATCCAGACCCCACAACGGATGATCCAGCGTGGGTTGTCGTTGACCTTAAGCCCGTCCGCCCCCTCAAACGGCCTGTTACGCTTGCAGAGATCAAGGCAATGCCTGCCATGAACAACGTGGCACTTGTGCGGCAAGCACGACTCAGCGTACTGCCACTGACGGAGGCAGAATTCAAAATGATTGTGAAGGGGGCTTAACCGCGCAGCCGCTTCTTGAGCACATCGACGTCTTGGCGGATCTTCTTATCCGTGTCGATGTAGTTCAAGATCTGCTGGCAGGAGTGCAACACAGTTGTGTGATCACGACCGCCGAAGTGTAAACCAATACTCTTCAGCGACGTCTGCGTCAGCTGCTTCGCTAGGAACATACACATTTGTCGAGCGAGAACAACTTCGTGCTTGCGCGTCTTGGCAGAGAGCAACGATGTGTCGATCGAATAGTATTCCGATACTTCCTTCTTGATTTCATCGATTGTTAGCGTGCGTGTGCCAAATGAATTCGACACGCCGCGTACCACTTCCTTGGCAAGCTCAAGCGACAGTTCGCGACTGTCGAGTGAAACTTTGGCAAGGAGGGAAATCAGGCATCCTTCGAGTTCGCGGACGCTGCTCGTAACGTGACGTCCGATGTACTCGAGCACGTCGCCCGGAAGGTCCATGCCCTCTTCCATGCTCTTCTGTTGCAGGATGGCGATACGCGTTTCGAGATCTGGAGGCTGAACGTCTGTTGTCAATCCCCATTGGAATCGCGAGATCAGGCGCTCATCGAGATCGGCGAGATCCTTCGGCTGCTTGTCCGACGTGAGGATGAGTTGCTTACCCTCCTGGTGCAGGGCGTTGAACGTGTGGAAAAACATGTCCTGGGTCTTTTCCTTACCACCCAGAAACTGAATGTCATCCACAATTAGAACGTCGACACTACGGTAGAAATTCGTAAAGTCCGGGACCTTATTCGTCTGGATCGCATTGATGTACTCCATTGTGAACTTCTCTGAGTTCGTATAGAGCACCTTCGCTGCAGGATTCCGCTGAAGGATTCGATTACCAATGGCCTGCACCAAGTGTGTCTTTCCGAGTCCCGTTGGACCGTAGATCACGAGAGGATTGAACTTCGTACGACCTGGGTTATCGGCCACGGCGATACCAGCCGAGGTGGCCAGTTGATTATTCTCGCCGCGGATGAAATTGTCGAAGGTGTATCGCGGATTGAAGTATGTCGGAAAGTGCGTCGTCCGAACCTGCGACTGCGTCTGCGGACGAGCCTCAGTGAATGGAAGCGATGGCTGAATGTTCGCACGCATGGTAGGAAGCTTCACCGTGCGCTGCTCTGCCGTCGGAGCAGCCTCGTCGACAACCACTTCGAACTGAACCTTTGCCTTAGCGCCAAGAACGCGCTGAACCGTCTTCTGCAACAGGTTGGCATAATGCTGCTCGATCCACTCGTAGAAGAAGTGGCTCGGCAATTCAAGCGTCAGATTCGTGCCATCCCACTTGGTGGGATTCATTTTCTCAAACCACGTCTTGAAGACCTGGTCAGAAACGTTGTCGCGAACAATGGCGAGGCACTGATCCCAGAGACCCTGCGCGTCGGTTGCCGTGGCCTTCGTGGCACGTGCATTCTTCCCCGTGGCAGCAGGTGTCTGACCTGAGGCGCGGTCAGCCGAAAAAAGCTTGAGTGCGTCGTCGTTTTTCACTATCTGATATCCCTTCTATTTCAAGCGTTGTTATACGATGCCCCCCGTAAAACAACTGCCCAGCAACCGCCAGACACACGACGATTCCTCTGCTGCTTCGTCGTGCGCCCCTCCATTGGAAGCGCCGGGTTGCGAATATGAGATGTGGATAACATGCTTCAAAGGGAAAAATGCAGTTGGTGTGAATTTTTTTTGTTTGCACGGACGCCATCGATTTTGTAAGCAACGACCCATATTCATCGGCAATATTGCATCACGGCGTAAATGGGGCTAAAAATCCACGCAAGGCCCACCATCTGCGTATTTTCGCCTGCCTTCCATCACTCATCGCAAAGTCCACACGCCAGGTGTCAGCAGCCGATTCAAACTCAGCCTCAGAAATGGGGTTTCTCGAGCACCTCAATGAGCTCCGGGGACGTCTTGTGCGTGCACTTGCCGGGGTGCTCGTTGCCTGTTGTTGTGTCGGATTCTATGGCGAGGAAGTCATGAACCTGATTTTGCTCAAGCCCGCCATTGACGCGAAGGTTAAACTGCAAAACATCGAACCATTCGGACAAACCTTCATCTATTTCAAGGTGATCGTGCTGTGTGGGATCATTGTTTCGTTTCCTTGGGTCCTTTACCAGGCATGGAAGTTCGTTGCTCCCGGACTCTACATGACTGAGAGAAAGTGGGCCCTTCGCATCACAGTCATTACCAGCATCTGCTTCCTAATGGGTGTCTCGTTTGGATACTACTTCCTGATCCCCAGTATGCTGAGTTACGTGACGGATTTTGCGAACCCGAACATTGAAAACAACATCGCCATCGGGGGCTATTTCAGCTTTCTGGTGAACATGCTTCTAGCATCCGGACTCATTTTTGAACTTCCGATGGTCACTTGGGTGTTAGCACGTGTTGGGATGGTGTCGCATGTCGGCATGATCAAGTATCGTCGCCACGCAGTGATCGTGATTCTCATTCTTGCGGCCGTCATCACCCCTTCGCCAGATCCCGTCACGCAATTGATGGTGGCCGCCCCTCTGTGGATTCTCTACGAGATCAGCGTCGTCATTGCTCGCATGGCTTACCCCAAGTCCGCTATCCCACCAACGGCCATATGAGCTCACACTCCATTCAGTCGATTAGTCAACCTGTTGCCGACGAGATAGGGCGATTTGACTCCTACCTCCGGGAGCAGGTGCGGTCGAAGACCGCTCTTCTCGACACTGTCGTTCGGTACATGATGAAACAGCGTGGTAAGCGCGTGCGCCCGGCCCTGGTATTTCTGGCGGCTGGTGCCTGTGGGGGCATCAGTGAGCGTGCCTTTGTGGCAGCGGCCATGGTTGAGCTTCTTCATACGGCCACGCTCGTACACGATGACGTCGTCGATCAAGCAGATGAGCGGCGTGGCATGGCTTCGATCAATGCCGTCTGGAAGAATAAAGTTGCCGTACTTGTCGGCGACTATTTTCTGTCACGCGGCCTGTTGATTGCTGTGAACAATGGAGAATTCGACTATCTCCGAGTAACGAGTGATGCCGTGCGACGCATGAGCGAAGGGGAGCTCCTCCAGATTCAAAAGAGTCGACAGAAAACAATCGATGAGGAAACGTATTTCCGCATCATCTCGGATAAAACGGCCTCGCTGATTTCGACCTGTTGCGCCGTGGGGGCAATTAGTGCTACCGATGATGTTGGCATCCGTGCCGCCCTCACCGAATACGGAGAGCAGGTCGGCCTGGCCTTCCAGATACGCGATGACGTGCTGGATTATACCTCACGAACGTTCATTCTGGGAAAGCCGGTCGGCAATGACATTCGTGAAGGCAAGGTTACCCTTCCGCTGCTGTACGCAATGCAGCGGGCAGGTTCGTCGGAATCCAAGGCTATCCTGAGCATTGTCAAGTCCAAACGGGCCGACACAAAGGACGTTGGTCGAGTCGTCGCCTTCGTTGAACACCACGGCGGAATCGATGCTGCGCAGCAAAAGGCCACGGAACTCCAGCAACGTGCTATTTCGGAGCTCTCCGTGATTCCAGACTCTCCGTACAAATCCTCCCTTGTCGACTTTGCTAATTTTGTCGTGACTCGTTCGTCTTAGCCCCACAACATCTTATTGGAGGCACGTTTATGTCCCAACCCATCATGAATAGCTTTTCGCAAGCCGTTTCGGCCGACGCGATCCGCACGTATGTTCAGCGTGTCTACGCCTGGATGGTCGGTGGACTCTTGTTAACCGGAGGCACCGCCTGGATGGTGTCGTCATCACCAACGCTGTTGTCAGCAATCTTTGGTACACCGCTTGTCTGGGTGGTAATGTTTGCTCCTGTGGTGATGGTTTTATTCCTCGCGGCGCGTGTTGATCGAATGCAACCGAGCACAGCCGCAGGAACATTTATCGCCTACTCAATCGTCAACGGCATATCCTTCGCTGCGATCTTCCTCGCCTACGACCTTGGCAGCATTTTCAAAGTGTTCCTGATTACAGCCGGCATGTATGGTGCTGCCGCTGTGTATGGTTTCGTGACCAAGCGCGACCTGTCCGGAATGGGATCATTCCTGTTCATGGGGCTTATCGGACTCATCCTTGCCTCAGTCGTGAACATCTTCATGGATAGCTCGGCACTCGACTTCGCAATTTCTGTGATCGGCGTTCTCATCTTCACCGGACTGACGGCCTACGATATGAGTCGCATCAAGGAACAAGCAATCGTTATGTATGCCGGCGAAGGCCTGGCACACAAGCGTGCAATTCTTGGTGCCCTGTCGCTCTATTTGAACTTCATCAACCTGTTCCTGTACCTGTTGCGCCTTTTTGGCAACCGGGACTAAGCGCCGCTCTGCACAGCCGGCCAAGTGATGACTGAGACCGTACCACCGGATTTTGCTGTGCAAGCAGCACGACTCCTTTCCGCGTCAGACCCTCTTGCCGCGGCTCGCCTTTCAACAGCCGGCATCTCTTGCTATCCTGACTACGCCGGTGGGTATGTCATGCTTGCCAAGGCTTATGCTGCGCTTGGACGCGGTAACGACGCCATCACGATGGTGCAGGATGCTCGTGAGAGGTTTCCGTACATCACGATCACGCTTCCAGACGTTTTTCCTGCCATTGCAGAGCCCCATACCGAGGTTCTGGACCACGAGATCGTAGCCGCATCAGAGGTCACCACCGAAGTTGATGTGCCCAGTGGGGACTCCGTAGCAGTTGCGACGACCAACGATGAGCCTTCAGTTTTTCTGGAGTCAGAGTTGGAATCGACACTGGAAGCGGAGATGGTGACTATTGATCGGGCTGACAGCTCACCAAGCGAGGTCGTTGCTGAAGAACCGGTATTGGATGTCGAAATGCTCCCCGCAGAAGCACCTTCGATCAACTACACGCAAACACCATCACAGGTGCTGCGGATGATCGAGACGCTTCCTGTTGCCACCGATGCGCGCATCATTCGTAGCAGTAGTGTTCGACTGATCCCCGGTCTGGAGTTCACAACGCTTCGAGTTGAAGGGTTGCGCTCTCGAGGTCGACGCGGTGTGGGCTCCCTTCCCGAGCCACCGGCATTTCGAACGTTCCATCAAGTTCGGCGTCCACAACGTCCTGTTGAGCCCCCTGCCCCACGCAAGCCTGTAAGCTTGGAAGAGCTTGCACAGCGGTTAGCCGAGGCGAGGATTCCCAGACCAACAGAAGTCGACCTTTCGGCACAGCGACCAGAGGCTTCGATGGCGGCGCAGCCGCAACCCATCAAGGTAACAGAGACGATTGCCAAGATCTACATGCAGCAGCAGTCGTATGATCTTGCCATTGAGGCATTCAAGCATCTGATGTCGCAACGTCCCGATCGTAAGGATCACTTTGAAGCACTCATCCACGAGTGCGAGCGGAAACGCGGGTAGAATTCATGCTGTTGTGGCGCTACATCCTGCGAACCCACGCAGCCCCCTTCATCTTTGGCACATCAATCATCATGGTGCTGTTCCTCCTGCAGTACATCATGCGGTGGGTTGATCAGCTTGCCAGTAAGGGGCTCGACGGTACGACGATTGCCATGTTCCTTGTCCTGAATCTGTCGTGGATTGTCGTTCTGGCCGTCCCTGTTGGGGTATTGTTTAGTACGATCATGGCCTTTGGTGCACTCTCAAATACACACGAGGTTACCATCATGAAGGCCAGCGGCATGGGGCTCATTCGGATGATGATTCCTGTTGCTCTGGCTGGCGGACTTCTCTGGGGATTCGTGTTCTGGTACACCGACACGGTGCTTCCCGAGACCAATGTGCGTTTGTCTGCGATGATGCGCGATATCGAACGCACGAAGCCAACATTTGCAGTTGATGAGGGTCAATTCAGCACCTATCTCGATGGCATCACGGTTCTGGCACGGCATGTTGACACCAACGGACGAATGCGCGGACTGACGATCTATGATCAGTCGAATCAAGGTGCACGCACTGTCATCTCGGCTGACTCTGGACGTCTGCAGTTTTCTCCGTCGCTGACGCGTCTGGTTGTGCAATTGCACAATGGTGAGATCCATCAACGCGGAATCCGCAACGTCAACGATTACCGCGTCATTCGCTTTGCCGCCCACCAGATGACCCTGCCGGCCGAGAACATGATGTATCAGGCGTCCGACGTTACCGGTACATCGCGCAGTGACCGTGAAATGAGCATTGCAGACATGCGCGACGTTGTCGACCGTGCAGAACTACAGGCACAGCAAGCGACGGAGCGTCTCGATACAGCGTTCCAGACCCACCTCCGATACCTCCTTCGCGGTCGCACACATGGCGATACAGGTACGGTCACCCATGCACAGAAGATCGATCGTGCACGAGCGATCGTTGCATCAACGCGCTCGCTGTTGGAGTCGGAAAGCTTTCGCCGCACGAGTGAGCTGGATGTCTCGAACAAGTATCTCGTTGAGATATACAAGAAGTACGCAATACCATTTGCCTGTCTCCTCTTTGTTTTTGTTGGATGTCCCATGGGCATCATCACAAAAGGGGGAAGCTTTGGCTCGAGTGCGTTGATATCACTCGGGTTTTACGTGCTGTATTGGATTTCGATGATCGGTGGTGAGAAGCTTGCCGATCGCGGCCTTCTCTCACCAGCGATTGCCATGTGGGCTGGAAACGCCATCATTGGCTTGATCGCCATCATCGTCACGCTACGAGTCAACTCCCGGTAAGCGCCCCGTACACACTACCAGACGAAGCGATCAAGAGCCAGCTTTGCACGCTGAAAGGCGGCATCAGCACTGGAACCGGTGGCTGTTATATGTCCCATCTTTCGTCCCATGCGCACATCCTTCTTCCCGTAGAGATGAAGGGCAACATCGTCAACCTTGAGCATGTCAATCACACTGTCGGGAACGCCGCTTCCAGTGCGTTCACCGAGAAGGTTGATCATGCAGGCACCCGGCACGCGCAAGGCAGCCGAGCCAAGAGGCATGTTTGTGACGGCACGAATGCAATTCTCAAACTGTGATGTGTGGCAGGCCTCGATGGTATAGTGACCGCTGTTGTGCGGACGTGGGGCGATCTCGTTGAAGATGATCTCATCTGTTAGCGTCAGGAACATCTCGATACCAAATACCCCTACACCATGAATGGCCTCGACACATGCCACGGCTATCTCTTGAGCCTGACGCTGCAGATGGTCCTCGATTGGTGCTGGTGCAAGCACAGTAACGCAGATGTGACCTTGTTGGATCGTCTGCACACAAGGGTACACAGCCACCTCACCACGCCGATTTCGTGCGACCATGACCGCAAGCTCTTTGGTGAAGGTCACAAAGGATTCAGCAAGAAGTGGACGCGGATCTTCTCCCTCCATAAACCGACGCCAGACCATATCGATCTCTGTATCACGCTTGATCGTCGCATTACCGTATCCATCGTATCCGAACTTGCGTGTCTTCGCGACAAAGGGATATCCGTGCTCTCGACCAAACCGATGGAGGTCGTCCTTCGTTGTGATTTCTGCGAAATGTGGCGTCGGTATTCCCGCTGCCGCCATTGTCGTTTTTTGCGTGAACTTATCCTGGACCAATCGCATGGTTGCTGGTGACGGAAACACCAACCTGCGCTCGGCAATCGTGTCGAGTATCTCTGGATCGATAAACTCGTTCTCTAACGTGATGATATCGGACGCTTGAATAAATCGTTCCAACTCAGCGGAATCCTTCCATCCGCCCGGAAATTCCAACTTTGTCATAACGCCAGCTGGCGAGTCTTCACCATGCTCGATGATGGCCACCCGAAGCCCCATTCGATAGGCCACTTCGGCCGTCATCTTTGCGAGCTGCCCGCCACCGAGTATTCCCAGGGTAAGGGGCTTTGTTGGTTGCGTAAGCGATGGAAGCATAGTCGAAGTTACTCCTCTATCACCACAACGGCCAGTGCGACCGTGGAGGTATGACTCAACGAAACATGGATCTTGAAGGAGCCCCAACGTTCGTGCATGACTCCAAACAGCTCTAGACGTGGCTCTCCAGAAGATTCATTGGAGATCCCCACAAGCTTGAAGGACATACCGTCGCGCATCCCTGTCTTGATCGCCTTTGAGAAGGCCTCCTTGGCAGCGAATCGCGCAGCGTAGTGAAGAAACCGTGTATCGCCGAAGTGATCACAGTAGGCGACCTCGGTATCCGTGAAAATCTTGGAGAGAAAGCGAGCACCATACTGCTCATAGGCAGCCTGGATGCGAGGTACATCGACGATGTCCGTTCCAATACCGATAATCATGCGTGGGATTCTCCTACGAGTAACGGAAGGATATGTGCGCTGGTACCCGTGAGTACATGGTGCGCCTCTGCGGACAGCACCGTTCGCTGTGGATTGATCTCAACAATCGTTGCCCCGTATTGCTTTGCGCGATAGGGCAGTCCAGCCGCGGGCCATACCTCTGCACTTGTTCCGACAACCATCATGAGGTCGCATTCCTGACTCGCCTGCTCAGCTGCCGCAAAGACATCGACGGGAAGATCTTCTCCAAACCACACCACGTTCGGGCGCATAATGCCCGAACAGTGTGCACACTCCTGGGCATCGTCGAGTCGGATCTCACCACACGTATTACACCGATTCTCAAGAAGATTACCATGCACTTCTAACACGTTTCGACTACCCGCACGCTGGTGAAGCCGATCAACATTCTGTGTGATCAGGGTCAATCCACCACCTTTGAGATTCTCGAGCTGTGCTAATGCATAATGTCCGGCATTTGGCTGAACACGTGTCGCGATAGATTTCCGATAGGCATACCAATCCCTCACACGATCGGGATTCGCAAGAAAGCCCTCCATGCTTGCGAGCTCCAGGGGAGAGAACTGAGCCCATAGTCCATCGGGATCTCGAAAGGTTGCTACTCCAGATTCAGCACTTACACCCGCACCGGTCAGAACAGCGATTCGCTGAGCCTCATGCATGAGGATGCGGACGCTATCGACATCTGTGCTCATGACGCTGAGTTGAGTTGATCCTCAAGAAGAAGGTAGGCTTTAATCAGCTCGTCAAGATCGCCATCCATCACGGAGTGAACGTCGGTGATCTTCGTTTCCGTACGATGATCGTTAACCATTGTATAGGGCTGGAACACATAGCTGCGAATCTGGGAGCCCCATTCAATCTTCTTCTTTGTACCCTCAATGGCGGCTTTTGCTGCCTCTTCTTCTTCTCGACGTATTTGATAGAGTCGAGACTTCAGCATCTTCATCGCATGCTCACGATTGAGGAGCTGTGAGCGTTCCTGTTGACATGCTACAACGACACCCGAAGGGATGTGGCGCAGACGCACGGCTGTTTCGACCTTGTTAACGTTCTGTCCGCCCTTTCCACCTGATCGGAATGTGTCCATTTCGATATCAGCAGGATTGATGACGATCTCAACATCATCTTCCACCTCGGGATACACAAACACCGATGCGAACGACGTGTGACGTCGGGCGTTAGAATCGTAGGGGCTGATGCGTACCAGACGGTGAACACCATTTTCGGCCTTTAGGTACCCGTAGGCATATCGCCCACGAATTTCAAGCGTACAACTCTTGATTCCCGCCGTATCACCCTCCTGCTCTTCAGCAAGGTAGACCTCAAAGCCATGCTTTTCGGCCCAGCGAGTATACATACGCATGAGCATTTCCGCCCAGTCTTGCGCTTCAGTACCGCCTGCACCTGCATTGATGGTGAGGATCGCATTGCGATTGTCGTCCTGTCCTGAGAGGATTTTCCGCAGCTCCAGTTCGTCGACAGCCGTCTGACAGCGTGCCAGTTCGGAGATGATGTCAGATTCTAAGGATGCATCAGCTGCCTCCTCGGCGAGCTCAATGAGGGCCTCAACATCTCCAACACTTCCCTGCGCTTGCTCCCAAGTCTGCACCCAGTCCTTGAGTGTAGCAGCCTCCTGCATCATCCTCTGGGCTTTCTGGGCATCATCCCAAAAGTCCGGTGCCTGGGAGAGCATCTCCCGCTCGGCTATCTCATCGCGCTTACGATCGATGTCAAAGGAACCTCCGCAATTGGTCCACACGGGCGCGGAGTTCACTTACTTGTTGCTTTTGTGGCTCAAACATGCTGCAAAGATACGGAGACCGACCCTGCCAGACTGCTATTAGAATGGCGTGGTGAGCGTTAGGATCCATCCGAAGCTGCCCTTGGTTGCCATCGGGCCTACGGGCCAACGCGCATCAATTCGGAAAAACAACAATTCACTCAACAGCGACGGCACCCGTGCCAAAGCGATACCGGCTTCCATGTAGATACCATTTGTGCTTTCAAAGGCAACTCCTGGGACAACGGCTCCAGCCCCATTTGTCGTGCTAACACTGTTGACGACACCGATCAAATCAACCCCTCTACCAAAGAGAAGGCCCGGCAAACCGATGGCACGCCACCACAAATCCGTGAAATTGTGTTCGGCGCTTACCCGAACTATTTGCGTTCCGGCAAAAGCGTTAATTGGAATTGTCGCCATGTCCGTGAGTACGCCAAATACTGGGAAGGCACGAAGAGCTACGAAGCGGTACTGGTTCGGTGTTGTTTGCGACTGCAATCCTGCAGCAAGCGTAAGGTCAAGCTGCATGGGTGAATATCCTGTTCGATAGGTAGCAAGTCGGGCTGTTACGGAGGCGTCGAGTGACCAGAACGAACGATCGTGTGTAGTCTCTGACCCGACAATTCCATGAATAGAACCTGAGATCGGCTCAATGCGATCGCTTAACAACGACGCCAGACGTCCGGCACGGGGTCCCTGAACCGTGAACGAAACAACCCGATAATCACCCGGATCTGCGAGTACGCGAGGACGTTCGAGTGGTTCCAACAACGGCATATTGATGTGACGTGAAGAGGACGCCTCGATCGTTGCACTGAAACGTCTCCATCGTGCCTGTGCACCAACTGAGAAACCATCTCGACGATAAAAATCTTGATAACTGGGATACAGCAGATTCACAACATCTACTGTACTAAACGTCAATTGCGTGGTCTTCCCGGATTGCACGCTCGTCAGCGATGAGAAGGCACTCGCAGAGAGATCGAGTGACAATGAACGCGTACGCAATGCGGTACCACCAATCGACAGCCGACCGACCCTCGTTCCCGAAGCCCCCCATCCTGCAGCGGCAACGACACGAACCGGATCCCACCGCGTGGTGATCGAGGCTCCATAGATGGTTCGAGTGATGGATGAATAGTCGATGAGCGGATCGATTCCAATGGCACCTCCACTCCAGCTTGCAAGTGTTACAATGGATCCAGATAGGGGATTACTATCCTGTTCATCAGTATCGCCCCCTCCCTCCTTCTTGATGCTATCCTGGCGGGCATAAACACGTGCCTCTTCGTCTGTTTGCTCGGCGAACGCATACTTCGACCAATACTCCGGCAAAAGTGAGTCGGCAGTAGGAGCCACATCGATCCGAACGCGAGGGGTTTCGATCTCGGTTCCCCCTCGCTCGTTGGCCTGATCCGCAACCATGATGGAGTCCTCCCTCGACAGCTGCTTTGCGACAAAGAGGCTGTCTGCTATCGGCACATTGATATCGACTGAACTCACATTGGTCTGACCGGCGATCTTGGCTTCAAGAGAAATCACGCAGTCGATGAGATTAATCGACATCTCTGCAGATGTCAACTGGTAGGTTGGTACCCATACACTGTCGCTCACCCGGTCATAGCGCTGTTCAAACGCGAGGTTCTTTAGGAATGGGAATGATGTCTCTTGTGAGGGGGCAAATTTTGTTGCAATGATTTGATAGGTGCCATCGACGATACTCAGTCGACCCTCAAACCCAGGAAACAGACGAGAACGGGGCGCAAAAGAGAGCTCGTACACCGTCTGTGAATCAAGCACATTTCTTCCAACAATAGCGTACTCATATTGTTCAAGAGCCTCATTGCCAAGGGGCGTCACCATTGTCGTCTTGAGGATGGTGATCTCATCCATGGTGAAATCAAAGAACTCATCGAACACCGCGAGATTCTGCTGCGCCGGAATGTTTGCTGTCTGACGTCGCTGATCGATTCGCACGTGTTTGCGTTGATCTGGCTGTCGTTGTTCAGATATCGTTGAGAATGTCTCAAGGATAATGTCCTGCCGTCGCTGTTTACTACTCGCCGCAACGTCAACATCAAACCCGATACGAATCTTGGAATAGAGCGAGCTAACAATCGTTCGAATTCGACGTGCGTTCTGATCTCTTCGCTCGATGGCTCTTCGAATCACCTCCTCTGCTGTGATGTCACCTACGACATTCACACCACGCAGCGAAACGCCAGCAGAGGCAAGCGCGATTCGAACATTCTCTGTCTGCTTTGGCATTGAGATGCGCTTTTCACGAAAGCCGATACTGCGGACGATTAAGTGCTTCGTTGACGCAGCAAGTGGCAGACGAAACGCCCCACGTGCATTGGTATAGGCCCCAGTTGTTCGGCCTTCAGCGCGGATCGCCGCGCCAGCTATCGGCTCCTTCGTAGCCGAGTCGACGATCGTTCCCGTCAGAACGACAACGTCATCCGAAGCACTCACAGGAATGACTGAAAACAACACAAGCACGAGGGAACACAACAACGATGCAAATGAGGCAGAAGTTGTCGTAGGGCAGCAATGTGGTAGAGATGATGAGACGATGTTCATGGATGTTTGGACATCGAAATCACATAGAGGTTTCACCGATCACTCCACTCTCGGAAGGACTGCAATCATGAAGAATTTCTTTACCACTCTTGTCTTGGCTGCGATGACGTGTGCAGCAGTCTACGCTCAGGAAGAGGCAATGATACGGAACAAGCAGGGGGCTTCAGCTCTTCTTGTAACCCTAAAAGGATTATCTGATCTGAGTGCAAGCAACTACATGGGAGGTGCTGGCGTCCAGACGTTTATGTCTGATAATCTGGCACTTCGCCTTGGGCTTGGATTCGGAACGAATACGCTGACGAAGAACAATACGGCCGATGAGGAAGTCACATCGACGTCATTCAGTATCGCCCCTGGTGCCCGCTACAATCTCTTCAACAACACAAATGTTGCCCTCTTTGCCGGTGGCCAGGCAATGATCGGCCTTACCCAAACGAAGAACACTGCCGCGGGTGCCGACGTAAACACCGTGAGTACAACAACACTCGGCGCTGGTCTCTTTGCAGGAGCAGAGTGGTTCGCTTGGCGTAATCTTTCCTTGAGCGTTGAATATGGCCTTGGGTTTACCCACTCGGCAGACAAGCTCAAGAATGCCTCCGGTGTCGAGAGCGATGGCCCAACAGCCATCGATGTCACCATGGGCATCTCGACGGTCAACTTCACACTTGGCTTCTACTTCAACTAAGCACCTGGAGCCCGCCCCGTGAGGATTGTCCACACGTTGCTGTTGATTCTTGTCCTTGGGGCTATCTGCACGCTCCACGGTCAACCCCGACCGCGAGTAACCATACAGCGACAGCGCGTTGTGCAATCCTGCGGGGCAACTCTTGATGCTACTGCCGTATCAGGCCCCCACCTTCTCAACAGCATTGTCGGTCTTACGAGTATTGGGCGAACGTCATCACGAGATCAGGCTAAGAAGTATCTCGGATTCTGGGTTCCGATCCCCGTGATCCTTGGTGCTGAGGACGGCGGTGACAACGTCGTGACCGGTGCTCGCATCGCAGCCTGGCCAAACCCCTTTCGTGAGCTGATCACCATCGACCTTCAGTGTGATCATCCTACTGGCGCAACGGCTGACGTGTATAGCAGCATCGGAAAGCACCTGTCAGCCGTACCGATTTCAGGGCTGCGCACTGATGGAATCACCTTCACGTGGAACGGTACATCGTCCGATGGCCAGGCCTGCGCAGCGGGTTCCTACACGATTCGAATTCTTGTGCACGACCCATTGTATCGAAGAAGACTTCTGTACTCAACTACCGTAAGCAAAGTGCATTAGCATGGCGAACATCTCCGTAAACATTCTTCGCTACCTCATTGCAGTCGCTCTGACCTTGCATGGATCAGTTCTCGTTGCGCAGAATGATGGAGCACAGATACCACTTCTCTTATCCTTTCAGGGTGTTTTGATTCAGCCTGATGGAAGCGTGTATCCCGATGGACGTTATGCTATCTCCGTAAAGCTCTTTGATGCAGAGACCGCTGGAACATCGGTCTACGAAGATGTCATCTCAACGACAATCGTTGGTGGTGTATTTAACCTCATCATCGGTGAGCAGGAGCCCCTTGATAAGGTCGATTTTACACGACAGCTTTGGGTTGAAGTAGGCCTACCGGGTACGTCGCAGACAGCATTCGAGCCGCGAACTCGGCTAACGACAGCCCCCTATGCTGCTATGGCGCAACAGTCGATTGTCGCTGGCTCCCTCTCCCCAAATGCAAAGGGTGTTGTCCGCAGCTTGAATGGGGCGGAAGGTGACATCAACATCGTTGCTGCAGGCGGCCTCATCATCACTCAGGACGGGAACGACGTCACCATTGATGCAACAGCAATCAAAGGTATCGTTACGATCACCACACAGGATTCTGTCCTGCGTGTTCAAAACACGACGGGACCATCCGTTGTGTTGGGAGTACGTGATTCGTCAATCACCTCACGTCATCTTCGCTCCACCGGTGTCATGCCCGGAGTGTATGGCGATTCGATGCACATACCACAGATCACCATTGGAAACGACGGACGAGTAACATCCGTGCGGAGCATTCCAATTACGGCCGGCAAGACAGATGCTCTTCCTCTGTCATCCGGTCGATACACAAACACGACATCATCACGTCAGTTCGCAGTTACCATCAACACTGTAACTGCTACTCCAACCGCAATACCCACTCTCTTACCCAATGCTCGCATTCTGATCACTATGGATTCGCCCGATGGCACGACAGGGTATGCCATCTCACAACGGACAGCCACAAGCTTCACGGTGTCCTTCGCAGGCGGCCTTGCACCGAATACATCGTTCAGTTGGATGGTTATCAACCTTTAACTGTTTCTTTCATCATCACTTGGAGTCTGCTATGCAACGACACCACGTTCTGCGCCGTTTTGGCGCGCTTTTCTTCACCGCTATTGCCCTACCCGCGGCGTTATTCGGTCAGTCAACACTACCGATTGAAACACAAGAGCTTAAGATTCAGGGCAGTACATCAGGCACAATATCTCTGACCGTTCCAGCGACAGTTGGAACACCATATACTCTGACGCTGCCAAGCAGCTCTCCGGGGAATGGATCTCTGATTTACGCCAACACAACTACCGGCGGACTTGCATGGTCGAACACACCATCAGCAGCCGGTTGGTCACTCCGATGGAACGGTACGGCACTCGAATGGTTCGACCCGGCCGGTTCGTCGAATCCAAACTGGTCACTCACCGGAAACACCCTCACTGCAACGGGTATTCTAGGTGCGACAAGTAATCACGGTATCAGCATCATCACCAACAATGAAGAGCGCATGACAATTACAAATGCCGGTGTTATCGGCATTAATGATGGTGCAAATGCTGGAGCTACGACCAACATTGGTAAAAGTGGCAATACCGTAAATGTCTTTGGAACGATGAATCTTACTGGTGCAACAAACATCAATACTACTGGCACTGATGCAACAAGCATTGGTACCGGTGGAACATCAGGCTCCGTCAGTATCGGTCGGGCAAATGGGTCAGTGAACACGGCTGGCACTCTCACACATACAGGAACAGTGGTTCTTGCCGGAGCAAATAGTCCGCTGCAGGCAGGCGCCTCGACTGGATCTTCAGGAGATGTGCTTGTTTCACAGGGTGGCACGGCAACTCCAACGTGGCAGAGCATTAACAATGCAATCGGTATTCGATCTGCTGGACAATCCTCCGTCACGGCCGCAACCTCAACGACTGTATCAGGACTCAGCAACTTGACTGCAACTGACGCCATCATTGTCACCCTCGAGGGTGCAACGTCTGTTGCTGCAACCGTTACCTCTCGAACACCAAGTACGGGATTTACAGTCACGTTCTCAGGCGTCTACACCGGTAAAGTCAACTATATGGTCATCGCAGCGCAATAACAATCAATGTTCTCACCACGCTACATGGCCGATCGCGACGGCCTGTGGTGGTGGGGCCACATGTATCAAAAGTTTACTTGACCGCTGTACGTCCTTCATGCGACTCCCACCAACATCTGCACTGTTACAGCTGCTAACCGCGATCACACTGATCATGATTGGTAGCGCACCACTCATTGCACAGGTGCCATTCGGCACCATTGAGCTTCGCCTTCAGAAAGTGGGCAACACGCAATCAATCAATATCTCAACTGCGCCCGTTAGCTCATCATTCTCACTTGTCCTTCCAGGACAGCAGGGGGCATCAGGTTCCGTCCTCACGAATGACGGATCAGGGAATCTCTCCTGGACATCGATGCTCTCATCGATTGGAAGTTCAGGCACAACACACTATCTACCCGTATTTACCTCTGCGTCTACCGTTGGTAATAGCCTTCTCTACCAGGACGGATCAAACATTGGAGTCGGCACAATCTCTCCAGGTGCTCGGCTTCAGGTTGATATTCCATCATCATCTGGAAAAGGGCTCATTATACGTGCAGCAACGGGCGCAACTGCCAATCTCGTTGAGTGTCAGAATAGTAGTGGGAGTGCACTCTTCCAGGTGAGTTCAAACGGAGACCTTTCGCGTATTCGCAACGTCTCGTACTCCTGGCCAACCGCAGCACCGAGTCCAGCTGCATCTGCAACCCAGCTTGGAGAGGGGGTACTCACATCGAATGCCTCGGGAACGCTTTTATGGAAGCAACTCATCTCGGCCTCTGCAACTCTCGACTTTCCGATAACGGCCACACGGACTTCGAGTGATCTTACGATCACCGTAACCGGAGTAACCTCTGGTGATATGGTAGCCTTGGGGGTTCCCAACACCGCAGTGCTTGCTAACTCCTGCTATACAGCATGGGTGTCAGCTGATGACGTGGTGACCGTTCGCTTCAACAACTTCGACAACGCCGAAAAGAATCCTGTCTCAGGCACTTTCAAAGTCACGGTGATCAAATAGTGAAACGTTGCCGTGGGCAGATTAAACTTCCGATATTCGACGATGGTCAATGAGACCATCTTCAATTCGGAGGTTTTCCATGAAGCGTTTTGTCGTTGTTCCCATCCTTCTCACAACATTGCTTGCGGGTGCGCTGACTGCAGCTGAAACTCCAACATGGTCTTCCGATGTTGCCCGCATCATCTACGCGAATTGTACTTCGTGCCATCGAAGCGGTGAGATCGCCCCATTTCCTTTGGAAACCTACGAGCAAGTAGCAGACTTTGGGTATTCAATCCATCGAGCCGTAACGAAGCGTGAAATGCCACCATGGCCACCGGCGAAGGGGCATGGGAATTTTATCGGCAACAGGTCGCTTTCAGACGCTGATATCGCAACCATCAAAGCCTGGGTCGATGGCGGCATGCCGGTCGGAGACCTCAGCACAGCACCTCCACCTCCTGTCTTTCCAACGGGTTCACAGCTTGGTACTCCCGATCTAGTTCTGACGATGAATCAAAAGTGGACAATCGAGGGAAATAGCAAGGATGTGTATCGATACTTCGTGCTGCCAACAAACCTTCTTGAAGATCGACGTGTCAAGGCCATCGAATTTCGACCTGGAAACGCATCCGTTGTCCATCATGTATTGTACTTCCTGGATACCACTGGAACCGCACGACGGAAAGATGCAGAGGATCCGAAGCCCGGATATAGTGGCTTTGGAGATCCAGGGTTTGAGACGGCCGTATCCTTTCTCGGATGGGTGCCAGGTGCGCAAACCCGCTTCTATCCGCCAACGATCGGTTCGACGATGTACAAGAACTCCGACTTGGTGATCCAAGTGCACTATGCCCCCTCCAGCACTGAGCAGACTGATCAATCGCATGTGAATGTGTTCTTCCATTCAGCCGATGAGGTTCGCCAGGTTCAGGAGTTTGCCATGTCTCCTCGAAACCTGCCTTCGGGACAGCGCTTCATCATTCCAGCGAATCGAGTCCAGGCGTTCAAGACCACATTCACCATTCCTCTTGAAATCAGTCTTATTGGCATTGCCCCACACATGCACCTTCTTGGGAAAGACTGTCGGTCATATGCCATTACGCCCATGGGAGATACAATTCGCCTGATCAACCTACCAGTGTGGGACTTCCATTGGCAGGGTGGATATACCTATAAGAATCCTGTGCGTATCCCTCGTGGATCAATCCTCGTGTATGAGGCGAGCTACGACAACACACTCAACAATCTCAATAACCCAAACAACCCGCCCAAGCAGGTCACATGGGGCGAGGCCACGACAGATGAGATGCTTCTCTGCTACTTTCACTGGCTCCCCTATCAACCTGGGGATGAAACACTCGATATGGAGACACGGCTGCCTACCTCTGTTCGCGAGATTTCTACCGGAGCGCCATTCCACATCGAAGCCTGGCCGAATGTAACGTCAGGCTCAATTCAACTTGCCGTGGAGTCCAACCTCGAGCGCACGATCACTGTCGATATACTCGACGCACAGGGCTCGAAGGTTCATCGCAGCACCAACCTTCACACCATTCCGCAGGGCATGTCGTCGCTTGTCGTCCCCATGTCAGAACTTGCCTCTGGCGTCTACACCGTGCGGGCCTCATCCGGTGATAACACCTCAATCTGTCGCGTCGTGGTCAAACGCTAAGTAGGTCTATCGACAGAGAGAGTATCAACGAGTCAGCTCCCAAAGGTCTGACGCAATCGCATATAGCGTTCTTGGTACTCGATGAGTGTTGGGTCGACACCGAGATGCTCGAGTACAAAGGTGAAGACCTTGATGCCCGACTCGAACTCCTCGACAACTACGAGATCGGCCCCTTGGTCAAGAACCGTTTTACTATTTCGTTGATATCTCGACCGCACGACGATTTGAACATCAGGCCGCTGCGCCCTGATAACCTTCACACCTGCCGCGATCGCCGCGTCTTGATTAATGGCAATAATCACCACCGATACATTCTCGAGTCCAGCAGCACGCAGCGCATCAATGTCGAGCATGTCTCCTGCAATTACTGGTTCGCCTTGTGCACGTAGAACGTCGACATTCGAGCGATCGAGTTCTAGCAAGCGGTAGCGAATACCCGTTTGTGCAAGTACATGTGCTACATGAAGACCGAGAATACCAGCACCGATGATGAGAACAGCTGTTTCCTCAGCTGGGGTCTCGGCCTGCTCAAGTCGGATAGAACCATCGTGACGATCAGCTGTCCAGCGACGGAGCGTTGGGGTGTAGCGAGCAAGGGGTGAAACGCGTTCAGCAACCAATGGTGCGAACGTCACGAGTAAGGGAGTAACAATCATCGTGATGATGATCGTGACGAGAAGATTTTGAAAGTCTGATGAGGACAGAACACCATAGTCCACGCCAACCGAAGCGAGGACAAACGAAAACTCTCCAATCTGGGCGAGAATGATCCCTGAGGTGATGGCTGTACGAATCGGAACCCGTATTGCTATCAGTACGAAGCTGACAACCAGCCCCTTGACAAGGAGTATGAGCACAGCGAGCATAATGTTCGCTGGGAGCGTACTCCAGGTGATGTGCACCAGGAGTCCGATCGACAGAAAGAACATGCTCGTAAACGCATCGCGCAAGGGGGCAATCGCCTTCCCAATATCATGTCCATCATCACTACCAGCAATGGCCATTCCAGCAATGAAGGCTCCGAGGGCCATTGATATGCCGGCAACAGAAGTAACCCACGCCGCACCAAAACAGAGACCCAATGCAGCGAGTATCAGCACCTCAGGTGTCGACGAACGCGCAAAGTGTGGAATAAGACGCGGCAGGAAGATTCGAAGCACGACGACCATGACAGTGGTGACGGCAACGAGGAGAACAAGCCGAAGAGCAATCTCACCTGACTGGACATTTTCCTGCGAACCGAGCAGGGTAGCAATAACCATTAACGGCACTACTGCGATGTCTTGAAAGATGAGAATACCGAGCGCAGCTCGACCCTGCGGTTGTCCAAGTTCCCGACGATCACTAAGCATCTTGATGCAGATTGCCGTCGAGCTCAAAGCTGATGTCATGCCGATGAGAATAGCTGCCTCAAAGGAAAACTTGAGATCCGTCAGCTGTGTCGTGGCAAGCACTAACCCCATCGTAACGAGCGCGGTGACAACAATCTGTAAGGGGCCACCAATGAGCACAATCGTTCGTAACCGTTTCAGATCCTCGAGGGAAAACTCAAGCCCGATTGTAAAGAGCAAAAGCATGACGCCGATTTCGGCAATCGTACTGATAACGGCGTCCTGCTCAACAATATCGATACCGCTCGGACCAAGAAGCAGTCCAGTGACAATGAGTCCAATGATTGGCGGTAGGTTGACCTGCCGAAACACCCGAATAACAACAAGAGCTGCAAGACAGAGCAGCGCAATCTCGTCGAGAAAGTCAAAGGCGTGCATTACCCACCTCCGTCATGACCGTGTACCAAACACCGCCGTACCAACACGGACAATGGTAGAACCTTCCGCGACGGCCCACTCGAGGTCATGAGACATCCCCATTGAGAGCTCCGAAGTACCACCATATTCGGCATCATAGCGATCACGTATGTCTCTGAGGAGGGCAAAACCGCGTCGTACGGTTGCCTCATCATCGCTCAATGCACCAATGGTCATAAACCCTGTAATACGCAGGCAGGCTTGAGCTCCCACCTGCTCAATGAGTTTCTCTACATCGTCTGGATGACATCCATGCTTACTTGACTCGAATGAGGTGTTTACCTCAATCATGACGTCGATGTTTGTAGCACGTTTATGACATTCGGAAGCGAGGGCATCGACCAATGAAGAACGGTCGACAGACTGCACACATCGAACTCGGCCGACCACATCCTTGACCTTGTTCGTCTGAAGATGTCCGATAAAGTGCCATTCAATGGGCAGATCTGCAAGGGTCGTAACCTTTGGTACCAACTCCTGAACACGATTCTCTCCAAAGAGATGCTCGCCCATTGCAGCTACCATGCGCAACGTTTCGATAGTCTGCGTCTTTGTCGCAAGCATAAGCCGGACAGCGTTTTCGGTCCTTCCACATGCAACGAGCGCGGCATGAAGACGATGATGAACAGACTGGAGAGATGATTGTAGATCGTGCATATCACAAATCTACCCTCTTGGTGTATGTTCGCTTCATGAAGAAATACCTGGCTCTGCGGTTTCTTGATTCGGTCGAACGGATCGGTAATCGCCTACCTGATCCATTGTCGCTGTTTGCGATTGCGGCATTATTCGTCATTGCGATCTCGTGGATGTTCTCCTCTCTTGGTGTCGTGGTCGTACATCCCGGCACAAAGGAGTCGATAGCTGTTGTCAACCTTCTTTCGGCTGCCAACATCCAGCGAATGTTTACCGATGCCGTAAAGAACTTCACAGACTTTCCACCGCTCGGCCTGGTCCTTGTGACGATGATTGGCATAGCCATCGCCGAGCGCAGTGGCTTCGTGACCGCTCTACTTCGAGCAACGGTGCTAAACGTACCGCGCCCCCTCCTAACTGCGGCACTTGTCTTTGCAGGAGTCAATTCCAGTCTCGTAGCTGATGCAGGCTATGTTGTTCTGATTCCTCTTGGTGCAGTTGTCTTTGCGGCCGTTGGTCGCCATCCTTTGGCAGGGCTGTCTGCAACCTTTGCGGGGGTAGCCGGGGGCTTCAGTGCCAACCTCTCAATCACCTCGCTCGACCCACTCCTTGGCGGAATCACGCAGACAGCCGCTCAGCTTATTGAGCCATCGTACACGATTAGTGCTGCTGCCAACTGGTACTTTATGATTGCCTCCACATTTGTTTTGACGGGAATCGGCACATGGGTGTGTGATCGTATCGTCGAGCCTCGATTGGGAGCCTGGGAACGCCCCGATACCGATACCCCGATGGGATCGCTCAACACCACCGAACGCAAGGGTCTTCTCTGGGCGGCCGTTGCGTTTCTTGTCATGACGGGAATGATTGTTGCAATCAGTTTCCCAGATGGATCACTTATGCGTGATGCCCAGGGTACACTCAAACCACTTGAACACAGCATTGTGGTCATGTTGATGCTGATGTTTCTTGTTATGGGGCTCATTTATGGTCGCATAACTGGGACAGTGAAGAGTGATGTTGATGTCGCCGTTATGTCGGGCGAGGGCGTCGCAACACTTGGCGGATACATCGTCCTCTCGTTCGTCATGGCCCAGTTTATCGCCTACTTTAAATGGTCCAATCTTGGTATCGTGACCGCAGTGAGCGGAGCAGAGATACTCCGCTCCATGGATCTTCAAGGACCATTTCTCTTGGTAGCATTTGTTCTCGTATCGATGGTCATCAACCTTCTCATTGCAAGTGCCTCGGCGAAATGGGCAATTATGGCGCCCGTCTTTGTCCCGATGTTTATGCTCATGGGAATATCACCAGAGGCAACCCAGGCTGCCTATCGTGTTGGTGACTCTTCGACGAACATGATCGCACCGCTACTCAGCTACGTGCCGCTGATCCTAGTGGCCATGCGTCGCTATGTAAAAGACTCAACACTCGGCACACTGCTTTCGCTGATGCTGCCGTACTCCGTAACCATTGCACTCGTTTGGACGGTTTTCTTGCTGCTCTACGTCTTCCTTGGCATTCCTCTGGGTCCAGGTGTATCGGTTGATTTTACCGCCCCTTAACGACGGATGTCAACAGACTGGACATAGGTTTTCTGATCAATCTTCACGCGCAGAAAGTATCGCCCACTAGCGATATCAGATACATTAACAGTGGCTACTCCGCCGGCAACCTCGAGGCGACGCACAAGATTCCCTGTTACGGTGACGAGCTCGACTTGATAGCGCTGTCCTTCAATAGGCGGTGTAATCGTAATCTTCGTCACAGCTGGATTCGGCTGGACGAGAATCTTCGACATGGGAGAATCGCTCACAGAAGTGATAGTGCCGGTAACAAAGGACTGTCGGTCTGAATAGACACCCATAGCATCATTGTCAGATGACCGTACCCGCCAGAAGTATCGCTTTGCACTCTCAAGACCAAGCGGAGTAAACACGGTATCAGCAAGAGCATCGGCACGAGCAACAACTGGTTTGAACGATGCATTCGGAGAAACTTCAACGTCATAGCGAAGTGCACCTGGCACAGCCTCCCATACCAAGACGACGGGTGCAACACCACTCGCACTGGGCTCGGGTGAAAGGAGTTTCGGTGGACGCACAGCCGTGGTAAATGTCCATGTATCTGATTGTGGACCGACGCCACCGGCTCCATAGGCTTCGACAGACCATGTATAGCGCACAGGACCCTGAAGGAGATCACGCACAGCAAACGACGTCTCTCGGATAGCCGAATAAACCGTATCACGTCTCGGATCATCAAGACACTGCAAATGCACTGCATATGATACCGCCCCTAGAGCTGGCTTCCACGTCAGCACGGTGTCCGGTAAGATTCCTCGGCTGGTGGCACGGGGCGATGTAAGCTCAGTGGAACCAGGACGGTCTGGGAGACTCTCGATTTCACCCCACCAAGTTCCCCTACCGTGGGTAGCTACGGCAATCGCACGATCTGCAGTTGATGATGTTGACATGCGCGTAACGACCATATCACATGGAACATTACCAAGCTCTTCTGTCGCAGTTGGCGTCCATACCGTCGACATTCCATTGGTCTTCGGTGTGAGATATAATCCTGTCGACGTTGCCGCCACAAGCACTGTGGTTGTGTCATTGTATGGTCGAATTGCGACCCAGTGCACTGCCGGACCATTACCAGTTCCAGAAGCATTCTCCTCAAGGTTACCTGCAATAGCTTGCCACGTGTCGCCAGCATCAAATGTCTCGTAAATGCTCACCACACCATAGTTGGAAAAGCATGCAACAAGATGGTTCCGATCTCGCGGATCGATCGTAATCGAGTTTACGTATGCACCAGAGCGCATTGTTGGTGCGGTAATGTTCCTGGGTTGCGGCGAACCTCGTTCAGCACTATCAAGTCGAAAGATTCGCCCAACAGACGTTCCGTAGTAAACACGATGATGACGTCCGTCATCCATCGTGGTTGCGCATACCGCAGAAATCTGCGCTACTCCAACGTCCGTACTCGGCAGCGAGTCCCATCCAACGAGCGTTGAGTCGGTAGCACCAGCTGGGATGAGATTTACGTCATTCAATCTCCACAACTGGTTGCCCCCTGCCATATAGATCATGTTCTGATCAATCGGGTGGGGCACAAAGGGGTTAATGAAGAGGTAGTCTTTCGGGCCAATTGGATCGATCCGCTTGCGATAGGACTCACCGCCGGCTGAATCATATCGAACGTAATAGACGCGGCCCTGCTGCGACGAGTAGAACAGCGAATATGTTGGACCACCAGATACGAAGTAGTTATAGGCACCGTCTCCGCCACCGACGCGAAGCCAATGCGTCGTTGATGGCTCATCAACTTGACGTTGATACCAGACCGAGTTATCCTGCATTCCGCCCACAATCATGCGGGAAGTTTCATATCCCGGCATGTTGGGAATATCCACCGTGTAAAACTGCGTCGTGAGGTATCCACGATTCAGATCGCGCCACACAATTGAGTCGGCTCGGATATCATCCGTTACATACACACCGCCGTCATTGACGCTGTACATCTTCCGCTGATCATTCGGATGAAAGAGCACATCATGCTGATCGGGATGGTGATCGCGATACGACGAGTACTTATCAAATGATGGAGTAGGCTTCCAATACCCACCGATCCACTTCGAGGTGGTTGTTGTACGAAATCCATCGGTCGACCGATAGAGGTTCGTCCCACCAACTACGATGAGGTCTGAGTCATGCGGCGACACACGTACCATGAGGTCGTACCCACCCTGCGAGTAGAAATCACCCCGCTGCTCGTCCGTCAACGGAATATTCGCAGATCGATTCTCCCATACTCCAGTGTCTGCTGAGATACGTGTGTATTTCCAGAGGCTGTGCCACTCAAAACGTTCTTCACCTCGATAGTTCGTCGATCCTTTTGCACCTTCATTTGGCGTTTCCGCCAGCACAACAACTTGCTCTGGTGATTGCGGCACGAAAGCCAGCACGATCCGACGCACAGAATTTTTCATATCTGCCGGCGTCACATTCGTCCAGGTACTACCATTGACACTCCGGAAGATGCCCCAGCGCGAGGCGATAGCACCTGTGACACCAGTTGCCGCCGAGAATGCCGCATACAAGGTCCCGTTGGGCGTTACAATCAGATCCGAGAAAAGGGCATTACTCCCGAGCGCACCTGTCCACGTGCTACCACCATTGGTTGACCGGAACACCCCAGCTCGGGCTGTTGCGACGTAGACATCCTGGCTATCACGAAGAGGATGGACGAGAATCCTCCATGCATAGGCAAACTGATGCTGCGCAGGGATTGATTGACTCAGCGTCGACGGTAAGGGGCTCCACGATTTTCCGTTATCGGTAGACTTGAGGATTCCATTCCCCGATATCTGGGCCGAATTCCCGTAGATCTCACCAGTTCCAGCATACCATTGATTTTCAAAACCAGGACGATGATCTTGGGCAATACACGAGACACTATGCAGCTGCTCTGGATCAAGACAGATCTCCCACGACGTTCCAGCATCAGTTGATCTCCAGATACCCCCGGAGACAGCGCCAACGATGATGATGTTCGGATCCCGAACATCAAACGCTACAGCTCGTGTTCGCCCACCGATGTTCCATGGACCACGTGACGTCCATCGAGCATACCGCTGCTGTTGTTCGATCGACTTTGAGCCAAACAACCCTTCCTTGAGCCGTTCCGCAAACTCAACTTCTCGCGTTCGGATATCCTGCGGTATCTCACCGAGCGATGGATCACGGTGACGCAGTCGCTCAAATGCCCGTCGTGCATTGGCCGAAGGTCCTGGTTGTTCTCGTCCCTCAAGAGCTATCGACAACACATAGAAGCACGCAAAAAGTAGGATTGATCTCATCGTTTGAGGAGCCCCGTAAATGTTGAACCACCACCGCGCAGAAGAACTAGCGCAAGAATGGCATATATCACAACAGCCACACCGCGCAGAGCGATTGCTGAAGAGTCTGAGACAGGGATCTGTGTGCCAGCAACAAAAAGCAGGGCTGTTGCGAAGATCAATGTCAGAACCTTCCTCCATTCATATCGCATCGGATAGACGCGCTGCACAATACCGTAGAGCATGATCACACTGACGGCGTAGGCCAGCACTTTTGCCCATGCCGCCCCCATGATTCCAAATGGCGGGATCAGAAACCACGTCGCCGTAACGCTCACAAGTGCTGCAGCACCCATGGCAAGCGGAAAGAAGTTCGTTCGCTTTTCGATATGCAGTCCGGCCGCCATATTGATGAATACACCATTGAGGTAATAGGCAAACATGATCACCGGAATGATATCAAGACCCACCCAATACTCTGGATTGACAAATCGGCCGCCGATAAAGGGCAGCTGCACAACGTACTTCATGAAGAACGCCGTCACGAGGAACAGCGCGCCACAGACAGCGGTAAACACAGTAAAGACTCTTGCAAAGGTCTGCTTTGCATCACTGTCATCACGGTGATTCAAGTAGAATGGCTTCCATGCATACTCGAATACCGTGACAAACATCATCATCGGAATTGCGAGGCGGAAGTTCGTTTGGTACAGACCAACAACGCTGCTACTTGTCAGCATCAGCATGATCGGTCGATCGGCCACCTGCACCATGATTGAGGAGAAACTCGATGGGATCGTTGGCATTCCAAAGGCAACCATTTCACGGAAGAGCTCACGACCAAAGCCAAATGTCTGGCGAAGTGTCGACACGATCCCCGGAAGGAAAGCCAGCAGTGTAGCGCAACTTCCCAACACACCGGCCCAAAGTGCCCCCTCGATACCCCATCGGAAGATCACAACAAAGAGGATCGTACAGCAGAACGTGACGACCACCGAAAGCAGGCGCAAGAGTGCGAACATCCGTGGACGTTCTTGAATGCGCAGACGTGAGAATGGAATAAGGACAAGTCCATCAAGAAGCGGAATGATCGATGCAATCCGAACTAGATGCGCCCCATTCGACTGGAGCCCAAGAACGGGAGAGGAAGCGATGGTAACCGCAAACAGGAGTGTCAGAGTGGTTGCCAATACACTCAACAACGCAACTGACAGAAATGATGTTGCAAACACCTCGCGATTATGCTGTTCATTCCCCTTCTCCCAGAATCGCATGAATGCCGGCTCCATTCCCAGGGAATAGACGATGCCAACGAAGGCAATCATGGCATAGATCGACGCAACTTCGCCGATTTCTGTCTTCGTTAAATAGTTCGTGAAGAGCGGCGTAAGAAGAAAGGTCAAGAACCTCGACAGTACTGTCGATACGCCGTAGATCACTGTATCAGAGGCGAGCCGACCAATTTTTGACGTCATGCTGGACAGACCTTTTCGGCGTTAGGGGGCGGAGGGGAAGTGGATGTAGTTTTGCAGTGCTTCAAACATAGGCAGACCATCATGCGCATACGACTTTACACCCCCGTACTTTTTGCAGTGTTCATCACTGTCGCAAGCCTCTGTCAATTCAGCGGACTTGCACAGACAACGCTCTCACCCGAGGCCCAGCGTATTGTGGACCACGTGCGCGTGCTTGCTTCCGATAGCTGTCAGGGCCGCGGCCCCGGTAGCAATGGCATTGAGAAAGCCGCAGCCTATGTGATTTCTCACTTTCAGAGCATTGGTCTGAAGCCAGCTGGACGCTCGAGTTATGGCGACCCATTTTCGCTTACTACAGGCGTAAAGATGGCCGGTACGAACTCGGTCAACTTCTCGGTCGTCATCGAACGTCCTGGTGTTCCTGTTGACCAAACCCGCCCCATCACAATAGGATGGAAACTCGGTGCTGAGTATCAACCGTATGGCTTCAGCGAGTCCGGAACCGTCAAGGGCGATGTTGTCTTTGCCGGATATGGACTTTCAACATCGACATATGACGACTACGCCGGCATCGATGTGAAGGGCAAGGTTGTCATTGTCCTGCGAGGCATGCCAGCATGGGGGGAAAAGGATATGACAATGCGTCAGCTATCCTCACTGCGCAGCAAGACCACCGTCGCTCGTGATAAGGGGGCGGTCGCCGTCATTTTCGTCAATAAAAATGGCGACTCAGCTGACGTGCTACCTCGATTCGGTCTTGATCGTTTGGGAAAGAACTCAGGCATTCTCGCCGTCCAGGTACGTCGTTCCACATGTGCCAAGGTCTTCCCTCCAAAGGGTACATCACTCTTTGTCGCGGAATCCGAGATTGAGAAAACGAAGAAGCCCATGTCTTTCGCTCTTGCCAACGTTTCATCCAGTGTTACTGTTGGTCTGGCCTTCGAGGAACGTACCACATCGAACATCATTGGTATGGTTGAAGGCACCGACCCCGTTCTGAAGGATGAGTTCGTCGTTGTGGGAGCTCACTATGACCACATCGGACTCGGTGATGAAAACTCGCTTTCTCCCTCTCCCGAGCCAGCAATCCACTATGGTGCCGATGATAACGCCTCTGGAACAGCCGGGATCATTGAGCTAGCACGCACCATCGCAGCCAATCCGCCAAAGCGAAGCGTCCTCTTTATGGCCTTTAGTGGCGAAGAAAAGGGGCTCCTTGGCTCGAAGCATTGGGTATCAACGCCAACTGTGCCACTTGACAGGATTGTGGCAATGATCAACCTCGACATGATTGGTCGCCTCAAAGACGGCAAGCTGAATGTGCAGGGCGTCGGCACCTCGTCGCTATGGCCTGCTTTGATCGACTCGGCAAAGAAAGGACTGCCCCTTACCGTCACCACTACTGCCGACGGATTTGGCCCAAGCGATCACTCATCGTTCACGGGAAAGGGAATTCCGGTTCTCTTCTTCTTCACTGGTCTACACGGCGACTATCACCGTCCGTCAGATACGTGGGATAAGGTGAACGCCGACGGCGAGGTTACCGTTCTCGCCATGGTTGAACGGTCGCTGCGACGCATTGGTGATGCTTCATCTCGCCCGGACTTCACCAAAGGTGCAGACAAGCCTGCCGGCACCCAATCTTCGAGTATGGCGCTGCGGGTGACGTTTGGAGTTGTGCCGGATTACGGCGACGACCCGCAGGGACTTCATATCACTGGCGTCAAGCCTGGCTCACCGGCCGAAAAGGGCGGCCTGCAGGGCGATGACATCATCACGGCAATGGGAACCACCACCATCAAGAACATCTACGATCTGATGACGGCGCTCGGCACCTACAAGCCTGGCGATACGACCGTGGTGAAGGTGCTACGAGATGGCAAGTCCCGCGAACTTACCGTGACCTTCACCGGCAAGTAACCGGCGCTTAGCGGTTGGCAAAGGTCCATGCGACAACAGCCATTGCATACACACAGTCGTTGACTTCGTTCTCCTTGAGCTTATCAACGGTGTCACCTTCCGTATGGTGATACCAGAAGTAACGATCACCCTGTACGGTCAACTCCATTGTTGGCACACCCATGCGGTGAAGGGGGCTTGTATCGGCACCGCCAGAACCAGTAACAATCGTCGATGCATGCACTTTCGAGAGCAGACCATCGGCTACATCGACCGCAGCTGCGCGGATAGCACCACTCGTGTCGCTGCAGGTAAAACCTGTTGGGGCGAAGACACCAGCGTCGCTTTCAATTGCCATCACATGGGTTTCGTTGGCGGTTTGCTTTGCATACTCTTCCCCACCTCGTAGACCGTTCTCTTCGTTGGTCCAGAAGCATACGCGAATTGTCCGCTTGGGGCGCATGCCCAGGGTCTTCATCATGGTGAGGGCACGCCACGCTACAAAGCACCCACCTGCATCATCCATAGCTCCGGTGCCGAGATCCCACGAATCGATATGCCCCCCCATGACGACAACTTCATTGGGATTCTCTGAACCCGGAATCTCAATGATCACATTTCGTGAAGGTGCGTCGGGAAGCCAAACAGCTTCCATCGCAAGCGATAGCTCGATCGTCTCACCCCGATCCTGACAGCGCTGCATCATCATGGCATCCTCCATGGTGATTGCCCCGTGAGGAATCTTCGGCACATCATTTTGATAGCCCATGCCGCCAGTGTGCGGTGTTTGGATACCATACGGTCCAACACTGCGCACCAGGGATGCTATCGCGCCGTACTTGGATGCCTCAGATGCCCCGCGAACACGGTATTGAACGGTCTCACCATAGGTCGTGAATGGCACGTTGTATACCACGATTCGTCCCCGTGCCTCGGACTGACGTGCCTTCAGCTCGTCGAAGCTCTTCACGACGAGTACATTGCCGGTAAGGGGCTTCCCATCGGTACCGATGCTTCCCCCCAGTCCACAGAATGGCATTGTGCGCGCGATGGGCTTCGACATTGAAAGTGACTCGTTTCCTCGACGCCAGTTTGGAACCATGACGCGCTGCGTCTTGACCTTCCAGCCTTCGGCGGACATCTTACCGATGATCCAATCAAGCCCCTTTTCAAGATTCTCAGACCCGCTGAGCCGCTTCGGATAGTGGTCGCAAAAGTCTGCCAGCAGCGAATAGCACCCACGGTCATCCTTCGACCATGCAAGCATGCGCTCTGCATCCTTCGCAAAGCGCCGGCTCAGCTCGTCACCGGCCAGCATCATTGTTGGAAGACAAAGCAGAAGAAAGAGCGTCTGAAGCGTCCGGGTCATGTTTGGTACCTCGGTGGTTGGGTCGATGATTTTTTTCTGCGGAAAAAATACGACACGAAGACCTTGGTATCTTTGCGCGTCGAGAAGTTCCACTTTCTCATTTGCACACATGAGCATTACCGTTCGCGCCATTCCGGAATCCGAAACGCTCCGGTTTATCAAAGCACAGTGGAACTTCTATACCAATGATCCCAACTGGGTTCCACCATTGATCATGGATCGCCAGAAGCTGCTGAACACGGCAAAGAACCCGTTCTATCAGCATGCGTCGATCCAGCTCTTTCTCGCCGAGCGTAATGGCCAGATCGTCGGTCGTGTTGCAGGCATCATCAACCGCAATCATAATACGACGCACAATGACACTGTTGGGTTCTTCGGATTCTTCGAAAGCATCAACGATCAAGCGGTTGCAACCGCGCTGTTGCGCGCCGCAGAGGATTGGGTGAAGACGAAGGGCATGACCGAGATTCGTGGTCCGGTGAATCCGTCAATGAATGACGAATGCGGTCTGCTTGTCGATGGATTTGACGGCACTCCCGTAGTCCTCATGTCGTACAACCCTCCATACTATGCAGCCTTGATCGAAGGCGCCGGCTATGGAAAGGCACAGGATCTCTATGCCTATCTCCTGCAAAACGAAGACTACGCCTCAGAGAAGATGAAGAGGATGTTTGACATCGTCGTCAAGCGGAACGACCTGACGTTTCGTTCGTTCAACTTTGGCAACAAGACACAGTTCCGAAAGGACGTTGATGTTCTCAAGCAGATCTATAATGCCGCCTGGGAGAAGAACTGGGGATTTGTCAAGTTCACGGATGCGGAGTTCGACTTTCTTGCCGCTGACCTCAAACAGATTGCCGATGAGAATCTTGTCTTTATTGCTGAAAGTCATGGCCGCATCGCGGGCTTCTGCCTTGCCTTACCGGATGTCAATCAGTGTTTGAAACACAATAAGAACGGCGGTATCCTCGGCGGCATCTGGCACCTCCTCACCAAAAAGAAGTCGATTGATCTCGTTCGCATCATTGTGCTCGGTGTTCTTCCGGAATTCCGAGGCACCGGCATTGATGCGGCGATCTACATGGAAATCGGCGAGCGGGCAAAGCAACGCGGCATTCTGAAAGGTGAAGCGAGCTGGATCCTCGAAAGCAATGAAATGATGAACAAGGGGCTCACACAAACCATGCATGGTCAGCGCTACAGAACCTACCGGATTTATGAAAAGCCGTGTTAGAGACTGGGGACCGGGTACTGGGTACTGGGTACTGGGTACTAGTGCCGTCATCCCCGCGAATGTGGGGATCCAGATCAAGTAAGAACAACCAACGATACTCTCGCGTAGGCGAGAATGACACATCAACCTCACACCTCAAACCCCACACCTGAAACCCCAATGGGAAGAGCATTTGAATTTCGACGGGCCCGCAAGGAAAAGCGGTGGGCCAACATGGCACGAACGTTCACCAAGTATGGACGCGAGATCTCGCTTGCTGTAAAGGCTGGCGGACCGGACGTGGAAACCAATGCGCGGCTGCGTGTGGTTATCCAGAACGCCAAGGCGGCCAACATGCCAAAGGATAACATCGAGAGTGCCATCAAGAAAGCCTCTGCGAAGGATGCCGCCACGCTTGAAGAGATGAACTATGAGGGCTATGCGCCATACGGCGTGGCAATCTTCGTTGAAACAGCAACTGATAATCCAACACGAACCGTTGCCAACGTGCGCTCGTACTTTAACAAGTGCAATGGGGCGCTCGGTACGTCAGGCTCGTTGGAGTTTATCTTCGATCGCAAGGGCGTATTTACTATTCCTTCAGCAGGTGTTGACCGCGACACTCTCGAGATGCTTCTTATTGAAAATGGAGCCGAGGATATTGTCGAACAGGATGATGACATTATCGCCTACACGACCTTTGCCGACTTTATCGGCATGCAAAAGGCTCTTGAGCAAGCGGGTGTTGTTGTGACGAATGCCGAGGTACGTCGTATTCCAAACACCACCGTCACGTTGACAGATGAGCAGGCTGAAGAAATCATCAAGCTCATCGATCGTCTCGAGGACGATGATGATGTACAGAACGTGTTCCATAACATGAACGAGAACGAATAACATGTGTGGTATCGTTGGCGTGTTCAATCATCCGCAGGCATCAGCACTTACGTACTATGCCTTGCACGCACTACAGCACCGAGGTCAAGAAGCAGCCGGCATCGTGTCGATGTATCATGATGAAAAGAATGCTCGTCCACGTCTTGGAATTCACAAAGGCGAAGGCCTTGTCCTTGATGTGTTTTCAGATCATACGCTCTTTGAAAAGACGTTGCGGGGCAGATCTGCCATTGGACACAACCGGTACTCGACAACAGGGAGTAACTCGCTGGCGAACATTCAGCCGTTTAGCTTCAACTATACGGGTGGGAATTTTGCACTCGCCCATAACGGCAACCTCACCAATACTCGCCCCTTACGAGAGCGTCTCAAGGCTGAAGGGGCAATCTTCCAGTCAACAACTGACAGCGAGCTGTTCCTCCATCTGATAGCACGCAGTAAGAAGCAGAATCAGATTGAACAGATTCGTGAGGCTGTGCAGACTGCACAGGGGGCTTATTCAATTGTGATGATCTCTGAGCATGCGATGTATGCCACGCGCGATCCTCATGGGTTTCGTCCCCTTTGTGTTGGACGAATCAAGCACGATACTGGCTACGCCTATGTAGTGGCATCTGAGTCCTGTGCTCTCGACATCATCAGTGCAGAGTACATCCGCGACGTTGAGCACAACGAAATTCTTGTCTTTGACGAGAAGACGATTGCTACCGGCGAGATCACGTCGCACTACATCAACGAATCAATGACCACATCGCGTCATTGCATCTTTGAGTACGTCTATTTTTCTCGACCTGATTCCCGAATCTTTGGACACAACGTCGACAAGGTTCGGCGAAAGATGGGCAAGAATCTCGCCAATGAAAGCCCCGTAGCTGCATCGAATGAGCGAGACGTGGTTGTAATCGCAGTGCCAGACTCTGGCAACACTGCAACGCTCGGCTATGCTCGCGTGAATCAGGAACGGTTCCCATCGAGATATGAGATCGGATTGATTCGTTCGCATTACGTAGGGCGTACATTCATTGCACCGGGTCAGGATAAGCGAGAGTTCAAGGTCAAGACAAAGTTCAATGTCGTACGTGGCGTCCTCGAGGGTCGCACGGTAGTCGTCATCGATGACTCAATCGTCCGCGGCACAACATCGAAGTCCCTCATCAAACTGATACGGGAAGCTCATCCAGAGCAAGTGCACCTGCGTATCACCTCGCCACCTGTCAAACACCCGTGTATGTATGGCATGGACTTTCCGAGCGAGTCGGAATTGATTGCTAATCACTTTTCGTCCGATGAGGCCATTGCGGGTGAACTCGGAGCAGACAGTGTACGTTATCTGAGCGTCGGCGGCCTTATGGACGCAGTTCCGCAGGGTCCTGGCATCAATTACTGCACCGCATGCTTCACGGGAAGCTATCCGGTCGAGGTCGATTTGACCGTGACAAAACTTAGCACTGAAGAATGAGCACTGAACCGTTCGACGAGAATGCGTCGATGTTACCTCCCTCCTCCGATAGGGGCTGGATCTACATCTATGTCGCTGTAGCAGTCCTCGCCATAACAGGCGTCGTTCTAGGGGCATTGTATCGCGACACGACAAAGCCTGGCGAAGTGATTTCTCGCGATCGACAAAAGCATGCAAAGCGTGTGGTATACACTGTCGTCTTTAGCAGTGTCGACCCTACTCGCGCCGATAGTATCATTCGTCAGATTGTTCGCGACCTTGGAGAGGACACGACGAGAACGGATCTCATTATTGGGTCGCCCACAACGGATCCGTGGTGCGCTTCGCTAAGTGAGTATCGGCGAAACCTCAAACGTGCGATGACGACGGAAAAGAACATTCCGATCGGAAAACAGTCCGTTATTGTCTCCATGATTGGTGGTTTGCTTACAAAGAATGAGCTTCCCGCGACGCTGTATCTCGTCGGGAACATATCACAGGACGATATCTCGACGATTGTTCCGAGAACATCGCGAACCGCTGCTGCAATCGAACTACGCTCGCGCATCATGGGCCCTGTAAACGTCGTCAACTTCATGGACACGACGAAAGCAGGCAACATGGCCTATCTGAAGCTTTTTGTGGAGAAGGGGCTGGTACACCCCGCGAAGTAACGGGTGCTACTTGCCGACAATAACAATTTCCGTTCGGCGGTTAAGGGCCCGGCCAAATTCTGTTCCGTTGTCACCTATCGGCTTCGCTGAACCAAGCCCAACAGCCTGTATTCGCTTTGGGTCAATACCCTTCTTGAGCATATAGGCACGCACGGCTTCGGCTCGCAACAGGGATAGTGCCTTGTTCTGTTTCGGGTTGCCGGTATTATCTGTGTGCCCCTCAATACGGACGCTTACGGAGGGCCGACTCTTCATGAATTCATTGAGAACTTCGAGTTCCTCAACACTGTCTGGTAGCGTCGCGGATGCAACGGGGAAGAGCAGATTCTCAATGATGATCTTACGACCGATCTCTACAATCGGAATGATTTGCTTGACGAGTTCCTTCTTTCTCTCATCGAGAAGAGCAACGTTAATGGAATCACTTCGAACCTTGGAATCGCTCTTGTAAAAGACCGTGTAAAGATTCGTCAACCGCTGGGAATACAAATCGAGGATCTTCGAAAACGACTGATTCAGATCAAACACCGTTCCACGAGTGCCTTCGGCAAGTCGTTGGTAAGGTTTGAGATTCGAAGGGACAATGCAAAACACACGAACTTTCTCACCATTCAGATGCTGAATGATACTCTCGGTATTGAATTTTGTCCGTCCACTGCCACGTTCACCCGCTTGGTGGTATCCAGCATCGGAAATCAATACGGCAACACGATTTGCTGCTGGACGGAAGCGGGCCCTACTAGCATCGTACAAGGCTTGGAGGGCATTCTCTTTTTCATCGAAGCCTCCGAACGCCTGGACCTTATTCATCCATGAGAGAAACTTGCCAACGCTATCAGTTGGTTCATAGATCGCCTCGACGACGTCGCTGTAGAGGACAAGGCCGATCTGGTAATCGATTCCTCGTTTCGAGAGGTTCTGTACAAACGTCTCGATGTTGTTTCGCACGCCATTGATGAATGGCTGCATCGTTCCTGTCACATCAATAACGAACATAAAGTCAACAGGGACCCGTTCCTTTACGTCGATCTTATGAATTCGCGTGACTGGACGTTTCACCCCATTCTCCATCACGGTTAGTGATGAAGCTTTGAGCGTATCGAGTACAGAGCAATCCCCGTCACATTCCACGACAAGACCAATCTCTGGAAATGTCGAAAGCGTAACGTTCTGAATGGTCAGCTTGACCCCATCGAGGGGAAACATCACGCGTGCTTGTTCTGCTACACGGCGACGTTGTTCAAGAGCTGAATCTTGTTGCAGTCCATATAACGACAATGGCGTCCCCAGAATAACCAGGGCCGCCCAAATGCCGAGGACCGCACACGAGGTGTGCATAGGTAAAAGATTATAACGTGAGACGCAGTACTGGACTGATCATGAACATGTGCTCACGCTCGAATGGCCGAAGACCACGCAGTGGCTGGGAGTACTTGGCTTCCAGGTACAACCACTGACCAAAAAGCGGCACATAGGCATGTGCAAGCAGTGTTTGATTTGCATACTGCAGGTCTACACCAAACGGGAACGTGCTCTGGTTGCGATACTCGATTTTCGCATAGATCCAATCTGCCGTTTCGTTTGGCTTCCATGTTTGCAAGCCCGAAACCCCTTGAATCGCAAGCGTCGTGTGACCCGTAGCCGTATCTGCGAGAACCGCTGCTTCACGCACTTCGTAGTAGTTGACACCCAAATCGAAGCGGAAGAAGTTTTCTGGTCTCGATTCATCGAGCCACATGTTGTAGAAGAAGCTTACCTGTCCAGTTGAGCGGAGAAGGTTAACTGTACTAACGGCATTCCCAACAATCAATGGATCGTCAACAAATATGTCGCGATTCTCAAAGTCAATCGGTGTTGATGCATACGTTGTCGTATCGACCCGCGTTGAAGCCTTCACTGGTTCAAGCGGCAACTCTGCGTTCACACTCACGCCAAATCGAGGATTAAACGGCATGTTGAAGTCGAGCGCTGTGACGATCTTTCCACCGTAGCCTGCATCGATTCGACGAGCAGGGATAAAACCGAGCACACCAGCTTGACGAGGATCACTTGACAGCCGGTACCCCATGCCCATACGAGCATTGATCAGGTATGGAATTGCTCGACGAGTTGATGGATCATCGTTCACGTAAAGCGGACGCTGAAGGAGGACCTTTGCCTCGCCGGCGTTCCAGAAATGGTAGCCGGTTTGATCCGTGCCGAGGATGTTCGACAACCAGAAACCAGACTTACCAATCTTGAGCGTTTGTTCAAATGCCGACAGAGTAAATGCATGCGCAGCATTTGCCGGACGGAGGAAGCTCGTTATGGCTTCCGTCTGCGGCTGTGAAGCCGGAGTAGTTGTTGGAATCTCCGTGTAGCAATACGGACGATCAGCACTTGCTAGCCTTGACAAAATATTCGGGATGTTCGTCGACATCTCCTGAGCTGTCATTCGTTCAGAACCGCATTCAATGATGAGGATTTCAAACGGATCTTCAGCATTCGCCACGGGTTGGGCAGTTACAACAATCTTTTGTTGATCGAGATTATCCCGACGATAACCCAACACGCGGAACGCGTTGAACACTTTTGCCTGGATATCCGACTCACAGACAAACCAACGTGGGAAATACTGCAACAATTCGGGATCAATCGAGGTTAGTCGACTGAACACAGATGAATCTGCCTCTTGGGCGAAAGTTGGCATCGAGCCACTTCCAAGCAGACCCAAAAGAACAACGGTAGCAATAAAAATTCGGCGCATGATGTTCGTCATTAGGTTTCGCATCAGAAATTGAGAATGGCTCGTAGAGATGGCATAAACACAGCATTGTTTTCCCAGGCACGCGGGTCGCGGAATACTGGTGTGAACATGTTCACATCAACACGGAAGCCGAGGCTTTGTGAAGCCTGAATCTGCAACCAGATGTTCGCAAGAACAGATTCATCAAAGTACTGCAACGATGCACCAAGCGGTGTGCTCCAGCTCGTATTCATGAACTCAATTTTACCAGATACTCCGCCGATAAACTTGCTGTCAAACTTGCGGAACATCGTAGAGTCAGTACCCGACGCCGTAAGTGTATCAACGTCGTGCCAACGCTCGATGCTGTATCCCGTTCCACCCAAGCGGAATCGGAACAAATTGGATTCATCAACACGAATGGCAAACGTGTATTGAGCGTTTGCATGGAAGCGCACGAGGTGATCAAATCGCAGGTTGATGCGGTCATCTAAGCGCTTACGATCGGTACTATTTGCGTCATTGAAGACATAGCTACCGGCAAAGCTGAATACACCGGACTCTGCAATGATCTTAATCGGAACTTCAAGCGCAGCGTTAACACCAAAACCAGCGTTCGTCATTGATCGTGCGTTACCAAACGATGCTGCAAGGTCAGACCAGCCAGCTGTAGGGAGCACAACACCGAGTCGTGCCTGACTCCACACGGCGTTTAACGACAAACGCTCGCTCCACAATGTCGGATAGTTAATATCCTCAAGTCCGTACTTCAGCTCAAAGCCATACTGGGCAAGACGGCTATTGTACGTCGTCATCTCCACTTCCTGCTCTGATTCAACACCTGTGCTGTCAAGCATCATCACCTTGACAATCTGTGGTGTTGGATCAGGACGATATCGACGATACGAAATGAGGTCTGCTGCAGAAACAGTTACCTCATTCGGCCCGAAATACTTCACCGGAATACCATTGGTGATCTTGATGTACTGCTGCACATCATCCTCAGGAATTCCAACAGCATTTCCGAAAACCTGGCGCACAAAACGTGTATCGAGATCATCAATACCCTGCGCTTCAAGTGTCACATTGGTCACGTTATTCTGGACAACCTGATCCTTGAGGTAGCCGTACATCTTATCATCATACGATTTCGCAGATGTCGGCGGTGGATCAAGGCGCGTGAGTTCAAAGCGCGTGATGATGTCACCAGGGTTAACGCCACGCAGATCGCGAATTGTATTACCAGCTGGCTTTACACGAGTCTTCATCAAGCCGATTACGACAAGATTCTCGCCCGATTCACCACGCTGATACTTTGTTGTAACAACATAGGCACCCGTAAAGAGCTCGCTCTCGTACTGACGCTGATCGAGATAATACTGAATTACGTTCTGCACGTCTTGATCAGCAATGTCATTCGGTGCATAGCCAGCGTTTTCCAATTGCTCAGCGATCTTGTCGTAGATCTGTGAGCGCTTCACTGCACGCTTGATTTCGTCAACAAGGTTTTGATCCTTCTTGCCAAGCTTATCAATGGCACCAGTCTTATCGACAGGGGGCGGATTGAGATATCGCTGGATGTCAGCAAACAACTGACCGTCAACGCGGAAGACCGAGATATCCCCGTACCGGTAGTTAGAAAGGGAACGAAGGACGCTCTTGAACTTGCCGACATATGCACCATCCGTTTGTGCAATCACCGGATGTACGATCAATGCAGTGATCAGTATTAGTGCAAGTGTCCAATGCCTACGGTTAATCATGTGCCGTTCTCGCGTGACGTATGAGTGTTTAACGGAATTCAGGGATAGAAACGGTCTTCGTTTCGGAGATTGAGACACCTCCAACGCTTGCCGAAATTGTTGCATCGAGATTCTCACCAGGGAACTTCATGCGAGGCCCCTTCAGGACGAGAACCAGACGATAGCGACCAGAACCTTCTGGTTCGATTTGCTGTATGACTTGGAACTTGCCAACACTTGGCTTGTCGAGCTTCACATCAACCTTCACGTCCTTGTCTTGAGCGTTGACACCGCAATCGATCTTCGGAGGAAGAACCTCGATGCCGCTCACAACAAGACGCATGTTCTTAGCATCCCAGTTCTCACTGGTGTTCGCAAGAATGATTTCAGGTGATGACTGCTTCGCTGAGTTGATCGTACGGTTGTACAGCTCTACCTCTTCACGATACTGCGAACCGACTGGCTTATAGAGCCACTTCACCGAGACGTTCAAGGATGAAAGGTTCTTCGGAATACACGGAACGAGGATCTGCAAAGGAGTGGTACCATCAATTTGGTTGACCTCACCGTTCAGATTCGTTGAGAGCTTGAACTGGTTCGATGGAATCTCGCCACCCGACGACGGCTCGATTGGAAGACGCAATGGCTTACCAATCGTTACGCGCTTTTCCATGACCGAATTGATCGCGTTCATGTTCTTGAGATCCGACGGATACACGGCGATCGAGGAGGCTGGCTCTGCTGTTTCACAGCTGCCGACATTCGTAATCTTAAATGTGTAGGTCTTTGTTTCACCGGAAGTGGATAGACCTTCGACCTCGATTTCAAACGGCTGGTTTCGTGCACCACCAGAGCCTGGCTTTGCATCGCCGATCGGAACAATCCGTACACGGACATCGCTCGGAGACACAGACACCTGTGGGACATCGCCACGGTAGTTGTTCACGGTGAACGGGATTACAGCCTTTTTGAGTCCAGAGAGCACACGCTGTTCTTCAAGCATGTCCGAAACACACGGTTCAGCACGTTCGATGTTTGGCTTCTTTACGAAGACTTCGAAGGCAAACGATGGGTTGTTCTGCTCCATCTGATTTGCATCACCATGCAACAGGACCGTGATGTTTTTGAGGAGCTCAGCACGGCGGATCTTTTCAGACTTCGAACGCAGTCCAAGATCTTCGTGGTTGAGCTTCTCAACAGCGGCATCGACATCTTGGGAGAATGCCGGGTACTTGTACTCGGACGTAATCGTGAACTTCTCACAGATCTTTTGGACTTCGGCACCAAGAGTGCTGCGTAGACGCTTCTCAACCTTGGCAAGTTGCTTCCGAGTGAGCTGAATTGTACCGATCGAAATCACATCTTCCGGGTCCTCGCCCCCTTCTTTATCGAGTCCAGCGATACCAAGGATGTTGTTGGTCTTGGAGTTGAGACGAACACGGTAGAGGCCCTGATTGGTCTGCTTGAAGGTGTACTCAAACACCTTAATACCGTTTTCAAAGGCAGTCCGGTCGAGGAAGGTCAAATGCGGACTGAATCGGAACTTGGCCAATTCCGTATTGCCTTTGTAGTCGAGGGAATCAGGCACAATTGTTTTCAGGAACGAGATGCCGTCCCGAAATTCAGGCACGTCCGTAATCGTCTTTAGCGTACCAAGCTTTCGATAGATCTCGTCCGTCTTTTTCTTCAGCCACTGCGGATCAAGGTCCAATGTGAGAGCTTCAACCTGCGAAGACTCATTGAGCGTGTCGTAGAGATTAAGATTCGACACGTTAAACAGACGGATAATCTCTTCGATTCGCTGCCGCTTTCCAGATTCCTCTTCGGGCAGATCATCGCCAAGAATGTCCTTGATCTTCACCGTCGATACACGGATCTGATAGGCTCGCTCTTCTTTCGGACGGTCCTTTTCAGAAACGCCAGACATAACGGACTTGTCCAGCAGGGTGATTTCATCCTGCGGAAGTGCGTTCACACCGCTCGCGCCGAATCCCGTGTTGAGCTGCGCCATAACGGCCTCAACAATCTCTTCAGCTTCTTTCTGCTTGCGAATGAGATGCTCTTCGGCCTCGTCGCGCTCCACGATGATGATCAGGAGCTCGAGGATAACCGCGAGATACAACACGAAATAAACTTTGCCTGCTCCGCCTTTGGACATGGCGTTCCTCCAGATGTAGTTCCAACAGAGCGACTGCTCTGTCCGTTAAGCCTTCACGGCGTCCTTATCGTAGACGCTTGAAAGCCCCCCCGTATTTTCGGTTGCGATTACTTTCCTGATGGCTCTTGGGTAACAACACCAACTTCGGCTTTTGGTTGCGTCGATGTTGACTTTACTTCCTTGGCCTTCATGGAGCAGCACGAGCCGCTCTTCTTGGCACTGGTCATTGAACAGCTTTCGGATTTTTCCGTAGAGCATTCCTTTGAGGCCTTCGCATCGACGGCACACTTGTCCGATGATGCCTTCTTGACAGCCGAAGCCTTCACAGAACAGCAGGATCCAGATGACTTGGCTGCAGCCTTGGTACCGCAGGACTCACCACCACCGGCCATTAGGATGGCTGTCGAGACAAAAAAAGCGCTTACCGCGAGGGTGATAGCACGCATTTTCATAGTTGACTCCATAGGAATTGTCAATGCATGGAATTTCGGACACTCCGAGACCCAAAATAGGTTCTCGTGGGCTACATACGCAAGGAAAAACCGTGCCAGCCATTGCACGAGGCGTATGTGAAAAGGGGCCGATTCCGAAAGGATCAGCCCCTTTTGACTTCTGTTCAGCAATCAGTCAGATCAGGAGCACCCAGTGGTGGTACCACAATTGAGACACATGGTGCAGGCCCCATTCCGAACGACTTGGGTGGACTGGCATTTTGAGCAGGACTCCCCGGTGTATCCCATGTTCTTCGGATCAAGGGTCTTCTGCTTGGCACCGTCCTGCTCTACCCCTCCGGAAACGGCCTCCATGATCTCGTTGTAGGTGGGTGCAGGAGAAATGCCGTCAATCTGGGTTTGCTCCGGGGCCTCCGTCGATGCTGGTGCATCGAGGTTACCCTTTGCCTGACCCGCCGCATCGACCTGGGGAACATGGACAAAGTCCGTACGCTGCAGGTAATCGTATCCGAGTGTCCGGAAAATGTAGTCTAGGATGGATGTTGCGTTCTTGATTGCCTCGTGACCCTCAACGAAGCCGGCTGGCTCGAATCGTGTAAATGTGAAGGTGTCAACGAGCTCGTCGAGTGGCACGCCATACTGGAGTGCCTTTGATGTGAGCACAGCAAAGCAGTTCAGGAGGCCCTTGAAGGAGGCGCCTTCCTTGTACATGTCGATGAAGATCTCACCGAGTGAACCGTCATCAAACTCACCGGTACGGATGTACACCTTGTGTCCACCAACTGTCGCCTCACGCACATATCCGTGGCGCCGCTTTGGCAGGCGACGACGCTCGGCACGTTGATAGACGCGCTCAACGATAACCTTTTGAATTGCCTTGTTGTCGACCGTTTCGTCCCAATCATCCTGATCGCCAAGCAACACCATTTCGTCGAAGTTGTCATTGCTGGCATTCAACGGCTGAGATAGCTTCGAACCATCGCGATAGAGGGCAATTGCCTTGAGCATGAGTCGCCATGAAGCGAGATGAACGTCACCAACGTTATCAACCGATGCCTCAGCAGGCATGTTGATTGTCTTTGAGATGGCTCCACTGATGAAGGGCTGAGCAGCTGCCATCATGCGAACGTGGGCCATGTAATCGATGTACCGCTCACCACGACGACCGCACTTGTTGGCACAGTCGAAAATTGGGAGATGCTCGTCCTTGATGTGAGGAGCCCCCTCGATCATCATCGTACCGCAGATGTAGTCGTTTACCTCGGCAATATTCTCCGAGGAAAAACCGAGCTCGGTCAGCATGTCAAAATGCGGATCGTCCAACTGCACCGGGCTGAAGCCAAGCTGTTCGCACAGTTCCTGACCCAGCGTGTACTTGTTAAAGACGAAGCGTACGTCGAACGTACTGTCAAGCTGTCGTTCAATCGCATCAACAGCCTCATCCGTGAAGTTGAGAGCCTTGAGTGACTGACGATTGATGTGCGGACAACCAATCAGGGTGCCATGACCCTTGCAGTACTTCTCGATATCATCGATCTGCTGATCGGTATATCCCAAAGCTGCCAGTGCCTTGTGCACAGACTGGTTGACGATCTTGAAGTAGCCGCCACCTGCAAGCTTCTTGTACTTCACGATCGCGAAATCGGGCTCGATTCCAGTTGTATCGCAATCCATCACCAGGCCGATTGTACCCGTCGGGGCAATGACGGTTGCCTGAGCGTTACGATATCCATGCTCCTCCCCAAGAGCAAGGGCTCGATCCCATGCAGTGCGAGCTGCCTCCATAAGGTCGGCTGGGCACAGTTCCTCGCTGATACCCATGGGCGTTATTGTTAGCCCTTCGAACTCGCTGTCTGCTGCGTTGTATGCTGCACGCCTATGATTTCGAATGACGCGAAGCATCGCGTCACGGTTATTGTCAAACTTCGGGAAGGGGCCAACATCGGCCGCCATTTCAGCACTTGCTGCGTATGACTCACCGGTCATGATCGAGGTGAGTGCTCCACACAGAGCAAGGGCTTTCGGAGAATCATACGGAATCCCCATCATCATGAGTACCGTTCCAAGGTTGGCATAGCCCAGCCCCAGAGTGCGGAAGTCATAGCTCTTTTGGGCTACCTCGGCCGATGGGAACTGTGCCATCAGAACAGATACTTCCAGTACCGTCGTCCACAGCCGGACGGCATGTCGATAGTCATCAATCTTAATTGATTGCGATGCCTCATCGTAGAAGTGTGCAAGGTTGAGCGAAGCAAGGTTACATGCCGTGTCATCAAGGAACATGTATTCCGAGCAGGGATTTGACCCATTGATCCGGCCATCGTTCGGGCACGTATGCCACTCATTGATGGTGGTGTCAAACTGCAGTCCCGGATCAGCGCTCTTCCACGAGCTCATGTTGATCTTGTTCCACAGATCACGAGCACGGATCGTGATGTGCTTTGTGCTGTCAGTACGCCATGTCAGGTTCCACGGTGAATCCGTAATGACGGCTTCCATGAAGTCGTTTGTGACACGAACCGAATTGTTCGAGTTCTGTCCCGATACCGTGTTGTATGCCTCACCCTCGTAATGGGTGTCGAACTGGGCAAAATCGATGTTGGTGAAGCCCTGATCAATCAGCGCAAGCGTGCGCTTGATGATGTTGTACGGCACTCCGCGGTTGAGCGCGCGCTGAATCAGAACACGAAGACGCTCATTGGTTTGCTCATCGGTACCGCCTTGCTGTGCAGCATCCGAAATCGCGACCAAGAATGTTGAGGCGATCTTCGAGCCGGCAACAAGAGCGGCGACCTTCTCTTCTTCCTTGGCCTTCCACTCGATGAACTTTTCGATATCTGGGTGATCGACGTTCACGATCACCATCTTCGCTGCCCGACGCGTTGTACCACCGCTCTTAATCGCACCGGCTGCCCGGTCGAAAATCTTCAGGAACGACATCAAGCCGCTTGAGACGCCCCCTCCAGACAAGCGCTCACTCTCGCCGCGCAGATTCGAAAAGTTTGACCCTGTTCCAGATCCGTACTTGAAAATTCGTGCTTCCCGAGTTGCCAGGTCGAAAATGCCGCCTTCGTTTACAAGATCGTCGTTAACCGACTGAATGAAGCAGGCATGGGGCTGAGGATGCGTGTACGCATCGGTTGACCGCGTCAGCTGCTTTGTATCGGGATCGACATACAGGTGACCTTGCGCCGAGCCGGTGATGCCATATGCAAAGTTGAGTCCAGTGTTAAACCACTGTGGCGAGTTCGGAGCAGCCATCTGCTTGAGAAGCATGTACGCCAGCTCGTCATAAAACGCCTGGGCATCTTCAGCCGTATCAAAGTATCCGTACTTCTCTCCCCACCAGCGCCAGCAGCCAGCGAGACGATGGACCACTTGCCGTACCGACGTTTCAGAGCCGGTCTTCGGGGTTCCATCATCATTCAGTATAGACTGCCCAGCATCATCCGTAAGAGGAACACCGGCTTTGCGGAAATACTTCTGCGCTAGAATATCGGTCGCTACCTGCGACCAGGCTTCCGGGACCTCTACGTGGTCCATGCGGAAGATTTCTTTACCGCTCTGGTTTCGCAACACCGATTCGCGAATGGTGTAACGAAACATTTCATATGGACTTGTTCCTGACGTCGTAAATCGGCGCGGAATCTTCATGCGGCCTCTCCGTGATGCGGGTTATCTGTATCGGTAACGCCGTGCCGACACGCCACATCAAAACCATGCTATGGCGTCAGTTCAGCAAATGATCCTTCGACGTTGGGGGACGACCGGCCGGCGTGCCCATGAATGAGATGCACGCAACCAAGAGGATTGATTTGTTGAATTGATTTTCGGACAACGGGCGGCAAGATAGTGTTCGATTTTCCCATCCAACAATCATTGAAAGTAGGTGTGGAAAAATTCCGAGAAGCGACCATCGAGAGGAAAAGTTTTTCACGCTATTGCATGTTTCCATCGTAGCATTAGCGCAAAAAATCACCGTAGATTTCGGGGTCATGGACCACATCCTTTCCGTCCTTATTTCATGGGACGTGCAGACATTTTTCCATATCAATCTCGGTGCGTCGAACTCCGTGCTTGATATCGTCATGCCATTTCTCACAACAACGAAGAACTGGTTGCCGATCTATTTCTTGGGCCTGACATTTTTATTGGGTCGTGGATATCATCAACGTCACGCCGACGGCCGACGTCTGATCACCTGTGCTGTTCTGCTTCTTCTCACCGTTTCCGTTGCCGATCAGCTCAGTCACCAATTCCTGAAGGAGACCATCCAACGTCCTCGACCCTATGTGGCGCTGCCGGAGGCAATCCAGCTCGTTGGGTCCGGCGGTGGGTCGTTCCCAAGTAACCACGCAATGAACAGCACCATCATTGCGGTGCTCCTTTCAACATTCTTCCCGAGTTTCCAACTCCTGTGGTGGTCGTACGCAGTAATGATCGGATTTTCCCGCGTCTACTGCGGCGTGCATTATCCAAGTGATGTCCTTGGAGGAGCGCTTATCGGCGCACTCGTTGCCCGCCTGGTAGTGCTTGTGCTACGGAAGCAATGGCCGCAACTCCCGATCGGGCCGCCCCCTCGAGCGTAGCTGGCAACCCTGTCTGGGTCCAATCACCGGCAATACCGACGTTGGCGACAACCCTACCAATGGCATCTGCGCCCCAACGACGGGCATGAACCTCAGGGGTAATACACGGGGTAGCAGATTTCTCCTTGATGACGATTCCATTTCGAAGCAGAACGCCATCCAATGCATCGCCAAACAATGTCCGCAACTCCCGATCACAAGCACCGATGACCTCCTCCGACGATTTGGCGACAACGTCATCTGCTGCGCTAACGGTCAATGCAACGAGTCCAGGTGCGATGCGACGCTTATTGAACACCCACTGCACCGTTGTTCCAAGCGCAGATACAAGATCGAGATCCATCCACGTTCGGTCATACCAGAGGTAGACACTCACAATTGGGCTCATGGAAGCCTCCATGGTATCAGGAAGATGCAAATCAGAGTTTGCGGCCAAGCGCGCCAGGGCTCGATACGGCATGGCGCACACTACCGCGTCAACGTCCATTTGCGTACCATCTGAGGCCCAGGCCTCAACGACAGTTCCATTGTCAACAACCAGACGATCAATGCTGACACTCGTGCGAACGCGTCCACCACGGGCAGCAAGCCATTCGGGAAGTGGATCAATCAGCCGACTCAGCCCAACCGTTGGAATAAGAAGCTGTGCATCGGTTGTCGAGCCAAAGAAGGCCAGGCGAAGAACTGCCGCAAGCATCTCAGCCGATGCTAGATCGATTGGTGCATTCAGCGTTGCCAGGATAAGGGGCTCCCAAAATCTCGTGATCGCCTCAGATGGTTGCCCAGAATTCATAAGGAGGTCTGCGCAGGTTTGCCCCCTTCCAATAGACCGACGAAGCATCACGGAGACTGCAAGTCGAATGATCGCAAGTCGTGAGGCCAAGCGAAGCCCCTTCAGACGCATCAGTCCGAATACCATGCCAAGGCGTCCAGGCAGTAGACCTGCGTCAAGCACATCTCGACGGCGCAGCGTATCGACAAAAGCCACTCGAAGGGCTGCCTGACGCTCAAGCAGCGATGCCGTCCCAAGATCGTCAAGCACCCGCAGGAGCTCCGAGTAACAGCCCATCATTACGTGCTGTCCATTATCGATCTCATCGCCCGTGGTTCTGTCCACAAACGATCGGGCCCGCCCGCCCAGGTATGGACGCTCCTCGACGAGCTCAACCTGCCAGCCGTTGCGCGTCGCCTGCATTGCCGCAGCAATGCCGGCCCAGCCACCTCCGATGATCAACACCTTCATCATGTGTGCAAATTGCGGAAATGCAACACGCTACGGCCGAAGAATTCGATCGTGTCGATCTCCGCGTTGGCACCATTATCCGTGCAGAGCCCTTCCCTGAGGCCCGAAAACCCGCGCATAAATTGTGGGTTGATCTTGGTGGGGGTGATGTGCGACGCTCAAGCGCACAGATTACAGATCACTACACTCCTGAAACATTGGTGGGCAGGCAGGTTGTGTGCGTGTGCGGGTTCCCACCGAAACAGATCGGCCCCTGGATGTCAGAAATTCTCGTAACAGGATTTCACCAGGAAGATGGAACCGTCGTTCTCTGCATTCCAGATGGAGTCGTACCGAATGGTACACGATTGAGATAGGACACTGGGTACTGGGTACTGGGTACCAGATACTGGGTTCCCATCATCTCCGTATCTTTGTCGTTCTGCGGAAGTGGCGAAATTGGCAGACGCACCAGACTTAGGATCTGGCGGGGCAACCTGTGAGAGTTCGAGTCTCTCCTTCCGCACGCAGCACATCACCTTGTTTTTGGCCAGGAAGGCCATTTGGAGTCCCGTTTTGGAACGCACGATTACTACCCTAGCAGGCTGCTCACGAGAAGTACGCATCGCCCTGCAGGACGCAGAACTCAAACCGCATTACGAAGCCGCATACGAACGCGCGAAAGCTGGCATCACTCTGCCAGGCTTCCGGAAGGGCAAAGTACCGATTGCAATGATCAAGCAGCGGTTTGGACGGGAGATCGAGAGCGAAGCGCTTGAGACCATCGCCGATGCAGAGTTTCGGTCGTTCGCAAAAACTGAGCAGCAGCGTGTTGTTGGAAACCCTGCCCTGACGGATATCCAAAAGTCCAGCGACGGCGTATCGTTTACGATCCGCTATGATGTGATGCCCGACTTTGAACTCGGTACATACCGTGGCATCACGGTCAGTCGCCCCCTCAAAGAAGTAACGGATGAAGATGTTCAACGTGAAGTGGACCGCATTTGTATGCGCGCTGCCACGTTCGAGCCAGCCGAACAGATCGACGGCACGCTGTTCGTCGTTGGTCTTACCATGCACGAACTTGATCGTGAAACCTCCATGCCAATCATCGGCGCCGAAGGCAAGGAATCACGCGTGTTTCTCGAAGACGATTCCGTCGACATGCACCTGCGATCTTCCCTTGCAAACTGCAAGGTTGGAGACTCGTTCTCATACGTAGGAGAAACTGCTGACGAAAATGCCCAGCCGCCAAGTTATCGCGTTACCGTAAACGATATTCAACGGGTTGTTCCTGCGGAATTCACGAATGAATTCGTCGAAATGATCACCTCGAATGGAATGCACACAACCGAAGAGCTGCGCTCTGACATCGAACGTCAGCTCACGGAGTACTTTGAGCGTGCAACGCAGCAGAGCATGGAGAACCAGCTGATCGATCAACTTGTCCAGGCCCACGAGATGGATCTACCCGAACCGCTCGTTCATTCTGTCATCCATCGCCTATTCGATGATTTCAAGAAGCGTAATGAAGGGGCTCCAGGAATCGAGAAACTCACCGCCCATGATGTTGAGCACGAGCTGCGTCCTTCGGCCGAGCGAATCGTTCGTTGGGAATTAATCCGTGAGCGCATCGTTGAAGCTGAACAGTTGAGCCTTACAGATGAGGACCTAACATCAGCTGGCGAGCGATTTGGAATCCCAGCCGAGCAGCTCCGCATGCTTCTGCGTCAGAATGAATCGATCGAAGACCAGCTGCTTGCCGAAAAGGCCGTGCGCACATTGCTAGACTATGCAATCATCACAGACGTCAGCGTCGACGATATCGAAGCCTAATCGAGGCTGCATCTTTTTTCGAGCACCGTGTTCTTCGGAAGGATCTGAAATGCATAACCAACTCGTCCCAATGGTCGTCGAGCAAACAAGTCGTGGCGAACGCGCATACGACATCTACTCTCGTTTGCTGAAAGAACGTATCATCTTCATTGGTTCTCCGATCGACGATATCACGGCCAGCTTGACGATTGCTCAGCTCCTCTTCTTGCAAAGTGAAGATCCGACAAAGGATATCTCGCTGTACATCAACTCGCCCGGCGGCAGTGTGTCAGCCGGATTGGCGATCTACGACACCATGCAATTCGTAAAGCCAGATATCTCGACGATCTGCGTTGGTATGGCGGCATCGATGGCACAGGTGCTCCTGTGTGCAGGTGCAAAGGGAAAGCGCTATGCACTGCCGCATTCGCGCATCATGATGCACCAGCCCCTTGGCGGAACACAGGGTCAGGCAACCGACATTGAGATTTACACCAAGGAAATGTTGCGCATTCGTGATACGCTGTACGGCATCATTGGTACGCATTCAGGCAAAGATTACGAGACCATCAAGAAAGACGCCGATCGCGACTATTACATGTCGCCTGAAGAAGCGCTTGCCTACGGCCTCATCGACAAAGTTCTTACGCGTACAGCGTAACGCAGCAGTAACAGGGGGCTGAAAAATGAGTACGACAGAGTCTGGAGAAATCCTCCATTGTTCATTCTGCAATCGCAGTGCTCAAGAAGTCGCGAGCCTGATTGCCGGGAAGGGTGTCTACATCTGTGACGTCTGCGTACAGAACTCTGTTGAAATCCTGAAGAAGAACGCGCCAGCACCAAAACTGCGAACAGACGTTACGTCGCTGCCAAAGCCGTCCCAGATTAAGCGTCAACTCGACGAGCACGTCATTGGACAGAACGAAGCCAAAGAGGTTCTCTCGGTTTCGGTGTACAACCACTATAAGCGTATACAATCGCAACATCTCGTCAGTGCATTCGATGATGTTGAAATCGAGAAGTCAAATATTCTCTTATTGGGGCCTACCGGTACGGGCAAGACCCTGCTGGCACAGACACTCGCTCGCATCCTTGATGTGCCCTTCGCAATTGCCGATGCTACAACGCTAACGGAAGCTGGATACGTGGGTGATGATGTTGAGTCCATCATTGTCAACCTCCTCCAGAATGCCGACTATAACGTCGAACGTGCCGAACGCGGAATCATCTACGTTGACGAGATCGACAAGCTCACACGCAAGAGTGACAGTGCATCCATCACTCGCGATGTGTCTGGCGAAGGCGTACAACAGGGTCTGCTCAAAATCCTTGAAGGCACGGTTGCTGGCATCCCTCCGAAAGGTGGACGCAAGCATCCCGAGCAGTCGCTTGTCTACGTCAACACCAAGAATGTCTTGTTCATTTGTGGTGGCGCATTTGAGGGTCTGGAAAAGATCATCGCAAAGCGCATGAAACCAACAACCATGGGCTTCACTGCTGCAACACCGACAACCGTCGAAGAGTCAATGGAGCTCTTGATGCACGTCGAACCAGAAGACCTCATGCGCTTCGGGTTTATTCCTGAGTTCATCGGTCGACTTCCCGTCGTCACGGCACTGCATCCACTGACGAATGAAGCCATGCTCGACATTCTGACGGGTCCGAGGAATGCCCTCGTGAAACAGTATCAAAAGCTGTTGTTGCTCGAAGGTATCGATCTCGCCTTTGATCAGGGGGCTCTTGAGGCTATCGTCACCCGAGCTCAAAAACGCCGCACTGGTGCTCGTGCCCTTCGTGGGGTCCTCGAAGAAGTCATGAATCCAATCATGTACACCTTGCCGGATGTTGTCGGCGTTCGAAAGTGCGTTATCACGGCAGATGTGGTAGAGCGCGGTGCAAGCCCCCTACTTGAACTCGCTGAGCAACCCGCAGCAACAACAGCATCGACGCGCTGAGGAAGAGATCCCGGCTCGTCCTAGCTACGCCGAATCGATCCGAACACAAGTCCAGCAAGAACTCCTGCTGCCCAAACGCCGTGAATTGTGGCGTAAACGAGTGGTGCTACCAACATTGTTGTGAGGATACTCTTCCCATCTGGTGATTGCTCGTCGAGCACAACGGGAACTAGCGAGAGCAATGCTGCGCAGCTGCTGAGTCCAACGTATCCGTAGATGATTGCCAACAACGCAACAGCGTACGAGGCTCCTGTTACTGACATCCCCAGAAGCACAAGGAATCCGAGCAATGCCAGAACTGGAAGTACCTGTCGAAGATGCAACGAGCCTGGATGCTTCTTCACAACGGCAGCCTTCCACCATCCGTATCGCCATCGCTGAGAAATGAGTCCTCCCAGTGTCGGCCGAGCCAGGAGTCGGAACTGTGGCGATGGTAGGGCCATCACGGTAAACCCGGCCGCTGATGCACGGTAATCGAAGTCGAAGTCTTCATTCGTCAGAAGCGACTCGTCATAGCCACCAATTGTTTCCCATACCTGCCGACGATAACAGGACATCACTGCATGAACAACGCGTTGTGGTTGCGAAAGGGTGCGACGTGATGCCGTGCCTCCTGTTCCAAAAACGCTGGCCTGAAGTGTGGCAATGGCGAAGCCAACGGCGCTCGAACTTCCAGGGATATATCGCACTTGCGGACCAACTACGTCGGCCTTGCCATCCCTGAGAGCGGCAACAATTTCCGCCACGTAGGTTGGCGGGACTCGCGAATGGCCATCAACGCGCACAATGTAATTCCCACGAGCTGCCTCGACAGCGCGATTGAGTGCCGACGGTATAATGCGCTGATCGTTGGTGATCACCTGAAGCTGGAACCGGTGCTGGCCGCCCCTGACTGCGGCATCAAGAATCTCACGCGTACCATCATCGGAGCATCCGTCTGCAACGACAACCTCCATCGTTCCGGAAAACGACTGCATATGCAGGTCCAGCAGCACTTGTTCAATAGTGCTGCTCTCGTTACGACACGGGATGATCACAGAAACATCGATAGACACACCGCAAGATACGGTGAGGTGCAAGGTTTGGGGGTATGGGGCTCCCCCACCTGCCATCCCTTAGCGAGCGACGACCATCACCTTGTGTGCACGTTCATTGCCCATACGCAGCTCGATGACGTATGATCCGCTTGGAAGGGGGCTGGCAGAGACCGGTATGGAGTGCGGACCAGAGCTCTGGTATTCGCTGACGAGTGTTGCCACATGCAGGCCGAGGTTATCGAAGAGGTTCATGTGAACCAGGCCTTCGGTATGCAGATCGTACGAGATCGTGGCATCACTGCGAACAGGATTCGGTGCGACCGCGGCGAGCGTGAACGCCTGCGTTGACGCACTTGGCGTTTCGTCAACTGATGTGGTCTGCCCCTTGATCACCTTTACCGTATCGAAGCTGTCGAAGAGAACCTGCTTGACAACGGACTTCTTCGCCCCGAACCACTGTTCAAGGATGCTTGCATAGATCTGCCGGAAGTCATACTGTGTCTCGAGATTGCCGTCCTTCAGCCCGGTAAGCTTCGGACTTGTGCCGGTGATGCCATCCTGAGCAAGGTTGCCGAGGAAAAACATCGGAGCCGACGTACCGTGGTCGGTGCCATAGCTTTCGTTTGCGAATGAACGACGTCCGAACTCGGAGAACGTCATCGCAATCACGCGTTCGGCAACGCCGAGCTTTTCGATATCGCGCTGGAACGTGGTCATTGCAGCCGATACCTGCTGAAGCAAGTTTGCATGTGTACCCATCGTCGGCTCGGTTGCGTCCGTCTGGCCAGCATGCGTATCAAAGCCACCCAATTGCACAACGTAGACGCGAGTTTTCAAGCCACCGGCAATCAGCCGCGCGACGATCTTGAGCTGATCAGCTAGACGGTTACCCGTTGGATAGGTTTCAATGTTCTTTGCCTTATCAGCTGCAGCCTTAATAACTGCGCTGAACTGCATCGACTTTGATTGGACCTCACGCACATAGGTGATATTCGATGCGGCAAGCTTTGTCGATGGTAAATCGGAACCTGGTGCATCAGTGCCGCTGACAAGTCGATAGAATGTCTCGGGATCTTGCAGAGCAATACCCATCGACTGGTGCTCGAGACCCGTTAGCGTGAGGCCGACCACTGCTGCCATCTGAATGGCAATTGGATCCGGCATCGTGGCATTGGGGAATCCTGCTGGATAGTCAGGATATTCAAGGTTGAGATATCGACCGAGCCAGCCAGTTGTCTCGTTAACATTTGAAGCACTCGCACTCATCCAGATGTCGGTTGAACGAAAGTGCGAAAGATTCGGATTCGGGTACGACACTCCCTGAATGATGCCCAGTTTCTGTTCATTCCATAGTTCTTGAAGCCCCGTCATTGATGGGTGCAGAGCCGCCTCATCAGTAAGCTTCAAACCCGACCGTTCAGGGATGGCGATGTTTGTCCGAAGCTTTTGATACGTGCTGTAATCTTTGAGTGGAAGCACGGTGTTCAGTCCGTCGTTACCACCATTGAGCTGCACCAACACCAGGACTCGGTCCGTCTCAGCTTCGACATTATAGAGGTCGTGCAAGACTGGTCCATCGAATGCCTGCAGCGGAAGTCCGTTGAGGATCATCGGAAGCGTTACGGCACCAGTGGCGCGAGCGATGAATGAGCGGCGCGAAAGCCCCTTGGTCAACGTAGGTGTTTTCATAGTGGTGCCTCCTTATCCGAGTTGAAATTCCGCCAAGCGGAAGAGGTACTTGAAGAGTCGATCCAGTGGCGTGCGGACAGCATTGAAGGCCGAGGAATTTGAGGGGGCAGCCAGATAGGCATTCCATAACGTTGCCCACTCGTAATACCGACCGCCATTCATGAGGACCTCTTCAGCAAGCATCATCGTCGTCTGCTCTGTGAATGGAACGGCGAAGAAGATCTCATTGAGCTGTTCAATCAATCGCAGAGAGTCATTTGCATCCGAGAGATCACGAACAAACGCTACGGTGTCAAGAATTGGTTTGCGCCCCAGGGAATTGTTATTCACCAGGAGTGCATCGGTAAATCCATTTCGTAATGGTAAGGTGGCCGTCGTGAGCCACATGCGATCAAAGTCCGGAGACTGATAGTACGCTTCCCAACCGGCCACACTCGATGGTTCGTTAAGATCCATTTGCTGACCCGCCAATGAGGTTGCCAGAGCAGAATAGAAACGCACCTCGAGCGATGCTGTTAGCAGCGGCTTCCATGTAGGAACGGCACGCATAAGCCCAATCACCATATCGGCCGGTGACCGCAGCTGTCCACCGCGGAGAGCCTCATCAAAGAAGTGCTGTGAAGAGAAGAGCGTCTTGAGAACCGGGCCAACCGCATAGTTATTTGATCGTAACTGAGCGGCAAGGGGCTTTATGATATCACGACGGATTTCATCATTGATATCGCTACACACAAACCAGCGATAGAGACGCAGGACGATATATTCCGCCGTCGCATCCTGTTCGAAGATCATGTCAAGTAACTCGTCAAGCTCCGCGATTGCCCCCTGCAGGGTGTTGCGACCTTTGATGACGCGGTTACCATACCGCGGTGAGAACTGCTTATCTCCCGTGTCATGTTGCGATGTGATAAACACGACATTGGGATTGTCTGGGAAGATCGGCGGGTTCTTCGGCTGATTATCGCGGTAGTCCCGATCACCGCCCGTGATGGTGATGTCACGTACGCCAAAATCTCTCCAGCCGGTGAGCACACGTGCGGCGGCCCGCACATCCTGCTCCGTGTAGGTCGTGTAATCACCTTGCGATACTTCTGGCCCCTTACCGATGGTAAACAGTTCCTGAAGCTCTCGGGCATAGTTCTCGTTTGGGCTACCCTTGGTGTTCACATTGCCATTCAGGTATCGCAACATCGCGGCGTCAAGTGTAACTCGTCGCGCCATGGATTTTACGTTTCCGAAGGCGTTTGCGCGGAGGTAGGCCAGCAGCTCAAAAGAGAAGATCCCGTTCTGTACCACCGACATTTCGGTGGCAAAGTGGTTCGACCAGAACAGTGTGAGCTTCTCCTGGATTGAAGCGGGCACCGTCGCCATCCGTTTGGTCCACCAGGTCTTGGTGATGCCATTGTAAAAGCCCGACCCCTTACGAATGTCATAGGCAGTAGACGTTGAGCTATCATTCGGATCTGCCAGCACCGCTGTTGTTGTCCATACCTTCCCGGAATCGGGAACCCACTTAGATCCATCCTCCACGTTCGATGGCGGTGCCGGGGTCGGCAATGGCGTGAACAGTGAAGTTATGGTTGAGCTCAACCCTGCGGCAACGGCCGCATCTACCTCTGCGACAGATCCGCCAAAGCTCGCACGACGGAGCAAATGCGCTGCTTCGCGCCGAGTCCAAGGACCTGTATACGGAACTAATGAAGCCATGCGGCCTCCCTTGAAAATCCAACCGAAGAAATCTCGTACGCACCACCCTCCGCAACAAGCGTGGCGTTTATCGACCAAAGATAGCTTTGATACCCACAGTCTCCCATAGGTTTAACACCATGATGTCCTCGAAATGAAGACCTACCTTTGCGGCAATGCCGAAGTCCACGCAGACGATCATCCTCGAAAACACGCTCACACCGTTCAACATCGTGAACGCCGTCGTTGTGGGACTGCTCATCATTGCCTACGTGTCGACGGGTGATGGTAGGCTTGTGTGGGACTCCTTCGGTGTTGTCACGGTTGTGATCGCCAATACCATCCTGGCAATCATCCAGGAAGTTCGTGCCCATCGGGCACTTGAACGTTCGTCAAGACTCCGACCTACCAGGGTTACCATCCGTCGTGATGACAGTATTGTAGCAACTAGCCTCGAGAATCTTCGCCGAGATGACGTGGTGATCGTTCAGCGCGGCGATGTCATTCCCGGCGATGGACAGGTCGTGTCGTGCAACAGCGCAGAATTGGATGTCTCCCTGCTCACAGGGGAATCCGATCCCGTACATGTTCAACTTCATGATCATGTTCAGGCCGGCAGCGCATGTCTGGCGGGATATCTTGAGGTGCGCATCACAGCACTCGGTGACGACACGCAAGCTGCTCACATCGAACAGATGGCTCGTCGCATCGATTTACGGCCCTCTCCGCTCCAGGAAAACGTCAACAAACTCTTCACCTGGTGCTTTGGAATCGCCATCGCTTTGGCAGCTGTCGATCTTCTTCTCGAAGGGGGCTCAGCACTCACGAATGTTGCGTCGATACGACGAGCGGCAACCCTCGTTCTCGGGATGATTCCAGAAGGGCTCGTCTTCTTTTCGACGATCACCCTGATCACTGGCATCGTCCGAATGCGACAGCTGGGAATCATCGTGCAACGACTCGGAGCACTCGAGGGCTTAGCAAGCGCGTCTGTCGTCTGTTTGGACAAAACGGGAACGCTCACAACGAACCATCTTGTCCTTGATCGCATACTCGTCCTCACCGATGATTCCGAGGAGCGATGTCGGAGCATACTTCGTTCACTCGCCTGTACGATCAACGACCAAGGTCGGATGGCTGATGCCTTCCGATCTGCAGGCTCCGAACAACGCATGGCGGACTCTATCGAGGTGATTCCGTTTTCGTCGTCGCGGAAGTTCAGCGCATGTCGCATCTCCCCAGATACCTGGTGGACAATCGGTGCAGCGGAAGTTGTCATGACTCCGCAGCATCCTGGATGGGATACCGTACAAACGCTCATACGTGATGCTGATGTTGCAGGTACACGTCTTGTCGTTGTCACGCGGTGTCGGAATGCGGCACCGACGGGACCTCATGTAGAACCGCAGTTTCTCGTGGTGTTGCGAGATGGAATTCGTGAGGATGCCAAGAACACGCTACAGATGTTCGCCCATATGGGCATCCAGCAGATAATTCTCTCAGGAGATGCGGAACCCTCGATTCGGGAAACCGTTCAACAACTTCAGCCGCCAGGAACAGATGCAATCGCTATTCATGCACGGTGCAGCCCGCGTGAAAAGCAGGACATTGTAAGGGGGCTCGGCACGTCGCACACCGTTGTCATGATTGGCGACGGTATCAATGACGTTCCCGCAATGAAGGAGGCGGATGTTGGGATCGCAATGCCTGAGAGCGCGCCGGCAACCATGCTTGCAGCCGACATTGTGCTGGAGCAGGCAACGTTCGGTGACTTTCCAGCAATGATCGCGGAAGGACGCCGAGCTGTCCGCATCGTGATGAGCGTTGCGGTGCTCTTCATGAGCAAGAACGTCATCCTTATCGTGTTACATGCCCTTACAGCATGTTGCCTCATGCCATATCCATTGAGTCCTCGACGTGGTGCACTTCTCAGCCTTGTTGGGGTTGCAATTCCATCATTGTTCCTCGCTACACAGGCAACATTCAGCTCACCGACGCGAAACTTCCTGCGGGAACTTCTCACGAAGGTTGCAGTCGTATCGGTACAACTTCTCGCAGCATACAGTGTTGTCTGGCTGATCTATGGTCACCATACAGCGTCTTCATCGCTGCTGCTCATGACATTGATCTCATCTCTCCTCATGCAGCTTGTCGTCCTTGAGCCGATTCCTCGCGATCAGCGTCGTCGTCTGGCAGTCATATCGTTCACCACGATCATCGCTGTCGCAATACTTATCACACTTCCAACGACCCTTCCTGTCATTTCAGTGCTTCAAGCGTATTACGAGATTGGCAGTCTTGGCATCGAACATCTTCCTTCGCTGCTCACTGCAATCATCATCGGCCTTTTGAGCACTGCGCCATCGGTATTTTTGCTCCGTGACAAATACAGATCATCGACCCCAGCGTTGGCGTGAGCAACTGCTCATTGCTACTCTTGGACTCCTTCTGTTCGTACCGTTTCTTGGGGCCGTCCGCCTCTTCGATTGGGACGAAATCAACTTTGCGGAGTGTGCGCGAGAGATGATCGTTACGGGCGACTATCTGCACATGCAGATTGACTTCCGCCCGTTTACGGAAAAGCCCCCTCTGTTTGTCTGGACGCAAGTTCTATCGATGCAGATATTCGGAATTAACGAGTTTGCCGCGCGCCTGCCCAACGCCATTATCGGCATCATCACGCTGCTCGTCCTGTATCATATTGGTCGGCGCATCCGAGGAAATGAATTCGGGTTGATGTGGCCGTTGATCTACGTCGGTACCTTGCTACCACATTTCTACGCACGCTCAGGCATCATTGATCCCCTGTTCAACCTCTTCATCTTCCTCTCAGTGTGGCAGATTCTTCGAGGTCAGCTTGAAGGGAAGGCACGCCCCCTGCAAGCTGGACTGTATGCGAGTCTCGCAGTTATGACGAAGGGTCCGGTTGGTCTTGGCCTGGTAGTGCTCACAACACTCGTGATGTGGATCTGGCAACGGCGCAGCGAGCACGTCCCATTTCCGGCGAAGTCGCTTTTAACAATAATCGTCGTGGCGATGTCTCTGCCAGCCCTATGGCTTGGGATCGATGCCGTGCAAAATGGTCCGACGTTTCTCATCGAAAATCTCGCCTACCAGTGGCGTTTGCTCACAACCGGCGAAGCTGGTCACGCTCAACCGTGGTATTATCACAGCATCATTCTGCTGATTGGTTGTTATCCAGCATCGCTCTTCTTTTTCAAGGGGCTTTCCTCAGCGCATGATGAGGATGCGACGCACGTCCTGATGCGACGCTGGATGATTGCCTTGTTTGGTGTCGTACTTGTTGTATTCTCTGCTGTTACGACCAAGATTGTTCATTACAGCTCCATGACGTACATCCCACTGACCTACCTAGCAGCAACACACGTTCATGCGATGATTCGGGGCAAACGTCAATGGGGCCGCGGACTTCAGCTTGCTGTGGTGGTGGTTTGTCTTCTCCTAACATCGGTATCAGTGATTGTTCCATGGGCCTTCATGAACAGCTCGTGGATGCTTTCACTTCCGAGCTTTCGAGATGCTTTCCTACGCTCGGCAATGTCACGGAGCGTTTCATGGATCGGAATTGAGCCAGCAATCGGACTCCTCCTTCTCCTAGGTGTCGTTGGCGCTCTCCTTCTCAGCCGCAGGTCCATGCGAACAGCCATGATTGTTCTCTTTGGCAGTGTAGCGATCTTCATCAGTGTATTTCTACCGGTCGTTGCACCCCGCATCGAAGCATATTCCCAGGGTGCGGCCCTCGACTACTACGCCTCGCTCCGTGGCAAGGATGTGTACGTTAAGCCACTAACGATGAAGAGCTATGCCCATCTCTTCTACACCGACAAGCCACGTCATCTCAGTAGTGCCTCCAAGGGCATAGCTATAGATGCATGGGAGCCGTGGCTTCTGAACGGACCAATCGATCATCCTGCACGCTTTGTCTGTCGTGTTAATGACCTTGATTCATGGCAAAGCAACCCCTCCCTGCGTGAGATCTATCGTGAAGGGGGCTTTGTGATCTTTGAGAGGGTTACTTCTTTGCGGGATCAGCGATCCCATACCCCGTGATCTCGATGGTATCGTAATCAGGGAGACTTGTTCGAACACGCAGTTGCACGGTAAATGTGCCGGTCTTTTCTGGAACGTACTCGACTTCGATTGGCACGGCAACCCCTTTCGATGCCGTCAACGAAGCTGGGCCAACAACGATGAGGCCCGATGTAATTGGTTCAACCGTAAGGGTCACTGGTTCATCAACATATGACGTCAACGAAATCTTTGATCTGGTAGGCTCGCCAACCCGACCCTGATTGAACCCGAGGAAGCTCGAGGACAATTGTAGCGGACGTTGAACTTCAGCACGAAGCTTCACAACGTGACTACCAGCAGAATCATTCGCAAAAAGAGTCACGTACTTGTCGACAACTCCGCTTCCAGCCGGTAGCGTCAGCGTGATATTCATTGCTGTCTCCTCACCGGGCAGAATCGTGTCACGCTCGAGTGGTGCTGTGGTACACCCACACTGCGGACGAACCGACGAGATAATCAGCGCTTCGGTTCCAACATTCCGAATCGGAACTCGATACGATACACTCTGTTGCTTCGTCAATGAGCCACGGGGCGTCACAACTCCCCAATCAACCAACGACTGAACCTGGAGACGCGGTTGGGCACTACAAATACTCGGCATCCAGATGCCAAGAAGAAACAACAGGAGAAGGCGAGTGTTGAACATTGGCGACATCGTTACGTAGATTCCCGATCGATGAACATGGTTTCTCTATTCTCTGCCGTTGGAGCAGCGGTCGTTGCTCTTGTCATTTCTCTCACATCGTTGACGCAGGACCCTACTGCGGGCTCCGACCGGTCACCCAAGACCGGAGCAGAGACGCACCCACTTGCTCGTGCCGCCAAGATTGCGATCGATAACGGTGTGAGCAAAGAATACGTTGATCTCTTGATGCAAGATTCAACAACGGCGTTCGATGAAAAGTACGTTCGAACAAACGTCACAAACTTCGCCACCAAGCCTGACTATTCCCATAACTGGTCATCCGAAGCAGTGTCGAACGTTCGCGACTTCCTGATGCGGAATAAGACCGTGCTGCACCGTGCCGACTCTATCCATGGAGTGCCTCCACAGATTATCGGCGCTCTGCTCTGGGTCGAAACCAAACATGGCCGGTTCACTGGCAAGCATCACGTCCCGAGCGTGTATCTCTCGCTACTCTTGAGTAACGAAGCATCATTCGTCGAATCAAACACATTGTTGGTCATGAAGAATCGATCCATCGATTCCTCAAAGATTGACAGCGTGCGAGGATCTGTCCAGAAACGTGCCGATCGCAAGGTCAACTGGGCCATCCAGCAGCTCAAAGCTCTCCAGTCAATTCAACAGCGCAGGACGATGAACACCCTCACGCTCCGGGGCTCATGGGCTGGTGCATTTGGGCTGACGCAATTCCTGCCGTCATCCTACCTGTCATCTGCCGCCGATGGAAATGATGATGGTCTCATCGACCTCTACCAGCTTGATGATGCCGTTTTCAGTGTGGCCAACTATCTCGACCGCGCCGGCTGGGGCAAGACGCCAGAGCAGCAGCGCAAAGCCATCCATCACTACAACAATAGCGACGACTATGTGAACGCTGTGATGAAGCTGGCGGGACTCGCTAGCGAGTAGGTTTCAGGTGTGAGGTTTGGGGTGTGAGGTTTGGAGTTTCAGGTTCCGGGTTGGGCACGGAGAATGGGCCTGCATCGGGTTGTCAAGGTTGACACAGGTACCAGCATGCCCCTCCCACCTGCTAACTCCGCAGATGAAAGGGGGCTGAGCTGAGCTTCTTAATGCTAGGCCGATGCATGGTCACTGCCACGTGTGTTGCGCAGCGCAAGTAGCGTCTCAAACGACTCGTTCGACATCAGATGTCTGAAGTACAAAGATTGCTGGCTAGCATCCTGCAGGTACACGACCCCAAACAGCCGATTCCTCGGCAGAAAAGAACGCACACTGGTAGTACCCCGACGGAATGACCTCGAACGTATCCATTCTGCCACCTCTATGCGGTCAGGATGACTTACCACTCGTGGAAAACCACCGATCAGGAAAGCGATGTCCATGAGCAGACTGACTAACACCAGAACAAGTGCGGCACCGTAAAGCACAATAGAAAAAAGTTTTCCGCTATTAAACCCGGATGCAACTCCATTGACCAGGAAGTACAGCACAAAGACCTGTGCGACCGACATGGCAAAGACAAAGAGTTTCATAACGTATCCTTTCTCAGTTATTAGCGTTCCACAGCGATAGGCTGTAGCACCCTACTGTTATAGCATCGCGAAGCGAAGTCTTAGATGTCTGATCTATCGAAAGTGTGTCAATAGATAATCGATACCGAGCAAGGATCTCAAGTGCCTCTTGGACCTCCGAGGTCGCACGAAGTTCATTGAGAAGCTTTCGCCAAAAGCTATCGACAAGCAGATTGTCATCTCTCATAAGAACGAGAATATCGTCCATAGATTCAACGCTCTTGAATGGAGTTACCACATCTATAAACATTTGCAATGGGAAGACTTCCAAAATCTCCCTTTCATCGTACCCCCTGGAGACCATCAAAGCCGAAAGAGCATCGTATAGTTCGGACTTTGATGGGAAGGTAGCTTGCACATAATGATCATGATAGGTACGTCTGACGAAGTCGTTGTGAATCCATCCAATTGAGTCGCTCGAGCTTGGAAAACCCCGAAAGTATTCAGCTGCAAGGTTCAGGTTGCGTGTGCTGCCGCGTGGGACGACAATGCCTGAAGCCTCTAACGACGCACCACAACCTCCAATGATGCATCCAACCACGCCTCCCAGCACTGCTCCCTTTGGGCCGAAGACTCCACCAATCCATGCGCCAGCTTTGGCACCGCCGTAAGCGCCGCCCATGTCTGCAGCTCCCACAATAAGAGCTTTTTCCCACTTTGCACGTTGAATGGATGCGCTTCGCTCGCTATGGTCTATGCGGTCTTCAACTCGCACACTAGTTGGCATATCCACTACACGTTCACGATTACTGCACGCGACGGCTACTATGGCCGCCAACGTCACAGCGATGAACTTTCTCATAGCACACCTCCCTCTGAAATCATAGGAAGGTAGGTTGACCCACACACATGATTTGCCGACACCGACTCGATATCGGTGTCTTGAGCTCTCAATCGGCAGGGCACAAGGTGCCCTCCTCCGTTAAACCATTTCATACAACAATCCTATCATAAATACGAATTGAACACTGGCATCTTCTGCGATGCCTCTCCTGATCTTACTGTACTTTGGAACCTGCTGGCTCCTTCTCTAAACTAGGGTTGTTGGAAATCGCCCCAGTACAGAACAAACGGAGTTTTAGGACAGTAATTTTGAGGGGTGAGGTTTCGGATTTTAGGTATCAAGTTTATGCTTGCAGGGGTTTCTGCGACAGTACAAGGCAATCCATCACAACAACAGTGATGACTGCGTCAATGCCGTGATGAAACTCGCTGGACTCGCTAGCGAGTAGGTTCTAGGTGTGAGGTTTGGGGTGTAAGGTTTGGGGTGTGAGGTTTGGAGTTTCAGGTTCCGGGTTGGGCACGGAGAATGGGCCTGCATCGGGTTGTCAAGGTTGACACAGGTAACAGCACGCCCCCTCCGAGAGCGCAAGTCTTACTACCGGATCAAAACCTGAAACCCGAAACCTGAAACCTGAAACCTAGCGAAGCTTCGCCAGCTCCTCCGCCTGACTTAGGAAGCTGTCGATAAATGACAATCCATTGTGCCAGAAGGTTGGGCTGGTGATGTCAAGGCCGAATGGGGCGAGCAGCTCTTCAGGACGCTTCGAGCCCCCTGACGAGAGAAGCTCAATGTATTTATCAGGGAAGCTTTCGGGACTTTGCAAGTAGATCTGATAGAGGGCCAGAACGAGCAGCTCTCCAAAGGCGTAGGCGTACACGTAACCCGGCGTATGAATGAAGTGTGAGATGTACGACCACCAGACTTCATAGCCCTCAGAGAGCTGGACCGAATCACCGAATTGCGCACTCTGCGTTGTGCGCCAGATATCACTGATCTGATCAAGGGAGAGCTCGCCCTGCGTACGACGTGTCGTATGGACGGCATCTTCGAAGCGGTTAAGAGCAATCTGACGAAACACCGTGGCGAACATCCCGTCAAGCTTGGACATCATGAGTGCAAGCTTTGCTTCATCACTTGATGTCTGCTCATACATCTTCTTGAAGGTGATCATTTCGCCGAACACACTTGCCGTCTCAGCAATGGTAAGGGGCGTATGCATTTGCAGGGGACCCTGCTGACGCGACAGGTATTGGTGCACACCGTGACCCAACTCGTGCGCAAGCGTCTGCACATCCCGGCTCGTACCGGTGTAATTCATGAACACATACGGGTGCACGGAAGCGATCGTGCCAGCGCTATACGCCCCGCTGCGCTTGCCCTTCCGGACAGGCGCATGTATCCAATTCTTTTCGAAGAACATCGACGCGATCTCACCTGCGCGTTTGTCAAACGACATATACGAGTCGGTCACAATAGAACGCGCCTGTTCCCACGTCCAGAAGTCCGACTCCTCCGTTACGGGGGCGTAGCGATCGTAATCCCACAACTGATCAAGCCCAAGGAGACGCTTCTTGAGGGCGTAGTACCGATGCACAAGATCATAACGCGAGACCACAGCGTCAATCAGCGCCTGGACAGATGCATCAGAAACTTCGTTCGACAGATTACGACTGGATATCCACGTCGGGTATGAACGAAGACGATCATTCACCTCACAGTCACCGATGATCGTGTTGAATACATAGGCATGCGTCTTCGCATCAACCTTAAGGCCTGCTGAGATGGTCTCAGCAGCTTCTCTGCGCGTTGAACGATCTCCGTCATACAGCATCTTCGTCATCTGTGCGATCGTGTACTCCTGACCACGAAACTGGAAGGTCAGCGCATTCGAGACCTCATCATGGAGGCGTACCCATGCAAATCGCGAAGAGACGGATTTCGCATTCAGTGCCTGCTCAACATCTTCGCTAAGGGTGTGCGGCTTGTAATCCATCACCACTTCTAGCCAATGCTTGCGCGAGGCCATCTCAGGGGCCGCCATCAGCTCCGCAATGCGATCTGCCGACAGCGAGGCAAGTTCCGTATCGACAAAGATGATATCGCTTGACGCCTTTGAAAGTGTCTCCGTAACGCGCTGCATCAGCTTACCATACTCGACATTTTCGGAGTCGGTTGACCATTGCAGTCGAGCATAGGCACCCATGCGACCAAAGTCTTCACTGAGTTGCTCATACTCAACGACCATCTCCATGAATTCAGCGATGGAAGCCGTTGCAAACCGTCCGTGCCACTTCTGGCGGAACGCTTTGGTACGATCACCGATGCGCGCCAGGTCTCCCTCGAGCCCAGCTTCATCAGTCGTTGCGTAAAGATCTGAGAGGTCCCAGAAGATATTCTCTGCACCTGTGATCGCCGTTGTATCAGCCATGATTGTCGTATCGAGTATGATGTTTGAAAGTGCCAGTTTTCGTCATGAGCGAACCACGAAAGTACAGAAGGAACACCGTACGCGCCAGCGAGATTCTGTGGAACATACTCGTGGCAGCATGTGTGTTTTTACTCGCATACCGGATTCCCCTTGAGGTCATCAGTTCCGCTACAATGTCCGTTTACTGGCAGAGTTCTCTTTCCCTCATCACGATTCTAATGCTGGTGGATCCTTTTATAAAACTGCGGCTGCACAGGGCCCGTGGCGATGACCACTATGAGCGCTATCGTCGGTTTCACGTGATGATCGACATTCTTGTGCTGCTCCCTCTATTCTTTCCATCCACATCTCCCTTCCGGCTGCTTACACTGTTGAAGATTATCACCCTCCATGGCTTCGTCCGACAGTGGATGATGCAGATGTACCGCGGCAATGCCGCCATTCGTATTGGTCAGTTCGCCTACATTCTTGCCATAGTGGTGCACCTGGTTGCGTGCGGTTGGATGGCAATGCAGCTGACAACACAACAGCAGGCAAACACGTATGTGCGGGCTGTCTACTGGTCTGTCTCAACGTTGTGCACCGTAGGCTATGGCGACATAACCCCACGGACGGAACCGCAGATGACGTATGCCTCCGTAGTGATGATCTGTGGATACGTTCTATTTGCCTGGCTTATCGGGAACATCGCTTCAATCTTGAATCGCGTTGATCCAATCCACTCGGAGCATGCTACGACAATGGAGCGGATAACCTCATTTCTGCGATTTCACAGGGTGCCAAATTCTCTACAGAGACGGATCATCGACTATCTATCGTACATGTGGGACCGGAAAGTAGGATCAGAAGAACCAACACTACTGACACTGCTTCCTTGGGGCATGCGCAGTGAACTTGCGCTCTATCTTCGAAGGGACCTTCTTGAGCGTGTTCACTTCCTCAAGGATGCCAGCGATGCGCTCCTCCGCGAGATATCCGATTCGGGCAGGGCAATGGTTGTCACGCCGGGAGAGTTCGTCTTCCACGTCGATGATCTGCCCCGTTACATGTACTTCATCAGCACAGGTACGGTCGAGGCACTTGCCCGCGACGGCACCGTCCTTGGAACACTCACTGCCGGCGACTTCTTCGGCGAGATGGCATTGCTCCACAAACGCCGACGAAATGCCAGCATTCGCGCACTTGAGTACTGCGACCTTTTCGTGCTCGACGCACGAACTTTTGACCACATTCTCGAGTCGTACCCCGAATTCCGGAGTGTCATCCAGCGGGTCGCCGAAGAACGCTCAGGCTCATCCAGTGAACTCGTTCGCAATATCCAATAAATCGCCTGCGTCAAGCTCTGCTACGGTACGATCCGATAGATCATCCGTGGGAACGGGATAACCTCACGAATGTGCTCTGCACCGGTAATCCACTTGACGGTGCGTTCGACGCCGAGTCCGAAGCCGGAGTGTGGGACAGAGCCAAACTTGCGAAGGTCGAGGTACCATTGGAAGGCCTCTTCCGGGAGGTTTTCATGACGGAGGCGCTGAAGCAGAAGGTCGTGATTGTCTTCGCGCTGAGAGCCACCGATAATCTCGCCAGCCCCTTCCGGAGCAAGCATGTCCATGGCCAGCACCACCTTTTCGTTCTCCGGGTCGCGCTTCATGTAGAAAGCCTTGACCTCTGTTGGATAGCGATGGATGATACATGGTCGATCAAACTGCTGCATGATCGCCTCTTCCTGCGGCGCCCCAAAGTCTTCGCCCCATGGGAAGTCGATTTGAATCTCGGAACCATCGGGCTGCTTGCGGTTAAGCTTAACGTTATTCTTGTTAAGCCACTCGACAGCCTCAGTATAGGACATGCGATAGAAGGGGCGACGCACGGCTTCGAGCTTCGAGACGTCACGTCCGAGCGTGGCGAGCTCGCGCTGACAGTCTTTGACGCATGACTGAACGATGTACTCGACGAGGTCTTCGGCAAGGTCCATGTCGTCATTAAGATCAAAGTAGGCCATCTCCGGCTCCACCATCCAGAACTCGGTTAGGTGACGTCGGGTCTTGGACTTTTCAGCCCGGAAGGTTGGACCAAACGTATAGACCTTGCCGAGTGCCATGGCGCTGGCTTCCGCATAGAGCTGACCTGACTGCGTCAGATACGCCTTGCCAAGGTCGAAGTACTCCGTTTCGAACAGCGTTGATGTGCCCTCGCAGGCATTCGGCGTGAAGATTGGTGAATCCATCAGACGGAATCCGTTCCCGTCGAAGAAATCACGGATGGCCTTAATTACCCGCGCACGTACGCGCATGATTGCATGCTGGCGTGCCGATCGTAGCCAGAGGTGACGGTGCTCCATCAGGAATTCAACACCGTGCTCCTTTGGGGTGATCGGGTAGTCCTTGGAAATCTGCCAGATGCGCACATCAGTTACGTCCAACTCGACTCCACTTGGAGCGCGCTGCTCAGCACGGACTGTACCCGTAATTGAGACGCTTGTTTCCTGCGTGAGCTGTTGAGCGTTACCGGCAATTTCTTCCGAGACATTGGGCTTGAACAGGACGCATTGGACGATCCCGCTTCCGTCACGGAGTTTGATGAAGATGAGCTTGCCCTTCTCCGTCTTGTCGTACACCCAACCATTCAGGGTGACAGTTTCTCCGACGTGTTCGGCAAGGTTCTCAATGCTGACAAAGGATTTGTATCTGGATTCCATTCACGAAAATACGGGAGAACTTGGCGAAGTTTGTGTCATGCTTCGTCTCCTCTCTCTCAAACGCCGTAATCCCGTTGTGCTCGAAAGCACCTGGAGCGACGGTCTTATCTCAAGTATCCTGTTGTCAGACCTTCGCGATGCCTGTCCCTGCGCCCATTGCTCAGGTGAGCAGATCATGGGTCAAGTCGTCTTCCCCGGCATGAAAACTCTCGCACCGGGCATGAACGAGCTTACAGCGTTATCACCGGTTGGCAATTATGGTGTTCAGGCCTCGTGGAAGGATGGACACGACACCGGCATCTACTCGTGGGATACGCTACGGACCCTGTTCGAAACAAAGCGACTCAGCCCGGAAACATTATCGCAGATCGACGCTCAACTGGGTTCACCATCAAGCACGGGTGCGTAATCCCGTTTCTTTGTGCTCCAAAACACCTCAGAAATGCTCCTCATTGATGATCGGTATCACGGAACTCTCGAATCCTTGAGAAGCGTTCTAGCGATCATTCCTCATCCTTCAGCCACTCCATAACCTCACAGTATGTCACGCATTGTAACTGCTCCACGCGGCTCGAACCTCACCTGTAAGAATTGGGAGATCGAAGCTGCATACCGAATGATTCAAAACAACCTTGATCCCCAGAATGCCGAGAAACCTGAGGATTTGATCGTCTACGGTGGCCTGGGCAAGGCTGCTCGCAATTGGGAGAGTTTTGATGCAGTTCTTGAGTCGCTTCGAACAATGGACATCGATGAAACGCTCCTGGTTCAAAGCGGCAAGCCGGTTGGGGTTGTCAAAACGCATACCGGAGCGCCACGCGTCATCATTGCCAATTCGAACCTCGTCCCGAAGTGGGCTACGTGGGATGAGTTTCGTCGCCTTGATGCCATGGGGCTTATGATGTACGGACAGATGACAGCTGGGTCCTGGATCTACATCGGTACCCAAGGCATCGTTCAGGGCACCTATGAGACCTTTGCCGAATGTGCTCGCCAGCATTTCGGCGGCACATTGAATGGTCGCTTTCTCTTGACAGCTGGGTTAGGGGGCATGGGTGGCGCTCAGCCGCTTGCCGCTACGATCGCAGGTGCCGCAGCGCTGTGCATTGAGATCGACGAAGTGCGCATTGATAAGCGTATTCGCGACGGGTACTGCGATCGGAAGATGCACGACCTCGATGAGGCCCTTGCTGTAATCCGCGAGTATCAAGAGCGACGCGAGCCGATTTCCATCGGTCTTGTGGGCAACGCCGCCGAGATTCTGCCACTTCTGCTTGAGCGCGGCATCATTCCAGACGTTGTTACGGACCAAACGTCGGCGCACGACCCCCTGAATGGATACTATCCAGCAGGTCTTTCAAAGGACGAGGCAGATGCTCTTCGTCTGAGCAACCCCGATGAATACCTGAAGCGCTCGTATGCGAGTATTGGCGCACATGTTCGGGCGATGCTCGGGTTCCAATCCAAGGGCGCAGTGACATTCGACTATGGCAATAACATCCGCGGTATTGCCCGTGATTTCGATGGTGTTTCGAACGCCTTCGACTTCCCTGGCTTTGTCCCGGCATTTGTCCGCGAACTCTTCTGCGATGGGAAAGGTCCATTCCGATGGGTTGCGCTCTCCGGCGATCCCGATGACATCCGTGTAACGGATGAGGCGATGATGGAATTATTCGCCGACAACGAGCCCCTTCATCGGTGGATTCGCGAAGCACAAGAACATATCGGCTATCAGGGTTTGCCGGCCCGCATTTGCTGGCTTGGATATGGTGAACGCGCCAAAGCCGGTAAAATGTTTAACGACCTTGTCCGTGATGGAAAAGTGAAGGCTCCGATTGTTATCGGTCGGGACCATCTCGACTGCGGCAGTGTGGCATCACCACATCGCGAAACAGAGGCAATGAAGGACGGATCCGATGCGGTAGCTGACTGGGTGCATCTGAACTTCGCCCTCAATGCCGTTGGGGGTGCAACATGGGTTTCCCTCCACCATGGGGGTGGTGTTGGCATGGGGCTTTCCCTTCACGCAGGAATGGTTGTCGTCGCCGATGGAACTTCTGCCGCAGAAGAAAAGTTGGCACGGGTATTGACTTACGATCCACTAATGGGCATCTTGCGACACGCTGATGCCGGATATGAGCGAGCGATTTCCAACACACGAAAGTTTGGCATAGAATTACCACTACCTCGTAAAAGCTGAGTTTTTCACCGATTCAGGACAACATGGCATAACTGCTACGTCGTTTTAACAGGAAGTCTGCCATTCTGGCAGGATTTGACGACACCACATAGCAGGGAGTTGCCATGAACACCGCTGAATTCCGTCGCAAGACGGGCATCGTTCGCCAGAATCGGCATAACACAGATATCACCACACAAGGAGGTAGTGCTATGGATCTCGCACTGCAGATTGAGCAGCTGTTCCGCACAGATCGGAACAAATACCTGGGATTTATCCGCCAGCGCGTTCGGAGTCAAGAGGACGCCGAGGATATCCTCCAAGACGTGTTTGCCAATGTCATTGCAGCGTCGAAAGACGTCAATAAGCCAATCGACAATCTGGCTTCATGGGTCTTCACATCGGTGAGGAACCGCATTATCGATTCCTACCGGAAGAAGAAGACGGACACCTTCGCTGACCTTGGAACAGCCGAGCAGCACGAAGAAGGTATGGACACGGTTGAGCGTTTCTTGGGCGACTACAGTTACTCGCCGGAGCAAGATCTTGTCCGCGAAACCATCTGGCAGGCAGTTCTCGAAGGTCTCGAGGAGTTGCCACCCGAACAGAAGTACGTCTTCGTCAAAAATGAATTTGAAGGTGTTTCGTTTAGGGAGATGTCCGAAGAGATCGGTGTAAACATCAACACCCTCTTGGCGCGGAAACGGTACGCCGTCCTGTATCTTCGAAAGAAGCTCCAGGCGTTGTACGACAATATCAACGACTAACCCCCTCACATGTCGATTTTCACGACCAAAACAGCCCGCACGATGATGTACATCTGTAGCATCGGCGGGCTGTTGGTCGTTAATGGGGCAGCTGTAACGTATCTCTGGAATACGATGGTCGAGACCCGCACCAACATGGAGCCTCTGCGCTTGCTGGAAGGTGTCGGCATCACCGCATTTGCATACGTGATCATCTTCGGGATCAAGTTCGGGCGTGGCGCTCGGCCCCTTGCTGTAAAAGCGACGGCCGACACATCTGTACAACGACGCTGTGCCGACATGACACGTGAGCAGCGCCAAGCACTACGTAATGAACTCGTCCAGTCGTGTGGATGCACGGATTCCGATGTGAAGGACCGTACATTCGTGCATGAGCATACTGTCTGAATTCAAAGAGTTTGCCTCACGGGGCAATGTCATCGATCTGGCGATCGGTGTTGTCATCGGTGGTGCGTTCGGATCCATCACAAATTCCCTGGTGCAAGACATCATCATGCCGCCAATCGGTCTGTTGTTGAGCGGCATCAACTTTTCCGATATCGTTACTACGCTGAAGCAAGCCGGACCCGATGGGAAGGGCGCAGTGGTGATGAGTTGGGGGAAATTCATTCAAGCGATCATCAATTTTCTGGTAATCGCGGCCGCGATGTTCGCCGTTGTTAAGGGCATCAACACCATGAAGCGCAAGAACACGGAAGCACCGGTTCAGTCGCCAGCGGAGCCGTCCGAGGAAGTTAAACTTCTCACAGAGATTCGCGACGCACTTCGACGCTAGCGAGAATGGTCACGTGGGCGCTACCAACCCGGGCTACGAGAATCACGCCCGGTTCTCCGTCCGAAACGAAGTCCAACTGACGCCGAAACTGCTCCGGATCCTTGTCCCACCCTCGCTTCTTGATAACCGTACCGGATCCCCATTGACGGCTCCGCACCTCCTCTTGTATGCGCCGAAGTGGCACTCCTTGAAGGATAGCCTCGATGCGATAGGTATCATACCACGGTGATGGATCGGGGGCGCTATCAAGAATACCATAGGCGATGTTCGTGTCGAGAACACTCGCCCCCTGCTCAACAAAGAATGCACCCACAGCACCACTCGCAATGATGGCGTTATGGGGCTCAATGAGATAGCTACCTGAATTGACAACTGATGGCTGATGGCGGACATCGCCGTCCTGTGGCGACCATGACACTGGTGCGTGACCCTCTGACAATAGTGTCACGAGGGGACGTGGCCGTCCGTCACCACGCCAGAGAATTCGCTCACGACATTCGCCCGCAACGCCGACATACTCACTTGAAAAGGACTGCGTGGTGATCTTGTCTCCAGGGCCAACCTTCACTCCCACACGTCGAGCATCTGGGATGCTCGATAACGCCGGCTCATACTGTTTCGCATCAAACACGCGTCGGCCATCACTACGACGTGAAGGGTCGGCCCACACCCCATCCCATCGTTGCTGACGTATACGGTCATCTGGCCATTGACCGTGAAGCAGCTCAACATTATGTACATCATGCCGGAGAAGATTGCTGGTCGCTATGGCATGTACCTGCTGATCGGCCTCGACGGTGATCACACGGTTGACGACCTGCGCCAATGCGGATGCGTCAACACCGGGGCCAGTACAGATATCCAATACGATATCAAGCCCACGAAATGCTTCGGCATGATACGCAGCAACGACTGGATGCGTCGCCTGTTCGGCCATTTGACGGGTAAACAACCAACCCGGACGCGCTTTGCCCAGGGCTCGTGCACGGAGCGTGCCGAGGGCGAGCTCAACAACCACTCGCGAGCGATCGGCATCGCCGAGTTGTTGTCGCAGACGCCCCACGAACGACGGCGTTATCTCGCCCCCTGCCTTCTCGATCTCAGAAATCGCTAATTCGACGTCGGCAGGAACCTCGTTCGACAACAGATATGATGTCATGGGGTTTCCTTCGCCGAAATCCCCGATATTTGCACGTGGTCCTGCACGACTATTGTCCACCTTTCGAAAGATCCCTGGCATGAGCAGCAACACCCTCGAAACGCAATTCCATGAGATGGGCCTTCACAATCTTGGTGATGTGCATTACAACCTGACTGCCTCCGAGTTGGTGGAGCAGGCGCTCATGTATGAGGAGGGAATCATGTCGGAGCATGGTGCTCTGTGTGTGAATTCGGTACCGTACACCGGACGTCGTGCGAATGACAAGTTCGTAGTTGAGGAAGATGACACCAAGGGTGACGTCTGGTGGGGCAAGGTAAACAAACCCTTCGCAGAGGACAAGTTCAATGCTCTCAAGCGGCGCGTCTTTGCCTACTTGCAAGGGCGGGATGTCTACGTTCAAGACCTGATCGCCGGCGCAGACCCAACATATGCCCTACCTGTGCGGTTCATTCAGGAAGAGGCATATCACTCGCTATTCGTCCAAAACATGTTCATTCAGCCAACGGCTGAGCAGCTTGCTGATTTTGCACCTGGCTTTACAGTCGTAACTGTACCAGGGTTCAAGTCGATCCCAGAAATCGATGGAACGCTGAGCGAAGTCTTCATCATCCTCAGCTTCTCGCAGAAGCTTGTGCTGATTGGTGGTACATCATATGCCGGAGAAAACAAGAAGTCGATCTTCACGGTGCTCAACTACCTGATGCCGAAGATTGGTGTAATGTCCATGCACTGCTCGGCCAACATTGGCCCAGAAGGCGACACCGCGCTATTCTTTGGACTTTCGGGCACCGGCAAGACCACGCTGTCGACTGATCCTGAGCGTGCCTTGATCGGAGATGACGAGCACGGCTGGAGCGACGATGGCGTCTTCAATTACGAGGGAGGATGTTATGCCAAGGTCATCAACCTCAATGCTGAAGCAGAACCAATCATTTTCAACCTGACACGTACGTTCGGAACAATCCTCGAAAACGTCGACATCGACGAAGATACTCGCGTCATCAACCTCGATTCACAGAAGTACACGGAGAACACGCGTGCTTCCTACACGCGCGAGCGAATTCCGAACATCGCCGATGGCAACCGCGGCGGTCACCCAAAGAACATCGTCTTCCTCACGGCCGACGCATTCGGTGTTATGCCACCGATCGCACGCCTTACGCCAGAGCAGGCGATGTACCACTTTCTCTCCGGCTATACGGCCAAGGTGGCCGGCACCGAAGAGGGGGTCAAGGAACCATCTGCAACATTCTCGACATGCTTTGGAGCCCCATTCATGGTGCACCATCCGAGCGTGTATGCGAACCTGCTCCGGGATAAGATCAATACCCACGGGTCCCGCGTCTGGCTTGTAAATACAGGTTGGAGTGGAGGACCATACGGCGTTGGCCACCGCATGAAGATCAAGCACACACGTGCCATGCTGCGGGCCGCCCTCACAGGTCAGCTCGATAACGTCGAATTCGTCAAGGATGCATTCTTCAATCTGAGCATCCCAACATCATGTCCAGACGTCCCATCTGATGTACTCAACCCACGCAACACATGGGCGGACACATCTGCATATGACAAGCAGGCGGCCCACCTTGTGCGCCTCTTCGAAGACAACTTCGCCCAGTTCGCCGACAGTGTCGATGAAGCTGTTCGGAATGCCATGAAGGGGTGATTGGGTGCTGGGTACTGGGTACCAATTCGTAATTACTAATTACTAATTACTGATTACGAAGGGCCAAGGATCAAGGATCCTGGTACGTTTTTACATTCGAGCAAACGCTAGAATTACTGCTGTGCGTAGTCTTTACTCGAATCGATCGGCAGTTGCGAACCAGCCACGCTTGCCGAATGCACTGAATGATGACATGAGGATCGTGTCCTCATCGACATCGGCCCCTTTTGGAAGAGGATGTGGATAGACGATGTCGAATACGTGACTCCAGAGGAGGAAGTTGACGACGTGAACATGGTATGACACATCGTCGTTCTCAATCAGGTCATCGGAGAGGACAAGGGTAGACACGAGGTAAACGTCGTTTTCGCGGCGGATATCACAGTTGTAGACCACCTCACCTGTCCAACTTCGTGCGAACGTGAGGACTCCATCATCGATGGCGATGTCCCACTTCTCTTCCATTGATCCCGCACGGAAGATCAATCCACGGTCTGGCAGATCCTTCAGGTTTAGAGGATAGGACATACTTACGTCCACGCGAACAGGATTTGCGGGACGCTTTCCAAACAGGTGTGAGCCGTCTGATTCACGAAGTGCCATGAATTGCTGTGCCGCATCGGCATCAGTTGATGAGGCCATCATGGCCGTCGCAATGGCTCGACAGTCAAAAATCCGCACGCCAAATGGGGAGTGTTCTGCCTCAATCCAGCGAGGCTCCATGGACGATTCAAGTGATGATGCAGGTGAACTCATGACGCAAGTTACGGCGAGACCGCATGTCCATTCTGCACAGTGTCTCGACATGTTCGTAGCGACGAAAGCACAAGACGATGTACCTCCTCAGCAACATCATGCAGGGGGCTTGCGATCTCTGGCTCGATGCAGCCAAGATCATCCAACAAACGCAACCAGAGTTTTACGAGTCGGGTTGACGTATTGAGCTCATACAGTGCAGCACGAAAGATGTCGCGTGAGGATGCTCCCGCAGCCCTCTCGGTCCACATTCCGATGTCGGTTGCGGCATCAAAGAGACGCCGGTGCACCTCGCGAGCTTGTCCAGCCCCCTGACCCTGCACCCAAAGATTCGCGACACGCAAGGTGAGCTCGTAGGCTCGTTGTTGCAGCGGTGTACCCATGTTCTCCTCCAATATGGATATGATGTTCCCTGCATAGTGCAGCATAGGCGGATAATCGTGACACATCGAAAGCTCGTCTGCAGCGATGTCGCTTGTCGATCGTAACTCTGTAACTTCACTGATGCTTCGTTCCATTCTCGCAACCATCGTAACGATCGGACTCATCGTTCTTCTCGATCAGTCGTGGGGGAGTATCCCACCACTTGGAAGGTTCCTGAGTCCACAACACGGGATATGGCAAAACGCCGAGGCTGTTACGTTTGATCACGGTGGAACGGAACAGCTAAAGGGGCTCCGTGGCAGCGTCGAAATCATTTTTGATGACAGACTCGTGCCGCATGTCTTTGCGTCGAACGATGAGGATCTCATCTTCGCGCAAGGATATCTGCACGCACGATATCGGCTCTTCCAGATGGATCTGCAGACACGCGCTGCAGCCGGCGAAGTCAGCGAGTTTGCCGGTGAGCGCGCCGTTCGTTTTGATCGCCAACAGCGTCGACTCGGCATGGTATTCGCTGCTGAGGCTGCTGTACGAGAGATCGAGCGTGATTCCGTTGCATTGCTGCTCTTTAACGCCTACACGCGCGGCGTTAATGCATACATCGAAAATCTGGCGCCCGAGCATTGGCCGTTGGAGTACAAGCTTCTCAACATACAACCGAAGTCGTGGTCAAACCTGCGCACAGCACTCCTGCTGAAGATGATGGCCAAGATGCTCGCGTCAGATAACAATCAGGATATTGCATATACCAACCTTGTGGGACGGTTGCTACCGCAGGAACTTCGTCTGCTCTATCCAGAAGTTCACGATTCATTAGTGCCAATTGTACCGAAGGGTACTACATTTCCAAAGCCGACAGTCGTTCCGGTGCGGCCGGCTGCTGCGGATCATGCGCGTATCGGACATTCTGACATCATGTCATTTTCCGAGATCGACCAAGCCAATGAGAATACGGGAAGCAACAACTGGGTCGTAGCGGGCTCACGAACCAAGAGTGGCTACCCAATCCTCTGCAACGATCCACATCTCGAGCTGACCTTACCATCGATCTGGTATGAGATGCAACTCAGCACACCAGCCAACAGCGTCTACGGTGCAACTCTGCCCGGAAGCCCCTTTGTCATTATCGGCTTCAATGATGCAGTTGCATGGGGCGTTACGAACTCGCAGCGCGATGTTCGAGACCATTATGACATCCGCTTTCGCGATGCTCGTAGGAACGAGTACTGGTATGATGGACGCTGGGAGAAGACCCGGATAAAGGTCGAACGAATTGCTGTTCGCGGAGCGGATGACGTTATTGACACAGTCGCCTACACAGTCTTTGGTCCGGTCATGATCGACCATACGTTCACCGACTCAGCTTCGTTGGCGAAAGCTGTTGCCGTGCGCTGGACAGCTCACGATCCCAGTAACGAGGGGATGACCTTCTACCGGCTCAATCATGCCCGGTCATATGGTGATTACCTCGAGGCGATCAAGACCTTCGAGTGCCCAGGTCAAAACTTTGTGTTCGCCTCACACAGCGGAGATATTGCCCTTTGGCAGCAGGGGAAGTTTCCGGCACGATGGGAGGGTCAGGGCATGTCAATCATGCCGGGCAACGACAACACCTATGCTTGGCAGGGATACATCCCACAGGAAGAGAATCCTCATGTCGTCAATCCTGAACGCGGCTTTATTGAGAGCGCTAATCAGCGACCGACGGATGCGACCTATCCCTACTTCATTCCGGGTAACTACATCACCTCTCGTGCCGTTGCTATCGAGCGGTTTCTCGCATCAATGCAGAACATCACGACAGCCGATATGATGAAGCTGCAACAAGATGTTACCAACGTCACTGCTGAAGATGCTCGCCCCCTCCTGCTTACCCACGTCGACGAGCAGCGTCTCGATCCGGCAGCAAAACGCTATGTGCAGATGTTCCGCATGTGGAACCTACAAGCAACGCCGTGGTCACTGGGTCAGACCATTTATGACCGCTGGTGGGACAGCCTGCAGGTGGCGCTATTGGATGATGAACTTGGGCTGACGCAGCGCCGTGCTCCGTGGCCGAAAGAACAATCGATTCTTGAAATCCTTTTGCGCGACACCACACTATCGTTCATCGACAATACGAACACACCACAGCGGGAGTCCCTCACCGACATTGTCACACTGGCACTCAACCGCGCTTCGCGGAGCCTTGCCGACAATGAACGGAACAAAGAGCTTACCTGGAGCACATGGAAGAATGTGACGGTCTATCATCTTCTGCGCAATGCAGTCCCTGCACTCGCTCGATCGGGCCTAGCCGTGGGCGGTGATGGCAATATGATCAACGCCGTCTCCCACAGTCACGGACCGAGCTGGCGCATGATTGTGCAGATGAGCAATCCGGTTGAGGCCTATGGCATCTATCCTGGCGGTCAGAGCGGAAATCCAGGAAGTCGGTTCTACGACAATACTATCGATGCTTGGGCAAGGGGCTCATACAACCGCCTCAACTTGATGAAGCAATCCGAGGCACGAAAGGCTTCCAGGACATGGGTGCTACATCTACGAGGAGATGTGTGATGAGATTTCTTGCTGCAACTGCGACTTCCATATTCCTGTGCTATCTCGCAGGACTTGTCCTACCCTGGTGGAGCATCGCCATTTGTACGTTCTTGGTGTCTCTCATCTTCCACCAGCGTCCTCGATTGAGCTTTCTAGCTGGATTTCTCGCGGTATTCCTCCTGTGGACGTCACTTGCCCTGTGGATCGACACACAAAACCACAGCATCCTTTCACGACGCATTGCAGGAATCTTACCTCTGGATGGCAACCCCCTGCTGCTGATTCTCACCACCGGCTTCATCGGCGGTACCATCGGTGGTCTGGCCGCAAGCATACGCCGAGGGCCAGCAATGAACGAGGTGTGAGGTGTGAGGTGTGAGGTTTGGGGTTTGGGGTTTGAGAATCCAAATTCCCAATCCGTACTTGGTACTTGGTACTTGGTACTTGGTACTTGGTACTTGGTACTTGGTACTTGGTACTTGGTACTTGGTACTTCGTACTTGGTACTTGGTACTTCGTACTTGGTACTTGGTACTTGGTACTTGGTACTTGGTACTTCGTACTTGGTACTTGGTAATTGGCACCCAGTACCCAGTACCCTGTACCCTGTACCCGATACTTCGTAACTTCGTGTCTATGTCAACGCTCGAATTACCGGTACTACATCCAGTTCAGGAGCCCCCGGCCCCTTCCAATGGACTGAAGGTCTACGTGGAAACGTATGGTTGCCAGATGAATGTCAACGATACGGAAATCGTGCAGGGAGTGATGAACCAGCACGGATATGCCATGACTGACAGAGCAGAAGACGCCGATGTTGTGCTGCTCAACACGTGTGCTATTCGCGATAATGCGGAACGGAAAATTCACGAACGTCTCAACCACCTGAAGTTCAACAAGAAAACGAACAAGGATCTTGTTGTGGGTGTATTGGGATGTATGGCCGAGCGGCTGCGTGCGCAGTTACTCGACAAGCAAATGGTAGATATCGTGATTGGTCCTGATGAGTATCGTCGTGTGCCCGAGCTAGTTGACCAAGCCCGTGGCGGCGAACGTGGGATTGCAGTGAAGCTTTCGCGTGTCGAGACCTATGACGACATCGTCCCGCTGCGCACCGAAGGCATATCTGCATGGATATCGATCATGCGTGGATGCGACAAGTTCTGCACCTTCTGCGTCGTTCCGTTCACTCGTGGACGCGAGCGCTCACGTCCGCTTTCGAGCGTTGTGGATGAGGCGAAGCACCTCTGGGATAGCGGCTTCAAGGAGATAACGCTCCTCGGACAGAACGTTAACTCCTATCGTGATGAAGTTGCTGGCTATGATTTTGCGGACCTCTTGGCGCACACGGCAAGGGCTGTGCCGCAGATGCGGATTCGCTACACAACCTCACACCCGCAGGACATGTCGGATAAGCTGATCGATACGATGGCTGAGTACGACAACATCTGCAAGTACATCCACCTGCCGATTCAATCAGGATCTAATCGTGTTCTCGAATTGATGAATCGTACCTATACGGTCGAGCACTATATCAAGCGCATTGAGCGGATCAAGCAGGTGATGCCAAACTGTGCAATGAGTACCGACATCATTGCCGGTTTCTGCACCGAAACAGAAGACGATCATCAGCGAACGCTTGATGTAATGCGTCAAGTGCGGTATGAGGGGGCCTACATGTTTGCCTACTCGCCGCGGGAAAACACCAAGGCCTGGAAGATGGGTGATGATGTTCCTGATGACGTCAAGAATCGACGCCTCAATGAGATCATCGAACTCCAGAATGCAATATCTCTTGAGATCAACAAAACTGAGATTGGACGTACGCATCAGGTTCTGGTTGAAGGGCCAAGTAAACGCACGCCAACCGAGTGGAGGGGTCGCACGGATACGAACAAGACGGTGATCTTCCCGCATGAAGACGTGCGTGGATACGTCATCGGTGATATCGTATCCGTTACCATCAATCGAGCTTCAAGCGCTACGCTTTTCGGTGTTCTTGTCTAATCCACCCCAAGGGTCACCATGGAAACGCTGTTTTATCTCCACACGAAGATGCATCATGGCATCTACCTTCTTTCAGCCTTGGCAGTTATCGTCACACTTGTGGCCACCGTCCGAAAGCAGGCGCTGTCTTCGCTCGGGGTATGGATTGTGCGCGCCTATTCCATCGTTCTCACGCTGCAGGTGCTTGTTGGACTTCTCCAGCTTGTAATGCGGTGGGGCGATTTTGGCGATGGCCTACGGTATCGTCTGGAGCATGGACTGCTGATGATCGTTGCGCTGACGCTGGTGCACCTTACACCACGCTTCCTGAAGCGTGGTGATGCCCATGGATCCCGAAACGCATTTCTTCTTACGGTTGGCTCACTGATCCTGGTCCTGCTCGGCGTATCCCTTCTCCAACGTGCAATTGCTGGAGCATAATGCCTACCGTCCTCAGCACAGCGATTTCGGCCTTTCCACTGTTTCGACGTGGCAAGGTGCGCGACGTCTATGATCTGGGCGACCGCCTGCTGATGGTTGCCACCGACCGCATCTCGGCCTTTGACGTTGTGATGACTGAAGGCATCCCCGATAAAGGGGCTCTTCTAACGGCAATCTCACTCTACTGGTTTGAGCAGTTAGGGAACGTGGTTCCAAATCACCTCCTGAGTGCCGATGTGTCGCAGCTTCCGGGTCTGACACAGCAAGAGATCGATATGCTTAGCGGTCGTTCCATGATCGTGCGCAAAACGAGCCCCCTTCCTATTGAATGTGTTGTGCGAGGATATCTCGCAGGCTCAGGCTGGAAGGAATATCAGGCGCATCAGACCGTGTGCGGGGTACCCTTAGCGTCTGGATATGTTGAGTCATCCCGTCTTGTCGATCCGATTTTCACGCCGGCAACCAAAGCCGAGGAAGGTCACGACGAGAACATCGATTTTGATCGTGCCTGCACAATTGTTGGAACAAGCGTAGCTGAACGTGTTCGTGATGTTAGTATGCAGCTCTATGCAGCTGCATCCGAGGATGTGGCCCGAAAGGGACTCATTCTTGCAGATACGAAGTTTGAGTTTGGGGTGGATGCCTCGGGCGAGATCATCTTGATCGACGAAGCTCTCACACCAGATTCCTCGCGCTATTGGCTTGCATCATCCTATGCAGCAGGAACCTCGCAAATGAACTTCGACAAGCAGGTGCTGCGCGACTGGTTGGAGACTACCACATGGGATAAGACTCCGCCTCCACCGACCCTTCCTGACGAGGTCGTCCAAGCCACACGTTCAAAGTATATTGAGGCGTACGAACGTATTACCGGAAAGCAATGGCAATAAGGCCGTTTCTCTTGGATGAAGATGACGTTGCCATGCAACGTCGAATCAATGACATGCTCGATTGGGGTCTTCTCTTGGCCGTCATCGGGCTTCTGGGCATTGGGTTGACATCTATCTACAGTGCGGCCTACGGCCTCGGCTCGGATGCGATCTTTCGTCGACAAGTTCTCTACGCCATTGTTGGTATTAGCGGAGGAATAGGACTATTCTTCCTCCCGGAGCGATGGATTAATGACCTTGCATATCCATTATACATCGTTGGCGTTTTGCTGCTCGCTGCCGTACTGACTCCTCTTGGTCACGTCGTCAACGGCCAGCGATGTTGGATTCAAATTGGCTCCTTCTCCTTTCAGCCCTCTGAGCTTGCGAAGATCACAACACTGATCGCAGTTGCTCGGTATACCGATCGGAAGGGCTTCTCAATCCGTACCATCCGTGACCTAGGATGGGTAGCGACGCTCTTTCTGGTGCCGATCGGCCTGATCATGTTGCAGCCCGATACAGGGTCGGCAACAGTATTTCTTGCCATGGCACTTGGGGTGTATCTGTGGACAGGGGGCGATCTTTTCGTGATCTATGCGCTTGTGGCGGCCCCGTTTGTTGCAATCGCCTCTCTTTATGGATTGCTCTTCGATAACTTCTTCTGGTTTGCTGCAGTTGCCGCGTTGTTTTGCCTGGGAACGTATCTCTTCCGTCGATCACTGGCGGCAACCATCGTAACCTGCCTACTTGTGATCAGTGTTGGCTTTGCCGTTCAACCGGCCTTCAACAAGCTGGAAACATATCAGAAGAAGCGCCTCGTGACGCTGTTTGAACCGGAGCGAAACCCTCGTGGTGAGGGATACCACGTTATTCAGTCGATCCTGGCCGTAGGCTCCGGTGGTATTACTGGGAAGGGGTTCTTGAAGGGGACGCAAACACAGCTTCGCTACATTCCAGAGCAGTGGACCGACTTTATTTTCTGTGTTCCAACCGAAGAGTTTGGCTTCTTTGGTGGTCTCGTTGTGATCACGCTACTGGGCTTTGTCGCTGTTCGAAGCGCGAGTATCGCTGTCAGCGCAAAGACATCCTTTGGTAGTGTTATTGCCATTGGATTTGCCAGCTTGCTGCTCTTTCACACGACGGTCAACATTGGAATGGCCGTTGGATTGTTCCCAGTTATGGGGATCCCGTTGCCGTTCCTCAGTGCCGGTGGCACGTCGTTGATTGCCAACATTGCTATCGTTGGACTGTTACTGAACATGTACCGCCAGCGACGTCGTAGGGCTGCATAATGTCTGTCCCGCGCTTGGTCGTCACGTGCGGCGATGTCCAAGGCATCGGCCTACGATGTTTCGCACAGGCGATACTCGACGGGCCACTCCATGCCACCATCCGAATGTTCATCGCACCAACGGTCTTGCGTGCCTGCATGGATGCGTATCGTCTGCCTGGGACATTTGAGGATTTGCAATGGATCATTGGTGACCACAGGATCACCATCGAGCCCCTTGACCATCATGTTGACCTTTCTCCTGGCGTTTCGAGCGATGCCGCGTCGAGGCATGCCATCAGTTCGCTTGAACGGGCACTCGAGGATGTCTGCCAAGGACGTGCTGATGCAGTCGTCACCCTGCCCATCAACAAGCATGCGCTGCAGTGCGTAGGATGGCCATATCCGGGGCAGACGGAAATGGTTGCAGCCTATGCTGATGGCGATCCGCTCATGGTGCTTTGTACGCGTGAAATTCATGTAGCCCTGGCGACCGTCCATATACCTTTGCGCATAGTAGCGTCGAGCATTGATCAGAATCGTATTCAACAACGTATTCTCCAGCTCCACAACCATTTACATTCGCGCATTGGGATTACCAATCCACGAATTGCGGTGTTGGGATTGAACCCTCATGCTGGTGAACAGGGTACGATTGGCACCGAGGATCGAGACATCATCCGCCCCGTTGTGGAATCGCTTCGTACGCAGGGCATAGCGGTTGACGGCCCCCTTGCATCGGATGGGTTCTTTGGCTTCGGGGCGTATACAAGCTACGATGGTGTGTTAGCAATGTATCATGATCAAGGCCTTATCCCTCTGAAGCTACTTGCAAAAGGGGCTGGAGTGAATGTCACTGCTGGATTATCCATCATCCGCACGTCACCAGATCATGGTACTGCATATGATCGAGTATTGAGTGTATCAATTGACGCTGCCAGTACGCGTATGGCGTTGGAAATGGCAGCCACGATGTCACAGAGGCGTCAAGTATCGTAGTGGTGGCGCATCAAGTCGTAGTGTAGATCAGCACAATAGCACCGAGATTCTCGTAGAATCAACATCGGTGGTATAATGGTCTTGATCGGACTCCTGCTTCAATCGTATCGACAGCATACTATTTACTGTGCAGTGCTGTGGATGTTGTCGTTTTGGACTGGCGCTATTTGTGTCGGACAGCATGCCTCCAGGATAGGGGACGTGTTGCCGCGTCAGGAGGTGGTCAACCTTTTACCTGTCGTGTTTTTTGACTCAGCCTCAACAGACATTCCCGAGCGATATGATGTCGAGCCCCTTCCCTCTGGTATTGGCTCCGCTGAATTCTCGAACCTCTACGAGGCGTACCTACGGATTCTCGATGCGTTAGCAGAGCAATTGCAGCAATCATCCGATCATGTCTATCTCCACGGATATGAAGAACGCCGGGATCAGACCGATGCCTGTTACTTTGCCCGTCGTCGAGCTGAGCGAATCAAGAACTATCTCGTATTCGATCGTGGAATTGATGCACGTCGCATTCACATACTTACCTCAAATGCGAACTGTGTTCCGCCGGAGTTGACTGCACAGAATCTCGCAAAGGACAACAGCGAGTATCGCCGTGTCGAGATTCTCACCTCCATGCATACACCCTACCCTATTCGGGTAGCAGTTCCGAGATCATCACGGTTGGGTAGATTGTTTGCGTCGACGCAGGTGATATCATTTGCAAAACGGAGCGCCTACATCACACAGGCACAGCGGCGCGAATTGCGTGACTTTCTGGCTTTGCTTCCGATAGGATCGCAGGTAATGCTTCGTGCGTATGACGATCAGTCTTCATCGCGGAACGGTAGCAATGCTGTTATCTCGCGCAGGACATCGACAATGGTGGGGGCAATTCGCTCCGAACGGAAAGATCTCCGCATTGTTATTGACACACGGAACGGGCAACACTTGCTGCCATTTAATCTTCCGTCCATCGACCGACCAGAAATTCGATTGATGTCTCGTGTAGTGATTCTTCAGAGTATTGAAGAGGGAACGCGATAGGCAAACGTGCTTGTCCCGTATCAAACGAGCAAAGCCCCAAGACGAGGGTCAAGGGGCTTTGCAAAAAATAGACTTGGCGATTACCTACTCTTCCACACCAGTTCAGATGCAGTACCATCGGCGCAACGGGGCTTAACGACTCTGTTCGGAATGGGAAGAGGTGTGACC
>JBDKEN010000005.1:0-51427 GCA_039795225.1 Bacteroidota bacterium | reverse complement strand
GCGGTACGGGCAGCGGTGCATGGAGCAGTAGCGACGAGACGGTTGCTACGGTTGACGGCGCCGGAGTTGTCACGGCAGTAAGTGCTGGTACGACAGACATCACCTACACGATCACAGGTGGATGCGATGGCACGAAGTCGGCATCGCAGACACTGACAGTCCATCCTGCATTCTTCGCGGGATCGATTGAAATTGATGGCGAAGAAATTTGTTTCGGTGGAACTCCAGTTGTAACAATCGGTAGCTCTGAAGGTGCTGTCGGTGGTGATGGTAACGTTATGTATTCATGGCGTTCTTCGGCTGATGGCTATACAACTGCTATTGATGGAGCAAACGAATCATCGTTCCTACCTCCAGCCACCGCTGTGACGACGAGTTACCGGCGGTACGCCAAGGAAGGCTCTTGCAGTGATTGGACAGCTTCGGCTGGCACATGGACCGTCACCGTCCCAGATGATCAGCTCTCCGCAACAGTTGTGAAGTCCGATATCACCTGCTTCTCGGCAACTGACGGTACAATCACGGTCAGTGCGCCACAAGGTGGCTACGGAACGTATGAGACGTCGATCGATGGCACGAACTACTATTCTGTGTCTGGTGCCTCAAGCTATCAGTTCGATGAGCTTGTTGAAGGTACATATACGGTGCGTCTGCGTGATGCTGCTAATACCTCATGCGAAGTCACATATGAGCGCGTGATCTGGCGTCCTACGCAGCTTGCGGTGACTGTTTCAACGCAGAACACCTCATGTGGTGGCGTCGACGGTGTAATCACCCTGTCGAATCCAGAAGGTGGTACGCATCCTGAGCTTGGTTCGCAAGAGTATGAGTACACGCTGCGGAATGATGCAAACAATGTGGTTGCTGGTCCTCAGACGAGCTTGACATTTAACAATCTCACTGCCCAGGTGTATGTGCTGACCATGACCGCGAAGGATGTCAGCCCAACGTGCTCACGCGAATACACAGGTATTGTAATCCTTGGTGCTGACGCTATCACGGCGAACGTGGCCAAGACCAATATCACGTGTAACGGATCGGTCAATGGAGCTATCACGGTCACTGGCACGACGGGTGGTACAACGGCTCTCGTGACAACACGTGATTATCGCTATCGTCTTGAGAACCTCGGCACGTCGACGGCAACAGCTCTGCAGACATCAGGATCGTTCACGGGTCTTGCTGCGGGTACCTACGGCGTAGATGTTGTTGCTCTTGCAACAGGTAATACACCAGCCTGTACAACGCGTGTCGCAACGTCGGTGATCTTCAACCCGTCGACAGTCACGTCAACAACTTCGAAGGTCAACATTTCGAAGAACGGCTTGACGGACGGAGAGATCGAATTCACTTCGACCGCCGGTGGTGTGCATACAAACGGTGATGTTTCTTCGCGCAACTACGAGTACTTCATCACAATGGAAGGTGGTTCTACCACAGGACCTCAAGAGTCAGGTACCTTCACCGGCCTCTCGGCAGGTACGTATACAACCTTTGTGATTGCACTTGCTCAAGACTCAACGCCAGCATGTACAACGCAGGTTGCATCGCAGGTCATTCTCGAGCCATCGGCAGTAACAGCTGATATCGCAACAACAAACATCACCTGTAATGCCGACGGAAACGGTACACTTACTGTTTCTGGCACAACGGGCGGTACGCATGAGGAATCTACCTCACGCACATACTCCTATCAGGTCATTCGTAACGGTGGTGGATATAATGACCTCAATGGCTCTGGAGAGTTCACAGGCATGACTGCTGGTACATACACGGTGTATGTGTTTGCCTCTGCTGCGAATGAAGGAGTGACACCAGCGTGCACAACGGCGATCTCAACGACAGTTGAGATCTATGAGCCAACGCCTGTCACAACAACATCTGCAGTTGTCGGTGTCGATCCATCATGTTATGGTGGTACCAATGGTACGATCAACGTTCAAGGTGGAGCAGGGGGCACGCACGGTGCCATCGAAAGTCGTGACTACGAGTACACCATCTTCCAGACAGGAGTTGGTGTAACGACCGGACCACAGACGTCGGCCCTGTTTACAGGCCTTGGTGCTGGCACCTACAATGTCTACGTGACTGCTCTTGCAACCGGTAACAACCCGTCCTGCTCAACGTACGTCGATCAGATTGTCCTTGGTCAACCAACAGCCGTCACGCACAGCATGGTGGATGATGCCAACACAACGGCACCATACATCAAGGCTACGGGCACTGTGACCTTCACGATCACCGCATCGGGTGGTTCGCCAAAGTCACACGCCTCGCCAAGCGCTGTGGAGCCGCACTACAACGTCACATGGGCTACCAAGCCGGATGGCGTCGCTGATCCTGACTTCGTGAGCTCAACGGAGAATAGTGGAACATATACGATGGTGTATACACTTTCGAATGTTGATCCAGATGCAGTGTCGGGTGACTATGAAGTCACAATCACAGATAATAACGACTGCCCATCTTCCGATAACGGTTCCGTTACGACAATGGTCAGCGTCTATGCAACAACAGACCTTTACGTTGAGAATATCAACGGAAGCAACGCAACAGGAACGGGTACCTCATCACGTCCGCTTGCGAGCATCACGAAGGCTATTGATGTTGCCTCGACAGGAGAAACGATCAACGTGATGCAGAACACCTCAGGTAGCCCTGCCGCGGTTCAGATCAACGAAGCACCAGATGGTCCGGTGATTACCAAGCCATTGACATTCAAGCGTGTCGCGTTTGAATACAATGATGGTGTCTACTCGGGTCTTATGGATCTTACAACAGAACCGTTGTTTGCGACAAACCAGGCCTTCGTGCTCGGCACGTCAGCTGTGACCTTCTCTGGCTTCACGCCAACGGCTCTGCACGTCAACAACAGCGGAACAATCCAGGAAGCGATCGATGAGATCTCGACAACTGGTACTGTCACTCTGTTGGCCGGTTCGGAAGGAACGTACGATCTCGGTTCGCCACTCTCGATCTCGAAGGGAATCACCCTTCAAGGTTCGCCAACGAACCTTGTCACGTCGGACTGCGACATGGAGCCAACGTCGGTTCTCCGCGTTGCGGGCACGACGAAGATGATGCTCTTCTCGGGAACGGCAACAAAGACCCTTCGTAACCTCAATCTGACGGTTGGTAAGGATCCAAGCAGCACCACAACAGGTCGCTTCTTCGAAATCCAGAATGGTTCGTCGGGTAATGTCAATGCATCAAACATTGTCTACAAGTACAACAACGGTTCTTCCGTCACACGGATCTTCGGTATCACGAATGACGACCGCTCTGTTGGTGTGCTGAATGATGTGGCCAAGTTCGTCAACGATGTTGCCGACAATGCCGGCTTCGGTACGGGACGCGTCACATACGGTGAGCAAGGTCCTCTTCCATACACAAGCCTCGAAATTGGCTGGAAGGCCGAAGATGCCGGTACGTCAACCGACAACCTTGGTATTTCGCAGTTGTATCCAATGGTTGGAACACTCCAGCTTCGTCCGGGAACAACAGCAACACGCCCACTCTGGAGGAATACCACGAACGGTCTCAACAGTCGGGCTGCACTTCAGTTCAACGGAACGACGCACTACCTTGCCGCATCGGCAACTAACGCGATCATCTCCGGTGGCGCGAAGTCGCTCATGGTAACCTTCAAGACGCCGGATGTTGACGTTACAGACAACGCGTTGCAGGTGATCTACAAGCATGGTGATCACCAGAATGGTATGTCGATCGTGCTTGTCGGTACAACGTCGTCAACGACGGAAACCATCCGAATGAGCATCTACGATTACGCAAGCAGCACGCAGCGCACCGTTTCTCGTGACTTCATCAACGTCGCCAAGGGAACAACGTATATCGCCCAGATGTACTTCAATGGTGCTGATGCGACCAACCGCATTGGTATGTCGTTGGACGGCAACGATGGTCAAGTTGCAGTCAGCACAGGTGGCACAGAAGTAAAGCTCGGTAGCGGATCATTTGGTGTAACGACACTGACGGCTCCGACGCTATCAGCCGCAACGAACGTGTCGCTCGGTGCGAAGTCCGGTTCGGTTCGATTCGGTGAAGGGGCTACTGCCGGCACAACTGGTACGACCGACTTTAACAATACCGCAGGTATTGCTCTGAACTTCGGTGGCAACAGCGCAGGTACAGCGAGCACAACATCACGGATCGCCGAAGTCCTGTTGTACAACACAGCCTCGAAGGGTACACGCGATGCAGCGTATTGCTACATGCGGAATAAGTACCTCTCTTCAAGTGCAGTTGACAACGGACTCGAGAAGGGTGATCCAACGGATGATGTTATCGCCGGAGATGTTGAGTTCATGGATGAGATCGACGTGTATCCAAATCCGGCTGAGTCGGATCTTACGATCACTGTCGCTGCTCGCCAGGCTGGTCAGCTCAAGGTTGAAATGGTTGATGCTCTGGGTCGCGTTGTCAACCGTCTCTATGACGGATATGCAACACAGAACTTCATCCTTCCGCTGTCCGCCGATGTCCGTGCTATCGCCAGCGGTACCTACGTGATCCGTGTGACCGGTGCCGGTGATCTGAACATGTCACAACCAGTCATCATCCGTCGATAACGGAATCGGAGTCCTACAGGACTCCACGACGAAGAAGCAGAACACAACACCCGCAGATGAATCTCGTCTGCGGGTGTTTTCATGAACGATCTCGTTGAACACTCACAATTGCGAAGACCACATCCTATGATGCGCATCCTCATCCTCCTGGCGGTATGGTTTGCCCCCTTCACAGTCCTTGCTCAGAACACGCTCTACGTCCGAAGTGGGGGAGCTGACTCCCAGGATGGGAAATCGGAATCGTCAGCCAAGAAAACCCTGCAGGCAGCAATCACAGCTGCCGAGAACGGCGATATCATCGATGTCGGTCCGGGCTCCTTTGCCGGAGCTACGATCAACAAGGGCGTCGTCATTCAGGGGGCGAATGCCAATTATGACATCGCAAAGTGGGATGTACCGACCGTTATCACGTCGACTCTGACGATGGGTGCATCGGCCAGCAGCCCAGTTGTTACGTTGGTCGGACTCCAATTTGGTCCCATCGTGCCCCTTGCCGGCACCTGTGAGAACGCCAACATCACCATCTACAACTGCAAGTTCATCGGTGCGAAGCCGATTTCTGCCTCCGGTGCCAAGTGGGCAGAGCTCTTTGTCACGGCCAGTATTTTCGATGCCAAGGCTGAGGGCGCAAAGCCCGGAACTGCAGCCTCTGCATCAGCACTCACTGGTGGCGATGTGGGCATCATGGTTGTGCGGGAAAACTCCTTCAAGAACTACACAAAGGCAGCCCTGGATGTCGCTGGTAGCATGCAGATCTTTCGCGCCAGCTATAATGAGTTCTCCAATTGCAATACTTCGGCCGATCCTCAGCAGGGGGCGGTGCGGTGTGATGCATCGAAGATCGAGCAGGAAGTAACAATCGAGAATTCATTGTTTACCGGGTGTGCACCGTCCGTTGTCGTATCTGGAACGATTGCCGGAAAGACGGTTGCCGTGAAGCGCAACAGTTTTCGTCAAACACCGGCAAACGCTGTTGCCGTAAAGAATCTCGCGCCAACAGCGCTTGATGCTACGTGCAACGCCTTCAATGTCCCGACGAAGGATAAGGACAAGCCCCTTGACATCAACGTCATTGCTGCGTCGATCCGGAAGCTTGTTGCCGGAACGGTGACGATTAGTCCCACGAACATTGACCCAGCTGATGCCGACGGCGATGCCATCGGATTTGAGCCTGAAAAAGCAGCAGTGTGTGCTACGGTTTTGCAATAACTTTTAAAAGCACACGAAGAGACAGACCGTATTTATACGTAGATTGTTCTCAATAGAAAAATAAATTGCGGTGATTCTTCGAAATTTTCCACATCAATTGCGTAGTTTGGTGTGAATTTGTCGAAGAGTCCTCGGGAGATATCCCCAGGAACTCCCGTCAAATCGTGATAATCATCGGAAATACATCGGTTTAAAAACTGTTTCGAGGGGATCCCATGAACGGAATCCGTACACTTTTCTTTGCTATCATCTTGGCTCTGGGTGCGATTGTATCCAGTGCACAGGTGACGGTTTACGTGCGGTCGGCAGCCGACGGCGGTAACAATGCCAATACTGGCTTGACCGCGGCAGATCCAAAGCTGACCATTGGTGGAGTTGACGGTGCATTGACCGTTGGCGGCGTTACGGCGCTGGACATCGGTGCTGGCCAATTTGCTGGTGCCGAAGTTGCTGTACCGTTGACGATCAACGGTGCCAACGCTGGCGCTGCACTTGCCAACTGGGGAGAAGCGACAACATTGACGTCGCCAATTACCCTTGCTGCACCGGATGCGGATGTCGTCTTTGACGGGGTGACGTTTGGCGTCGGAAGTACCATTACTGGTGCGAGTGCGGGTGCCAACGTGATCATCTCGAACTGTACGTTCACAAGCGCTGCCACGATCAATACGGCTGGTCTTGGGTGGGAAGAGTTGTCAATTAGCGGATCGCGCTTTGATGGTGATGACGGGGTAGCTCCCGACATCACAACAGCCATCATCGCAAGTGGGGTGTCGACGTTCTTCCTGACGGAGACGACATTCAATGACTATATCAACTCGGCTGTTCAGGTGACCGGAACCGTAGATAACGTCGTCATTACGTATAACGAAATGACGAATGTCAACACGGCCAATTCATCATCGCATGCAGCGGTGACGCTTGACGTAGCTGGACTGAGTGCCGACGGTAGCGCCCGCATTCAGAACAACATCTTTGCTGAGGCGCGTAACGGTGTGACCGTTTCGGGTGCACTTGCTGGCAAGACCGTATCTGTTGAAACGAATGCATTTACTCCTGGACTTACCGGTCACGCTATCAAAAACAGTGGTACGGGTATGCTTTCAGCGGGCTGTAACTACTACGGCGATGTTTCGATCCAGTACATCATGGGTGTGCTTACTGGTTCCGGTGGAATCCAGGCAGGTCCATACCAGACGGGCATGGATCAGGCAGGAATCGGATACAATCCAAACAACGGACTCTGTAACGGCACAGGGCCGGTGACTATCACCGGTTCGGAAAATTCGTACTTCCGCATCCAGGATGGTGTGTCTGCCGTTGCTGCTGGCGGAACGGTGACAGCTGCTGTGTACACCTATAATGAGAACGTTACTGTCAATAAGTCAGTATCGATTTACTCAACCGATCTCAGGAACTACATCGATCGTGGTGATGCACCGTGGACGACGATTAACGGCACCGTGACGGTAACAATCGGTGCATCTTCTGTGTACTTCGGTGGTCTCAAGTTTACCAGCTCGTCAGCTACTCAGTTGCTGACATCGAGTGCAACGACGATCACGTCTGTTTCGAGCTGCTGGCTTGCGGTTGATCCTATACAAGAGATCCTGACAGTTCCGACGAATGGTGCGGTGCATATTCTCAAGAACGGTGAAATCTCGATTGCGAACACGAAGATCAGCCGTCCTTCGGGCGTGAATGAGTTCATCCGTGCGCTGACCTTTGGCGCTGGTAATGCCTGCCGTATCGTGAATGTCACAAGCTCACGCATCGAGGGAACGCTGCAGTTCTCCGGCATGAGCTTGTTGTCGGTTGTCACTGTGGCTGGGAATGAAATTGTCGACGCGGGCACCGACGGGGTTTCGTTTACTGGGAACCTCATCAACAGCGCAGCGATCTCGAACAATGACATTTTGAATTCCCGTCAGAACGGTATCGGTATTCGTGACCGCGTCACGGTCGGTAACGTTTCTGCAACGTTCAACAATAATGAGATCACGGGTTCTGGGGCATCAGGCAGCACGTTTGCTGCGGTCTCGATCTCCAATGGATCGTTTGGTACGCAGACGTACACAAACAATATCCTGCACCCACAGGCTGGGTCGAACAAGGTCTTTATCAACGGACGGTCAGGATACGCACCAACAGCGACGTGTAACTGGTGGGGCTCGAAGTCGCAGGACGTGATCGAAGCCAGCATCACCGGAGGCGTAGTCCTTGATAACGGTACCAACGGATGGCGTCGCAGCGACGGATCCAACGGTGGAATCGGTGCAAACTTCAACGGCGATGCATCGTGTTCGGTCCGTGCCTTCACGATCACACTTGCCCCTTCCAATGCATCATGCTTTGGTTCGGCCACTGGATCGGTGAATACCACGCTTGATGGAACCTTCGATGGTGCCGCATTCTCGTGGTCAAATGACGCTGACTCAGAAGATCTCTCGAACATCGTCGCTGGAACCTACACGGTCACCGTCACGACGGCCAGCGAGAATAGCCGCAGCAAGTCCGCAACCGTGCTTGAGCCAACCGAGCTTTCTGGTATCTCATCGAAGACCAATATCACCTGCTTTGGTGCCGACAATGGCGGTATCAAGGTTTCGAATGCCGCTGGTGGACTGATCCCTGGAGTGATCACAACGCAGGCCTACCAGTACCGACTAGATAAGGTCGATTCTGATGAGAATCGCAGTGCGCAGGATGAAAAGGAGTTTTCAGGCCTGACACCTGGTACATATGACGTTTACGTCATCGCGAAGAACGTTGATCCTGTCTGCGAAAAGAAGATCGGTACAGAGGTGATCCTCGAGCCATCGCAGTTGAATGCAACGGTTACGAAGGCAAACATTACGTGTAATGGCGCCAACAATGGTTCGCTGACACTTAGCGAAGTTGTAGGGGGCACGCATCCCGAAATGCCAACACAAGCCAAGCTGTTCCGTTTGGACAAGATTGGCACATCGGTTGGTGACGTTGCAGCGCAATCTGGTCTCGAGTTCACGAACCTGACACCTGGTTCGTATGAAGTGTTTGTGATCGCGGAGAATGTCACGCCAACGTGTGAGCGCAGTCTCGGAGTCTACGAGATTTTTGAGCCATCGGCACTGACAGCTACGATCATGAAGTCGAACATTTCGTGCTTTGGTGCAGCAAATGGTTCGATTCAACTCAACAACGTCAACGGTGGCACGCATCCTGAGCTCGAATCGCAGAACAAGATGTTCCGCCTCGACAAGGTCGGCACAGGAGCCGGCACACCGCAGTCGGGCAATGAATTTACGAGCTTGAGCGCTGGTACCTATGACGTGTACATCATCGCTGATGGTGTCACGCCTGCTTGCTCCGTCAAGGTTGAAACAGTCGAAATCTTCGAGCCAACAGAGCTCGCCGCAACAGTGGCGAAGGCGAACATCACCTGTAATGGTTCGAATAACGGTACAATTACCCTGAGCAATGTTTCGGGTGGTACACATGGTGAGAAGGCCTCGCAGACAAAGCTTTTCCGTCTGAACAAGGTTGGTTCAGAGCCAGGTGTTGCCCAATCCGGACTTGAGTTTACGAACCTTACACCGGGTACCTACGATGTCTACGTAATCGCCGAAGGTGTAACACCGACGTGCGAAAAGAAGGTTGATACAAAGGTCATCTTCGAACCATCTGCACTCAGCGCAACGGTAACGAAGTTGAATATTTCCTGCAACGGTGCCAACAACGGTAAGATCACGCTGTCAAACGTCAGCGGAGGCACACATGCAGAGAAGCTTACGCAAACAAAGAAGTATCGTGCTGATAAGGTGAACGGTGCAGCTGGTGTCGAACAGTCAGGATTGCTGTTCGAAAACCTCACGCCTGGTACCTATGATGTCTACGTCATCGCTGATGGCGTCACGCCAGCGTGTTCAGTCAAGGTTGGTAGCCCAGTCATCTACGAACCAACCCTCATGACGGCGGAGGTTGCCAAGACGAACATCACCTGTAATGGTGCGAATGATGGAACGATCACTGTCTCGAATCCTGGTGGTGGTTTCCATCCGGAAACACCGAAGTTGTTCACCAATTTCTTCCCAGCTCCTCGCTATCCGAACGGAATTGGTGGCTCACAGACGCGTATCCTAACGCGCGATGTTGATGTTAACAGCCGCTTTGCCTATTTCTACGGCAATGAGCGCATCCGCTGGAGCAATGATCCTGCCCGCTGGGAGATGTTTAACACGGTCATGGGGCTCATCAACTACTCAACCGAAGATGTCGCCTACCCATGGCTTGTGACTGAATGGTTGCGTTCCGACAACAACACCGCCGATGCTGGCGTTTCTGTCAAGCAGTACATCGATCGCAAGTACCGTCTCGATAAGGTTGGTACATCGGTTGGTGATGTTCCTGCACAAACAGGACTCTCCTTCACCGGTCTTTCGGCCGGCACTTATGACGTCTACGTGATCGCTGATGGCGTTAGCCCAACCTGCGAAGTAAAGGTCGACACCAAGGTGATCTACGAGCCCCTTGCTCTTACGGCAACGGTGGCAAAGACGAACATCTCGTGTAAGAACGCCGCCGATGGTACGATCACGATCAGTGATGTATCTGGTGGTACGCATGCAGAGAATCCTGTTCAAGCGAAGTTGTATCGTATTGACAAGGTCAATGGGTCTGTCGGTACGCCACAATCAGAGCTGACGTTCACAAATCTGACGGAAGGTTCCTACGACGTCTATGTTATCGCCGATGGCGTTACCCCAGCCTGTTCGGTGAAGGTCGACACCAAGGTGATTTGGGAGCCGACGAACATCAGCGCAAGCGCAGACTGGACGAACCTGTCATGTCGCGATGCAAATGATGGTACGATCACGGTGTACAACACCTACGGTGGAGCACATCCAGATGCAAACCCACGCACATACAACTACATCGCAGAGCTAACGGGTGGCGGCACAGTTGGACCACAGACATCTGGCACATTCACGGGTCTGCTACCAGGCCAGTACACCATTTCGGTGATTGCGCTTGCAGCGACGAATACCCCAGCTTGTACAACGGTTGTTGCTACACGTAACATTCTTAATCCAACGACAATCACGGCATCTGTTGCCAAGACCAATATCACATGTAACGGTGCTAACGACGGTACGATCACCGTTAGCGACGCAGCAGGTGGTACGCATCCTCAAGCGCAATTGCGTACGTACAACTACATGATCGCCCGTTCTGGTGGAAGCACCACTGGGCCACAGGCATCTGCATCGTTCACGGGTCTACAAGCCGGAACATATACCGTTTCGGTTGTTGCGCTCGCAACGGGTGAATCGCCAGCTTGTACGACGAATGTCTCAACGCAAGTCATCCACGAGCCAACAACAGTCACGCAACCATCGGTTGCCGTGACGAACATTTCGTGCGACGGTGGTTCGGATGGTAAGCTTCAGCGTAGCCCAGGCACGGCTGGTGGCACACACGCAGAAGCTGGAACGCGGACGTACAACTACCGCATCGTCAAGCGCAACAGTGTGTTCAGCGAGACGAACGAGACAGGACTCTTTACGGGTCTGACGGCTGGTGTCTATGACTACTACGTTATCGCACTGGCATCGGGCGCGACAGTGCCGGCCTGCACGACGAATGTCGGTAACTATGAAATCTACACGCCGTCGGCTATTACAGCCACGGTCGCCAAGACAAACTTCACCTGTAACAACGCTAATGACGGAACGATCACCGTATCGAGCCCAGCTGGCGGAACACACGGTGGAATCGGTACACGCTCATACGAGTACATCATTGCCAAGTCTGGTGGGGAAACAACTGGACCACAGGCTTTGGGCTCCTTTACTGGATTGACGGCCGGCACCTACACGGTATCGGTTGTTGCATTGGCTTCGGGCTCAAACCCTGAATGTGTAACGGTTGTTTCGACACAGGAGATCCTCAACCCAACGGTCGTAAGTGCATCGGTTGCGAAGAGCAACATCACCTGTAATACGGCCAACGATGGCACAATCACGGTTACTGCACCAACGGGCGGTACGCACGCAGATGCTGCGACGCGCACCTATGAGTACATCATTGCCCGCTCGGGTGGTAGCACGACAGGTCCACAGGCAACGGGATCATTCACGGGTCTGACAGACGGTACGTATACCGTTTCTGTCGTTGCTCTTGCAACCGGCTCGACACCTGCCTGTACGACAAACGTCTCAACACAAGTGATCATGCGTCCAACGACGATCACTGCCGATGTTGCGAAGACGAATATCACGTGTAACAATGCCAACGATGGTACGATCACAGTATCGAACGCTGCTGGCGGTACGCATGCAGATGCGAATCCACGAACCTACAAGTACATGATCGCAAAGTCCGGCGGCGCCACGACAGGACCACAGGCTTCAGCATCGTTCACAGGTCTCGATGCCGGTACGTACACCGTATCGGTGGTTGCAGATGCAACTGGTTCAACACCAGCCTGCACAACTGCAGTCTCGACGCAGATCATCTACAATCCTACAGCGATTTCTTCTGCCACTGTGGCAGTTGCCAAGACGAACATCTCGTGCAACAATGCCAACAACGGCACCATTACGGTAACGTCGACGGCAGGGGGCACGCATGCCGATGCTCCAACACGTACCTACAAGTACAAGATCACGGAGCAAGGTGGCGCAACGGTTGGGCCACAGACATCGACATCCTTCGGTAGTCTTCCAGCTGGTCGCTACATCGTCACGGTCATCGCAGATGCTGTGGGTTCAACACCTGCATGTACATCCGATGTTCATACGCTCTACATTCGCAATCCGGAAGCCATCACGGCAACGGTCACGAAGCTTAATGCTTCATGTAACAATGCAGACAATGGATCGATCACAGCAACTGCTACAGGCGGTACGCACGTGGAAATCGGTTCGCGTTCATTCACGTATCGTGCAATGGGAACGAGCTACGATGTGACGAATGCAACTGGTTCATTCACAAACCTGGTGCCGGGCACGTACACGATCTATGCGATCGCCGCAGCTGAAAACGGTGGCGAAGTACCAGTCTGTACAACGGAGGTTGCAACGCGTGTGATCTACAACCCAACGCCGGTGACGGCAACGGTTGACCGCGTGAACATTTCATGCAATGGTTCCAACAACGGATCGATCACGGTCAGCAACGCAGCCGGTGGTAACCATGCCGATGCTGAAACCCGCACATACAGCTATCGCACTGTCAAGAGTGGTGGTGGATATGCAGAAACAAACGCAACAGGTTCATTCACGGGCCTCACAGCCGGTACATACACCGTTTCGGTGATTGCCGCAGACATTTGCTGTTCGGTCCCTGCATGTACGACCGAAGTGGCTACACGCATCATCAATGAACCGACAGCTATCACGGCCACTGTTTCGAAGACAAACATCTCCTGCAATGGAGCCGCGAACGGCACCATCACAGCAGTTGCTTCTGGCGGAACACACGCTGATGCTGGTACGCGCACCTACAGCTACCGCGCGGTAAAGAGCGGTGGCGGATACGATGAAACAAACGGTACTGGTTCATTTACGGCACTCTCAGCTGGTACGTACACGATTTCTGCAATCGCCGCTGAAAGCGGATCGGGTCTTAACCCGGTCTGTACGACGCAAGTATCAACGCAGGTGATCTACGAGCCCCTTTCCATCACGGCAACGGTCAGCAAGACAAATGTGTCCTGCAACGGTTCGAACGACGGAACGATCAGTGCCTCGGCAACAGGCGGTACGCATGCCGATGCAGCGTCAAGGTCGTTCACGTATCGCGCAGTGCGTACAGGTGGAGGCTATGACGAGACAAATGGCACTGGCTCCTTCTCGGCACTGACACCAGGAACGTATACAATCTTTGCGATTGCCGCTGCAAGCGGAGAGGGTGTGAACCCGGTTTGCACGACGCAGGTTTCATCGCAGATTATCTTCGAGCCATCAACAATCACCGCGTCGGTCGCGAAGTCCAACATCACATGTAATAATGCGAATGATGGAACGATTACGATCACAAACGCTGCCGGTGGTGTGCATGCTGAGGATGAAGCGCGCACATATCGGTACATGATCGCTCGCACTGGTGGATCAACGGTTGGTCCGCAGGTATCTGGATCCTTCACGGGACTGCAGGCTGGCACCTATACGGTGTCGGTGGTTGCTCTCGCATCGGGTTCATCGCCTGCATGTACGACCAACGTTTCAACACAAGTCATCTTCAATCCAACTGTTGTTACGGCTACTGTTGCGAAGACAAACATCTCCTGCTTCAGTGCTAACGATGGTACAATCGCTGTGAGCGCTCCGCAGGGTGGCACACATGAAGACGCAGATCCACGCTCTTACGAGTATATGATTGCCCGTGCAGGTGGTGCAACGACTGGACCTCAAGAGTCTGGTTCGTTCACAGGTCTGCAGGACGGTACGTACACGGTTTCGGTTGTTGCTCTGGCAACAGGATCGTCACCAGCATGTACAACTGCCGTCTCGACGCAGGTCATCTTGCGTCCATCGGCAATCACCGCAAACGCTGCCAAGAAGAACATCTCCTGCAACGACGCCAACAATGGTTCGATTAGCGTTGGTGATGCAGCTGGTGGAATCCATGATGAGGCAGGATCACGCAACTACACCTATCGCATTGTGCGCAGTGGTGGCGGCTATGATCAAACCGGTGATGCCGGTGCATATTCCGGCCTTTCTGCTGGTACGTATACCGTGTCGGTAATCGCAGCCTCTGCAAATGCCGGCGTTACTCCAGCCTGTACAACCGATGTTGCAACGCTCGAAGTCTTCAACCCAACTCCGGTAACGGCGACGGTTGAGAAGACGAACATCACCTGTAACGGCACTGTCGATGGTACGATCACGGTATCCAACACGGCAGGGGGCACGCATGGTGACATCGCATCACGCACATACGAGTACCGCATCTCGCGTGTTGGTGGAGCAACAACTGCATTCCAAGAGTCTGGGTCGTTCACTGGTCTTCAAGCCGGCACATACACAGTAACTGTGCTTGCACTTGGCACGGGTGTCAATCCAGCCTGTACGACCGATGTTTCTGAGCTGGTGATCTTCGAACCATCTGTACTTACGGGAACCGTCTCGAAGACGAATGTTCTCTGTAAGAACGCAGCTGATGGAACGATTACGATCAGCAATGCATCGGGTGGTACACACGCTGAGCGCGAGCAGACATATGAGTATCGTCTTGACAATGTCAGTAACGAACAGGGTGATCGCGCTGCACAGGCGAATAACGTGTTCACCGGTCTGGCTCCTGGCACATACGATGTCTACGTAATTGCTGCTGGTGTCACACCAGTGTGTGAAGTAAAGCTGTCAACGCAGGTCATCACCGAGCCAACGCAGCTGACGGCCGCACCAGCGGTCACATCAAACTATGCAGGTGCCCAGCTGCGCTGTCCAAATAGCTCCGATGGTGCTCTTGCCGCGAATCCAGGTGGTGGAACAACACCATATACCTATCTCTGGGAAAAGAACGTCAGCAACGAGTGGACGGCAATCGATGTTGCGAAGCGTAACCTTGAGAATCCAACGGACCTCAACGCCGGTACGTATCGTGTAACTGTTACGGACGCCAATCAGTGCTTCGTAACTCGTGAAGTCGAAATCGTCCCACCGGCACCAGCTGTGATCCTTACTGTCACAAGCAAGGACTACAATGGTCGCGATGTAAGCTGCTTCGGTTCGACGGATGGAGAGATCACCGTGACAGCCACTGGCGGCACGGGCGATCTCAAGTACTCGAAGGACGGTGGATTGACGTGGTTGACTGGTGGTACCACGAATCAGAATGGTGATCCGACATACACCTTCACCGGCCTCGGTGCTGGCGAATACACGATCATCGTGCAAGACGTGAACGGTTGTAATTCTGATGCTCAAGCGAAGACCCTCGAAAATCCTCCAGTTCTGACAATCACATCGCTCACAACCAATGGTCCAGTCAACGCCGGCGAATCGCTGACGTTTACTGCGACAGTTGTTGGTGGTACACGCGATGGTGGAGCCAACAAGTATTCGTATTCGTGGGCAAAGCCACGCCCGGCAGCAAACATGCCTTCAGGAATGTCGGAAACGGTCAATGCGAATGACGTTGTAACGACATTCACCATCCCGGTCACAACGGCAGACGACAATGGATTTAGCACGAACTACATCCTGACCGTCACCGACGCAAACGGTTGTCAGACAAGCCTGTCGGTTACGCCAATCGTGTACCCTGCAACGATCTACGTTGCAACAACGGGTAACGACGCCACGGGTGATGGACGTGCAGTCAACCCTCTGAAGACGATTCAGAAGGCTATCGACGTGGCAGATGCTACGAACACTATCGAAGTTCAAGCTGGTACCTATGATGAGTCTCCTGTTGTGAACAAGCAGCTGACCATCAACGGTACGAATACGTCGCAGCTCGGAACGGGCCGCTACTTCATCTACGGCACAACGAGCACCATTACGTGGGGAACCGGCTGGCCAACGTCCGTCTGGGATAACCTCGGTATGAACGGTGATGCTTCGTCGGTAATTGGTACCGTGATGAACAAGGTTAACAGCAACAGCAATGCAACGCTCTGGTTGCTTGGTAACATCACATGGAATGCAACGATCACGGTTTCCAAGCAGTTGGCAATCCGTGGTGCGACGGCATCGGCTGGTGTTCCAAGCTACACGGGCTGTGATATCGTTCCACCAACGACGGTGACGTTCACCGGAACAGGTGCCGATACGGTGCTCTTTAAGTTCACAGGTTCGTCGACGAAGTCGCTGCGCGACCTGATCCTCGTCATTCCGCAGAGCGGACGTTTTGCAGAGATCCCGAACACGAACTCGTGTAATGTGGACCCAGTAACAAATGTTCGTTTCGACTGGGATCACGACGGTGATAACGGTACTGCGCTGCGTCGCATGTTCGGTGTTACGAACGGCTCCTTCTCGGTCAACCAGAAGTTCGACGTTGCCAAGCTCATCTACGACGTTGAAGACAACGGATATGGAACCGGACGCGTTGTGTTTGGTAACAACGGTCCACTGCCATGGAACTCGCTCGAAATCGGCTGGAAGGCCGAAGACGGAAGTGTTGAGAACAACGGTGATAAGATCAAGACGCTCGAACCAATGAAGGGGGCTGTCAAGCTCCAGAGCTTGATCTCCAACAGCCGTCGTCCAGCGCTGAATACGGGCAACAACTACAATGGCAAGTGGTCGATGGACTTCGATGCAACAGCCAGCCAGTATCTCGAAGCGAACACATCAACAGAGATCAACGGCGGTTCAAAGAAGACGCTCTTCGTAGCCTTCCGTCCGCTGGTTGGTGCTGACGATCAGATCATCTACAAGCATGGTGATCATCAGTACGGTATGAGCATTGTTCACCTGAGCGATGGTCGTATCTCGATGAACATCTATGATGGAACAACGGCCGCAAAGCGTGAAAGCTGGATCTTCGAGTCAGCTGCTACACACAGCAGCAATGGATTCGATGACAAGGTTGTGATCGCTCAGCTGTACTTCAATGGCGATGGCGACCTCAATGCAGATCGTCGTGTAGGTGCGTCGCTTGATGTTGCCGCTGGACGTCTTACGACGGATGTGAACCACACGGGTACAACGGGCTATGTTGGTAGCGGTGACTTCTCATCGACAACGCTGACGACACCAGCTACGATTGGCCCAGCCAATGTGGTTGCCCTTGGTGCCCGCTCAGGATCGATGTACTATGCTGGTTGGAATGCAGGTACGGCTACTGTGACGGACAACTCCTTCACGTCAACAGGCCGCTCGTTGTTCTACAAGGGTAGTATCGCTGAAGTCCTCATGCTCAACACTGCCGCCGAATCCGCTCGTGATGCAGCCTACTGCTACCTGCGGAACAAGTACTTCAGTGGTGATCAGGATGAACAGAATGGTCTCGACAAGCGCGTTATTGCTGGCGAGTCGACAACGGATATTGAAATGGTTTCAGCATGGCCAAACCCAGCTGATGACCAAGTTTCGATCGAGGCACTGATTCCGAATGCCGGTCCGGTAACCGTCACCCTGCGTGACGCTCTCGGCCGTGTCGCTCAGGTCCTCCTCGAAGACAATGTCCCTGGTCGCACCCTGCTTCCAATCAATGCCGACGTCCGCAACGTCATGAGTGGCGCCTACGTGATCCACGTCTCCGCCGCTGGTGATGTGAACTTGTCCTTGCCGATCATCATTCGTCATTGATAGGTTCCAGGTTCCGGGTTCCAGGTTCCGGGTTCCAGGTTCCGGGTTACAGGTTACGGGTACATTGTACTTGGTAATTGGTACTTCGTAATTGGTACTTCGTAATTGGTACTTACAATCTCGCAGTCAATCACAAGCCCCTTGGGAGTTCATCTCAGGGGGCTTTCTTGTTCCTGTGTAATTTGCGGCTGAAGAACTCCTCCTATAACATCTGAATGTTGCCATGAATACAGCGTTTTTTGCTTTTGTTGCCCTGACCCTTGGTACAGTTGCACTTCCGGCCCAGAGGGCAGCGAAGGCGACGGAAACTGCAGCTCCGGGTGTTGTGGCTCCGGCCGTTGATTCGACGAAGGCCGATACGATGTCATCGCGGGCACGTCGGGTGCGCGCGCCACGTCCACCGCGTCCAGGTATCTTTACGAGTCTCGATTCGGCACGAACAATGCCGGATTCGGTGATCTATCTGAATCTGCGTGGGAAGGGGCTGACCTCGGTTCAGGGGTTGGCGGCGTTTAAGAATGCCCAGGTGATCGACTTATCGGGTAATGCCCTGACGTCGTTCCCCCAGGAACTGCTCAAACTTTCGAAGGTCACATCAATCGATCTGTCGGAGAATGCGATAAAGACTGTTCCAGCGGAGATTGGCTCGCTGACGGGGTTGACGCGTTTGACCCTCCGCAATACAGGAATCAGCACCTTGCCGACCTCGATTGGCAGCTGTGTGGCACTCACTGTCCTGGATGTCTCCGGTAACCCGCTCGAATCGCTGCCGATCAAGGAGCTCAATCGTCTTCCGCGTTTGCGCACGCTGACCATCGGCGGGCTGAAGCAGACGGATGCGCAACCTGTTGTGCCGCAAGATGTTACGCCGGCACCAGCGGGGTCGGGGAAGTCATCGGTGCCGAAGCGATAAACTCCGGGACAACTTCGGTTACCATTTCTTTTTTCATGAAATGGTCGACGGTCGAGGATGCGACGAAAATGTTTTGTTGGTGTGATTTACTGCGTATATTGCCTCCTAGGGAGGCGCAGTGCGAGGCGAAGCTTTGCCCACAAGCGATCATGCATTGTGGAAAACTTTACAAAGTCTTGCACGTAGAGCCTGTATTGAACATCATCAACGGGTTTCGCTGTGAGGCACGTTTACGCGTTATTCATCGCTCTGGGATTGCTCGCGGTCACAGAGGCCACTGCACAGGTCAGTGTCATCCAGCTACGGAACGGTGCGAGCTCAACAATTCTGCAGTCATCGACGGGTGGAACGTTTACATTGACGTTCCCGTCTTCGGCCGGATCAAACGGTCAGGTGCTCACTACTAACGGTAGCGGAAGTCTGAGCTGGTCGACAGCATCCGGGGGAGCGTCTAGCATCAACAACCTGACGGACGGCTATGCGCTCGTCTACACTGGTACAACTGGTGGCGACATCTTTCTCGGACGTAAGCCGACATCGCCAGCAACGTATTGGACCACAGCGGTTGGTATCGGTGCAATGAACTCAATTGGTACCGGGAACACCGGTTACGGTAATACCATGATTGGTTACAATGCCGGCGCCAGTTTAACCAATGAGGCTCTGAACACGGCCGTTGGTGCTACGTCCCAGCACGATGCCTTGGGGTCGCAGAATACCACGGTTGGTTGGGAGACCGGTTTCACGCTTGGGGCAACTGCAGTAGGCAACGTCGCTCTTGGATTCCGGAGTTATCGAAACCAGACTGATGGTGATTACAACATTGCTATTGGATATGACCCGCTCTATGCGGGCGGCTCTGGCTCGAACAACATCGCGATTGGCTTCGAAGCGCTGAAGGGTGATGACCCGGGCACTCCAAATACGGGCTCCCTCAATATTGCGATCGGAAAGTCCATTGCCGTAAATGCTACAAGTGCTGGCAGCAATGTGATTGTTGGTCACGATGCAGCCGGAGCGCTGACAACAGGTTCGACGAACACCTTGATTGGTTACGGCACTGGCGCTCTTCTGACAACTGGTTCGGGCAACGTGATGATCGGAAATGCTGCTGGCGCGAATGCCTCGGCAACGACGAGTAATCAATTGTTCATCGACAACAGCAGTACCTCGACCCCGTTGATTGGGGGCGACTTCTCGACAGATGCTCTGACCTTCAACGGATCAACAACTACGACTGGTGCTACCTACTATACAGCGCTTGCAACGAGCGGGTCAACCGTTCAAGCGGTGGCGTCGTCCGGAGCAAGTGCAACACTCATCGCCTCATCATTTACGGGCACCTACCAGACGGTAACCGTCACGAACGACGGCCTTGCCACAGCAGGCTACGTCCGCCTGCCTGCTGGCACAGATGGTCAGGTGGTGTATCTGCGAATGGCAATTCAGGATCTTGGAACCCAAACGATCACACTGGTCAACTCAGACAACACCAATACGCTGGTTACCTGGGATGGCACAGGGAGCGATGTGTTCAACATCCACATGATGTATACGACGGGTGAGAATTGGGTCATATGGCAGGCGATCAGATATGATAACCCGTAGGAACCATTCCGTACAGCAATCTCGGTTTGCTTCGATGTCACGTGTTTCCATCGTCATTATCTGCATCATTGTTGCAGGTGCTTTTGCCAATCTTCGGGGGCAAGCGTATCTGTTTGATAGGGTTCAGCTCTACGACCAAACGACGAACACAACAGTGATGGTTGCTAAGCCTGATAACATCGCAACGAGTCAGTCGATCATCATGCCAACGACCGTGCCGACGCCTGGTCAGCTGTTATCGATTTCTAGCGTCAGTGGTTCAACGATCAATCTTGGCTGGACAACGGCCGCCGTAGGAACGAAGCCGCCCTCGAATCGATTGACAACCGACCAGGATGCAGCATCACCAGCTGGACTTTCTGTGTCCGTCGCGGCAAACAAGAAGTATACCTTTTACGCGATGTTGCTCGTGAATCGTAAGAGCAGCGGGTCTGATAATATTGCGTTCAGTATCACGGGGCCAGCGAGTGCAGACCTCGAGGCGGCGGTGCGGTGTTACAATTGTTCGGCAGGCACCACGAATATTTCGAGTTATACGGCGTCAGTGACTCCCCTTACTACTCCGACGATTGACCCCTCAGGAGATGACTATACGCAGCGAGCCTATTCTATCCAGGGGCGTATTGTTACGAGTAGCACTGCAGGCTCGCTCGTTATAACCGCTACGAATGCCGGTGCCAACACCAATAACGTCATTATTGGTGCGCAAAGCTATGTTTTGACCTTGGAGATCCAGTGAAGAAGTCCATCATTGCAATCGTCTGCTGCACCATTGCACTGTGCACCACTTCGACGGCTCAGGTGTACCTCCTAACCAAAGCTGAGCTGATTGATCGCTCGACCCGAAACTTTGTCAGTATTGAGCAACCTGCTGCCGCGAGTTCTTCAGTTCGATTGATTTTTCCCACAGCGGCGGGCGCCGTAAACGATGCCCTTTTCGTGAAGTCAGTATCGGGAACTGACGTTACGTTGGACTGGGCTGCAACGTCGAGTTCAACATCGACGACCCTCTCATCGCGAATCACGGCAGATCAGACAACCACCGCGATTGCAACACCTACAGCTGGTGTTTCCGTCGCCATTTCTGCTAACAAGGCCTACCGATGGTTTGCACTTTTCCGCTGCAATCGCGTTGCCGGTGCCGGCAGTGACAACTTCCGCACGCGAATTACCGTTCCTACCGGTACCTCGTTCATGTCGATGGGTGTGCGTTCGACGTGTATCACAACGTCGACAGGTGTGCCCCTTTACACGAGCGCCACGACCGGCACGCAGCTTACGTCGACCGATATCAATCCTGCCGGTGCAACGAATGATGTTGGGAATGCCCGGTGTTACTATGCCGAAGGCTTGGTCATTACTGGTTCCTCGTCAGGAAACATTCAGCTGCAAGTGATCCAAGACAGTGGTGCCTCTGCTGGTAATCTTACGATTTACACGAACGGTAACTTGATCGTTCAGGAGATACAATGATGTTGAAGCGCCTTGCAATTCTTTGCGGATGTCTTCTCTTTCTCGCACTTCCAACTATGACCCTTGGGCAAGTCCGTCTTATGATGAAGATGGCCGTCGGGAATACTACATCGAAAACGAATCAGGTGTTTGAAGCGAATCCAGAAGCGAGTCAAAGTCAGGGGTTCAATTTCCCGAGTTCAATTGGAACGGCGAATCAGCTCGTTACCGTATCAGCAGTTACAACTGGTAATGCCACAACGGCTTGGACAACAGCTACTGGTGGTTTTTCAAGCCTGACGTCGTACCTGACGACGGCCGTTGAGGACAACTTGTCGATGGCCAAAGGTCCGTCAGTGGCAGTTGAAGCCTCGAAGAGTTATCGGATCATCGGAGAGTTTTCGGTGTTTCGGGGTGCTTCGAATGGTTCAAATGACGAGTTTAAAGTTGAAATGACGATCCCCTCCGGTTCGGCTGGGTATACCTTCGAGTGTATCAATTGTCCGGCAGGTACAGTGAATGCGGCGCAAATGGTAACGCCAGGCGGTGGTGGGTCACTTCTCTCGGCAGAAGTAAATCCTGGTGGAGCTACTGATTTTTGTGGGCCAGCCAACACGTTCCATTATCGCCTCGACGGTGTTGTCAATGTTGGTGCAACAGCCGGAAATATTGACTTTGGGTTTAACAAATCAGGGGGCGCGGACCTCACCACGCTAAAGGCGGGGTCCTATTACACCCTCTTTCCCATACCGCAGTAGCAAGGCCAGAACGTGAAGCTGGCAATGGCGTAGTTCGCTCTCCTGTTGCAATTGTACAATTTGGTGGCTCCTTCGTACGTTTGAAGAGTCTTCACGTAAGGACTCACCATGCTGCGACTACTTCTTCTTTCTGGGCTCGTTGCCGTTGTGAGCACCGCAGCCTCAGCGCAAATCTCCATCGGTGGTAGCGGGCCACAGACGTTTCGCGTGCAGGGTACAATCGGCATCGGGAACGGCGAAAGTTGTGTGACCATTGCGAATCCGAATTCAGCTGGTCAGTTCCTGTTTCTCTTCCCGCACATGGCTCCGCTCAAGCCGGGCGAGCAGATGCCCCTTCGCCTCCACGCTATCGGTCAAGAAGGTCAAACCGTCTTCGTCTGGAAGGCCGATGCTCCGTCATCTCCAGCACCAGAAGTCGTAGCAGGCGGCCAACAGGCAAGTACCGCAACGGTGCACCACACCGTCGTCCCCGTCGAAATTCCCGCCATGCTGGCCAATACCTCCACGGTCGTTCGTCTCGATGTGCCCGGCATCAAAGCCGGTTCAGCAGTTTCCGTATCACCAAGCGAAGAACTTCCCGGCATGCTTGCGATCGCGCACGCTTCTGCTCCGGTAGACTGTGTTGTAATAATTAAGTTTATCAATCCAGGTCCCTTTATCCCCGGCCTCACCATGCCCATGAGTCTCGGTGCCGTGGGCGCAGCTAGGATGCCGTAGGAGGAAGTACTGGGAACTGGGTACTGAGTACTGGGTACTGAGTACTGGGTACTGAGTACTGGGTACTGAGTACTGGGTACTGGGTACTGGGTACTGAGTACTGGGTACTGAGTACTGGGTACTGAGTACTGGGTACTGAGTACTGGGTACTGGTTACTGGGTACTGGTTACTGGTTACTGGTTACTTGTTACTGGGTACCGAATATCAAGTACCTAACAAAAAAGCCCGCGACAAATGCCACGGGCTTCTTCTACATCCCTACTTCGCGGGAATATTCTTTTATCCCAGTACCCAGTACCTGGTAATTGGTAATTGGTACCCCGTTCCCTTACTTATTCCAATCGATCTTCTCTTGTGAGAGCAGACGCTGGGCATCGGCATAGCCGAGGCGTGCAGCGGCCTTGAACGAGGCGATGGCGTTATCGCGCTGGTTGGCCTTGAGATAGGAATGAGCGAGGTTGTTATGTCCGATTGCGTAGTTCGGGTTGATCTTGACGGCGTTCTGGAAGGCCAGGATTGCGCCACCGAGGTTGTTTTGCGTCAGCAGGGCAAGGCCTTGGTTGTTGTACATCTCGTCGTTGCGACCTTGCAGACGGTTGATGTTGGCCAGCTCGAGGTACACTTGTGAGAATGTGCTGTTGAGTGAAAGGGCCTTCTTGAATGAAGCCGTTGCATCGTCGAGGCGCCGCAGCTTAACGTAGACGTTACCCAGGTTATAGTGTGCCTGGACGTTGTTGGCATCAAGTTCGATGGCCTTCTTAAAGGAATTCACGGCAGCGTCGAGCTGACCCTTGTTCGTGAGGATGACCCCTTCATTGTTGTGTCCAACCGTGGTGTCAGGCTTGACTTCGATGGCGTGACGGATGACCTCCAGCGCGCGATCCGTCGTGCCCTTGGCGGCAAGGGTATTCGACAGCGCGTAAAGTGCTGGAATGTTGTCTGGACTTACTTCAACAGCCTTATCGAAGGCCGCAATGGCACTGTCAACGTTGTTACGGCGAACCCATACGTTGCCGAGCGCGCGCCATGCATCTGGGTTTGAGGCGTCGACAGCGACAGCCTTGCGAGCCCAGTCATCAGCCTTGGCAATATTGTTCATATCGGCGTACAGTTCACTGCGGAACACGAGCTCCTCGGATGAGGGCCCCTTGCTGCAGCCGACAAATACAAGCGCGGCCAACGAAAGGCCGGCAAGCTTGATGGTGTTCATCATTCCTCCTGTGGTATGGTAAACGGCCGTTTCCCTCGGGCTTTGGTACCACGAAAACGACCCACTCTTTATGCTGTTTGCAACTCCGAATATACGGTTCAACGCAACTCTAAGCCAATGAGGTGGAAAAACATACGTAGTGCGCAAGCGGTGGAAATCTTGTTGATAATTGGGTGTTTTTTTGCAGATTCGTAGGGTAAAACCCCTCCAAGCGCGGCATTTTTATGCACATCGCGCGACCGGAGGACTGGCCAACGACGATTCTGGGGGACTCGAGTACATGGCATTGCACCGTGCTTTCTTCGTAACTCTTGCGACATTGATCATCGGGTACTCGGCAGCGTTTTCGCAGCCGGCATCCACGATGTCGTTCCAAGGAATGCTCACAACGCCCCTTGGGGATCCCGTACCAGATGGTATCTATTCGGTGACCATCTCATTATATACGGATAGCGCCACAACGATTTCCGCATGGTCCGAGCAGCATAGCGTTTCCACTGTCCTTGGTGTCTTCGACGTCGTCCTCGGGAAACGCCAGCCCCTTTCCTTTGATCCGACGAAAACCTACTGGGTTGGCGTCGCCCTCGGGAATGACCCTGAATTCCGGCCCCGCGCTGAGGTCACAAGCACCGCCTTCGCATTCGTAGCCAACTCTGCGATGCAGGCCCGATCACTTGCCCCCAATGCGACCGGTGCCGTACTCTCCGTTAATGGCATCCAAGGGACCCTTAAGCTCAATGCCGGTCCTGGAATTCTCGTCACGCAGGATACGACGTCGATTACGCTCGCACTTGATACGGCCACACTCGTGGTCCAACCACGTGGCGCGGCAGGGGGCGATCTTGCGGGAACGTATCCTGACCCAGTCATCCGCAATGGCGCGGTGACGTCATCAAAGCTGTCGATCACGGGTGTGACCGGCGGTGAGTATGGCTCTGATACCACCGTACCCGTTATCACCGTCGATGCACAGGGCCGTCTTACGGCTGCCCGCATCGTTCCTGTTCGCGTACCCGGGATTAGTGGTCCAGCCGGGGGGGACCTTACCGGTTCCTATCCGAATCCGTCGATTGCCGCTACGGCCGGCAACTCCATGATCAATGTCCTGAACAGTCCAGCAACGACGCAAAAGATTGCCGCGAACCGCATTACAGATCCGAAGGATGCAACGGGGTCTGATATCGGACTGCTTGGGCCCCTTGACAATATGAACCTGCAGATCAAGCCGGGAACGGTCGGCAGCACCGAGCTGTCAGATATCTCGGGCTTGCCAACGACGCCCGTGGGTGGACCAAACTTCATCCCGGTGATCACCGTTGACACTGATGGACGGGTAACAAATCTGACCACGACCACGTTCGAAGCACTCCGCACAGGGTCGACGGCCGGTGGCGACCTTACAGGAACGTATCCCAACCCGAACATCGCCCCGGGCGCTGTCAGCACACCAAAGATCCAAGATGGAGCTGTCACATCATCGAAGTTGAGCACCACAGGCGTCACCCCAGGCGTCTATGGCTCCTCCTCACAGGTGAGCGTGATCACCGTCGATGCGCAGGGACGCGTAACAACTGCCGCCAATGTTGCCATCACCGGTGCCGCACCAACAGGTCCGGCAGGGGGCGACCTCACAGGTCAGTATCCAGCGCCGTCCATCACATCGGATGCAATCACGTCGACGAAGATCAAAGACGGCGAGGTCACGTCAACGGATCTGGCGGATAATGCCGTCACGGCATCCAAGATTCAGGACGGCGTTGTAACCTCCCAGAAACTCTCGAATACCGGTGTTACACAAGGCACCTATGGTTCGGCAACAAAGGTTGGCGTGTTTAGTGTCGACGCTGCCGGTCGCATCACCAGTGCCTCATCGGTCGACATTCAGGGGATGACCGTGTCGGGTCCAGCAGGGGGCGACCTCACAGGTAACTACCCCGATCCAGTCATTCGAGCAAATGCTGTAACGACGGCCAAACTTGCAGACGCCTCCGTCACAACTGATAAACTTGTTGACGGTGCCGTTACGGCAACGAAGCTTGCCAACACCGCTGTTGCACCGGGTACCTATGGCTCGGGCACCGTGGTGCCGACAATCACCGTCGATGCACAAGGCCGACTCACCTCTGTCTCGACAACACCGATTGTGCCCGGTCCTCCATCTGGCAATGCTGGTGGAGACCTCACAGGAACGTATCCGAATCCGACAATTGCTAACGCTGTAATCACAACAGCGAAGCTCGCGGACAATGCTGTTACAACTGCCAAGATTGCCGATGCGAGCGTGACGGCTGCCAAGCTTGCCAACACGGCAGTCGCGGCCGGAGCGTATGGATCGGCAACAAAGGTTGCGACATTCACCGTTGATGCGCAGGGTCGGCTGACGCAGGCCGCAGATGTCGACATTGCAGGTTTGCCCCCGACGGGTGCCGCCGGTGGAGATCTCACAGGAACCTATCCGAATCCAACAATTGGAAACCTTGCCGTAACAACTGGTAAACTTGCTGACAATGCTGTCTCGACAGCGAAGTTGCAGGATGCAAGTGTTTCGACAGCGAAGCTGATTGACGCCAGCGTAACTGCGGGCAAGTTGGCCAATACAGCGGTCACTCCTGGAGCGTACGGTTCGGCGACAAAGGTCGCCACCTTCACGGTCGATGCCCAGGGCCGCCTCACCAATGCCGTCAACGTCGACATTGCCGGGTTGCCCCCTACTGGAGCTGCTGGAGGAGATCTTTCGGGAACCTATCCCGATCCAACGATCAAGACGGCAGGCGTCACGACTGCGAAGATCGCCGACGGCGCGGTGACATCCGGAAAGATCCTCGATGCCACAATCGTCAATGCCGACATTGCCGACAATACAATTGAGTCGGCGAAGCTCAAGGCCACTGGCGTAGCGGCAAATAGCTATGGTACGGCAACGGAAGTGCCGCGCATCACGGTCGATGCCGCTGGACGCATCACTGCAGTTGCGAATACTCCGATTAGTGGACTCCCACCGACGGGTGCCGCAACAGGCGATCTGGCCGGTACCTATCCAGCTCCGACCATTGCCGCGACGGCTGGCAATAACGTGATGGCGGCACTCAATAATGCTGCAACAACGGGTACACTCGCGATCAATCGCGGTGGTACTGGTGCCGCGACGGCCAATGCCGCACTCAACAACCTCCTTCCAGTGCAGGCGACAAATGCAGGGAAGGCACTTGTAACGGATGGTACGAACACCTCGTGGGTATCCGTGCTCTCATCAACCTCCGCCGCAGGGGGTGATCTTACTGGCACCTATCCGGATCCAACCATCAAGGCCTCGGCAGTCACCACGACCAAGATCGCCGACGGTGCCGTGACAACGGCGAAGATTCTCGACGGAACGATTGTCAATGCGGACATTGCTGACAACACCATTGAATCAGCGAAGATGAAGGCTACGGGCGTAGCCGCCAATACCTACGGCACCGCCACGGAGGTCCCACGCTTTACGGTCGATGCCGCAGGACGCATCACGAGCGTCACCAATACGCTCATCACTGGTGTTGCTCCATCAGGTGCAGCAGCGGGCGATCTCGCAGGCAATTACCCTGCGCCGACCATTGCCGCAACTGCCGGTACAAATGTGATGACGGCGCTCAACAACGCAGCCACTGCAGGAACGCTTGCGATCAATCGCGGTGGTACCGGTGCAGCAACAGCGAATGGCGCGCTCAACAATCTTCTGCCTGCGCAGGCAACCAATGGTGGCAAGGCACTTGTAACAGACGGTACAAATACGTCATGGGTATCTGTCCTCTCGTCGACATCGGCAGCAGGGGGCGACCTCACGGGCAACTACCCTGATCCGACGATCAAGGCTGCAGCCGTCACATCAACCAAGATTGCCGACGGCGCTGTAACAACGGCCAAGCTTGCCGATGGTGCTGTCACCAATCCGAAGCTTGCTGATGGTGTTGTCACTACCGTCAAACTCGCCGATGGAAGTGTCACCTCTGCCAAGCTGACCAACACAGCGGTCACGGCCGGTACGTATGGCACGGCAACAGAAGTGCCACGCCTCACGGTCGATGCGGCAGGTCGCATCACGGGAGTTACGAATACGACCATCACGGGAATCGCACCAACGGGTGCTGCCGCTGGTGATCTGGCCGGAAACTATCCTGGCCCAACAATCGCAGCAACTGCGGGAACGAACATCCTCACCGCCATCAATAATGCAGCAACAACTGGAACACTGGCGATTACGCGTGGTGGTACCGGAGCTGCGACCGCCAACGGCGCACTGAACAATCTTCTACCAACGCAGTCAACGAATGCCGGTAAGGCCCTGGTTACAGATGGCACCAACACATCATGGTCGGCCGTGTTAACCCCTTCATCAGCTGCAGGGGGCGATCTGACGGGAACCTATCCTGACCCAACAATCAAAGCTTCAGCTGTTACAGCGACGAAGATTGCTGATGGTGCAGTGACAACTTCGAAACTTGCTGACGGATCGGTAACAGCGACAAAGATTGCTGATGGATCCGTAGGAGCGTCAAAGCTTGCAAATACCACGGTCACAGCTGGTTCATACGGTACGGCAACGCAGGTAGCTACCATCACCGTTGATCAGCAGGGACGCATCACTTCGGCTGTGAACACACCGATCACCGGTGCTGCGCCAACGGGTCCAGCCACAGGCGATCTTGCCGGTACATATCCTGCACCGACGATTGCAGCAGCCGCCGGAACGAACATTATGACGGCGTTGAATAATGCGGCAACAACTGGGACGCTGGCGATCAGTCGAGGAGGTACCGGTGCTGCAACAGCAAATGCCGCCCTCAATAACCTCTTGCCAACGCAGTCGACCAATGCCGGAAAGGCCCTCGTCACAGACGGGACAAATACTTCCTGGACGTCGGTGCTGACGTCAACTTCGGCAGCAGGGGGCGACCTCACGGGTACCTATCCTGATCCAACGATCAAGACCTCAGCCGTGACATCATCAAAGCTTGCCGATGGCGCTGTAGCTACTGCCAAGCTTGCCGATGCATCGGTAACGACGAGTAAGCTTGCCGATGGTGCCGTTACAACAGGGAAGATCCTTGATGGAACTATTGCTAGTGCCGACATCGCCGACAACACCATTGAGTCAGCAAAGATGAAGGCAACTGGCGTCACCGCCAGCACATATGGTACAGCAACCGAAGTTCCGCGCATCACGGTCGACGCCGCCGGACGCATCACCGCCGTGACGAATACGACGATCACCGGTATTGCCCCGACGGGAGCTGCCTCTGGCGATCTCGCAGGAACCTACCCGGCTCCAACAATCGCAGCGACATCCGGCACGAATGTGATGACGGCACTGAATAATGCTGCAACAACGGGTACGCTTGGAATTATTCGCGGTGGTACGGGCGCTGCAACGGCGAATGCTGCTCTGAATAATCTTCTTCCAGCACAGGCGACGAATGCTGGCAAAGCACTCGTAACGGATGGTACAAACACGTCGTGGACGTCGGTTCTTTCGTCATCAACGGCAGCTGGTGGAGACCTTTCAGGCTTCTATCCAGACCCAACGATCAAGGCAGCAGCAGTAACCTCAACAAAGCTTGCTGATGGTGCCGTAGCAACCGCTAAGCTTGCAGACGGATCGGTCACGACAGTCAAGCTTGCTGATGGTGCCGTAACAACTGCAAAACTTGCCGACGCAGCCGTCACATCGGCCAAGCTTGCCAATACTGCCGTCACTGCCGGCACCTATGGCACAGCTACGCAGGTGCCAACCATCACCGTCGATGCGCAGGGTCGCATCACCTCGGCCGTCAACACCACGATCACGGGAGCGGCACCAACAGGTACAGCCACAGGTGACCTTGCTGGTGACTATCCTGCTCCGACGATCGCAACGAGCGCTGGTACGAATGTGATGACGGCGCTGAACAATGCTGCAACAACCGGAACACTGTCCATCGGACGGGGTGGTACGGGAGCAGCGACGGCAAATGCTGCCCTGAACAACCTTCTGCCGTCGCAAACTGGTAAGGCCGGGAAGGCACTCGTAACGGATGGTACAAATACCTCGTGGACCGATGTGGCTTCGAGTACGACAACCGTGCAGTACAACGTGACCACCCCGCAGGCTTCTGCAGCAGCACGTGGAAACTTCCTTTTCAATGTAGCGTATGATGCCGGTGCCACAGGAACAGTGGCACAAGGTGCAAAGATCACGTCAACATCAGGGGCAGGGGGCAATTACGACGCAACGGCGTTGACCGTAGAAGCTACCGCCGCCGGAACCGGCACGGCATGGGGTGTGCGCTCTACCGGAAGCATCAACGTTGATGCTGCGAGCTACTATGCAATTGGAGGAACAGCCGCTCTACGCACAAAGAACAGCGGCACATTTGTCGGTGGTGCTGGAAGTCTCACGAGCACCGGTGCCGATAACGTCATGATTGGTTCTGGAGTAGCCCCTTCCCTCAGCACAGCTACGCGGAATACTGTGGTAGGTCGGAATGCAGGTGCAGCGATTACGACGAGTGTCGGTAATGTCATGATGGGATATGAGGCCGGTACGGTAGCGACAGGAAATGCTGGAGTCTTCATCGGAAGTTCTGCTGGTAAGGCATCAACCTTCCCCACGGGTCTGACGATTATTGGTGCCGAAGCAGGATTTGCCAATAGCAATGGTGCAGAGATTGTTGCCGTCGGCTATCAGTCGCTCTACAAGAATGTCAGTGGCGCAGCCAACACGTCGATCGGATACCAGTCCCTGTACAATACGACAAGCGGAGACAACACAGCGGTGGGTATGCAGGCAGGAGCTGGTATCACCACAGGTACACGAAACGTTGCCATCGGTAGTGGCGCGCTTGGCAAGTTCAGTGCTGTGGTTGGTTCGTCCATCGACGATAACACAATCGTCGGCTTTGAGGCCGGTATCGACATCACGGGTGGCGCAGGCAATACCCTCCTGGGTAGCCTCGCTGGACAGAAGCAGATTAACACCAACAACAACACCTTTGTCGGATATACGGCTGGACGTGACAACACGGCTGGCTTTGCCAATACCTATGTCGGTTCTGAAGCAGGACGCACTACAACAACGGGTGATAACAACACCTTACTCGGCTACCAGAGTGGTACCAGCTTGAGTGCTGCCACCGCGAACAACAACACGTTTGTTGGCTATAAGTCTGGAAGCTCCGTCACCGATGGAACGGGGCTTACGCTCCTTGGCGAGAACTCGACAGCAACGTCGGGGATAAGCAACGCCACGGCGGTTGGTTCTGGGGCAAGTGTTACCACGTCAAACTCCCTAGTCCTCGGCGGAACGGGAGTAAACGTCGGTATTGGAACTTCTGCACCAACCACGAAGCTTGATGTGCGCGGAACCTCGCGCTTCGGTGCTAATGGAAACACGATCACGAACGTCATCAAGCGAACGGTTGCGGTTGACATCGGAAACGTTGCTGCCAATGCCGGTCTGACGGTAACGATCCCATTTGCCAACGCAGCAGTGGGTCAGTCGGTGATGATTAGCCCCATTGCTGACCTTAACGATGGACTCATTATCGCATGGGCACGTGCTGAAGCTGGCAACGTGTATCTGCGGGTACAGAACGTGACTGCCGCCGCGATCGACCCTGTTGAGCTTGACTTCTACATCACGGTGGTCGAGTAAGCGTCATGAGATTCGCCCCGTTCATCCTCTTCTTTGTGATCTGCGCGCTTGCTTCGACAACGGCGCAGACTCTACAGCGTTCAATCCTCAGTAATGGGGCGGTGCGTGCGCGTGGGCGTGGTAACATGACCATGCAAGGCACACTTGGGCAGGGCATGATTGGCATGGCGAAGCGTCCAACGGCGGATCTTGGAACAGGGTTCTGGTACTTCCCGCCACAGTCGGTAACAAACGTTATTATCCCGAATAGCGAGGGCGAGATCGGCACAACAGTAAATGTGCCGGTGATCCTTGCTACGTCTTGGAAGCTCCTGCGCAACGGACCTCGCGAAGTCGTGATCAAATTGCGCTACAATCGGACAGTTCTCGTACATAAGGGTGCATATCCAGTGGTATTCAACGGTGATGATGCGCTGATGACGATCACCACGACGGTGCGCGACACCATTGGCATCATCGCCGAGGTACCCTTTCTCGTCGCTCTTGGATCCGTCGAAAAGAGTCCATTAGAAATCCTTTCTGTTGAATGGCCCCGTGGTGGGCGTATTCGGTCGTTTGATCAGGACGGTGAGTTTGCCGTGCTCGGACTCTGTCGCGAGGGCGATACCGTACGGACCATCAAGCGTGGTACGGGAAGCGGAATCATTGGCGTTGCTCCGAATCCAATCGTGCGAGATGCTGTTGTGACAATTAGTGCCGGCGAAGAGGGACGATATCGCCTGCTATTGGTTGATGCGGTGGGTCGGCCGCAAGCTGAGCTTGCCGATGCACGCTTGACCGTTGGACGCCATGAGATTGCAATTCCAACTGAGGGTCTTCCCAGCGGTCAGTACTTCCTCGTGCTGATGAATGGGGTTAGCACATATTCACAATCTGTGATCATCGGGAAGTAACCGCACGTGAATTACCACTTCTTCTCTGCGGTTGCGCTCTCCTGTCTCCTGGCATTGACATTGCCACCGACGACCGTTGCCAACGACACGACGTTGGCTACCTCGGGACCGCGCTATGGTCTGTCGGGTGTGCTTGGTGCGGGATTCGATATGCACAATGCTCCCATCAGGGGGCTACCAGATGTGCCGAGCTGCTGTCCGCAGTACTCCACAGCAACAGCTATCATGCCAATGGTCGACCTGCTGGCGCATCTGCGGTTTTCGCCGACGCTTCGCGCGGAGGTTCGTCTTGGCTTTGATCACCATGCGGCAACACTTGATGTTGAGCAGAGCACGGTGATTGCACCAGAGGGTGTTGACGAACTTGCTACCATCGGGTACGAACTATCGACGACGCGTTCGTTTTTGAGTATCGCGCCGGTCGTCTCCTATGATGTTTTGTCGCGCCTGAGTCTTCTAGGTGGCTTTCGTCTTGGCTTCCTGATGTCATCATCGTTTACGCAACAGGAACGGATTGTCGCTCCTGTGGACATCACCTATGAAGATGGATCGCGGACGCGGTTCGAATTTGATTCATCGTTGATACCAGGCACGGCATCGACGCGTTTCGCAGCCGTTGTTGGTGCGCGCATGGCGATCCCACTCTCCGATGATGGTCATTGGCGACTCGAACCAGAGGTCCTCGTAAACCTCGGGCTGACGGATCTCCAGGCATCGCAGCCATGGGGTCTTACGTCGATCAGATTCGGTGTTGGCTTGGCATGGCAGAACTATTCCGAGGATGAGGTTCCGCCACCACCTCCACCGCCGCCTCCTCCGCCACCACCACCTCCACCGCCTCCCGTCAAGGATACCGTTGTTGCCGAGGTCAAGGTTGCCGCACCGGTTGTGCGACCAAAGCGGCTTGACATTCGTGGCCTTTCTTCCCAGCTGCTTGACGAAAATGGTCAGCCCCTTGCCAACCCGAAGCTAACGGTGAACAATATTGTTTCGCTGAATCTCTATGCGCTGTTGAACTACGTGTTCTTTGACGAGATGAGTGCGCAGATTCCGGCACGATACAAGAGGCATACCCCTGCCGAGGTATCGAGTTACACGCTTGACCATTTGAACGGGGCCGGCACGGTTGCCATTTATCACGACCTGCTGAACATCATCGGCTACAAGCTCAGGAATAACAAGAGCGAAAAAATTGTCATCACCGGCTGCAACTCGAACGCTGGTCCAGAGAAGGGCAATCGCGAGCTTTCGCGTGAGCGAGCACAAAACGTGCAGGAGTACTTCATGCGCGTGTGGGGGATTGAAGCATCCCGACTGAGCATTCAAGCACGTGACTTGCCGGAGAATCCGTCCAATGTGAATGTCCCTGACGGTATCACTGAAAACCGTCGCGTTGAGATCACGAGTCAGGACTCACGTCTTCTCGATCCGATCTTCTTTACAGATACGCTTCGGACGATGAATGCCGCCACTGTCGGTATTACGCCAGATGCAACGATCGACACAACGGTCAAGGAATGGAAGCTTGACATCATGCAAGGGGCTCGCACGCTCGACGTGGTGCGTGGAACGGGATCGCTCCCGCCAACCATCAAGTGGAACATAGCCGGTCGCACGGACGTCTTCCCGCGCGCTGAGCAATCTCTTGAATATCAGTTGACAGTCCTCGACGATGCCGGTCAGCAGTCGCAATCACGCAGTCGTGGCTATGATGTTGAGCAACTCTACCGCAAGGACAAGAAGATCGAAAAGTTTAACATGATCATCTTCGGCTACAACGAGTCAGAGTTTACCAAGCAGCACGAGCGCATTCTCGCAACAATCCGGCCACGCATCACGGAAAAGTCCAAGGTCACCGTCGAAGGCTACACCGACCGCGTAGGGAATCCAGAGTACAACGTTCGCCTTTCCGACCGCCGTGCGAAGGCTGTTGCCAACAAGCTCAACCTCCCGGCAGAGAACTCCGCCGGATACGGCAGCGCCGGAGAACTGTTCGATAACGACACACCCGAAGGGCGCTTGTACTCGCGTACTGTGATCATTACCATCGAAACGCCGATGGAGTAGCACCAAGTACGAAGTACCAAGTACGAAGTACCAAGTACGAAGTACGAAGTACCAAGTACCAAGTACCAAGTACCAAGTACGAAGTACCAAGTACCAAGTACCAAGTACCAAGTACCAAGTACCAAGTACCAAGTACCAAGTACGAGGCATACTACGAAGAGTCTTTACGCTTGAGAGATGTGATAATTGATGCAAGGAGTTTGCCGACTTGCCGGGTCGTATCAAGCAGTTGTGTGCCTTGATCACTTGGGATGATTTGCGGAGGATGATGCAATACGCCGAGCCAGTAGCTGAACTCTGCGAGCTCCTTCTCTGCGATCTTCAGCTTATGGATGAAGTCCCGAGTCGACTCGGCAAACTGTGCCTCTCGGACGTTTGCAGCGACGGATAGAGCGGATCGGTACATCTGACTGATCGAGGACCTCTCGAGACCTTCCTTTTTCCAGAGCTCAATACATAGTGAGCGGACAGTTCTGGCCAATTCCACTGTGAGATGCTGTAAACGCCCCTGACCAGGGCGCGAATGAATGATGTCGAGATCCTCCATGCGCCTCAGATCACCGTCGACTAAAAATCGTGACTCTTGGTAATTGGTAATTGGTAATTGGTAATTGGTAATTGGTAATTGGTAATTGGTAATTGGTAATTGGTCCCTATCTTCGTGGCTCTGTAAAACCCTGCGTCCGGGATGTACCCCCAAGCAGGATATGTCTCAACCAATGTAGCCCCATGATAATGGGAGCGAGGTACACATGAAGTATAATGGACCAAAGGTCAAGATTTCACGGAAGCTTGGCTTTGCCGTGACGCCAAAGGCGCGCAAGGTTCTTGACAAGAAGCCGGCTCCGCCGGGACAACACGGTGCTGCGAAGAAGCGCGCCAAGCTTTCAGACTACGCAAAGCAGCTCCTCGAAAAGCAGCGTTTGCGTCTGCAGTTTAACCTGCACGAGCGTCAGATGACGAATTACATCGCGAAGGCAGCACGTATTCAAGGCAATAAGGTGGACATTCTTGTCCAACTTCTTGAGCAGCGTCTTGACTCGTTGGTGTTCCGTGCGGGTCTCGCACGTTCGATTTATGCAGCTCGTCAGTATGTCCGCCACGGTCATATCACGGTAAACGGCAAGAAGGTTGACATGCCGGCATATGCCGTTCAACCGAACGATGTTCTGGCCATTCGCGAAAAGAGCCGCAAGGTTGAAGCGATCCAAGAAGCTATCCGCTCGGCAGCTCCACCACCATACCTTGATCTGAGCAAGGCTGACTACTCAGTCAAGTTCCTCTACCTCCCACCACGGGAAGAGGTACCTGTTGTGTGCGAAGTCCCACTCGTTATCGAGTACTACTCGCGATAATCCTTGGTGGTGGCTACAAGCCTTCGGATTCACGAAGAAGGCAGGGGTTCGAAACCAATCAAACGAATGTTCAAAAGCGGCTTGTTCCATGCGGAGCGAGTCGCTTTTTCGTTATCTGCCCAGCCAATCATTGGACATTCGTAACTGGTAATTGGTCATTCGTTATTCGTCATTGGTCATTGGTAATTGGTAATTCGTCATTGGTAATTGGTAATTGGTAATTGGTCACTGGTCGTTGCCGTATTTTCCATCCATGACTACCTATGGAGCAATCGATATCGGCGGGACCGGTATCAAGTATGGCGTTGTTGATGCGCTCGGTGCGACGATGTGGGAGGCGCATACTCCGACGTTGGCGCAGGAGGGACTGCGGGCAGTGCTCGATCGTATCCAGAATGTTGTGCGGGAGATCCTGCAGCGGAGTCCCGAGATCAAGGCACTGGGTGTGGGCGTTCCCGGGATTGTTGATCCGGTAACTAAGCGCGTGCAAGCGCCGCCGAATCTGCCGGGCTGGGATAGCGTCGACCTTGTAGGGGAGATACGCACGGTGTGTCCGGTGCCGGTTGACATTGAAAACGATGCCAATGCTGCTGCGCTGGCAGAGGCCGTCATGGGTGCCGGCGTTAACGAACCCAACTTCCTTTATGCCACGCTAGGTACGGGCATCGGAGGGGGCATCATTCTCAACGGTCAGCTCTATCGCGGACCGCATGGTGATGCTGGGGAGATCGGCCACATCATCATGGATGCATGGGCGCAGGAAGGGGCTCGTGATCCACGCCCGTTCCGCACGGCCGTGCTTGAAGACCACGTGGGCAATGCAGGAATTGTGCAAATGGCACGTCTGGCAGGACATCAGGTTGACAGTGTGGCAGAGATCACCGACGAGAAGGTGCTGCGTGAAGCAGGACGCATTATTGGTCTGGGCATGTGCACAGCCATGGCGGTGCTTGGTGTGCGCGTGCTGATCGTTGGTGGGGGAGTCTCACAAGCCCCCTACATTCTTGAGACGATTCGCCAGACGGTTCACCATCGCGCGATCCCGACGATTGCGGCCAATGCCAAGGTGCTGCCAGCGCAGTTCGGAGCCCATGCTGGACTTGTGGGAGCGGCCGCAGTTGGACATGCCCACATCGTGCGCTGATGTCGTAACTTTATAGTTTGTATCACCTTGTTCGCTTGATTCCATGCAGAATTCCAACAGGACGCTTCACTACGCGTTCGCGAGCATAGCCTTCGCTGTTTCGTTGATTACCTACCTCATGACGGTGCAGCCCACGGTTCCGTTCTGGGACTGCGGTGAGTTTACCGCTGCAGCTGTCCAACAGCAGGTTCCGCACCCGCCGGGTGCTCCGCTGTTCCTGATGCTTGGTAAAGTCTTTCACCTTTTGCCATTTGGCGATCCAGGCTGGCGCGTCAACCTGCTCTCGGTGTTTTCGAGTGCTATCACCGTCCTGCTGCTGTACCTCATCACGGTGCGCGTAATTCGCAACTTCTTTACCGAAGACCTCAACGACATGGGTAATGCGCTCATGGTGTATGGAGGGGGCTTTGTTGCGGCGATGACCTTTACGTTTACGGATACATTCTGGTTCAATGCTGTTGAGTCGGAAGTCTACGCCGCCTCGTCACTCTTCGTTGCCATCATTGTCCACTTGATGATGATCTGGAATGAAAAGGCCGACCAGGCTGGACACGAACGATACCTGCTGCTGATCACCTACCTGATCGGTCTGTCGGTGGGTGTGCACTTGCTCTCGATCCTGACGGTGTTCTCGCTTGTTCTGCTTGTCTACTTGCGCAAGTATCCATACTCGACTAAGTCCCTGTTGGCGACCATCGGCGTCGGCCTGGTACTCTTCGTGTTGATTTACACGGTGATCATCATGAAGCTGCCAGCACTCTTTGCCGGCAACCTGCCTTTTAAGAATGCAGCCGGTGAGTTCCTGGTTGAAGACAATGCACTCTTTACACTGCTCGGTATCGCCCTCATTGCATTGGGTGGATACGGCGCATGGTATGGATCCAAGACGAATCGGGGAATCATCTCCCTTGCCTCCTCCGGATTCCTGCTACTGGTGCTCGGCTACTCTACGTATGCGCACATTCTCGTGCGTGCGAACTCAAATCCGCCGATGAATGAAAACAAGCCGGAGAATTTCTCCAAGCTTGTGAGCTATCTCGGTCGTGAACAATACGGTGAAGCCCCATCATGGCCACGTCGCTATCAGAGCGAGCAGCGCTTCGTCAATAACTACATCAAGTACGGTAACTGGGTCCAGCCGCCTCTGAAGGCGATCGAGCGCAAGGATGGCGCGCGCTATCAGCGTCCGGACTTTGGAAGCTGGAAGACTGATGGAAAGTCGCGGTATAACTCTTCCGAGTTTGCCTACCTGTGGGATTATCAGATTGACCACATGTATCTGCGCTACTTCCTGTGGAACTTCATGGGACGCGTGAGCGACGTACAGGATGCTCCGGCTGCAAGCCCCTTTACAAAGGCCTCAACGGTTGAGACCTTTAACTACAAGAATGGCTATTCGGCGCACTATCCGATTAACTACTATGCGCTACCATTACTGCTGGGTCTGTTTGGTCTCGTGTACCACTTCGTGCGTGACAAGCGCATGGCGTGGGTCTACCTGATCCTGTTCCTCATGACCGGTGTACTGGCAGCAATCCAGCAGAACCAGCAGAACCCACAACCACGTGAGCGTGACTACTTCTACGTGTCCTCGTTCATGGTGTTCGCCATGTGGTCTGGCATGGGGGCATTCTTCCTCATGGAAAAGCTGCGCAACAACGTTGCACTCATCGGTGCCTCACTTGTTGGTGTCCTGGCCATTGTGCCGATCAACATGGCACGTCAGAACTGGTTTACGCACTCGCGTGCGGGTAATTATCTCGCCTTCGATTACGCGTACAACATTCTGCAATCGCTCGAGCCGAACGCCATCGTCTTTACGAATGGTGATAACGACACCTTCCCGGTCTGGTACCTGCAAGACGTTGCCGGTGTGCGCCGCGACGTTCGGGTTGTGAACCTCTCGTTGGGTCAGACGACCTGGTACATTGAGCAGCTGAAGAATCGCGAGCCATGGGGCGCGCAGAAGCTGCCGCTCACCTTTGCTGATGAGCAGCTTACCGTTTCCGAAGAAGATCCGCGGGCCCTGTCGTATGATTTCGGTCCGGCACAGGTGATCACTATTCCGGTCGACAAGAAAATCCTTGCAAAGTTTACGAATGATACCTCGATCATCAACAGTGGTGTGATGACGTGGAAGTTCAAGGGCTCTGTCCGTGGTGGAGCCGACCCAGCTGGTCAGGATTCGTACTTCATCGGCGTTCAGCACAAGCTTGTTGCTGAAATTCTGAAGACGACGAAGTTTGAGCGTCCGGTGTACTTCTCGACATCTGTCGGTGACCCATCGTGGGCCGATGAGTACGTTGGTCTGGATCGCTACCTCCGCCTCGAGGGAATGGCCTATCGTATCTGCCCCGTTCCACAGTCGTCGGCCATCGGCGAAGGTGTGAACGAGGAGCTGATGGAAACCACGCTCATGAAGGACATGCCGTTTGACGAAGTGCATACGGCGCCGAAGATCGGACTCAAGTTCCGCAACCTGAACAACCCTGACGTATACTACGACGATGTCCACCGCGGATACATTCTCAGCTATCGTAACGTCTTCTACAAGTATGCAGCCTACCTGCTGTATGAGAAGAAGGACACTGCACGCGCTGGGCAGGTGCTGAAGCGGATGACGCAGGTGCTCTCGCTGGACATGTTCCCGATGAGCATGATGTTCGAGTTGCAGATGGGACGCTTCTTTGAAACGTGCGGTATGCAACAAGAAGCTGATGCGATGGCCGATCGTGCATTGACGAGCTGTGGAACACTTATCGCCAATCCGAAGCTCTACACGGCTGAACAGGGACTCAACATTCCGAATGAAGGTTCAGAGGCAGACATCCTTGACCAGGTAGGACGGATCGCGCGGGTGCTCGCAGCCGATGCAGCCTTGATCTCTGGGAAGTGGGATGTGGCCCAACGCTATCTCAAGGAAGTCGGAGCTGGTCAGGGCGTTGTGCCGGAGTTTGATTTCAAGCTTGACGAGATCCCGATCCTGAAGGCCATCCGTGCAAAGGACTATCAGGGGGCGTTGAAGCTCGCCGAAGCACTGCAGTCGAAGTACAACCTCGCCACTGCGCAGAGTCGATCTGCACAGCAAGCCGCCAGCCAGTTGCAGCAGACGATCATGATGCTGCGATCAAAGCTGGGTCTTCAGCCGCAAATGGCAATGATGCTGGCGCAGTGAACGACCTCTCTCTTGCACCGTTAACAGTAACGATCGTGATCGCCACCGTGGCGGTCACGATCGTTTCATTTCGGAGCCCTCGCTTGTACGAGCGCCTGATGCTCAGCGTCGGTGATGTGCTGGGAGATCGTGGTGAGTGGTGGCGCATTGCGTCGTGTGGACTTGTGCACGCCGATGTGATGCACCTGGCGTTGAACATGTTCTCGCTGCTCATGTTCGGCTCGTGGTTTGAGCATGTGATCGGGTCGTGGCGCTTTGGGTTGATCTACCTCTTGGGCGTGGTAGTTGGCTCCTTTGCATCGCTTGTAGTGCACCGGCGAGCCCCTTCCTATCGCGCTGTTGGTGCCTCGGGTGCCGTTTGTGCCATCGTGGCAGCGGTCACGCTCGTCGTCCCGGATCTACCCATGATGGTCTTGCTGGTGCCGTTTGCCCTCCCAGCCTGGATTCTGGGGAGTCTCTTCGTGCTCTATTCGGTGTTCGTCTCCGACAAGGGATTCGACAACGTCGGTCACGAGGCGCATCTTGGTGGCACGTTTGCCGGACTCACCCTTACAGCGGCCTTCTTCCCAGTGCTTGCCGTCGAGCACGCCTACGCCATCGCTGCGATGGTTGCGGCAGGGGGCGGCGCATGGCTCCTGAAGCGACGTCGACCATAGCACGCGATTGCGGTGTCGACGCTTCGTTCAGTCCTACATCACAAAGCTCATCCCGAAGTTTACCAAGCCGCGATATCCGTAACCGACTTCGATGCGAAATCCGACATCGCCGGTGACCCGCAGTGAAGCCACTCCGAGATGATAGGCAGGTGCTGATCCATCAAGGGGCTTGTTGTTCCCGGCGTGCAAAATGATTGCATAGCCAACCGACGCGGTTGATGACAGCGTGACCCATCGCGTGCGATACCACGTCCATTCGCCGTGCACTGCCAGATGCACCGTCCGCTTGCTGTAGGGGACCGGGATTGCACGTCCGCCCGAAGGGGGATTGGTATCATCGGAGAGCCATCGACCTGTGAGCTCGTGATAACCAATCTCTGCGCCTACGCTGATTACGCTATCGAGATCGGCCGTGTAGGCAAACCACAACGGACCCAGCGTCGAGAGCGTCGAATCGTCGAGGACATTACGCGTGATGGCATTCTGTACGCCCCCTACGCCATACCCAACCGTTAGCCGTTGATCGCGGTGACCGATGGTGCCCCACCGGACATTGAAGTCCTGCGCACGAGCGAGTGCGGCAGTGCTCAACATGATGATTAGGAGGAGGCGACCCATGGGAACAAAGTTAGTGTAGCTGGCCGCGTTCGATGTTCTGTAACGACGGTGCATGAAGTCGTATTTTCGACCTATCCCTTTCCATCTACTGTACGCGGAGTGCCTCGTATGCGCCAAATATTCTCCATGTTGTTCTTGCTTCTGCCCGCTCTCGTCCTGGCCGATCCAAACGGCAAAACGGGCTTCACCTCAAAGATCAGTACGGGCTGTGGTGGATGTCATGGTGGTAATGCCGGTGCTGCGGTCTCTATTGCACTTGAGGGACCGCGCAGTATCAAGCCGGGCGAGAAGGTCGACTTTTCCATCATCGTGGGTCATGCCACGGCGCGCTCGGCCGGTGTGAGTGTTACGGTGCGCTCGACAGCAACTGGAATGATGGGTGCTGTTGGTACACTCTCCATTCCACCGAGTGGTAGCGGCCTGCGTGTGCGCACGCCAGGCTCTGGACAGGAGATCACGCAGGCTGCACCAAAGACGATGTCAGGGGGCACGGTGACCTTCCCATTCTCATGGACGGCACCATCAACGCCCGGGACATACTGGGTGCAGGCCGTTGCCAATGCCGTCAATGGCGATGGTTCGGAAAGCAATGCCGACGACTGGTCATTCCTCGAGCCTGTTGCGATTACGGTTGAAGCGACATCGAGTGTGGAAGACCTTCCCGTGATGACGACGATCTATCCGAACCCGCTAGCCCCTTCCCAGACATTGCATCTCGATGCAGAGCTCTCAGGAGCGACGCAGATCACGATCATGAACGCGCAGGGTCTGGCCGTAATCAATGAAATGATGGACCTTCAGAATGGGGCTCTGCCACGTCCGTTGGCCGAGCTGCCACGAGGCGTGTATTTCGTGACGGCAACTAGTGGTTCTGTCACGCGTCGTGGTTCGTTTATCATCGAGTAATCACATGCTGCTCATCCTCGCGCTTTTTCTTGCGATGCCGCTCGCTGCACAGGTGCAGATTCCCGAGCAGCAGCGTGAAGGTTCTAACCATAAACGTCAGGCTGAAGCATTCTACGAGTCGCTCCATGTTGTACCTCCCGGTATGAACTGGCGCGTCGTCAACGATGCTGTCCGTGATCAGCGTCGCGAGCGACGTCAGGCCATGCGCATGTCGACGGCGCTTGACGTGAATGGTACGTGGAGTGAGCTGGGAAGTGTGAACCAGGCTGGACGGGTTGTGGCGGTGGAGTATGACCATGCCACGGGTCGCGTCTGGCTGGCTGGTGCTGGCGGAACGATCTGGTCGGGCGACACAACGGGCAAGATGTGGACGTGTCACACCGATCTGCGACGTATTGAGGATCCGCAATTCCTGCGGCTGGTCAAGCAGCGTGATGGCTCTGAGGTTCTCGTTGTTGTCTCACGTGCATGTCGCGTATGGCTGCTCGATCTCAAGACGCTGCAATGGTCGCAAGCAACGGGGCTGAGCGAAATGCAGCGCTGGGGATGGTTCGATAATGCCATTGCGTGTGAGCGGGAGGGTCGACTCGAGCTCCATGCCGTTGGTAACGAATGGGACTATTCAACGGCGTGGAAGGCGCGAAGCGTTTGGTATCGCAGTGTTGATTCGGGCAAGAGCTTCCAGCGCATGCGATGGATCGATGGGGAGGCGCAGCTTTGGTCCGATGGGAACAGCAGTGTGTGGCTGTATCACAACGATTCGCTTTCATCGATTGAAGCGTCGGGATCAACGTCACTGCTTTCCGCCAAGCCATTCGCCTCGATCACAAACCTCGGAATTGTGATGTTTGCCGGACCTTCGTCGGACTACGTGATGGCGGCATGTCCGCGGTCCGATACCACCACGTTCTTCTTGAGCGTTGATGGTGGCAGGACGTGGCAGCGTCGAGGGGGCGTGGGGTTCGGTCCGTTTGATCAGCAATCGTTTGGCTATGCACATGAAAACGGACAGTGGCTCTTCGGTGGGGTCGATACGTATAAGTCCGGCGATGACGCAGAGCGTTGGCTGATCGTGAACGGATGGGGTCAGTACTACGGTGACCCAGTCAACAAGCTCCATGCAGACATTCCTGCGATCGTGGGCTTCACAAGTGGGGTCACGTTCATCTGTACTGACGGTGGGCTCTACATCTCACGTCAGGGTGGCGACAAGGTTCGCAACATCTCCTTACGTCACCTCAACATCAGTCAGTACTACGGATCCTACACCAGTCGCGATAACATTCAGGTGGTGAGTGCTGGATCGCAGGATCAGGGTTTTCAGCGCAGCCGCGTTGACAGCGGTGGTGTGCGATCGTTTCAGCAGATGATCAGCGGTGACTATTCGAACCTTGTTTCCGGTGATGGTGGTACGTCGCTCTTCTGCGTCTATCCTGGGTTTACGATGTACATCCCGAACCATGAGGATGGTTGGGAGCCGCGAGGACAGGATTTTAAGCACAAGGGGCATCTCTGGCTTCCGCCGCTGGCCGTTGGATCGTCACGTCCTGACGAAGCATGGCTTGGAGGTGGTACGAACACGGGTCGAGGCGCATACATCTATCGGTACACGCCGGGTGGTGATAAGCTGAAGGTTGATTCACTTCCATTTGACTTTGGTGAAGGCTCGGCCGATGTGCGAATCACGGCGTTGACCTTCGCCCCCTCCAATGATAACGTGTGTTACGTTGTTACATCAGCTGCACGCATTTGGCGGACAACGGATAGGGGGCTCACATGGACCAAGCTGAACCGTCCGGATAAGATCACGGGTCACTACTTCTCGGGCAATGCGTTGTGTGTTGTATCGGGCGATCCATCGCGCGTGCTGATTGGCGGATCCGGATATGATGGTCCGGGCGTCTATGTGAGTTCTGACTGGGGGAGCACGTTTACCCCACTGCCGGGCCTGCCACCGTGTCTTGTAATGTCGCTTGCAAGCACCGCAGATGGTCGGTTCATTGCTGCGGCAACCGATGTTGGTGCCTTTATGTATGATACGGTGACGAAGGTATGGACGGACATCACGGATCTTGGTGCGCCGGACCAGGTGTACTGGCATGTCGACAGGGTAGAGCCGTTGAACATCTTTCGATTTAGCACCTATGGCAGAGGCATCTGGGATTTCACGATCACTGGAACCACCAATGTTGTCGACGCTGCGGCACCGATGAATGTGCAGTCCGTTGTTATGCACGGCATGGTGCGTGATGGACAGTCAACGCTCGAGATTACATCGTCGACATCGACGCACGCTGTGCTCGCTTGGTACGATCTCGAGGGTCGACGTCACGACCAAACGGCGCTCGATCTTCCTGCGGGAAGCACGCGACTACCACGTCCAACGACGCATATGAGTGTTGGTCCGCTCACGGCCGTCATCACCACGGCAACGGGCCACGTCGCTGGCTGCGTCGTCCCATAAATCGCACGAACATTACTAACTTGCGGCCCCTTTCCGGGGAATCAGCGTATAGCGCAGCCCGGTAGCGCGCCACTTTGGGGTAGTGGAGGTCGTGGGTTCAAATCCCGCTACGCTGACAAGAAGCCCTTCTACATCATCAATGGTGTAGAAGGGTTTTGTGTATCGGCATGTGACAGGAATGGGGCATAACTTGCATCGATTCGCGTTGATACAAATTAAGAATCTCAATGGCTGGCCGAGACCAACCCACCCGACTAAGCTCACTGCTCATGAGGAAACGGGGGACTCAGTTGTGTTCGTGATTGGCTGCCACACGTGCATGTCATGGTGTCACATGCCAGACACGAGGAATGCATTTTTGTCCACTTGAAAATATTCGCAGTTAGTGATGAATGTTACAGTAAGGATGGTTGTAAACTGATAGAATTGTTACGACTGTAGAGCCAAAATGCTACAACCGAAGGAATCCGTTGATCGTAGTCATTCCCTCTAGGATCCATCATGCTCCGTCTTTCCTAACTTCGTCAGCGGCCGAAATCGTCATATGAATGCCTATGGGGCCCAGTATCATTTTCATTTTTTGACAAGCGTTCAAACTAGGTTTGTAACGTTTTTTAATCGAGGGTATAATGTCTGCTCTACGAATCTCTAGTACGCTAATCATCGGACTATCGCTCACCGTTTTTGCGATCGCATTCCAGGACAGAGCAAGTGCTCAGGATGTTAAGAGCTCGCCAACAACGAGAGTTGTTGGATTCTGGCAAAGAGTTGAATATCCCGGTCTAGTTGAGAATGTTGTTGCCAGAATATTACAGTCTGATCTCGATGCGTTGAAATCGTATTTGCGGTTTCATGCAAGGGAAGTTCAAGGTAGGATTGCTGTGCGCGCTGAGCGGTGGGACCTGATACGAGACAAGAATGAAGATTATCAAATAGGTCTCCAGACAGGACTTGTTGAATATCCAGCTGTGTTTTTGTTGCAGATGAATAGTGATACGATTGTTCTGCTCAACCTCGCCATTCGTGAAGTAGTTGTTCCCAGGTATGTGGTCCCAGACGCAAGTGACACTTTTATAACTATGCGTTTCACCCATAGTTGCAAGCACTACCTCACTTCTAATGGGTACATGGTGAGAAGGTTAGACTGCAGTAGCTGTCCGCTCAACTACCAGGACAACGGAGAACGATGGCGGCCTGACGCTGATGGGGGCATGCTCGTTCCGATTACGAACATGATTAAGCGCGATGTGGATGGAGGAAGTGGACGCGATGTCTCTAGGCACTATCGTACACGGTTATTGCCAGCGCCCGAATTCAAGGGGCTGCTTAACGAGCTACAGTTATTGAACGACAATATAGACTCCGCTCTTGATGAGTCCACGAATACATTCGAGCAATTGTTGTTTAGCTATGGAGGAAATTTTGATCATAGCGTTGGAATACCCGTGAAGGTTAGTGACGTTTCGGCAGACTCCAAAACCATGATCGATATGATATTGACCTCTAGAAAAGATTTGTTGTATGGATGTTTGAAATGGGATGATAGTTCTGAAAGGGTCATTAAAGGGCCTAGGTATCAGAAGTACTTCTTTCATACGGTATACTCCGAGTTCCCTAATGGCCACAGATATTCGGACACAGTTTGTGGATCACACTGCCAATCCAAGCGCTGGGGACAGCCACAGGAGGAGCACGAATTGCTTTCTCTCGATCGTCTTGGGGTTAGGTTGTTCTGGCTGAACAACCTTCGACGAATCACGAATAACTCCTATGCACTAGCCTTGGAGTCTGACGGTTCTTCCAAGATTGACTCAATAACAAATGTGATAGCTACGCGGACGAACAATGTCAATTTGTACTCCTCGGTACTAACCGAGATACTTCAAGCCAGGGACTCGTTAAATGCACGCTTTCCGGTGGCAGAGGCTGGACTTGGAGTTAAGCCGAAACCGATAGTGGTTATGAGTAAGACCGATCGAGGGTCGAACGACTCATCGACGACCTATCAGTTGGTACCTACGTGCAACGCGTTGAAGAACACAAAAGCGCACATCGTCTTGCGAGCGCAAGGACAACTGATGACCAAGGCTGCCCTGAAAGACAAGCGAAACATGTTCTTTGGACGTCCCGAAACATATGATGAAATTCGGAACCGGGAAGCGGAACTGACCCGAGATTCAACCTTTTTTTCGAGTGTCAAGAAGCTCCGCAGCCGTCTTGAAAAGTTTGACAATATCAAGGCCCATAAAACTTATCGGAATTTGGCCATCCTGGAGCGAAGCATGGATTCAGCTCTTGCGCACTATTCCAGACAGGGTAACAAGCCTTTGGGGACTCATCGGTACGTTGAGATGCGAGGGGACTGTTCTGATAACCATGTGCTGAATCTATTTGCAATGGCAGTACAAAAGAATTCCATGCTGCTTGAAGAGGATGAAGACGACGTTGTCGAGTCTATGATGCTCGGTCCTTACGAATCCTATCAGCGAGGTGTTACCTATGTAGCCACACAAGACGAGATTGATGACTTCGATGATTCTGTTGAGGCCTATCAAGCACTGTATGAGGACGGGGAACTTCTCGATCGACTCGTTTCTCTCCCCGGAGAACTCTACAACGTATATCAAATCGATCAGCAATCGGCATATACGGCAGTTGAAGATTGCCTAATGAGCTATCTGGAAACCGTCGCATTGATACGTGACAGTATCGCTACGGCGCTTGCTAACGATAAAGCAAACCTCATTCAGGCGCAACGTTGTGTTCAACTGCGCAACAATACGACAATCAAATACCCCTCTTTGTTTACGTATGCGCCCAACTCGGCCAAACACTGGCCACCAACAAATTATCTCGGATCGAAGGTAAGCGATATTGACGCTGCTGTTGCCGACTATCGGGTAAGTCGTGGCTACGATGGGAGATGGTCTACGATTAATGGTGCTGCATTGTCAAAGGCCATTGAAAGCGTACCAGCCTTCTCATATAATAAGCAGGCCGGTATAGCGGTCAATCTCTCACTACCTACGCCTAAGTACAGCCTGTTCTGGATAGCCCAGGCACGTGTTGGAAACAATTGGCGTGGTGCGGACGTTGGTCAAAGGCTGTTTGCAAACAAAACGTATTTAGGTCATTTAAAGGGGAAAACAGTGCTGTTGGCTGGTGAGGAAGAATGGCTGTCTAGCAAACCAGCTTTTGATGACTTCGCAACGCAACAAACAGTGTTGTTGATTGGTAGCCCTAACGTCAGCAGTCCCTATGATTCTCGGCCGCTTGTCAATATCGAACAGATGTACTACTTGGGTTGGAATGTGTCTGTTTCGGAGTAGAACGTGTACGTCATCAAACTTACCCGTATGATAGGACTTCGTAGACCTAACCATGTACGTTTGCAATGCAAATCCCGCTACGCTGACAAGAAGCTTTGTCGAGGATGACTGTCCCTCATGTCCTTTTTGCGGGCCAACTAGCAGACCTTGAAAAACCGGAATGGATTCCGTAATTTCAAGGCAGATGATACAACGTCATATACAGCAGGAACTTACGAAGCGGATAGCATCCGTACCCGTGGTCGCGCTCCTGGGGCCACGACAGGTGGGAAAGACGACGCTTGCCAAGGCTGTAAAGCTTGATAAGCCCCTTGTCTACATAGATTTAGAGCGCTCATCAGATCTTGCAAAGCTCGAAGATCCCGAGTTGTTTTTAACTGCTCATCGGGGGTCGCTTGTTGTGCTCGACGAGATACAACGTCTGCCCAATCTGTTTCCGTTGTTGCGCTCGCTGGTCGATGAACGCAGGGAGCACGGTGAGCGATCCGGTCATTTTTTGATTCTCGGCTCAGCCACGCCCGAGCTGCTTCGTCAGGGGTCTGAAACACTAGCTGGACGCATCAGCTACTTCGAGCTTTCACCATTTCAGTTGCGAGAGCTTGGCGAAGTACCTGAGGACGGCATCAACAAGCACTGGTTTCGCGGTGGGTTCCCAGAGAGCTATTTGTCTGATACTGATGAAATCGCCATGCAATGGTGTGACGACTTTTTGACAGCATATGTAGAGCGCTACATACCGCAGCTGGGTGTGATGGCAACGCCACAACAGCTCCGTCGGTTTTGCACAATGCTGGCACACCAACAGTCGGGCACCGTGAACTTCACAAAGTTGGGAAACGCTCTCGGACTCGATGGTAAAACTGTGCGTACCTACATCGAACTCTTGGAGGGTCTCTACCTTATCCGAAAGATTCCCGCATGGAGCACAAATGTTGGCAAGCGCCTGGTAAAAGCTGCAAAGTTCCAATGGCGAGATTCAGGGCTCGTCCATGCGCTTCTTGGGCTTGGCAGCATTGATCAGGTTATGGGGCATCCAGTCTGTGGTCACTCCTGGGAAGGGTATTGTACGGAGCAGATCCTCGGTGCGCTTCCAAAGGGTGTTGTGGCAAGTCACTACAGAACGCATGCAGGTGCCGAAGTAGACCTTGTGCTGTCGTTCCCCGATGGGCGCACTCACGCAGTTGAAATCAAGCGAACACTTTCACCGAAGATTACACCATCCCTTCTCGAGAGTATGGATACGATCAATGCTGATCGAGCCACTATCATCATGCCAGCAGGTAGGCCGTTCGCTCTGTCTTCAACCGTTGATGCAATGTCACTGCACGATGTGTTGCGTCGGGACTGGTCGTAGGGATATCCCGCCCCCCACGCTTTCGCAGGAACGACGTTCCTTCATGTCCTTGGTCCTTGGTAATTGGTAATTGGTAATTGGTAATTCGTATCTCCTTCTCTTCCTACATTGCACTGATCTTAGGAGCACTGCAATGGGGACATTTCGCGCACGGGTATTTGCGGCACTCAACTCGGAGGGGGCTCTTGGTAGGCGAGTAAGCCGCGTGCTGTTGTATTGTATCATCCTATCTGTGGCCATGCTGGTCATGGAGTCGGTGGAGTGGATCCGCGTCGACCATGGCGTGCTCTTCGAGCGTCTCAATGGTGCCATCATGCTCGTCTTTGTCGCAGAGTATATTCTTCGACTCTGGACGTGTGTGGAGATACCGACGTATGCGCATCCGGTACTTGGACGTGTGCGCTATGCACTGACGCCATTCATGCTCATCGATCTGCTGGCGATATCGCCCCTCTTCCTCGTCAGCCTGGGCATTGACTTGCGGAGTATGCGACTCTTCCGCACCGTCCGACTCTTCCGCGTGCTGAAGATCGCCCGATACGTTCATGCCCTAGATGCCATCAAGAAGGTGCTGATTGTCAAACGCCATCAGCTGGGGGTAACCGTCGGGATCGTCTTTTTCCTCTTGTTAGTCACCTCAGCCTTGATGTACGAACTCGAACATGAAGCCCAACCACATGCCTTCTCAAGCATCCCCGCAACGATGTGGTGGGCCGTTGCATCCCTAACCACCGTCGGCTATGGAGACATCTATCCAATCACGCCCCTTGGTAAACTCCTTGCCGCCGTCAGCGCCGTGCTCGGTGTTGGACTCGTAGCACTGCCCGCCGGTATCCTTGCCTCAGGGTTTAGCAGTCAAACCGAGGCCGATCACTCTCCCGTTCATTCCTCCGTCTGCCCCCATTGTGGAAGGGGCGAGGAGTACGAATGACGAAGTACGAATGACGAACTACGAATGACGAACTACGAATGACGAACTACGAATGACGAACTACGAATGACGAAGTACGAATGACGAAGTACGAATGACGAAGTACGAATGACGAAGTACGAATGACGAAGTACGAATGACGAAGTACGAATGACGAAGTA
>JBDKEN010000006.1:0-61083 GCA_039795225.1 Bacteroidota bacterium | reverse complement strand
AGTACGAATGACGAAGTACGAATGACGAAGTACGAATGACGAAGTACGAATGACGAAGTACGAATGACGAAGTACGAATGACGAAGTACGAATGACGAAGTACGAATGACGAAGTACGGGGGGGCTCGTGATGAGTAGCGGCTGATCGATGCACCATAACCCCGGGCTTCAGCCCGGGGGCGGACGAACACCAAACCTCACATCAGCTCGAAAAGCAGGCATGATGACAAATGTGAGGAAATAAGTAGATTCGATGAGGTCTCACATCATACAGGTCATTATCATGCGATTGATCAACTTCTTTTCGTTGTTAGTCTTCGGGCTTCTTTGTGGCACAGCTGCGCAGGGTCAATGGGAGAAGCGACATCAACTTCCCGTGGGGTCAAATACCCGACTTCATCATGTGAAGGGAAGTACACTGATGATGTGGACCACGGGACAGGACATCTTGAAGAGGTCCACCGATGGTGGTAGAACCTTCACGGACATCAGTGCCTACGATGATCTCTGGGCCCTCGGTTTCCATGATGGGAAGATGTACGTTGTGGCGAAACCGAAGCCCCTTGAAAAGACAACGCTCTATGTTTCGACCGATGATGGTGTTTCCTTCACAGCAGTCGGCGTGCTACCCCTCAGTGATAATAGTCCCTATGTGCGAAGTGTGCTGTCACGAAATGGACGTCTCGTCGTTGTGTCCACAACCAAGGACATCCTTCTCAGCGCAGATAACGGGGTAAACTGGACCAAGTACATCATTCCAGATTCGATGGGTGTGAACACATCATTTGATATTCATGGTGACACCTGGGCGCTTACTACAAATGTTGGAGCCTATTTGTCGCTCGACAATGGCAGTACATGGCAGAAACTACCGAAGGGTAGCAATAACTTCGGATTTGGCGCCGTACTCTTCGTAGCAGGTCAGCTCTACGGAGCCACCTACACCGAGGTGTCGGCATGGAGAGGTTCATCGTGGGAGCCTATGAAGCTCACCATTGATAAGCCAGGATACTATACGAGTGCGCGTGACATGCAGACGGATGGTAAGGATTTGTACATCGTCGCAGAAGGACTCACGAGTGGCACCGGCGTCTTTCGTCTGAATGGAGACCGATTTGATTCGGTCGGTCTTGCCTCGTATCCACCGATGCACCTCTTTCCTCGTATGATGACGATCGGCGATGAAGAGATCTATGTTGCCTATCATCTTCTTGTAGGTGGACAGGGTAATGTTTACGCTCACCCGAAGCCAGGCCCGACGACGACTGTTCATGAAGATGTCCTTGCGGCTGACAATCTTGCATGGCCGAATCCAACGTCTGGGGCGATCACCTGTCGTGTCGACCCCCGAAGCCATGTGGTGGTTATCTCGGCACTAGGTGAAGAGATTCACGCAACAACACACTATACCGTTGATGCCGTTACCATTGAAATGGGATCGCTACCTGCTGGAGTCTATATGATTCGTGCCGGTACGCGTTCGTACTCCGTTGTCAAGGAGTAACAGTAGTAACCGCAATCTCATCGCAGAAGATGAAGGCTGGACTTCCGGCCCCTGGATGCCACGCAGGCAGGGGGCCGAAGGTACGTGCGCGCACGCGGATGTGACGTGCCAGCACTGGTGCGAAGTCGACCGTGAGGTTCATCGTCTGTGGGGTCATGTCAGATACGGGGACGCTGTGCGTTGCGGTGCCGACATCGGTCCATGTTGTGCCATCGGCTGATGCCTGAACGCTGATCGATGATGGATACACGATCCACGGACGCACATCCTGCAAAAAGCCGGCCGCAACCTGACGGATCGTCGACGCAGTGTCCATGATGATCTCGACGTCCATGTCCTGACCCTGGATGCCGTGCCAGTCGCCCCTTCTCCAGATAACAGATCCACGAATTCCGTCGATCATGGAGACAGGACCTTCAGCAAGGTACTGCGGATTGGGAGTGCTGTGAAGGATTACCGACCAGCGTGCTGGGATCCGATACATCGATGCTGTTGTTACACCACTCGAATCCTGTCCACGGTAGCAGCGTGCATGTATCTGCGTCGATGTATGAATCGTGAATGGCCCCGTGTACTGATACGGAAGGTGCAACGAGTCAGGTCCAACACCATACCGAATCGAATCACCCACGATCGTGATCGTGGTACTATCGGTAAACAGCTTGTCTGCTGCCGTAATGATCGGGGCAATCACAAAACCATTGTCGGGCAGTGCACCACGCAGTTCGATATCAGTACCACGCATAAGGTTTGGCTGATCCGACAGTGTAAAGCGGATTTCACGGGCCGACGTAAGCGCATTGTGTGTGAGCAGATTCGACGTCATCGGCACACCATCGATTGTCAACGCGCGCACATAGCATGCAGTGGGCGATTCACGATCGGCCACAACGCGCACGCGATGCGCACCGACGCTGATGTCGGCCGTATCAAAGAGTGGCGTTCCGACGGCATAGAAGGGGCTTCCTGGTGTGACCGGATAGAAGCCGAGAGCACTCCATACATACCAGGCTGACATCTGACCGCAGTCTTCGTTGCCGGGGAGTCCATCGGGTCCGAGGCTGTAGAGACTGTCCATGATTTGGCGCACAAGCTGCTGCGTCTTCCACGGCGTACCGATGTAGTTGTAGAGGTAGGCCATGTGATGACTTGGCTCATTGCCGTGGGCATACTGTCCAATCAGACCGGTGATATCGGCCTGGGTTCTACCCGTTGTAGCGGAAGTCGTGCTAAACAAGTCATCAAGTTTACGTTCAGCGGCAGCAGGACCTCCCATGAGGTTGACAAGTCCAGGGATGTCCTGCGGAACAAAGAAGGAGTATTGCCAGCTGTTTGCTTCGGTGTAGTGGTTGTTTACCTCGCGAGGATCAAAACGGGGCAGCCAGTCGCCATTGCGGCGTGGACGCATGAATCCCGACGCAGGATCATAGATGTTGCGGTATGATGCAGCACGGCGATAGAACGTGTTCATGTCATCAGTACGACCAAGAATGCGAGCCACTTCGCCGATACACCAGTCATCATAGGCGTATTCAAGCGTCTTCGAGACAGATTCATGTTCATCTTCGACGCCGATATAGCCCCTTGCCATATAGGCTGGAATGCCGAGATGATTCCATGTGGCGCTCGCCTTCATTGCTTCGAATGCCAGTGATGTATCAAAGGCATTGATACCCTTGACGAGTGCGTCTGTGATTACCGGAATACTGTGGTAGCCGATCATACAGTCTGTTTCGTTCGCACTGAGCTCCCATACAGGCAGACGTCCGCCCTGCTGATACTGATTCAGAAACGTCTTGATGTAGTCCAGCGTTCGCGTGCTGTCGATGAGCGTATAAAGGGGGTGTGCAGCACGAAATGTGTCCCATAGACTAAACACGGTGTACTGGTCATGACCGAGTGCTCGGTGGATGCGATTGTCACGGCCACGGTAGCGGCCGTCAACATCTGACATGATGTTCGGAACGACCATCGTGTGGTACATGGCAGTGTAGAAGGTCGATCGCTGGGATTCACTTCCACCGCGGACGTTGATACGACGAAGCTCGGCCTCCCATGTGCGCGTTGCTTGCGTGCGGAGCTCGTCAAACGTCCAGTGGGGGATTTCTGCGCGCAGATTTGCACTCGCCCCCTGCACGTCGACGCTGGAGATGCCAACGCGCACAAGCAGGTCATCCGTACCCTTGGTGAAGTGGAATGCCGCCGCCACGTCGGAACCGCGCAGGACACTTCCGATGAGAAGGGGCTGCTTCTCACCGTTGCCGATGGAGGTGATGATCGGGTGGGAGAATTCCATAACGAAGTAGATGTGCTGGTCGCGAGCCCATGCTTCGCTTCGACGGAATCCCTCAATACGAGTGCGGCTTACGATTCGGAGCTCGGCATCGAGCGTATTGTCGCGATGACGCAGGTCGATGAGCAGCTTGCGACTCTTGGCTGAACGCTTCGGGTATCGGTATCGATGCATTCCTGCGCGCAGCGATGTCGTCATTTCCGCGCGTATGTCATCATCGGTCAGCGTCACAGCATAGTACCCGGGCTGGGCGATCTCATCGCGATGACGGAATCCGGAGGCATACTGCTGTGGTGCAAAACGTACCTGTCCGGTAAACGGCTGCACGAGAATGTCGCCGTAATCCGAGCATCCCGTGCCGCTGAGGTGCGTATGCGAAAAACCATAGATCAGCGTGTCGCTGTGGTAATACCCGCTACATCCTTCCCAGCTTCCATCACGACGGGTATCTGGACTGAGCTGCATCATGCCGTGCGGCAGCGTCGCCCCAGGATAGGTGTGGCCCGTGCCGCCTGTACCGGTCATTGGGTCGACATACCGCGTCAATACTTGCGCCGAGGCTGAAACGCAGAAAATTGTAATGCAGATGAGGATCAAACGCATCTTCGAAGTTACGGCACTGTGTGCGGCGCCCCGTAATTTGCTCGATGAAATCTCTCATCATGTTTGTCACCGCACTGCTAGCGGCACAGCCGCTTCACGCCACAACCATCTCTGGAACGGTGGTAGAGAAGGGTAGTCGAGAGGTCATCGTTGGTGCGACGGTTGCGTTGCATCGCGACAGTCTCGTTGCAGGACGCAAGCCTGTGCGCGGTGCTTACACGAATCGGTATGGATTTTTCTCAATCGGAGATGTCCAACCGGGTACCTATGCCGTTGTCGTGACCTCGGTGGGATACGCGCCCGTTGTATCGGCCATTGTAGTTGGTGCCTCTGCTGCGGACACAACCATTGACGTCGAAATGACGGTCAAGGACCTGAAGGCAAAGGAAGTTCTGGTAACTGCCGAACGCAGTTCAACAGCCCTTGAACGACAAAGTGTGATCACCATTGCCCCTTCCTTCATCAAAGAAATGCCTGCCATCGGCGGCGAGGTCGATGTCTTCCGTGTTCTGCAACTGTTGCCCGGGGTGAAGTCTGCCTCGGAGTTATCGGCAGGACTCTACATTCGTGGTGGTTCACCGGATCAGAACCTTGTCCTTCTCGACGGTGTGACCGTCTACAACCCGTCGCATCTCGGTGGCTTCCTCAGCTCATTTCACGCAGATGCCTTGCGTGATGTGAAGCTTATGAAGGGGGCTTTCCCTGCTGAGTACGGTGGACGTCTTTCAAGTGTGATTGACATCACCATGAAAGAAGGGAATGCCGAGCGTATCAAAGGGTCCGGCAGCGTAAGTATGATCGCCTCTGGACTCCAGGTGGATGGTCCAATCGATTCGACGACGACGTTCATGATATCCGGACGCAGATTCTACCTCGACCTGCTGGTAGGTCTGGCAGCGATGGCATTTGGCGACGACGGAACCGTGCCGCAGTATTACTTCTACGACCTCAACATGAAGCTCAATAAACGGCTGGGTCAGAATGACCGACTCTTTCTGAGCGGTTATTTTGGTCGAGACGTACTGACGTCTGGAACGGATACCACAGGGGCGTTCGATATCGGCTGGGGAAATGCAACGGCCAATCTTCGCTGGGCCCATATCATCAATCCATCGATGTTTCTGTCGTCGTCGCTCATCTACACTGACTACACGTTTGGCACAGAGCTGAGCTCCAATGATCGTTCCACTGGACGTGAGGCATCGTTTGGTGTTCGCAGCCGCATCCGTGACCTTACCATACGTTCGGAGCTGCAGTGGACAGCCGATGCGAACCACCTTGTCAAAGCCGGCGTCGATGTTACCCGACACAACTTTTTAAGTTCGGTAGGGGGCTCCCTGATTGAGATTGATACATCATTCATCCGTGCAGGTGATATCGTCAGTGTCGATGCTGCCCTGTTTGTTCAGGATGAGTGGACGATCAGCGATGCGCTGCGGGCAAATCTTGGTGGGCGTCTTTACTGGTTTCAGCAAGGGGGCTGGGTACGGTTCGAACCTCGCGCCTCGATGTCGTATGACCTTACTCCTTCGTCAAGCATCACCGGGTCATTTGCGATTGCCCATCAGTTCCTGCACTTGATTGTTCGAAATGATGTTTCACTTCCGACCGATGTCTGGTTTCCTTCGACGAGCAAGATTCAGCCGAGTCGCTCCGTGCAAGGAGTGCTTGGCTATCAGACGACTCTTGCCGACAATGCGTGGCGATTCACGGCTGAGACGTATTACAAAACGATGGAAAACCTTTACGAATACCGTGACGACGCGGAGTTTACACTTGGTGTTCCATTGGAATCGCAGTTTACCTCGGGCAGTGGTCGAGCCTATGGTCTCGAGCTCTTCCTCCAGCGGCAAGTTGGAGATCTCACAGGATGGATCGGCTATACCCTTGCGTGGACGGAGCGGACGTTTCCAGAGTTGAATGGCGGGAAGACTTTTACACCGCGGTATGATCGACGTCATGACATTTCGATCGCGCTTCAATATCGAATTGGTCGTTCATGGCGTCTCGGCGCTACGTGGCAATACGCTACTGGAGCGGCGTATACTGTCCCGTCGGCGCAGTACCTCACTGGGGAGATGGAGTGGGGAGCGACGCAGGATTACTTTACAGACAGGAATGCATTCCGAATTGCGGCGTTCCACAAAATGGATGTCAACCTCATTCATGAGTTCGACATGTTTGACATGCCGTGGGAGTTTAGCATCAATATTTACAATGTCTACAACCGACGCAACCCGTTCGCGCTGTACACGACGCAGGAGTATGATCAGGTGTCCGGTGAGGTAGTAAAGAAGTTCAAGCAGATAACACTGTTTCCGATCATTCCAACCCTCGGGTTGCGGTTCTCATTTTGAGGGTGTCGATGATGCTGCGATCACTAACCATTCTTGCTGCAATCGCACTACTCGTTGCGTGCGAAGTGCCGATTGATGTTGAGCTACCGCATACGGAGCGACTCGTGATTGATGGATTCATCGGTCTTGAACACTCCAGTGCCGAACTGCGGATTCTGCGAACACTACCGCCCCTTGCGAAGATTGATATTGCGAAGATGACAGTGTCGGATGCTGCGGCAGCCATCGAGTGGAACGGCGTTTCCTATCCATTGGTTCGGAATGATGATAGCATCACGTTTGCTTTGCCAACAGAATCATCGACTTGGCACGATGGGGTAGCACGTCTTGTAGTAACGGGGCTTGGCAAGACTGCGACATCGACCACGCGAATACCACGTCGACCTGTCGTCGTTGGTACGACTGTGGTTGATAGTACATCGGACTTTGGCTTCCCGACGACCTTTGTGTTCATTGATGTAGAAGTCGATACGGGATCAGTCATCTGGTCGACAGACCAGCAGGTGCAATGGTCTTCGAATCGGCGGCCCCTGTCGAACTATGGTTTCAAGGACGTTGTGCATGGTACTGGATCGTCACCGCGCACACGACTACGTATGATTGGCTACGGTATCGAGTCGTTTGCGCTTCCCGATTCAGTCACGATTACGGTCTTCTCTGCAGATCCCCTCTATGATCGCTATTTGCGCTCTCCGTACGGTGGGAGCGATGGTCTCTTCGGCTTCTCTGGCACTAACCCCTTCTTCAACATTGACGGTGAAGGCATCGGGCTGTTCATCGGTGTATCTTCAACCACTGTAACAGTGAAGTTGAAGTGATCGTGTATATCGCCCTGCTCGTTCTCTTGCTTGCATCATGTGCGAGTCATCGCCCGGTGCCGGTGCAGTTTCAGACGGCTCCGCCAGCTGGGACGGGGCTGCGCATCGCCGTGATCGGTGATCAGCAGCGAACGAGTCGATATGAGATATGGCGGGAGCGAAAGGGGGCTCATGCTCAGGTCGTGACGTCAATGCTTGCGCAGAAACCTGATGCACTGGTCGTGCTTGGCGATATGGTATTTGATGGCGCTGACAATGATGATTGGGCGTTCTATGATGTGCTCATGAAGCCGGTTGCAGACGCTCATATACCGGTGTTTCCCATCTACGGAAATCATGAGTATCTGCGAAGCAGTCGAGCTGTAGCGTCGCATATGCAACGTCGCTTCCCTGGCCTTCGCACGACATGGTATGCCGTGACCATCGACTCCGTAACGTTTGTGATGATCAACACCAACTTCGAACGAATCTCGGCAGCAATGCGTCGCGAGCAGCTTCGCTGGTATGATTCAACACTCCAAGCGCTTGCGCATTATGATGCGACGCGATGCATTGTGGTCTGTGGACATCATCCGCCCTATACCAATTCAATGAACGTCAGCGACCATGAAGGCGTAAAGGCAGACTACCTTCCACAGTTTTTGCGGCACCCAAAGAGCCGGTTATGGCTCAGTGGTCATAGTCATGCCTATGAGCGATTTCGGATTCAGGATCGTGACCTGATTGTTGCTGGCGGAGGGGGCGCTCCACGGCATAAGCTTATGGCCGATGATGAAGCGCGGCACCAGCATTCCGGCTCACCGAGGAGTCGGCGCATGGTGAGCCCCTTTCATTACATACTCCTTCGTCGTACAGGCGACTCACTGGATATTGTGATGCAACAGGTGTACACAAAAGAGAAATCTCGTCAGTAGCGATTTCACTAGCTTTGTGTCACAGCAGTGCATTCGATGTCACGGTGCAGATTCTTCCTGTGACATTGCACATCAATTCGTGACAAGACTGACATATGTTCCGTGGTTCGGCCTTTCCACGTATGGGGATTCACATAAGGGAAAGGAAAGAGGAAAGGCCGGCCACGGTCCTTTATGCCTTCCTCAGGAGTCTTTGTTGAGTCGGTAGCCGACTCCGCCAACGGTCAGCAGGTAACGTGGACTACGCACATCTTCCTCGATTTTCCGACGAAGCGAGACGATGTAGTTGTCAACCGTTCTGGTCACCGGGAGTGCATCATACCCCCAAACGCGAGACAGGAGTGTTTCGCGCCGCACAGGAGCACCATCCTCCATTGCCAGCACCCGAAGAATGCCGTATTCCTTGTCCTTCATGGCGTAGACATTGTTGTTCCGAATGATGACACGTCGGCGCAGGTCGATGGTGACATTGCCCAACATGAAGGGATCTTCGCTTGTTGAATGCACGAGTGCACGACGCAGGATTGAACGTGCCTTTGCCGCTGCGAGACTCAATGGATAGGGCTTCGGCCAGTAGTCATCGATGCCGTAGGTGAATCCTTCGAGCTGTGAATCGAGATCGGCACGAGCCGTGAGGAGAATCAGCGGTAGCTGCGGGTAGTTCAGGCGTAGTCGTGTGCAGAGGGTGATGCCGTCCGTACCAGGCAGCTTCCAGTCGACAATCGCCATCGCCACAACGCGCTCGGCGATAATCGATTCCGCCTCTTCAACGGTTCCCGCCTCAAGCACAGTGAGTCCATGCCGACGGAAGTAATCAACGAATGAACGACGAAATCGCTCGTCGTCATCAACCAACACGATAGGAGAACTACTAAACGGCATACACAATCCCCGAGAATACCACAGTGAGGTGGATCGCTTTGTACTTGGTGGGAATGGAGAACCACGAGGTACACAACGAACAACGAGGTGCTGGGCGGTGAAAAATACGGTAAAGGATACAAAAGATGTGAGAAAAATGTCACGAGGGTTGATCATAACGTCACAGATATGTCATAAAGTGCGAAATTGGGTCTTGGAACAGCGTAACTTCGTCGACCGAACACTACGCTCGTGCCAATCCCAACGCCACCCATGAACTCCAGGACGATACTACAATCCCTGCCGATCGGAGTCGTTACGCTGAGTGAGGGCACGATTGAGTACGCGAATCCGGCATTTACTCGGCTTCTTGGACGCCCCCTTGGCGAAGTCATGGGTGAGCGGCTTGACAGCTTCTTCCCCCTGGAAGTGAAGAATCTCATAGCAGACGTTGGGTTCCCTGCCGTTGCCCAGAGTGGATCGTGGCGCGCAATGGTGCAGGTGGCATGGAAGGGGAGCAAGCATCGCGACATGATCCTTGAGCTGCGCGAAAAGGGGCTTGCCGTTATCGGTACAATTACGCCGGTTGAGCGAACGGACGATGCTGGTGCAGGTAATGAGCGAGCAAATGCGGCGCTAACGCATGCAAGTCGTCTCAAGGACACCTTCCTTGCGAACATGAGTCATGATCTGCGGTCGCCCCTTGCCACGATAATGGGCGCAACTGAAGCACTTCTCGAAGGGATCTACGGGGACCTCAATGCAGATCAGCAACGTGCAATGACGGATGTCAACGAAACAAGTGAACATCTACTTTCACTGATCAACGATCTCCTTGATCTGTCAAGAGTACGTTTCGGACAGTTCTCGATCGAGCCAGCGGAGTTTGAGTTATGTGCTCTGGTGCGCTCGGTAGCATCGATCAAGACATCGGAAATGCGAACGAAGTCTTTGCAGCTTCACGTGCACGTGCCTGACCACGACGTGCATATTGTCGCCGACGATCGGCGATTGCGCCAGGTGCTGATGAATCTTCTGCAAAACGCAGCCAAGTTTTCGCATGACGGCGGAAACATTTACATGGAGCTCCATGCTGATGGTGTGAAACGGGAGATTGGCATTGCGGTTCGCGATGAAGGTATTGGAATTCCCGCTGACAAGCTGGCATCGATCTTTGAGCCGTTCGTGCAGGTTGACGCATCATTGTCGCGCCGACACTCGGGCTCAGGGCTTGGTCTCTCAATCGCCCAGCGCATTATCGATCTCCATGGTGGAATTATCGGTGCGACGTCAACACCGGGAGGCGGAAGCACCTTCACAATCACACTGCCATGGGTTGAGCCGACGCATGCTGTCCAACATCATATCGCGGCACGTCCACCACAGGCCCTGGATATGAATCATCGATCTGCGATGAACGAACCTGCGATGGAGCAGCGCATCCTTTTTGTGGTAGATGACAACGCGATGCAGTGTGAGCTCCTCAAGGGCTTTGCTGCGCGGGCAGGCTATCGGGTGCTGACGTTCGCAAATGGTGAAGAATGCCTTCGTGGTCTCGAAGAGATCTGGCCGGACGTTATGGTGGTCGATATCCACATGCCCGTGATGGATGGGCTTGAGGTAATGCGTCGTGTGCGTGACCTCGAACGCGAGCGGGGAATTCCGCTCGGTGTGCTTGCATTGACAGCTCTCTCGATGCCAGGTGACCGGGAGCTCTGCCTCGCAGCAGGAGCTGATCACTACATGTCGAAGCCGGTGGTGTACCGTGAGTTTATCGGAATCATCGACAGCGTTGCAAGTAAAGGACGGTCACGCGAAAGCTGATCTCGTCATGAGCCACACAGTGCTTGGATTACCGACGCTCGAGTACAAGCTGCACTGTACGACTCATAAATCGCTGTTCCGGCAGTTCGTATGACGTGACGCCGATTGGGTATCGACCACTTGCCAGCCCTTCGACGCGAACCACTTCGCAGTCTGGGCGCAGAGAGCGGAGACGGTCGGCAACAGCCCGTGCACGGAGTTCGGACAGTCGCAGGTTCTGTGTAGGATTCCCCAGGTCATCGCTGTATCCGAGCACGGCAACACGGTCGCCCGAATCTAGACGGTCAGCAAATGTTTTCAGGAGCTCAAGATCTCGTTTGCCGAGATCCGTACTTCGTACGGCGAACATCGCCAGTGAAAGACTTTCAAACTTCTTGCTCTTCTCAAAGTCAACAACAGGAATCTCGATGTCAGTTTCTGTATCACCACCACTGACGGTGCGGAGACGAATTGTGATGATGATCGGGTCCTTTGTCAACGAATCGAGGACGTTGTCTGACAGAGAGAGCGACGTGCCACGGAAAGCACCCAAGCCACGACGCTGTTCAATGATGCGGTCTCCCTGTCGATAGGCGATCTCCCAGTCAGATACCGGATCTTCTAAGTCCGAAACGTCAATGGTTGCTCGAGAGAGGTCGCCCTCTGGTTTCGTAACAACGTTGACCTTTTGAATAGGCTGGAAAAATTCATTGTCTTCCGATAAGATTTCTACTCGTCGATTCTCTTGACGTCCCCGTGCCGTGCCTCCAAAGCTGGCTGGATCCGGCGCGCAGCTCGTTGTTGCAATCTCGAGGCGGAGTCGTTCAGGGCTGACACCCCATACTGCGGTTAGATAGTTGATCACGGCAAGTGCTCGTGAACGTGCGAGTTCGCAATCGGCCCCTTCTGAGGTTTCATCGGCAAAGCCACGAATGATGAGATTCTCAGAAATGGAGTCCATGCGCATTCCCAAGATGTTCAGGATATTCAAATTCACATCGTGCTGCGAGTTCAAATCCCGTTCGACCTCGTATCCAATGCGGCTGGATATCTGACGGTATCGCTGCGGTAGAATGGCTGATCCCGAGTCGAAGAAGATTGATGGCATGACCATGAACGTGAGTGCTTGCCGTTCAGCGGTAAGCCTGATCGCGAGATCTTTGGCAACGGAACGATTGCGATAGTCAACCGTGTCACCTTCCTCCGTGATGTAGTAGGTGATATCACCCTTGGTGTCGGGAAGGTCGACATCGCGTGTTGAGGCTTCGACACCACCAATGGAAATGCTGATCTGCCGCTTGGGCTTGAGTGTGAGCGTCTTTTCGCCCAATGTAATTGTTGTGATTGGACGTTTACTCTCTTCGATCTGGAGCTGCTGAATTCGACGCGCTTCGGCCATCTTCTGCTCCAGACCGGGATCGATCGTGATGAGGGTATCCGTCCTGCGAATCGTCGCGCTGATCTTCCGCAGAAGTCCATCATGCACCGTATCTGCACGAACACTCGGGATTCCCTCGACGAGGAGCGTATCGGCTCGTTGACCCGCCCTGGTAGCGATGATCGTGTCGACGATCAGCGTTTGTCGAATCCGTTCGACAGTATCAGGCAGGTCGTTCGCTTCGATCCGGAGATGTACCTGTCCAATCCATCGGACATCGGTCCAAGAAGAGGATTGCCGCAACGATGATGGCAGGTATTGGACGCCCACGGTGGGTGTGATGGAGATCTTCTTCGAGATTGCGAGGTCTTTCCCAACGAACGCGGCAAGCCCGTAACGCAGGCTCGAAGTATTGGTGATCGGCGCTTCTTGAACAATGGTCGTCGTTGCCGAACCTCCAGGGTATCGAACACCCTGTGGCTCAACAATACGTCCACGCATCTGCCAGAGCGGCTCGGCAATGTTCATCTCCAACGTTGGGCCAAGTGAAAGGCGCCAGCCCTCTCGATGGTACTGTGGACCAACTGTGAGGCCAAGCGTTGTTCCCTTTGACTCTAGACTCAGCTCGCGAACGAGGTTCGCGATACTTCCATCCGGCATGCGAACGCGTGCGCTGGCATCTCGAACAGACATCGACGCGTTCCACATGGTGACGGAGAGCGAAGCGGAGATGTTCCAGTAGGGAAGAACGGCCTGGTCGGCTCCAACCGAAAACGAAATCACGGATCCAAAGCCGCCATCAAACGGTGTGCAATTGCCCCCTTCAAGACATTCAAGTCCTGGGGTATAATGATAGGCTTGACCAAATGTGCCACCGACTGCCAAGGTTCGAAAAATACTGTCGGCAGGGGGCTGCGTGTACCACAGTGAGTCTGCGTCAAAGCGTTGCGCACGACATTCTGCGGTCGACGCATACAAGAGAACGATCGATACGACGAGCAGGTGCAGACGCATTATGGCTGCATCCCGAAGACAGGGAACGTCACCATCGAGTGACTATCCTGGACCTGCACGTAGAAGAGCCGATCAGATCCCGTTGCGACTCGACATTCAGTCCGTCCATTGACGGAGGTAACCGTTGTCTGATCGACGATGCGTCCAAGGACATCCACGACGCGCACGTGCACAGGCCCGTCCGCTGCTGTGATAATCGTCGTTACCGATGCATCCACGACCGGGCCGATACCAACGATGAGGGTTGACGTACGGGAAATGGTCGTGACTTCACAGCCGAATGGTGTTAGCGGAATCTCGAGTGTATCCTTCATGATCGGGGCGGAGACGCACGGACCACTGCTGTAGGTTGTATCGATCGTTAGGAATCCTGTGAGGGTCTCACCAACGAGCACCGAAAGAACTTGCTCGGCAAGGGGCTCGCTTGATCCATTCTGACAGGATGTGAACTGGTAGCGCACAGTGCCGCGAGCCTCGTCAAGTGCTACCGTTGGTCGATCACAGCGCGCAGATGCCGAGATGATCTCAAAGAGATCGGGCGGCACCGATGTTTCAACCCAAATGGTGTCACGTTGTCGGAATTCTTGGAGTGATGATGTTCCCGGACCGCGCAACTGTAATCGAATCTCATCACCGGCACGAATCGAAGGTTGGGACCGCACAACGGCGAGCTCGAGTGGCACAACCTTTTCTCGATTCTCGACAGTTATTCGAAGTCGCGTGCTCCACTGACAGTCGTCGCTGAGATCGAGATCGAATGTGATGAATCGATCTGTCGATACTCCCGGCTTGACTTCAAAGTCAACATACGCCGTGTCTTGCGGTCGCACAGCAACGCGCGGAGTTTTGACGGTGAAGATGACGTCACTCTTGACATCGACAAGGTATTGTCGCGGCACCGATTGATTATTGCGAAGACGCAATCGGAAGCTTGGCGATGCAGGACAGATTGTTACCGAGTCCTCATACGTGATTGTTGGGCCCTTGGGGTCAGACCACTCAATCAAGATGGACTGATCTGATGTGCATCCGAAGAGTGTTACCGTGACGTTGTAGACACCGGGAGACTTTACCCAGATCGTGTCGTTTGTCTCACCGGTATTCCAAGCATAGGTCGTAAAGCGACCTTTCGTTGTCAGGCGTGTCGAATCACCCGGACATAGCGACTGGCCATCGAGTGCAATAAGATCAGGCGGAGCAAGGCCATCATCAATCATGATGCTGTCGACGCGCTTGCATCCATTTGCATACGTGACGGTGACGAAGTACTGTCCGGGCAGAACGATCTGGATCTGGGCTGAATCTTTCTTTTGTGGTAGGGGAGTGTTCCAGACCTTCCAGTCGTAGGATGCCCCCTTCGCATTCGACCGAAGGACAAACGTCTCCCCGATGCACATTGATTTTTTTCCGACATCCGTATCCATTGTGAATCGTGGTGCCGGAAGCATTTCGACGATCGCATAGGCCGTATCTCGGCATACGCCACTGTTTGATCCGATGCACTGAATTGTATCGCTCGTCTTGAGCGTAATGGTTCGAGAGTAGGCTGTGATCAGTGTGCGATTTGGTCCAGACAGACGCCACCATTCGACCTGAGGAAAGGTGCCTGCGTCTAACGTTACCGAGTCGCCTTCGCAGAACACACTTCGTGACGGAAATCGGAATGTGTCCTTCGTAGCCCCAGCAACCTTGATCGAAGAGATCGAGATACATCCATCGTTCGCATTGCCGATGCGAACGTTCACTGTGTAGGTGCCGGAGTCTTTGACGATCAGTCGATCCGTACGTTCGGTAAGGAGTACACCATTACGATACCATTGATATTGCGCACTCTGCGGTGGGTCTGCTCGCAGAACGATTGAGTCGCCAGCGCACAGTGTTGGATTTGTAAACGGAAAGACAATTTTCGCCGTGGTATCATAGACGCGATTGACGATAAACCGCACGGTGTCGACGCATCCGCCGGCAGAGCGCACGAAGCATCGATACACATCGGCTGAATCGATCTCTGCAAAGGGGCCGGTAAAGTTCAGCTTCGAAAGTCGCAGACCCGACGACATGTACCATTCATATTCGGAAAAGCCCGATGCCACGCGCAGCGTATCCCTGCGTCCCAGACACAGCGTGATTGTCGTGTCATTACCAGCTGTTGGAATGCGATCCGACTTCACCACAACGGGGAGTGTTGTAACGGTGCACGATCCGTCGGAGAGCTCCACCGAATACGTCCCTGGTTGCGTTACCACAATCGACGGACTTGTTGCACCGTTTGACCAGCGAAACGTTCGCCATCCTACCGATGGAGCTGTGAGGGTTACGGGGCTTCCATTGCAGATCACTGCTTCGAGAGGGGATGCCGTTATCAAGGCACCGCGTCGAGTGGTCCGTGGCCGATACTCATAGATGGGACGTGTATGGACGTAGTCAACACGCACGCGTTGTGAGAAACCGGGGAGTGCAGCAATGCCGTGCATGGTCCATGATAGACCGCTATCGCGCTTAATGGCGAAGCGTTGCCATACCAACGGGTCCACTTCGCTTCGGCGTTCAATAATGTTGGAGTCTATTGTGAGTCGAGCCACATACCGCACGGGTTCGTTCACCGCCCATTCACGGTAGTGGGGGCCGGGTCCGTTGAGAATTGGACTGGCCACTCCGGCAACGACGCGAAGATGATCTGGACTTTGTTCGCCGGGCCGTGCCTCGTGCTTGATTACATAGCCATTGGAGCCACTGGCATCGGCACCGAAATAGCATAGGTATCCGGCAGCCGGAGTAAGCGCTGTGATTCGCGATTCGACAATAAGCCCCCTACCAAAGGTTGGTACGACTCCTTGCCATGGTGCCCACGGCCCGCTTGGACCAATTGATGACGTCGGCCGAATACTGTCTTGAAACGTCAAGAACACCGCGTTGCCATTTGATCGAGAGATGGATTGTGAAGGCTCGAGATAGACGAAGATGTTCGTACCACGACTCGCAGGGGCGTTGTCGATGCGCACCCAGCACATCACGCTATCGGTCCCTGTCTTCCATGGCTCGAGGAAAAATGGCACATCTGCTTTTGTGTCGCACCGCGTTAATCGCAGCTTTCGTGGATCGAAGGCAACGTTCGGATTGCGATTGATGATCGCAAATGAGTCAATAAGGACGGGTACGTTCCGAGGCACGCGATTGATGACCTCGAACGCATCAATGAGCGTCTGTGCAACGAGGCATGATGACGTTAACAGGAACGCAACGACCGATCCGATCAATCGCGACATAGGAAACTATCTACTGAATGGGGCAGGCAAATTCCACGAAAAACTGTCACGGAATTGTCAAAGATGAATGTCGCCCACAACGGGGTGCCATCAGCCGTCGAACATAGGTGAATGGGGGCTATAACGGACTACGGCAGTTTATGGGCAAGCAAGTGATTCACATTTCAGTCACATCTCTGCGTCTACACTGACCTGAACCTGGAACTGCCGTGGCAAGCCTATCTCATGGAGGATGTTGATGTCACACGTGTAATGTCAACTTTTACATTCTGTGACATCATATGACAAAGTCGTGACATGATGTTGGTGAAGTTGCTCTCCGCGGTGTGAATACGTACGACATATCCACACCCAACAACCAGTCACACACCTAGGACAACGCCTTACGCACCCTTTGGCTATGTCGAGGATACTCACGACCATCTGCGGTCTGGTGTTCGCAGTGTCGGCGTCTGTTGTGCTTCATGCACAATTTGAGACGTCGGCGCCGCGGAATCCGGACGTTATGCCGTCACAGTTTGTGCCGCCGGTTCCCCGTGTCTTTCAAGTCTACGGAACCATTAGCGCACTCTACCGTGATTCGGTTACCGTTGTGACTGCGAACGGAGATTCCGTTCGGGTTGACAGTGTGCGACCCCGCGCGCAAACCGTGACGATGGCACCGTCGACCGAGTCCGGCAGAATTGGCGATACGTTGTTCATGTATTCGTCGCTTGGACTCCTTGTGCTGGATCGGCTTGAAACGCAGAACGACAGTATGCCAATGTTTTCCGGTCGGGAGGCGATTTCCGACACGATGGTGAATCTGGGGCGACACTTCGGGTTCTGGATGCGCATTGACGTGATATCCTCTGTTCCCGACGATCCGAATCCTGCAGTTCCGGGGCCAACGGTTATGGTGTGGCCCAATCCATTTGTTGAAGTTGTCAGGCTTCGAATTCTGCGTGGCCCCTTTACGGATGTCGAAACCTACGTGTATTCGCTCGACGGGCGTTTGATTGCGCAATTACCGATGGAGTCCTCGGATGACGAGGGATTTCAGTTTCGGTGGGACGGCAAGGGTACTGACGGGGTCGATGTCGCATCTGGCACATACATCGTCCGACTTCTTGCTCAACTGCCGAATGTATCGCAGCGCATAGGATACACCGCCAAAATCATGAGGTCTCGATGAAGCAATCGTCGGTATCTCATCAATGGGGCGAGAACATCGAAATGATGAATCGCCTGAGGCCATATCGCTTTCACACCTGTGTTGTCGTCCTGACGTTGATGCTTGTTGCATTGTCTGGGAACGTTATAGCCCAGAATCAGAAGGTGCCGATGCTGCTTTCGTTCCAGGGTCTGCTCCTACGAAAAGATGGGACGCTCTATCAGGACGGAACCTTCAACATCACGGCCGAACTGTATGATGCTGAAACGGACGGAACGCGCGTCTACACAACAACGATGCCTGTGGTCGTCGTGAAGGGCGTCTTCAACATGATCATCGGCGAAGTCGACCCCCTCGAAGGAGTTGACTTTACCAAGCAGCTATGGCTTGATATCAAAGCTCCCGATGCACTGCCCTTTAGTAAGCGCACAAAGCTGACCTCGGCACCGTATGCCTTTGTTGCACAGAATGCTGTTGTTGCCGGAGGACTGACACCAGACGCCACCGGGGCGGTGCTGAGTCTAAATAGCCTGCAGGGGAACGTCAACATTCGTGGAAAGAACGGCGTATCGATCATTGAAGAGGACAACGACATCTATATCGACGCATCACGATTGATCGATATGGTGGACCTTGTGTCGGGCGATCAGGCGGTGATTGATATCCGTCGTCGAAAGGTCATTGACTCGACAACAGGGGAAGAGAAAACGGTAATCGAAGTATCGTTGAAAGACTCTTCACTGACACGGAAGTATCTTTCAAACTCAGGTGCTCGTGATCAGCGCAACGTCGTCACGTTTGATCGTGACTCGATCTATGTGCCACGTTACACGATTGATCGCGACGGTCGCGTTACAGCAGTCACGATTGTTGGCGTGCCACGAAGACCAGATCAGATGCAGCCAAACCGTGTGGCAGTCACAAGTCCTAGTGGTGTGCTCACGGAGTCCGACCCGCTTGGCGACCGCCAGGTTGTGATGGGGCGCACAGGTGGATCGCCACGAGTTACGACGATTACCGCCGGCCAGGGGATTCGTGTCGAGCAAAACGCGAATGACCAGCTAGTAATCTCGAGTGATATCGCAAACCAGCTACCGCCGATTGCTAGCGGTCGGTATACGAACACAACATCGGCGTACATCTATGAAACGCCCGATTTCGATATCCGCACTGCACAGCCAGTGAATTTCCCAAGTCTGCTGCCGACGGCACGCATCATCGTCACGATGGAGAGCGAAGCGTCGACCACTGCCTACACAGTTACAAATCGTACGACGACAGGTTTCAAAGTCAAGTTCGCCGGCGGTCTTCCGCCGGGAGCAAGTATCAGTTGGATGGTGCTGAATCTATGATCAACGAGCACCTTCATTATCGGGAATCCCACTTTCCATTCTTTCACTTTCCACTTTTTGGGAGGCGCAAATGCGCATCATTACCACGGCACTCGTAAGGCGTGCCTTCATTCTTATTGCGGCACTCGCACTCGTGCCGCAGTTCGCTTTTGCCCAGTTGCCGGTTGAAACCCGGGAACTCAAGTTGCAAGGGGCTTCATCAGGTTCACTGATCATGAAGACCGCTGCAACGACGACTGCATATACGCTCACCTATCCAAACGCCATTGGTTCGGTGGGTTCGTTCATGTATATCTCTGCCACAGATGGTTCACTTGCATGGTCGAATGCTCCAACAGCAACAGGTTACGTACCGCGTTGGAATGGCTCGGCAATCGAGTGGATTGATCCAAACGGTGCGAACAATCCGAACTGGTCGATCAACGGTAATGCGCTGACTGGCACGGGAACGTTTGGTACCACGACAAGCCAAGGCATCAACGTGAAGACCAACGGTTCTACACGGATTAATCTTGCATCTGATGGCGCTATCACCATCAACGGTACAACCGAGGGTGGCGCTACAACGACGATCGGTCGTTCTGCTGGTCATACAACGACGATTGATGGTACAACAAACGTCAATGGTACCACCACGATCACGGGAACAACAAACGTGAACGTTACAGGTTCAGCCGTTACGACGATCGGTAACACCGGAGCGAACGCTACCGTTGCTGCGAGCACATTGACTGTCAATGCTACTACGACGAACATCACGTCGGCGACGAACGTTACCGGAACGACAACAATCACTGGTACGACGAGCATCAATAGTACCGGTACTGCTGTGACGAACATCGGTAATACGTCAGGCGGAACTGCATTCACAGGTCCAATCACGGTCGATGGATCATCTGGAACGTCTGGATACGTCCTCGTTTCGCAGGGAGCAAATGCGACGCCACAATGGCAGAGTGTAGGTAATGCAATTGGTATTCGTCAGGCTGGTCGTGTTCAGACAGCTGGAACCTTTGCTACCCCTACGGCTGCAACAACTGTGACAATATCGAGTGTGATTCTGCAGGGTACGGATGCCATCATCGTGACGCTTGATGGTGGTAACAGTGCGATCGTAACAAACGTATCAACACGAACAAACTCTTCGGATGCGACAACTGCTGATGGATCGTTTGTTGTGTCGCTGTCGGCCTCGTATACCGGATATGTCAATTATCTGGTGATCAAGAACCAGTAACCTCCTCACGGTCTTTCTCGACCCTTACTCCTCGGGCGCCGAGGGCAGGGGATGTTGGATAGTGTCACCCTTTGGGGTGATGGGGCGTTGTGTCTCATCACGAACCTGCGGTGGAATTGTCTGCATCGTCAGCCCTCGGTACGACCCGAGGGGTAAGTGCCGAAGAGGAGAGCGTTACATCATTCCTACCATATCGATCCCGTCATGGGCAGATTGCTTCCATTCTCGTTGGACTCCTCGCAGTTATAACAACGTCGATGGCACAGTTACCAGTGACAACGCGTGACTTCAAGCTGCAGGTTGCAACAGGGGAAGTCATTACGCTGTCGGCACCGGCCGGCACGGCGGGATATTCGTTGACGTTGCCATCAACTCGCGGCACGTCTGGCGCACTGCTATCATCTGATGGCAGTGGAGGGATGCTATGGGTAAACCCCAACGTAATGTATTGGTCACTTGCGGGAAACACTTCACTCGACTCAACATCGAGTTTTCTTGGATCGCCCGACGAGACGGTGGGACGCCCCCTCATCATGAAGACTGACGGTGTTGAACGTCTTCGCATTGCCGGCGGAAGTGGCTTCATCGGCATCGGTACTGCAGCCCCATCGATGCTGCTTGATGTTGCGGGTACTGTGCGTGCTACGGGGCTGGCAACATTCAGTGGTGGTATAACGGTTAGCGGCACGACGCTGATCAATGCGACAGGTAGCTCGGCAACAACGATTGGAGCAACCAGTTCAACAGTAACGATCGGTAGTATCGCAACTACGCTGAAGACATCGGTTGGCAGTAACGATAGGATTGTTTTGGCCAGTAGTAATGGTCAGCTCGACCAGGCCAGTATAGCGAGTGTCGTGGCGGCCGGGGTATCCGGTAGCGCATGGACGCTCACAGGCAATGCGAGCACAGACTCAACAGTAGCTTTTATTGGCACGACTGATGAGACGGTGGCGCGCCCCCTGGTCATTCGGACTGATGGAACCGAACGTGCGCGTTTCGCCGGTGGCAGTGGATATGCAGGGTTCGGTACAGCATCGCCGAATGTGCAAGTCGATGTCAACGGCGGACTATCTACGCGTCCTGCAACAGCGACAGCAAGTTCATCAACGACAGCGGTGACCGTTGGCAATAGGTCATTTATCGTGATCACGTCCGACGATGCATTTGCCTCACGAAAAGTGACGCTAAGTAATGGGCTACAAGACGGACAGCGACTGGTGGTGCTCGTTTTGGGGTCGGGCGGAAATACAACCTTTGGTATCCGGCTGGAAACGGCTGATGCAAATCTCAGCCTTTCGGGCGATGCTGGATTGGAGCACGGCGATACCATCGAACTGATCTACTACTCCGGAGTATGGCGCGAGTTGCGGAGATCGGCCAACGATGAATAGATATCATGATACCGTGAGAACACTCTCAACCATAGTACTCCTCTTTCTTGTCGCGATGTTCGCAGCAGTGCCGTCGTATGCGCAAGGCCTGAAGGCGCAACGGTTCCGTGGTATTCAGCTGATTGGTCCGACGACGAAGAACAATGCGAACGAAAAGAACCAGGGCGTTGCATTGTTGGCGCCACCAGGGGTGACAACATCCTATGCGCTCATCTTCCCGTCTTCTCGTGGCAACGTTGGACAGTCATTATCGATTAGCACGGTTGATGGAAGCAATGCGGCATTCCTTGGCTGGACAACATCGTTAACGTTGGAAAGTGGTTGGGCCTTGGAGGGGAACCTGCTTGTTGACTCCACAAATTTCTGGCTAGGAACAAAGTCGAGTACCACGGCAGACTGGCCGCTCATCGTGAAGACTGATGGCAACGAGCGAATGCGCATCCTTGGTGGAAGCGGATACGTCGGCATCGGCACGCCATCACCGACTGCACAATTACAGATCAATCCGTCGACGGCCACGACCGTTGGACTGCAATTGAAGATGGCATCGAACACGACAGCGAATGCCTTCGAGATTCATGACAACAACAGTCGCGATCTGTTTACGATCGGCCCGACGGGTGCCGTGAGTTTGCGTCCAAGCGGCAATTCAGCAGGAAGCACCAATGAGCTGCGGTTCCTCGAACTGAGTGCTGGCGGAACGAACTATATCGGATTCAAGGCTCCTGATGCGATTGGGAGCAACGTTATCTGGACGCTTCCTGCTGCCGACGGCACGAATGGTCAGGCAGTTACGACAAATGGCAGTGGAGTACTGGGCTGGACATCTGTCCTTTCGCCCACGACAGGATGGTCATTACAAGGCAACGGTGGTGCTTCAAGCACCGGTGCGCTGGGTGCAACGCCTACCGGATCAAGGCTTGGCACCACCGATGCTAATGACCTGCGAATCGTTACGCAGAATACTGTCCGCATGATCGTTGGCAGTGCCGGTGACATCACCATGGGTGGGACGCTTGGTGTATCGGGTGCGACAACGCTCAGCAGCACGTTAGGAGTCACGGGGCTCATCACCGGATCAGCGGGCGCAACGATCTCTGGGGCTATCACAAACATTAACGCCAATTCAAACTTTGCAACCAATATCAATACCGGCACAAGCGCCGGTGCAACCACAATCGGCAATACGGGGTCAACAGTAACGATCGGTAGTATCGCGACGAGTTTGAAGTCGAATGTTGGAACAAACGATCGGATTGTCCTCGCCAATACGAGCGGACGTCTTGACCAGGCCAGCATTGCGAGTGTGATTACGGCAGGGATCGGCGGCACGCCGTGGATTACGGCAGGGAACTCAACATCAGATGCATGGAATGGTACGTCGGGTTCGCGCATAGGTACAACCAGTGCACAGCCCCTTGTCCTTGCGACGACGAATTCGACTGCGCAGGACATCCGAATTTTTACGGGGCCGAGTGGCGCCAATGAACGTATGCGGATTACTGGTGCCGGACGTGTTGGTATTCTCGAGGTGGCCCCCAAGTCGTCACTGCAAGTGAATGCCGCCACACAGGGTTCCATCGGTTTGATTGTTAAGGCATCGGATCAACTTGACGGACTCGTACCACCGGAGCTGCCGGGTGTTCCACCGGGTGGTACAAATGGCAATTTGTTTGAACTCCGGTCAGCAGCTGATTCGATTCTCTTCTTTGCATCGAATTCGGGAACGTTGGTTCTGCGTCCATATGGCACGGCCTCGGGCCAGACGAATGAGATACGGTTTCGAGAGCTACTCGCCAACGGTAGTAATGACGTTGGCTTTAAGGCACCCAATAGCATCTCTACTGACGTGATGTGGACGTTGCCAGCATCGGACGGAAGCAGTGGTCAGGCCCTGACAACCGATGGCGTAGGAGTACTCGGATGGTCTTCGGTTCTTACGCCCACATCGGGTTGGCAGCTCTCCGGAAACAGCACGACCGATGCATGGAATGGTACATCTGGTGCGCGCCTTGGCACAACGAGCGCGCAGCCGCTGGTGATTGCGACGACGAATGCAACCTCACAGGACATTCGCTTCGTTACCGGTGCCAATGGCAGCAGCGAGCGTATGCGAATTTTGGGTACCGGATTCATCGGTATCGGAACAACAACTCCGTCGGCGCAGCTTGATATTCAGACGGCGGCAATCAGTTTTCCGGGGTTGATTATTCGCGGACAGGCCGGGCAGACGGCGAATCTGTTTATGGCCCGCAACGGATCTGGTCAGAACCTTGTGAGTATCAATCCTGCTGGCGCTATCGTGCTTGAACCAGTGAGTGCGTCGGCTGGCGGAACCAATTCAATCCGCTTTACCGAATTGGCGGCGAATGGAACGCACTACGTTGGCTTCAAAGCGCCAGATGCGATAGCCGCCAACCGTCTCTGGACATTGCCCGATGCCGACGGGACGAGCGGACAGGTTTTAAGTACGGACGGATCTGGGACGTTGAGCTGGCTTACACCATTGACATCCGCCACAGCGGTGACAACCTTCAGTGCTGGTACGACAGGTCTGACGCCAACTACGGCAACATCAGGTGCAGTAGTTCTTGCCGGTACGCTCGACGTTGATAACGGTGGTACCGGACGAACATTCGTTACGGCATACATGCCGATTGTTGGTGGGACAACGTCCACTGGTACCATGCAGTCCGTCGCGACTGGTTCGACCACAGGTCAGCCCCTTCTCTATCAGGGTGCTTCGGCGGTTCCTGCATTCGGAGCCTTGAATCTTGCAGGGGGCTCTACCATCGTCACAGGCGTGCTTCCCGTTGCAAACGGTGGTACCGGATCGAGCACGCAAAACTTTGTTGATCTCACGACGGCTCAGACCGTGGCCGGACAGAAGACATGGTCAGACCTTGCGACGTTTACTGGTGGTACAACCGTCACGGGTACTACCCAGATCAACGTATCGGGGACGTCCGCAACAACAATTGGCAACACCTCGTCATCGACCGCTGTCACGATCAATAGCGGGTCGACCGGTGGTCTGACGCTTGGTGGTATTCCGTCGGGATCGGCATCGGATGATGTCCTACTGATCAATGCGAGCAACAAGGTTACCAAGACGACGCGTGCTGATCTGATCTCGGCCGCTGGCTGGGCCTTGACGGGAAATGCAACAACAACTGCGTGGAATGGGACATCCGGATCACGCCTCGGAACCACCAGCGCACAACCGCTGGTGCTTGCGACGACCAATGCTACTGCGCAGGACATTCAATTCTACACGGGTGCCAACGGTGCCAGCGAGCGGATGCGGATTCTTGGGAATGGTCGTATTGGAATTGGCATCACGAATCCAACAGCAGCCTTCGAAGTGCAGGCCAGTGGCGGAGGGGATGAGGTCTTCAACTTCAAACGCAGCTCTGGGTCGACAGTCCTCAAGTCAGATATCCTGGGTCGGGTAATGATCAACACCACTGATGCAGGGGGCTGGCTGACCGTGAAGGGCAGCGGAGGCAATGGTGGCAACCTGCAGCTTCAGAGCATGACGGATGTGAAGTGGGAGGTTACTTCGGGTAATACAAGCGGACCCCATGGCACAGCTGGATTCAGTATCTGGGGGAACGTCAGCAACGTTTCCGGCAGTGGGACGCTACGATTGGGAATTGATACCAATGGTCGAACAGGAATCGGTACCCATACAACGTATGATGCGATGCTCGACGTGCGCAACAATGTTGCTGCTTCCAATGTCCTGAATCTTCGAGGTGCGAGCGGTCAGTCCGCAAACTTTGTTACGATCGAGAACAATGCCGGACTCGACCTGATCACGGTCAAGAGCACTGGAGCTCTCTCGCTCGAGCCAACTGGAAGCTCCTCTGGCAACACCAACGAGCTACGCTTCGCCGAACTTGCTGCCAACGGAACAAACTATGTCGGCCTGAAGGCACCAGATGCGATTACTGCAAACACCATCTGGACGCTACCGAATGCGGATGGTACGAGCGGGCAGGTATTGACGACGAATGGCAGTGGTGCTCTCAGTTGGGCCAGTGCGTTGACATCAGCATCTGGATGGAGTCTTACTGGTAATGCAACAACCGATTCGACGACGAACTATATCGGCACCACTGATGAAGCAGTGGGACGCCCCCTCGTCGTGCGTACCGATGGTACCGAGCGCATGCGTGTACTTGGGGGATCTGGCTTCGTTGGCATTGGTACGAGCACGCCGACGGCGCAGGTGCAAGTAGTTCCGAGTGGCGCAACAACAATTGGACTCAATGTGCGAGCCACGTCGGGACAGACGGCAAACCTGGTGACGATTGGCAGTAGCACCGGATCGAATCTCATACAGATCGGGCCCACTGGAAATCTAAATATTGGACCATTCCTTGCTGAAACAGGAACACTCGATGAGCCCCTTCGTGTGAGCACTCGGGTGCAGGCATCGAGTACGACAGAGCGTGATCTGTTTGTCGGACAAATGGAGCACTCTGGTCTTGTGCCTGCGTTTCGCTTGGGGCTGAGCAACTACGCTCCGTTGGACTTCTCGAATGCACGAACGCAGTTGAACTTTAAGCTGCGCAATGGTAGTAATTCGATATTCCAGACGACGACGGTGATGACACTACGAAGCGAGGGACTGGTTGGTATCAATACAGCAGCACCGGCCACTGCCCTTGATGTAACCGGTACGTCGACCTTCCGGCCAGCCTCGACAGGGTCGGCACTATCAATACGTCAGGCAAGCGGTCAGAGTGCCAGCCTCATTGATGTTGTTTCCAGTGCTGGCTCGAGCTTGCTGACTGTTGGAAGTAGTGGTGCCATGACGCTGCTACCATTTGGAACATCTGCGGGGAATACCAATGAGCTGCGGTTTACCGAGCTCGCTGCTGGTGGAACGAACTATGTTGGATTCAAGGCTCCGGATGCGATCGCTGCTGATAGGATCTGGACACTCCCGTCGGCTGATGGCACGAGTGGTCAAATTCTCAGTACAAACGGCAGTGGAGTGCTGAGCTGGACGAGTGCTTTGACATCAACATCCGGCTGGGGCACAACAGGCAATAGCGGCCTAAATGCATCATCGAACTTCCTGGGAACTATTGATTCGGTTGATGTCGTGTTTCGTCACACCAATTCTGAACGGATGCGCATGACGCGAAATGGATTACGCGTCGTTCAGAATGGCACGCCCGTGGCATCGCAGTGGGTGGCATCGTTCCAGAACATCGGGAATCCAACGTACCTGGAGCTACTCAATAGCAGTGAAGGCGGCGGTATGTATATGGGTATGCGAGGAAACGGGAGTATTGGCGACACGGCAACGCTCTGGAATTGGCAGGCGGGTCCCTTGGTCTTCTATACCGGAACAACGAATAAAGCCAGCATGGCACGGATGTTTATCAGCTCTGACGGCAATGTTACGATCGGTAATCACTCCACCCAGTTTACCCCTGCTGCGAAGCTTCACATTCGCGGTGGTAATCTTTTGATTGACACTGTCGGCACAGCATCCGGACAGCTCCTATTCCGAAATCAGCTGGGTACAGCAAACACAAGTATTCGAGCAGGGAATCAAACATCTGACATCTCCTATTGGCTACCAGCGACAGCCCCTTCTGCAAACGGTCAGATTCTCACATCGAACACTGCCGGTGTGATGTCATGGGCCGATATGTCTTCACAAGGCTGGACGCTCACTGGTAATGCAGGTACCTCGGCATTGACCAACTTCATTGGCACAACAGACCCTGTCGATCTCGTATTACGGCGGGATAACACCGAACGAGCACGACTGACAAGTGCGGGATTACGCGTGTTGCAGAATGGCACGCCGCGTAGCTCGGTGTGGACCCTTTCGGTACAAAACATCTCCGGGACGAATAGCAGTACTGTTGTGGAGTTTCTCAATACAACTGCAGCCGTTGATGGGGGTGGGGGCTTTGTTGGATTACGCGGTAATGGTGCAATTGGCGACACGCTTGGACTATGGAACCACCAGGGTGGACCGATCCTTTTCATGACGGGCACGACCAATCGAAACAATGTGCAACGGATGATGGTCGGTTCGAACGGTAACGTGGGCATTGGAGAGATCACGGCAGGCACCCTGTTGGATGTTGACGGAGGTGTGACGGTGCGGCCAGGTACAACGGTCAACGTCATCGCAGATAATCAAGCTGTGACGATCGGCAACCGTTCGCACGTAGTGCTCAGCAGTAACGGTACGCCCGCCAATCGCACAATCACCATCTCCAATGGACTGCAGACGGGGCAACTCCTCTTCATTATGGTGACGGGAACAGCTGCGACGAATGGCATTGAACTCGCCGATGATCCAACGGGATCGAATACCAATCTCTCGGGTCTGGCGCAGCTTGTTGATGGTGCCGTCTTACAGCTTATCTGGAATGGGGCGGACTGGATGGAAGTCACTCGCTCGAACAACTGATCATGCATCTACGAACCACTATGTATCCACCACGTACCATCTTGCGAAATCTTGCCGCGGTGCTCCTGGCCGTCCTTGCAGGACCTCAGCTGTGGGCGCAGAGTGTTGAGTCGTTTCAATCCATTCGCTTGTTTCATCCGAGCGCACCAACGCAGGGTATCACGCTCACGCCGCCAAGTGGCATCACGTCGTACACATTGACGTTTCCAACAACGGCTCCGACTGCTGGAACTGCGCTTGTCTCCACTGGAAATGGTGGCACTGCATGGTCGGCCGTACCGACGATTGGTTCGGCCCTGAATTCGAATCGCATACTCATTTCGAATGCAGGATCGATTTCAGAAGCGTCTGCGCTCACGAATGGACAGATACTGATCGGGTCGACAGGGCAAGCGCCTGTTGCCGCAACACTTACCGCCGGCACCGGTATTAGTGTGACGAGTGCTGCTGGCAGTATTACGATATCCGCAACTGGAGCACTACCAGCAGGAACAACAAATAATGCGACGTTGCGCTACAACACCGCAACGAGTGCATGGGTTGAGAACACAAATGCACTCAGTGCAACCGATGGAAGCGTAACCCTGGGTGGTGCTCTCGGAAGCGGAACGTCCACGGCAACGCCGGTGACGATTGGAATGGGCAGCTCGTATGCATCGGATCTGAATCCGCTGAAGGCGAAGCTTATCCTTTACAATGACCTCTCGAACAATACCATCGGTATGGGCGTCAGCCTCTCGTCATTCAACTTCTTTGTGAACTCCGCCTCGCAATTCAGCTGGCGCTCGGGATCCGGCGCTACGCCCACCGAGATCATGTCCCTAACATCGAGCAGGCTCACCCTGCCGTCGACCACCGATCTCACGATCAAAGGTGTATCCTACACGTGGCCAACCGCGAACGGTGCTGCAGGCACGGTGCTAACGAACAACGGTAGCGGCACGCTCACGTGGTCCGTACCCTCCAGTAGCGGCTGGAGTCTTACCGGCAATGCCGGTACGAATGCCACGAACAATTACATCGGCACCACCGACAATGTGGACTTCGTGATCAGAACATTCGGATCAGAGCGGATGCGAGTTCTTGCCGGGGGAAATGTCGGCGTGGGTATTAGCGTACCCACCACACGATTGCATGTGGTCGACGCAGCGACAGCAGCTGCAGCCGGGCAGGCAGTACTCGCATTGACCGGACAAATGGTCGCCGGTACGGTGGGTAGCGGACCGATGATCAGCTTCCGCGAAGTCTCGACCGGTAACGCTGCGGCAACGATCCGTGCCTATACGTTCGGCGCATCGTCGACTGGTTTGGCCTTCTCAACGGGCTGGAATGGTCCTACCGATCGCATGTTTATCAACAACGCGGGTAATGTTGGCATTGGAACAAATGATCCGCAACGTACGCTTCATGTTTCCGGTACTATGCAGGCGCGTGTAGCAGAAGCATCTGCCCAGCAATCAAACTTGCGCGTGTTGAGTACGGCAAGCACGAGTGGCGTCGATGTCAACTGGAGAGGTCGTGCGGTCTTTGGAGCAGAAAATCTTACAGCATTACTCGGTGTCTTCCGTAATCAGGCGATCGTTGGAGCTCATTCCTGGGCGAGTGCGAATTCTGAGACCAGTGCTGCGTGGGCAGACCTTTACCTCAACTGGGATGCCGGAGCGGGTGGTGGTGGCGGTAACGTATTGGCCAAGGGCTCGGTCGGAATCGGTACTACGACGCCATCGCAGTTGCTCACTGTGATGAATGGGAATATCTACCTTGACAACGGCGGCACCGCCAGCGAATTGCGCTTCCGCGAACCCAGTGCGAGCGGAGCGAACTATACAGCATTTCGCGCGGGCGCACAGGCTGCCGACCTGACGTATACCCTACCGCTGACAGCTCCGACGGCGGGTCAGATACTTAGTAGTGATGCCAGTGGTAATCTTAGCTGGACAAGTACGGCGGCATCAGGTTGGGGTCTTACCGGCAATGCCGGCACGAATGCCACGAACAATTACATCGGCACCACCGACAATGTGGACTTCGTTGTCAGAACATTCGGGACCGAGCGGATGCGTGTTCTTGGCGGAGGTAACGTGACATTGGGTGGGGCACTTGGCACAGGAACATCAACGGCGACGCCTGTGACGCTCAGCCTCGGGTCGACCTTTGCCTCGAGTGTGACGGCCAGTCAGGCTAAGCTCAGGATCTTCGAAAACTCGAGCGGTGCTGATATCTACGGTCTGGGCGTCTCGAGCTCTCAGTTGAACTACTTTGTCCCAACTGGTGCTACGCACCGTTGGTACGTGAATAATGTCGAGACGATGTGGCTTTCGAGTACGTTGCTGGCAGTACCATCATCCAACATGGCCATCGGTACCTCTTCGTCAACTGAGCGCTTGACGGTCTCCGGCAACATCGCCCTTACAGGCTCGATCAACCTTGCCGGTACGGCCGGTGCACCGGGAACACCGTCGGTGCTGGCGCAGCAGACAACGTCTGGAGCAAACACCTGGATCTATCGTGAGAGTGGATTCCCTGCGTGGGGTGTATACCACTACAACACCGATGATGCATCTGCTGTGCAGAATTCATGGATGTTCATGAACGGCAATAGCGTTGGATGGTCGAATACATCCTTTACCAGCATTCCAGCCGGTTCTGCTGCATCCATCGTGTTGCAGAATCAAACGGGTAACGCTTACTTCGCAGGCAACATCGGTATCAACACCACCGCACCCACTGCACGTCTGCACGTTACGGGCGGCAACATCTTCCTGGACAATGCCGGCACCGCCGGAGAGCTCCGCTTCCGCGAGCCGAGTGGTAGCGGAGCGAACTATACGGCATTCCGAGCAGGAGCACAGGCGGCAGATCTCACCTACACGCTTCCTCTTTCTGCGCCAACGGCTGGACAAATCCTCAGCAGCGATGCTAGTGGCAATCTGAGCTGGACGAGTCCTGCCGGTGCGCCATGGTTGTTAACGGGCAATGGTGGAACAAATGCGTCAACCAACTACATCGGCACGACCGATGCCGTGGACTTTGTCATCCGAACTGCAGCATTAGAGCGTATGCGGGTGCTCGCCGGTGGTAACGTAACGATCGGCGGTGCCCTTGGTGGCGGCACCCCGACTGCCGCTCCGGTGACGCTAACACTTGGTTCCACGTTCGCCGATGCACCAACATCAAATAAGGCCAAGCTGAGGATTTTCGAGGCATCAATAGCGGGATATGTCTATGGCTTTGGTGTGTCCGACAGCCGGTTGAACTACTTCGTGCCGTCCGGTGCGACACATCGGTGGTACATCGGTGACGTTCTTACGAAGACGCTCGATAACACCGGCTTCATGACATTGGTTGGGTCCACGCCGGGCATTGGTACCGATGCGGCGACGGATCTGCTACTAAGGACGAATAGTGCAGAGCGTATCCGTATAGCTTCGGGTGGTAACGTAACGATCGGCGGTGCCCTTGGTGGCGGCACCTCGACTGCCACTCCGGTGACGCTAACACTTGGTTCCACGTTCGCCGATGCACCAACATCGAATAAGGCCAAGCTGAGGATCTTCGAATCATCTTCGGCAGGATCTGTCTACGGCCTCGGAGTTTCAGGTAGCCAGTTCAACTACTTCTCGCCGTCCGGTGCGACACATCGGTGGTATATCAACGATGCTGAGATGATGAGTCTCTCGGCGACGGCGGCAACAAAACTGACCGTAACGAACGGAAACATCTACCTAGACAACACCGGCACCGCCGGCGAACTCCGCTTCCGCGAACCCAGCGCAAGCGGTGCGAACTATACGGCATTCCGTGCAGGAGCACAGGCGGCAGACCTCACCTACACGCTTCCTCTGACCGCGCCAACAGCTGGGCAAATCCTCAGCAGCGATGCGAGTGGCAATCTGAGCTGGGCAAATGCTGCCAGTGCAGCGTGGGGGTTAGCGGGCAGCGCGACGGACCAGAGTCCATCCGGATGGACGCCAATCAGTACGGCCTTTTCTGGATATAACGGAACCGAATGGATCGGTACAAACAACCTGACGCGACTCATGTTCGGTACAAACGGCATCAATCGTGGTTTCATTGAGACGACGGGCGGCTGGACGCTCGACGCCTTGACCCTGAGCAGCATATCGGGCGCGGCTGGTTCGGCAATTGGAACGAATGACCGAATTCTTATCGCCACGAGTACAGGTGCAATCGGTCAAATCAGTTTCGGTGCGTTCGCAGCAGCGACAAATTCAAGCTGGTCTTTGACGGGGAACCTCACAGATCAGAGTCCATCAGGCTGGACCCCAATCAGCACCGCATTTTCCTCGTACAACGGCACCGAATGGATCGGTACGAGCAATGCGACGCGATTGATGTTCGGTACAAACGGTGTCAATCGTGGCTTCATTGAAACCTCAGGTGGTTGGACGCTTGACGCACTGACAGTTAGTGCTCTTGCAGGCTCAGCTGGTTCCGCCATAGGTAGTAACGACCGGATTCTTATCGCAACGAGTACAGGTGCAATCGGTCAAATCAGTTTTGGTGCGTTCGCAGCAGCGACAAATTCGAGCTGGTCGCTGACGGGGAACACCACCGACGATAGTCCGAACGGTCCTACACCTACCGATGCGTTGTTTTCATCGTACCCTGGAACGGAATACATGGGAACGAGCAATGCTACGCGCCTGTATTTTGGCACGGGCGGACGCCGCCGAGGCTTCATCGAATCTGGTGGCGGGTGGACGCTTGATGGAACGGTATCGCTGACGAGCCTATCCGGTACTGCGGGATCAGCGATTGGCACGAACGACCGGATCCTGATTGCTACCAATGGCGGTGCTATTGGTCAGATCAGCTTCGCTGCGTTCGCTGCAGCGACAAATTCAGGCTGGTCGCTAACGGGTAACACCACCGATGCAAGTCCAAGTGGTCCCACACCTCTGGGTAGTGCGTTTACGGCGTACGCCGGCACGGAGTACATCGGAACGAGTAACCTCACCCGCCTGTACTTCGGCACAAACGGTATCAACCGTGGTTTTATTGAACAATCCGGCGGCTGGAGTCTCGACGGTGCGATCACGCTAAGTACAGTTGCCGGAGCGGCAGGGACAACGGCTGGTAGCAACGACCGGGTTCTGATTGCTACCAATGGCGGCGCTATTGGTCAGATCAGCTTCGCTGCGTTCGCTGCAGCGACAAATTCCGGCTGGTCGCTAACGGGTAACACCACCGATGCAAGTCCAAGTGGTCCCACACCTCTGGGTACTGCGTTTACGACGTATGCCGGCACGGAGTACATCGGCACGAGTAACGCAACTCGCCTGTATTTCGGCACGAGTGGTGTCAATCGGGGTTTCATTGAGTCAACTGGTGGCTGGAATCTCCAAGGTCCCTTCATGCTTAACGACCAGGCCCGTTTCGCTGCCGGAACGGCGGCGGCCCCGTCGGTTTCGCGTGACGGTGACACCGACAACGGCATGTTCTTCCCTGTGGCGAATGCCCTGGCATTCTCGACGGGCGGTACCGAACGTGTGCGGCTGACTGACGCTGGTCGTGTGGGCATTGGCAATGCCGCTCCTGCATATGTATTGGACGTCACAGGTGACATCAACTCATCAACGAATGTGCGGGCAGCAGGCACTGCTCTCACATCGGATAAGCGCCTTAAGCGTAACATTGTCGAGATCGATTCTGCTACTGACCTCATCAGTCGCCTTGTACCGGTGAAGTACGAGAAGAAGTCCACAATACCCGATAGCGTATATCGGTGGAAACAGATGGGCTTTATTGCTCAGGATCTGCAGAAGATCTTACCTGATCTGGTGCACATGGGTGCTGATGCTGACTCGACGCTCTCGGTTGACTACAATTCACTCATCCCATTGCTGACGAAGGCGATCCAGGAGCAGCAATCCACGATAACGCAGCAGCAACAGAAGATTCAGCAGCAAGACGCGATTCTCCGTTCCATGGAAGAACGTCTGCGTGCTCTTGAACAAAAACGATAGAATTGCGCGTACGATCAGCGACCCATCGGACTGCGACCGGGGCCACCCCCTTGCGGAGCAAATGACTTCAGATCGTAGCTAAAGGTTAGCTGAGCGTAGCGACGCAGAGCGTTTGTACGGGAGTCCTCAATTGTAACGTCGTTGATCGATCGATTGATCGCGTCGTTCTGATTGAGAATGTCATTGACCGTCAGGCGAAGCTCTGCGGCACGGTTCTCAAGGAAGCGGTAGCCAATGCCGGCATTCCACACCGTGAACGTTCGGTTGAAGCCAGTGCCGAGGCCCGAATACAGGGTCTGATTGACATCCGTGCTACACGCAAGTGCACCGATATTCCAAATCACGCGAAGTCCAGCCAGATGCGTGAAGTAGTTGTCGTCAGCAGATGTCTGCAAGGTGTTAGCCACCCAGGTGTACGAGCCGTTGTAGTTGAACGATAGATCTAGATCCTCAGACGAAGAGCTACTTAGGAAGAACCCAAGCGATCCCGTTGTTGAGTTCGCATAATTCGTCTGCGCGTTGATCAGACCCGGCGTGCGCGAATACAGCAATGCCGCATTCGTGTTGAGGTTCATGCCCCAGATAGGGAAGCCGTAGGTGAAGAAGCTTCGTACGTTCCAATTGCCATCAAGGTTGACTGGACGTGAGATCTGACCACCGGGACCAAGTGTGATCGGCTGAACATCACCAATAGTGGTGTCACGCAACACGATCTGACTTGAATTGCCGATGTAATTCGACGTGTACGAAACGTTGGCAACAGCAAACATGGTCTTACCAACAAGCCAGTCGGCCTTGACGAATCGTGCATTCACGCTGTGGGTATACTCCTGCACCAGATTCGGGTTGCCGATGGATAGCTGAAGAGGATTGGAGTTGTTGACGACGTTCTGTAACTGTGAGATCGAAGGGGCATTCGTGCTCGTTCGATAGAACATGCGAATGTTCGTTGATGCAGACCACTTGTGCTGCACCAGAAGGGTTGGAAGGAAGTTGCCAAAGGTACGTTCGACAGCTGTGACGAGAGGGAATGACTGATCGCCAGTCAACACCGCATATTGGTAATTGCCACCAAAGGTCACAATGGTGTTCTCCATCCGCCAACGATACAGACCACCGATACGATGCGTCTGGTAGTCATTGCGAAACGTGTTGCTCAGAAGCGAGTCAGTGCGGGAGAATTCACCAGTTGTTGTGTCGCGAGTACGAGTTGTTCGATCTGATGCATTTGAAGAGATTGATGGTTCGTACGTAAGCTGAATCATATCGCGTTCACCGATAGGTTCGGTGTAGGCAAGCTGTCCGCCGATGGTTGTTCCATCCGATGTTCCGTCGGAACGCTGGTCAAACCGAATCGTTGAATCCAAGCCGATAAAGAATTGATTCGCTGATGCCAACGCGCCGTCATTCCAGCGATCATTTCGATCAACATTTAGTGTTGCTGCAAACGAACGACCACTCTTCGACAGGAGTCGGCGATACGTCGTCGAAATCGAAGCTGAGTATCCACCACTTGTTGTTGCATTGTCGGTGAGAGTTGCGTTGAGATCCTGACCTCGCAATGATGTAAGGCCAGTGACGAGACTGTTGGCATTTGAAGCTTGCAGTGAGACTCGCGGGGAAATGACAAGAACGTTTGCACTGTCGAGAACCGACTCAATGCGCATGTTGAATCGATGGTTGCGATTAATAGAAAGTGATGTGTCCTGCTGGTTGTAGAGCTGGCCTGCATTCTGCGCCGCAACGAATGTTCGATCAAGTGTGCTCGTACGATCATTGTCGGCGTAGTTGAAGAAGTAGCTCGACGATACATTCGTCCGGTCACCCCACATGTCACTGTAATTCATGCCAAGTGCATTGGTTGCTGTGATGCCCCCTTGCTGTCCGACAAAGAAGTTCGAAAAGCTCGAGAAGGGTCCGCCTCCACCACCGCCGCCCATGCGTTGCATCATCTGTGCACCGCCACCACTCATGTAGCGTTGCATCATACGACCCATGCCGCCGCCCATACCGCCGCCACCACCCCCCGACATGCCGAGTATATCTTGGAAGGCAAAGTTCTGCTGGTTGATGTTGTTACTCAGTCCCAACACGGTGATGCGCTGCATGCCACGGAAATCATTGATCGTTCCGCCAACGCCATAACGGTCTTCTGTTCCATAGCCTGCATACACTCGACCGAAGGCACCATTGCGACGATCCTTGCGTGTGACAAGGTTCATCTGCTTCGATGTATTGCCATCGTCAAATCCAGAGAACATTGACAGGTCGCTCCCACGATCAAACACTTGTACTCGGTCAACCATGTCGGCAGGCAAATTCCGTAGAGTTGCTTGCGCATCGTCACCGAAGAACTCACGACCATCGACGGTGACGCGGCGAACTTCTTCACCCTGTGCACGAACCGCGCCGTTCTCTACGGTTATACCAGGCATCTTTTTAACGAGGTCTTCTGCAGTTGCATTCGGATTAGTCTTGAAGGCCTGGGCATTGTAATCCATCGTATCACCCTTCACTTCCATCCGCACGGCCGTTGCCTCCACATCGACAGTTTTGCCGGAAACAGTATCACGACCCAATCGAAAGACTCCGAGATCAGGACGCGACTCACGCACGAACTGGGTCGACTCCATTTTGCGGTATCCGATGTAGCTGATCGTCATCTTCCACGCACCAACAGGAACGTTGTTGATTTTAAACGATCCATCGCGTTCAGTATAACTACCACGGACAACACTGCTGTCTTTGACAGACACAAGTCGAACAGTTGCACTCGGAAGGGGACTAGCGTCACCGGCGTCAAGAACTTTGCCGCGAATCGTGACGTCTTGCGCTGTCATTGTGAGAACAGCGGTTACAGTAAGGTGCAGAGCTACTAAGAATTTCATCATGACCATAACGCACAACGAGTGATTTTGGTGCCATCGCGCGCAAAGATTTTAGGAGGTGGAAATACCGCAAATAAATTGGGATACCTTTTTTTGATTTTCGATACGTCTTACTCATCTCACGAATCATTACAATCAATAATTTTGCGACTTATGGCAAAACGCACCACAACAACAGTAACAGAACCGGCTGTCTCCGGCCATGGTATCCGCCTCTACCTTGCCGCATCACGCTGGCGCGCCCATGTGGACGCGGTGTATCGCGATGCAGGGCTGTCGCCGCTTCAGGTTAATGTCCTGCTCGCGGTTCAGACATTGCAGAAGAGCGTCGGTGTAGCAAAGCAAGTACACGTTGCCAATTATGCCGGCGTCGATGTGATGACGCTGTCGAAGAACGTTCGCGCACTTGAAGATGAAAAGCTTGTTCGTCGCGTGAGCGATCCAAGCGATTCTCGTGCTCGCCTCGTTGAGCTCACACGAGAGGGAGCTGCACGTCTGAAGAAAGTTGAAAAGGGGCTCGAGAAAGCTGATCGCGACATCTTCACAGATGGAAAGTCGATTGGTGGCTTTGAGCGTGCAATCTCTGCGGTGATCAGCAACACGCGATGAAGTCAGCGCTGATCACCTCGCTCGGGTACGTGCGGGTGGCCACCGTTGCCCCTGCCGTCTCGGTCGGTGACATTCAGTATAATGTTGAACGCATCAAGGATGCGATACTCGAGGCCCATTCGCAGGGAGTCGAGGTCGTCGTGTTGCCCGAGCTTTGTATCACGGGATATTCCTGTGCAGACATGTTCCGCGATGCAACGCTCCTCTCCGCAACGACCAATGCGCTTGAAGGGCTGCGTCAGTGGAGCGAGAATCTTTCCTGCTTGTTCGTCGTTGGTGCCCCCTTACTGCATAACGGGCACCTCTACAATGGTGCTGTGGCGATCAACAACGGATCTTTCGTTGTTGCTGTCCCCAAGTCATTCATTCCCAATTCGGGAGAGTTTTACGAGGGTCGATGGTTTCGCAGTGGACGCGGGATTGATTCCGAGGTCATGCATATCCATGGTCGTCCCGTTCCATTTGGAACGGGCCACATCATCACGGATCCAGAGCGCGCGGATGTGAAGATTGGTATCGAGATCTGTGAAGATCTCTGGAGTGTTGAACCTCCCTCAGGTAGACTTGCACGGGGCGGAGCAACGATCATCCTCAACCTCTCGGCGAGTAATGAGGTCATCGGCAAGGCCAGCTATCGTCGCCAGCTTGTTTCGATGCAGTCTGCACGAACGTATACGTGCTACGCTTATTCGTCGGCTGGACCAACAGAATCAACAACCGACACTGTGTATAGCGGACACTGCCTTATTGCTGAATGTGGCGAAGTTCTCGCAGAGTCGCAGCGTTTAGTGCTCGGCGGAGTCATGTCGGTTGTGGATATCGATTCATCGCGCTGCCTGCATGAGCGTCTCGCATCGTCATCCTTCAGCCAAGAAGATGTTCCGTCGCTCATTGCCGTCGAGACGAAGATCCCACGTCATTCCAAGGACGATCTCCTGCGGTCTGTCGATCCGCATCCGTTTGTACCGCAGCGGCATCATGACCGCACTGAGCGATGTGCTGAGATCGCGGCTATTCAGGCCACGGGGCTGGCCGTTCGCATCAAGCGTTCTGGTGCAAAGCGACTTGTGCTTGGTGTCTCGGGCGGATTGGATTCTACTCTTGCACTTCTGGTCTGCACACAAGCATGTGCGATTCTGGGAATGCCCCTTGACGTGATCCTTGCCGTTGGCATGCCAGGATTGGGTACGACGGATCGTACCCATTCGAATGCTGAGGCACTTGCGCGTGAGCTCGGTGTCCCATACCGTCGAGTCGATATTTCAACAGCCGTGATGGATCACTTCCGCGATATTGGTCACGACCCGTCGGTCCACAACGTCGTCTTCGAGAATGCGCAGGCTCGTGAACGCACGCAGGTACTAATGGACCTTGCGAACGCGAACTCCGGAATCGTGGTAGGGACGGGAGATCTCTCAGAGATTGCTCTAGGTTGGAGTACGTACAACGCCGATCACATGTCGATGTATAATCCGAACGCCGGAGTGCCAAAGACCCTTGTGCGCTATCTGATCGAGTGGTATGCTGATCATGCCAGTACGGAGGTCGCCGTCGTGTTGCGCGACATCCTCGATACACCGATCTCTCCAGAGCTCCTTCCGACAGATCGAAGTGGTGATAGCTCGCAGCGGACCGAAGATGTGATTGGTCCGTATGAGGTTCATGACTTCTTCCTGTACCATTTCGTTCGATTGCACGAGCCCGTGACCAAGATCGGTGCTCTTGCCATGATTGCATTCGAGGGGCACTACAGCGCTGCGCAGATCATCCAGTGGTTAGAACTGTTTATTCGACGCTTTGTAGCGAACCAGTTCAAGCGCTCCTGCATTCCCGATGGTGTCAAGGTTGGGTCGGTTGCACTCTCGCCTCGGGCCGACTGGAGGATGCCAAGCGACATGAGTGCAGCCTCGCACCTAGCAGAAATACGTACGCTTGCGTCGGTTTACCTGTAACATTTTATAGCTTTGGGTGTTGTTAGAAGGCTGAAATCCCTTGCCTGCACTCTTCAGAGGCGGTATGCACCCAAAGATTCGTGTTTTGCTGGTCGATGATCATGAAATCGCCCGCATCGGTGTGCGGACAATGCTGTCTGCAGATAATGACATCGACGTCGTCGGAGAGGCGGCTGACGGAGGCCAAGCGGTTGAAATGGCCCGTCGCACACGTCCTGATGTTGTTCTCATGGACATCCGCATGCCGCTCATGAGTGGCTATGAGGCCGTCGCGTTTATCAAGCGCGAGTTGCCGCAGACCTCCGTTCTTATGTTGACCTCGGCATGTGCCGAAGATGCCATTAGCAAGTCGTTCGAGGTTGGTGCAAATGGCTACCTTGTAAAGGATGTTCTGCCCGAGGAATTGGTCATGGCCGTTCGCTCGGTTGGACTCGGTGAGCGCGTCCTAAGCGGTACTGCGCAACGTGCCATCGACGAAGCGCGAAAGCCCAAGCCGGTTGAGCATGATGCATTACCGCTGACCAAGCGCGAACGGCAGATCGTGACGATGGTCACCTCGGGGTTTACCAGTCAGCAAATCGCAGAGCACCTATCGATAAGCCGTCGAACGGTGGAGACGCACCGTGCCAGGATCATGGCTAAATTGGGCGTGAACAATGCTGCCGGTTTGGTTCGTCTTTCACTGACGACATCAACCAGCGCGAATCCGCCCCATTCTAGTCCACCTACTGATTCATGATCCTTACACCGGAAACAGTCGCCCAGCTCGGCAGCATGGAGATTCGTGCACGACTGGTCGTCGAAGGTTTCATCACCGGTCTGCATAAATCACCGTTCCACGGCTTCAGTGCTGAGTTTTCGGAACATCGGCAGTATCGTCGCGGTGATGAGCTCAAGCATATTGACTGGAAGATCTACGGCCGGTCGAATCGGTTTTATGTTAAGCAGTTCGAGGATGAAACGAATCTCCGTGCCATGATCTGCGTGGATATGAGTGCATCCATGTCGTATGCTTCGGAAGGTCGCATCAGTAAGTATCAGTACGCCACAAACCTTGCGGCGTCGCTGGCATATCTGATTCTCCATCAGCGTGATGCTGCTGGGCTAGCGCTCTACAATACGGATGTTCAGACGTACCTCCCGCCTCGATCCAAGATGTCGTATTCCCAGGAGTTGATGCGTACTCTCGAGTCCGCACGTCCGTCGCAGCAAACCGGTACGGGAGTCTCGTTGCATCACATCGCCGATCGACTCTCACGCAGGGGGCTCGTTGTGGTGATTAGCGATCTGTTTGACGACGCAGAGAATGTGCTTTCGGGACTGCGACATTTCCGCCATGACCAACACGATGTTCTCGTGGTTCATGTTCTGGATCCGCGAGAGGTGGATCTTGCCTTTGATGCATCGACGGTGTTTCGAGATCTCGAAACGGGTGAAGAAATCACCACGCAGCCCCTTCAAATCCGAGGCGCCTATCGTACGGCAGTGGAGGACTTCACCACAACAATGAAGCGTGGATGTCATGCCCTCAATGTTGATTACGTTCGCGTCACAACAGACATGCCATTTGATGTGGCCCTACGTGAATACCTTGTTAAACGTGCCAGCCGTAGCTGGTAAACTCTCTTGCAGGTTCCTATGCGTGGCCTTCATACGGCGATCGTAACACCATTTACTTCCACGGGTGACATTGACTTCCCGGCGTTTCGACGCTTGATTGAGCTGCAGATCGCAGCGAAGGTCGATGGTGTCGTTGTCTGTGGATCCACAGGCGAAGGTGCTACACTCACCATGCAGGAAAAGGTTGCCCTTTGGAACGAGGCTGTGCAGCAGGCTGCGGGGCGGTGTATCATCACCGCGGGAACGGGCACGAATGACACGAGAACAACGATCGAGCAAACCCAGCAGGCCAAGGAGGCAGGCGTTGATGCGGTCCTGATCGTAACGCCATATTACAACAAGCCAACTCCCGCTGGGCTGATGGCACATTTTCGTGCCCTCAATGATGCCGTGGATATACGACAGATTCTGTATAACGTCCCGGGACGAACAGGCCAAAACGTAAGTGCTACCACACAGCTCTCGATTGCCGAATCATTCCCAAACGTGATTGCCACGAAGGAGGCTTCGGCGAATCTCGAGCAGATGTGTGAAATCATCCGTCACGCACCAGCACATTTCTCTCTCCTCGCAGGCGATGATGTCCTGACACTTCCCGCCATCGCTTGTGGTGCAACAGGAGTGATTGCCGTTATCTCGAATTATGCTCCTATTCGGTTCGGGCGCCTTGTTCACGCGATTCTTGGTGGCGATGTGCTCACCGCACAACGTGAGCAAATGGCGCTGATGCCATACTTTGCTGCAAACTTCTTTGAATCCAATCCCTTGCCGGTCAAGATAATACTGAGTCTGCTTGGCATGATTGAAGCAGAGTATCGCTTGCCCCTTACCATGCCAACAGAGCAGACGCAGCAGCGTTTGCGTGAGCTCATGAGGGACTTTGTCGACGCATGACCGTTCCCCGTATCATGGGCATCGTCAACGTTACTCCGGATTCCTTTTCGGATGGTGGACTGTTTCACGATCGCCACGCGGCTATTGATCACGCGCTTGCATTGATTGATCAGGGAGCCGACATTCTTGATGTCGGCGGAGAGAGCACCCGTCCGGGAGCAGAGCCCGTCTCCATTGATGTCGAGATTGAGCGTGTTGTTCCGGTGATCGAGGGCATTCGCGCACACAACACGGATGTTCTGATCAGCGTCGACACCATGAAAGCTGACGTTGCAATGGCGTCTGTTGCGGCTGGGGCATCAATCGTCAATGATGTGACGGCAGGTAGGTTCGACCCTGAGATGCTTCCAACTGTCGCCCAGTTGAATGTTCCATATATCGCGATGCATATGCAGGGGGCTCCCCGGACAATGCAAGACGCTCCGATGTATGATGACGTTGTGGCTGAGGTGCGGAGTTTCCTTGTCGAGCGCGTTGAATCCGCACGGAGTGCAGGTATTCGCGAGGTCTACGTTGATGTCGGGATCGGCTTTGGAAAGACGTTGAAGCATAATCTTGCGCTTCTGCAAAACCTGAACGCTTTCGGAGATATCGGTGCCGGACAACTCTTGGGGATTTCGCGCAAACGATTTTTGGGCACACTCACGGGAATTGATAGGCCAGAGGAACGTGATGGCCCCACGGCTCTTGTCCATGCGCTCCTTATGACGGCAAACGTCAGCATCGTGCGTGTGCACAATGTTGCAATGGTGAAGCGCGTGATGGATCTTCTGCAGTAGGTACGTCCGATAGCCAGAGCCCGAAACCCGGAACCTGGAACCCGATACCTGTCCTCACATCCGAAATGCTGCGACGTCGATACCGATCTTCTTGATGCGATTGTGCAGCGTTTCGCGACTCATTCCGAGGATGGCTGCAGCCTTCGAGACATTGCCGGCTGTGCGCGTGAGAGCCTGCTCGATCTTCGTACGATCATCCTGGGCGGCCCCCTCCGTCTCGGCAGGGCGCGTTACTGGAGCAGTTGGTGTGTGCTGCGGTGCTGCCGTGATAGCCGTAGGACGTGTGGGTAGTGTTGCGCGTCCGAGGATGCGGTGAAGGTCGGTGACCTCGAGCTCGTCGTTCGACATTGTCTGCAGCGCTACGCGCAGGGTGCTGGCTAATTCGCGGACATTCCCAGGCCAGTGATATGTTCGGAGGTAGTCGATCGCCCCGGGAGAGACGCTCTTCGAATCTCCCATACTCTTGTTGTGCTTTGCAATGTAGTACTCGACAATTACCGGAACATCGTCTGGACGTTCGCGCAATGGTGGAATGAAGATTTCACATTCGCGCAGACGGTGATAGAGCTGCTCGCGGAACCGACCCTCGGACATTGCGCTGAGAAGATCACGGTCCGTTGCACTCACAAAGCGGATGTCAACTGGTTCGACCTCAACCGAGCCGAGGCGACGAACACCGCGCTGCTCCATTGGGAGAAGAAGATTGGCCTGAAGCTCCTGTGGCATATCGCCAATCTCATCCATGAACAGCGTTCCTTTGTTGGCCTGATGAAACAGACCGCGCTTGTTTTCCATGGCACCCGAGAACGAACCGCGGGTATGACCGAATAGCTCGCTTTGAAAGAGTTCACGAGGGATGTTCGGAATGTCGACCGTCACAAAGGGGTGCTTGGATCGTCGACTCACAGCATGGAGCGCTTGTGCGACGAGTTTCTTTCCAGTACCGGTCTCGCCAAGGACAAGCACGTTGAGATCCGTTCGGCCATAGCGTAGAATAAGGTCGGCAACTTCAAGCATTGCACGGCTTGTGCCAACGATGCCATGACTCTCCATCACTCGGCGGCGATCCTCATCGGTTGCCATGTCACGGATGCGTTCCATCGCACTCGACAAGACCTCGATGAGGCGCTCGTTGTTGAGCGTTGATTTATCGATGAAGTTAATGGCACCGAGCTTTGTGGCCTGGACGGCCATCTCGATCGTACCCTTCCCTGAGATCATGATAATGGGAATCGACGGGAACTCTCGAATAGACCGACCGAGCACATCGATACCGGTCATTGAGGATTCACTCCCAAACTCAATATCCAAGAGCATGAGGGCAACCTCTGAGCTGCTCGTTGCCAGGTAGCTCAGTGCCTGCTCTGGACTATTGCGCACTTCGGGCGTCCACCCTTGCGAACGTACAATGTCAGCAATGGTTGCAGAGAAGTCGCGATTATCATCGACGATAAGAATCTTCATCATAACACTCAACGATTCACGAGAGCCATCAACTGATCATATTCTTTGCGCATGTCTCTGCTCTGAAACGTCTGCAGGTCGGGGTTCCACACGGCTCGTAAATATACATCTGTGCTGGGGTTGTAGTATTCGATGAACCGTGCCTTTCGTCCTGGAGAATTCAGCGCCTGTGTTTTCAAAAAACAGGCATTCACCGACGATGCAACGGAACAGTATTCGCGCTGATCAATGTGGAGAAGATAGGCGTCGACCGGATCGTTGACGCGTGGGCCAGCGTAGCGGAAGATCTCGCCTTTCGTATTCATACGGAAGACCTCTACGGTCTGCGACGAATCGTCCTGCGTGCCCCAACGAAGCTCAAGTCCTGTCATTTTCGCCGTGACGCATGGAGCCGGAGTCTCCGGGCGTGGTGTCACACAGCCAACAACAAGTACACCAATGAAGATGATTACCGAATACAGAATGCTTCGAGGCGTGCTCGGCATCGTTCTAATCCCAATAGTTGTGCAGTACGAAACAAATCGGCGCCCACTTCACGGTGTGATAGCACCAAGCGAAGCGGCTTCATAAGCGCCCCCATCTTCATGCCGGCAGCTTCTGCTGAGCGCTGTGCGAGCCCCTTGAATGCCGACTCATCAGCAAGAGTTTCTGCGTCGAGCCCTTGTCGAAACGAATCGAGGGCCTGCATTAGTGTATCGTTGCCGGAAAGGAGTGCAGCAGATGCCTCTGAAAGGGGCGACAACGTATCGCCGAAGAGATAGTCGGCAAACTCAGCAATGTCGTCGAGAAACGCGACGCGTTCTCGCACAAGAGCAATGACATCAGCAACGTACGAAGGGTCGCAGTAGGTGAATCCCCGTTCGACAAGCCGGGGATGCAGCTCGCGAGCGAGATCGTGCACATCACGACGCTTGAGGTACTCCCCATTCATCCAGTTCAACTTCTGATAATCGAATACCGCACCGGCCTTGTTAACGCGCTCAAGTGAAAACGATTCGATGAGCTCCTGCATGGAGAAGAATTCATTATCTGAGCCAGGATTCCAACCGCACAATGCGACGAAATTGACAAGTGCATCTGGGAAAAACCCCTTTGCTGCAAAGTCACGCACCATCACATCGCCGTGACGCTTGCTCATCTTCGATCGGTCCGGGTTGAGCAGCAGCGGCACGTGTGCAAATGTTGGCGGTTCCCAACCAAAAGCCTGGTACAAAATGATGTGCTTTGGCGTTGAGGGAAGCCATTCCTCGGCACGGATCACGTGGGTGATCTCCATCAGGTGATCATCGACAACGTTCGCCAGGTGGTAGGTAGGGAAACCGTCGCTCTTGAGAAGAATCTGATCGTCAATTTCGCGACCGTTGACAATCACTTCACCCCGAATCACATCGCTAAATCGCACGTCCTGGTGCAGTGGCACCTTCAACCGGATCACATGTAGAGCCCCCTCCTCGAGGAGACGCTGTGTTTCGTGTTCACCGAGTGTGTACTGATTACGCATTGCTGAGCGGTCATACTTCGGAGCAATGCCAGCGGCTTGCTGCCGAACGCGCATCGCGTCAAGTTCTTCGGCTGTATCGAATGCGTAATAGGCAGTTCCATTGGCAACGAGCTTCATCCCGTATTCGCGGTACAGATCGAAACGCTCGGACTGCGTGTAGGGACCGTGGTTGCCACCAACGTGTGGACCCTCATCAAAGGTGACGCCGGCCCAAGCAAGTGAGGAGATCTGCTCCTCAATAGCCCCTTCCACCAGACGCGTGCGATCGGTGTCTTCAATACGAAGAATGCAGACACCGCCATGATGCTTCGCGAAGAGGTAATTGTAGAGCGCAGTGCGCAGGCTCCCGATATGGAGGAATCCCGTTGGTGAGGGGGCAAATCGTACACGAACACTCATAGGTGATGCTCCACTTCGGCATAGGTCTTTTCAGTTTCAAAAACGCGCACGCGAACAGACGTGATGCGGTGCAGGGCAGGAAGTTTTGAGCATACATTCTCGAGCAACAGTCGAGCGATGTTCTCTGCCGTGGTTGACATCGGAATGATGACAGTTTTGAGGTTGTGCTGCGCAAGAAAGTCCAGCACAATCGTATCACTCGCATCACAGAGGAAGCAGTGATCCAGTTCATCGATCTTATCCTGGATCAGCCCCTTCATATCGAAGTAGTCCATCACCATCCCATGGTCATCGAGGTGACCGGTAAGGATGACGTGTGCTTCGTACGAGTGGCCATGCATATTCCGACAGAGCCCCTCATGAAAGGGGAGACGATGGCCCATTTCCCATCGAAACTGCTTTGAGATTGTCGTCAGCATTATCAGCCCTTTGAGTACTCGGCTTCGATGATGCTATTGATCCCACCGCGAGCTTTCCAGTCAGCGGTCACCTTCATCCAAAGTGGGTCGCACGCAGTAACAAGATCATCGAGGATTTGATTGGTGACGGCCTCGTAGAAAATGCCCCGCTGACGAAAGTCGAAGTAGTAGTACTTGAGTGCCTTGAGCTCGATGCACGTCTCGTTCGGGATGTATTGAACGGTGATCGTGCCGAAATCAGGCAGTCCAGTCTTTGGGCAAACGGACGTGAATTCCGGGTTGATATGTGTGATTGTGTAGCGTCGACCCGGGCGCGGATTGGGGAATGTTTCAAGGTTCATGATGCAAAGTTACCAACCAGACGTGGGAGCGCATCATAAAGGTTGTATGGCCGCAGGGGGGGTACAAAAAACAACGTCGCCCCTGGAGCAGAGGCGACGCTGTAGGGGAGGCGCACATCGTGTGTGCTTGCTGAATCCGTGGTGTAGATCCAGCCACGAGGGCCTCGATTTGAAAGGTATCGGAGGAAACGGACAATGGCTCCAAAAAGTTCACGCCTGGTAGCAACGCCGTAGCGTGACGTCGGCACTTAGTCCAACGGTAAGTTCACCGGGAGTACCATCAGTGTGCGTTCACGCATTGCCAGACGTGTGATCTCTGATGTATGGTCTACCTGTGTCCGCATATCTCGTGGGAGTGCTGCTAATACTTGCTGGCTTGCCGACGCATCACCAGAAAGACGGGTCAGGACGGCGGAAATGATCCTTCCTGCCGATGGTTGCGACGCTGCGGCATCATCAGATTCCGCATCGTCAGACTGACGAAACATTGAAAGAAACGCCTCGAATCCATCTTGTTGCTCGGGGAATCGCAGGATCTTTACCTGTTGCGAGGACGAAACGCCAAGACGCTTCTTCATCATGGCTATCGCATCTGTTAGGCCACCGGCAGCATCAGCCAGCCCCTTGCTCAGTGCTGCCTCTCCCGTCCAAACGCGGCCACGTGCAAGCAGACGTGTCTCCTCGTACTCCTTCCCGCGCGAGGCTGCAACCTTTTCGACGAACCGTCGATAGGTGTTCGCACCATATTCGTGCAGTCGTTGACGTTCGGCATCTGAAAGTGGCAGTGTTGGATTCATATAGTTCGCCGACGGTCCAAGGGCTATCGTGTCGATGGTAACGCCAATCTTCCCGAGGGTACCAGAGAAATTCGGCAGGGCCATGATCACGCCAATAGAACCGGTAATTGTGGCCGGATGTGTGATGATCGTATCGCATGCCATTGCCATGTAGTACCCACCCGAGGCAGCCACATCGCTCATCGATGCGTAGACAGGCTTGCGTTTGCGTACCTCTTGAATGGCGGCCCACATTTCATCTGATGCGAACGCAGACCCACCCGGACTGTCGATCCGGATGATGATGCCATTGACATCATCGTCATTGGCGGCCTTCTTCAGTTCCTTGATGAATGTTGTGGCGTAGATGCCACCCTCTTCAAATGGACTGGATCGTTTGCCGGCATTAATGACTCCGCTGGCGTAGACGATGGCAATGCCCTTTTCTGACGTTGGTTGGTCGGTTCGAGCTTGGTCGATGTAACGTGCCACGGAAACGGATCGGAGCTTTTTGAACTCAGCATCATCATTCGGATTCATTCGCTTGTGGATTCGCTTTTTCACATCCTGCTCGCGCATGAGGCCATCAATCAGTCGGTAGTGCTTCATGGTGTCGGGCAGGTACACGCCGTGGTCCATCACGGCCTTAACGTAGGATGGATCAAGCTTACGAGATAGTGCAACGGCAGAAACAAACATCTCTGTTCGCTGATCCAACAGTGCTCGCACCTCTTCCCGCGCTGGTGCAGACCACTTCTCACGCGACATTGATTCAGCAGCGGACTTGTATTCTTCAAACTGTTCGACATGCCACGTTACGCCAAGCTTTTCATAGAGGCCCTTCATAAACGGGGCTGCTGCGCCAAAGGCAGTGAACTCCATGATGCCTTCTTCGGGCATAAAGATTGAATCGGCCGCAGAAGCAACGAAATATTGCGCCTTCGTTCCGAGCTCCATGTAGGCGTACACAAACTTGCCCGACTTCTTGAAGTCAATAATTGCTTGCCGAAGCTCGGTAAGCTTTGCCATTCCCGCACCTGATGATCCGCCAGTGATATAGATACCTCTGATCTTACTGTCCGTACGTGCCGTTCGGATGGCTTCAAGCACATCGTACAGCGAGCTTCCACCAGTTGGGCCGCCTGTTAGTGCGGCAAACGGATCCTCGACTGAGGATTCCGGGAGTCCTTTTGAAAGGTCGACAACCAGCACGGTGTTCTCGCTAATTGCTGCATGGCTTGATCCGTCTTCAAAACCGGCAACGAGACCACCAATAAATGCCCCGATCACAAAGAGGAAGATCGTAGCCGTCAATAGGAGGACCCCACCAATGATGGCCAGCGGAATCCACCAGCGGCGCTTCCGCGCTGGCATCGGTGGAGGGTATCCACCAGACTGCGGGGCATAATACGTGGGTTGTGATCCCGGAGGTGGCGGTATTGGAGGCTGCGTATTTTGCATATCTATGATCCTTGGAATAATCGACGTTCAACGCTGTGCATGTGGGAGTTTGACCACAGCTGATCAAGTTGGGTTTCACGTGTGGGTGCGGCCATGCTGACTTATGAGCTGCCGCACGACCGCATTGCGCTGCATCCCCTTGAAGAGCGGGATGCCAGCAAGTTACTGGTCTATCGCGGACCACTTGCATCGATTGAGCATGCAACGTTTCGCCGCTTGAGTGATTTTCTTCGTCCAGATTCTCTTCTTGTTGTCAATCAAACCCGTGTTATCGCAGCTCGGTTGTACCTCAAGAAGCCCACGGGTGGTGTTGTAGAAGTTCTCATTACCGATCCCGTCGCCCCCTCGACAGATCCTGCGTTTGTGTTGGCCTGTAGCACACCCTCGCAGTGGCGCTGCCTCATTGGTGGTCGCAATGTCAACCCCGGTATGATCCTCGTTTCTGAAACGGAGGTGCTGCGTGTTACAGTGCTCGAACGTGAATCCACTGAAGGTCTTGTTGAGCTCGACTGGGATGGTTCGCAATCTCTCGCAGAGGTGATTGAGCAGCTCGGTAAGATTCCACTTCCTCCATACATCCATCGAGAGGCGGACATGGTGGACGAGGAACGATATCAAACGATCTATGCTCGGGAGAACGGATCCGTCGCTGCACCAACGGCTGGCTTGCACTTCACCGACCGTGTTATGAATGATCTTGCTGGCAAGGGCATTGACGTTGCTCGTGTGACGCTCCACGTTGGTCTTGGAACGTTCCGTCCGGTCGAGGCAGAGGATCTGCGCGATCATGTCATGCACAGCGAACGTCTTGGGGTGACGCGGTTGGAGATCGATCGAATGTTAGCGGTAATTGGTCGTGGTGCGATGGTCACGGCAGTGGGAACGACCTCTATTCGTACACTCGAATCACTCTTTTTATGGGGCGCCCGCCTTCTTCGCGACGGTGACCCTGGTGCTTGCAGTCTTGCTGTGCAGCAGTGGGATGCCTTTGATCCACAGCTGACATCGACATCTCGGCACAGCGCGTTCAGCGCACTCGCAGATTGGATGGATCGGCACGCCATCTCATCCCTTTGGGGAACCACGCAACTGATGATTGCTCCCGGGTGTCGCGTATCAGCGGTCGACGCTCTTGTTACGAACTTCCATCAACCAGGAAACACTCTTCTAGCACTCATCGCTGGATTTGTTGGAGAGCAGCATTGGAAATCGATCTACGATGCTGCACTGGAGAACAACTATCGTTTCCTGAGTTATGGCGACTCTTCACTTCTGTTTCGGCGAGACTATAGCGGCTGACGTCGGGCGAGCTGAATCGTTCGTGGTCGTATTGCGATTACTCGCATACCCGCTGGGCATGTTACCTGCGGTACGGCGACTCCGTATGGTTGTAGTTCGGCTACCTCTGCTCGAACATCACTTCGCGTCACAAGTGCCAGATCGTCAACACCCCCTCGAAGGGTGACGCGAATACGATTGGGTCGCGCCACATAGCCCTGTGCCATAAGCGCTGGTGATACCTGCACATCGACATCGTTGACTTGGACCTCGGCCACCTGCTGCACTGGTATGTGGACGCGAACTGTTTTGGGCATCACATCAACCATGGATCGCAACGAGTCACTTAGCGGCACATCAATGGAGATACTTTCATGAACATCTGCAATCATGATCCGCTTTGTGGACCAATGATCAAGGGGCTCAATCACTTGTCGAATACCCTTCAGTGTAACACGCGCCCGATCAGCCGTTGGTTGAGCAGTGAGAACAAACCCTGGACGACATTCGATGCTGTGCGAGATCACAAGCGGCACACTCTTGATTTCCGGGGTGCCCGTCCGCACCGTAATATCGACCGGTGACACGCCAGTTACTCGCACGCCGAGTGTCGATGCGAGCTCCCGGAGCAGCGAACTATTCCCGATGCGAAACATGCTCGGATCGTTTGGCATCTGTTCGTCGACAGCGAGCGTACACACCGATGGTTCATTGAAGAGTCGAAAATTCGCTATCCGAAGTCCACTCGTGCGAACACGCACCGTTACTGTGGCTGGGACATTCGAAATGATGGTTTGTCCGGCAGGCGGGCGCACGACCACGCGCACGTCAACATCATCCTCATACGTCCTGGTGAGTGTAACGTAGCCCCAGAGCGCACAGGCAAGGAGGATGGAGATCGCGATCGTTATGGCGTTGGATCTGCGTGCAGCCATGTGAGATCTCGTGGGTCATGAGTGAACCGACGTCGTAGGTCTTCGCGCTGTTGAATCAACTGCGTAACTCGAAACATCAGTCGTTTGCGCTCATCGATGTCAGCGGTTTGCTCGAGGAGTTGCGTTGTGGCATCGATGCGATGATGCACACGGTGAATCTCGATGCTCAGGAGAGCATCACGGATGGTGCGATGAACATCGTAGTCTGGTACCTCGACGTCGAACTGTTTCCAGGCAACACTTGGTGTAGCAGCGCCAAACATCAGGTCGGCCACCTCCCGGCGCTCATCGCCGGAGAGGGCTGGGTCATGCAGCACATGGTCCGCTGCATTCCCACGTTCCTCAACACCAACCATTATGCTTCGGAAGATATTGCGTCCGCCTTCACTCCAAAAGTGCTCGGTCGTTACGTTTGCTTCGTGTAGAAGTATTGCGAGACCGTCGCGCGCTGTCAACGCGACGCGGATCAACTCTCGTTCCGAGGGCAAGAGAGCGGCGGTATAGGTTGTCGTGTTCGGAGGTGCCGACGAAGGGGCCGATGTTGACGATGCGCGCACTGCATTATCGCGTGGGGGAGTCGGTGTTTCTCGAATTGACTGACGTTGTGCCGACCCGGTGGTTATCCGACGGAGTTCCTCTGTGAGAACCTGTTCGCTGAGTCGAAACGCTTCTGCCAGATCTCGCACCAGGAAGGGATGGCGCAGCACGTCAGGGACAGCGGCAATCCACTCCAGCATTACTCGCACGGCTTTTGCCTGCTGAGAGGCATCGTCGAGTTGCCCCGTGGAGCGCAGCCGCTCGGTCTGATACACGAGCCACGATACGGCCGACTGGAGCAGGGGGCGAAGTCCATCCGCTCCCGAATCACGAACGAGCGAGTCAGGATCGCTACCGGCAGGTAACACTACACAACGCACGTCAAATCCGGCAGCGAGGCCGAGTTCAATACCCTTTGTGATGGCCTTCTGGCCTGCCTCGTCACTATCGAACACTAGGATGATCGAATCAGCAAATCGCTTCAGAATCCGCAAGTGCTCGGCCGTTAGGGCTGTTCCTGAGCTTGCGACAACATTCGTAAAACCCGCCTGATGCAGAGTAATGACGTCGGCTTGACCTTCAACAATGATCGCTGTGCGATCTGCCTGGATCGCACGCTTTGCTCGATCCAGACCGTACAGGAGTTTACTCTTTTCAAAGACAATCGACTGTGGCGAGTTCACATACTTCGGTTGCCCGGGATCGTCAGTAAGTGTGCGCGCACTAAAGCCGACAACACGACCACCGGAATCGGCGATTGCAAACATTGCACGCCCTCGAAATCGATCGTACGTCTTTCCATCTTCCCGTGTGATCACGAGTCCAGCATCGACAAGATGTTCGATTGCAAAGCCCCGTGACATGAGATGCTGCATCGTCGCATCCCACGCAGCAGGCGCTGCGCCGAGTCGGAAGTCAATACATGTCTGTTCTGTGAAGCCCCGCTTGGCAAAAAAGGCCCGCGCTGGTGCCCCATCGGATGATTGAAGGATCTGCTGATAAAACTCCGTGGCCTCGCGGAGTGCTCGCATTGCATTATCCTGCCGAGCGAACTCTCCTGTTGGGTCATCACGACGTTCCTCGGGGATCTCGATGCCGGCACGCTGCGCAAGATGTCGCACCGCATCAACAAAGCCCATGTGCAGATGCTGCTCAACGAACGTAATCACATTGCCAGCTTTGCCACAACCAAAGCACTTGAAGATCCCTCGCTCCTGATTAACGTTAAACGAGGGAGTCTTTTCCGTATGAAATGGGCATAACCCCACGTAGTTGCGGTTGTTCTTCCGCAACTTCACATACTCGCCAATGACATCGACGATGTCGGACTGCTGCCGCACCTGTTCGATGATGTGCTGTGGGATTCGCATCGTCCAAGTTACGAAGTACCAATTACGAGGTACCAATGACGAAGTACCAATGACGAAGTACGAGTTACCAAGTACGAATTACCAAGTACGAAGTACGAATTACGAAGTATGAGGCAGCCCACGTCCGGTTCGGAGTGCGCGTCATTGTTCATTGGTCACTGGTAACTCGTCATTGGTAATTGGTCATTGGTAATTGGTAATTGGTAATTGGTAATTGGTACCCACTCCCTATCCTATCTGATTCGAGTCGGATTTGAGATGACGTCAGGGCAGACGGTCAGGAGTTCTGCAAGGGTTTTTCCTGTGCGGGGGCAGATTGCCGCGGGGGCGAGATCGCATGCTGGTTGGAGAACGAACCGACGTTCATGAAATCGCAGGTGGGGGATATGCACGTCATCATCATCAAGAATGGTTGCGCCTACCAAAATGACGTCGATATCGATTTCCCGTTCGTGCCAACGCTCACGGTGTTGTCTGCCGAGTTGCTGTTCGATGTGCTTACACGCATCGTGAATCGCTCTGGCCGAGGCAGTCGTGAATCCCACTACTGCGGCATTAATGAACGGAGGTTGGTCCTCCACTCCGACGGGAGCGGTGGAATACAGCGGCGACGATCGTACGTCAGTAAGGACTTCGGAAGCGATGATGGCGATTGCTCGCTCAAGCATGGCGCGGGGATCGCCGAGGTTTGCACCAAGCGAGAGAAGAACCTGGTGCATGCTTGTTACCCTTCGCGAACGAGCGTGATTTCCGTCTCAACGTGATCAAGGATCTGCTGAATCGGCACGGAAAGCTTACGAACGCGGATCGTTACCTGCCGCACGATGGACATGCGATCCAAGATGCCCGATGCAATGTCTGAGGCAAGTGTTTCGATCAACTCGCAGCTTTCGCCGTTCATGTATTCGTTCACAATGAACAGGACGTCTTCGTAGTTGACCGTATCACTGATATCGTCGCTGACAACGACCTTGACGGGATCGAACCAGACGTCAACATCAACCTGGTATCGACCACCGAGGCTTCGTTCTTCTTCACGAACGCCGTGAAATGAAAAGTACTCGGCATTGACGACAGAGATACGGGCAAGGGGGCTTTGGCGCTTCATGAGGTGGTGTAGAGAGTTGACGTGATGAATACGGGCCCGAAACTAGCCCCGAATTCGGTAATTTCGCCAAAATTCAACGGTGAACATCATGGCTATGAAACAACATCTTGTCGATGCGTTTAATGCACAGATTCAAGCAGAATTCCAGAGTGCCTATGTGTATCTCGGAATGGCAGCATGGTTCACGGAGAACAATCTTCCTGGCTTTGCTCAATGGATGCGAGTGCAGTGGGAGGAAGAAACGCAGCATGCAATGAAGCTGTATGACTTCTTGCACAACCGCGGTGAGCGCGTTGCCTTGCGCCCCTTGGCTGCTGCCAGTGCCACGTATACGTCAGCTCTCGACGTGTTCGAGCATGTCCACAAGCATGAGCAGTCGATCACGGCAAGTATAAATGCACTCTACGAGCTTGCGCTAACGGAGAAGGACTTGCCATCACAGATCGTTCTTCAATGGTTCATCAACGAGCAAGTTGAAGAGGAAGCGCTTGTGATGGAAATCATCGAGCGTCTCAAACTTGTTGGGTCCGATGGACCTTCGATCTATCTCCTCGATCGTCAAATGGCTACGCGGACTCCGGGTCAGGAAGAGGCCTAAGGAATCTGCATGGTCGACTTGTCATCCCATCGACTCAAACACTACCTTGAACAACTCGAAGGAGCAGAGATTGCCGTCGTTGGCGATGTCATGCTTGATCGATACTTCTGGGGTAACGTGCACCGCGTTTCGCCAGAGGCACCTGTCCCTGTTGTGGATGTCGACCGTGAGACGGCACACCTTGGTGGTGCGGCAAATGTTGCCACCAACCTGGCAGGTCTTGGAGCGCGGCCACTTCTGATCGGTGCGATTGGTGATGATGAGAACGGTGTACGCGTACGTGAACTCTGTGAAGCAGCGGGGCTAGCCTCGGACTTTCTTACGGTTGCTCGTGATCGCCCGACGACAACCAAGACGCGGATCATCGGCAACAATCAACAGATCGCGCGGGTCGATCAGGAATCACGTGAGTATGTTGATTCCGCCTTTGCTGCGTCGATCTTCTCTCACATAGCCTCCCGCGATCACATTCGAGGTATCATCCTCGAAGATTATGATAAGGGGCTACTATCGCCGCAGCTCATTCAACAAATCACGGCGTTTGCGCATGAGCGTAAGGTCCCGGTGTTTGTTGATCCCAAGCGTCGACAGTTTTTTGATTTCCGACAATGCACCGTCTTTAAGCCGAATCGTAAGGAGGTGACCGACGCGGTTGGAATACCGCTCCGTCACATGGACGATGTTGAGCGCATCGGGCGCGAGCTTCTGACACGTCTGGACTGCGAGAGTGTTCTTATTACACTGGGTGCCGAGGGGATGATGTTGCTCGAGCGCAATGGCGCGGCACAGACGGTACCGACACGAGCGCGGAAGGTGGCAGACGTGTCAGGAGCCGGTGACACGACGATCGCTACACTAAGTGCCATGGTATGTGCCGGCGCTCCGATACCCGAAGCGGCAGTCATTGCCAATGTTGCAGCTGGCTACGTCGTGGGTGAGCCGGGAATTGTAGCCATCGATAGATCGATCCTTCTGCAGTGCGTCAACGACCTGAACGAGGGAGCCACGTCATGATCGTAACCACGGAGCACCAACTTGAGGAGCTCATCCAGCAGGTTCGACGAGATGCTCGCGTGATTGTCTTTACGAATGGCGTATTCGACATTCTGCATGCCGGCCACACGACCTATCTCGAGGCTGCGCGGCGGTTGGGTGACATCCTCATCGTCGGCCTCAATTCGGATGCGTCGGTGCGGCGACTCAAGGGACCTGAACGGCCAATCAATAGCGAAGGCGATCGAGCAATCGTTCTGTCCGCTCTGCGCGCGGTCGATCACGTTGTATTGTTTACCGAGGATACGCCCCTTCGCCTCATCGAGGCGATCCTACCAAACGTCCTTGTGAAAGGGGGCGATTATCAACGAGAAGCCATCGTCGGTGCTGATGTTGTTGAGCAGTGCGGCGGACAGGTTGTCACGATACCTCTCGTTGAGGGCCGATCAACTACGAATGTGATCAGTCGCGCGCGAACTGTTTAAACCAGATTTCGCCAATGCTGATGCTGGCCATGAATCGGCCAAAAACTTCTGATAGACCAACGGCGGGTCCCCGCCAACCAGCCTGCAGTGCCAGGTCCACAGTCGCAGCAGCACCAAGGGGGAAGTCAATCCCAAAGGATCCCATGTATTCCTCGACATCGTTGCCATTGATGGCGTAATAGAGTCGCATGTAGGAGACGCCTGCGCGGTATCCGAGCTTGTCAAAGAATGTTGGGGCGTAGCCAGCAGCTGTTTGGCTGAATCCAACGGAGATGCGAAGAAGTTGTCCGAGCGATGCCCAGGCGGGCGTATTGAGGGTGACCGATGCAGCATCCATGATCTCGAGGTCTGCACCCACCGTCGTTCGGCCAGCGTTGAACGATGCGCCGATCCCATAGCCCAGGGGAAGAGCTGTTGACAGCTCGCTCGTCGTCGTTGAATCGTAGTACGTAGCTGTCCCTACAAAACCAACGGTGCTCTTTGTTACGGTGTAGGAAGCATCCGATCCTCCGGAAAGAAACGCGCCGACGGACCATGAACTGTTCGGTCGATAATACAGGCCGCCACGCAGCAGCGTCCCACGCATATCGAATGACTGCAGGGTCTGAAGTCGTTCAGCATAGGAATTCGAAATCACCTCGTCTGTTTGCGAGGTTAATCCGAAGAGAATGCGAGCCGATACACCAGCATAGAGTGTCGAGATGACCCGCGTGGAAACGCCAAGTTGAATGGCCGAGACACCACCCGATCCGACTTGTGAGCTACGACCACTTGGCGTTGTTGAATCATCGCTGGACCCGATGGGGCGTTCGACGGCATAGTTCACACTTGAAAACGGTACGACCCCGAAGTTGACGCCAATGCCAAGTGCGGTGTCGATCGAAAACAGTGCGAGAAGACCATCTACCTCACTGCTGTATTGCGAAGCTGAGCCATCGCGTGCAGAAATGCGATGCTGTGAAAACCGATAGCTTGCCTGCAGCCGCGTAAATGGTGAAACGCCAAGGAGGGCAGGATTCACCGTATTAATGCCATGGTCGTTCGGCATTGCAATCGATGTTCCACCCATGCCATCATAGAGAGCACCGGATGAGAGTCGAAGATCACCAAAACCAACAGTCGAGTAGTTCGAGCCCCCTTGTGAATACAAGGATGCTGACGCGCAGAGCATGGTCGCAACAACGAAGCCGAAGAAGATGGTACGCATTACTTCTTCTCCGTTGGACGAGCGTAGATCAATGAGAGTCGAGGGCGCAGGCCAACCGCGGCTTGTGTTCCGTGGAAGACAAGTCGATTCATCCGCCAAAACTCATTGTCACTGGTTGGCCGAAGCACCAGGCTTGCTGGTAGCTTGTTCTTCCGAATGAGGTCGATCAGTGGCCCAATGTTTGCGAATCGATATACGCCAGATGAATCTGAGCGTGAGTCAATTGTGATAATCTGTCCGACAGGGGGCTGGTACTGCAACGAAATCTTATCGTCGCGTCCTGACGTTCCGATTGTACTTGCTGATTGATCAACCGTAAGGCGCAAGTCTGCACCCATCACGACGGCATCGTGTGGGATCGTGTCCAGTTGCAGCGTCATCTTCGCACGAACGTTGCGCGATCCCTGAATCGTTAGCGAATTCACTGGAGCATCGGCATCATTGACAAAGCCAGCAACCGTCAGATCAATGTTATAAATGTGCGTTGTGGTATCCTTCCGACTGCGGGCAATTACGCGGAGTCGCATTTTCTGCACACCCGATTCGATGTTGCGGAACTGACGGATTTGGCGCATGCCATTGGGCACAAGAACAAATCCGTAGATCTGCTTCCGCAAAGCCGTATCACGGGAGTTTACCAACCACCGTTTCACCAGTGCCTGATCGAATGGAACGCTGATAACGGTTGAGTCGGGAACAAGGCCCGTCAATGCACCCGAGTATGTGGCAATCGGTTTGTCGGCTGGACTGTAATAGTCGGTTGTGCCCGTTGCACTCCAAATCGAATCCCACGTGAGGTTGGCGGGCCAGAACTTTCGTAGTTCAAAGACGTTAAATGACAGCGTTTTGTCAGCTGTGTCTCCAACGGAATACGATTGAGGATAGATCTGAAGATTTGCGCTTGAGACATCGAACGTTGATTCATTGAACAACGAGTCTCCAGCGATCTCACGGGGGTAGTTCAAGAGTTCCATGAACACCCGTGCTTCTGCCTTTGGAGTCGATCCGAGCAGAAAGTAGGTTGCATTCACAAGGGGCAACTCGTTGTGCACGGTAGAGTCGCTGTTGAGCAATGGCAATGAATCAGTGGTGGCAGAATACAACACGCTTGTTCCGGGAATGAGTTCACTCCCAACAATTGACGGTGCATCATTGCAACCAACGAGAACTACAGCAAGTGCCATGGTCGACAGTGTGCCGACCAGTCGAAGCCAAATTCGGTCTGTCACGACTACTTTGCGTCCTTGACGAGTGAACGATAGAATTCGTCATAGGCTTTCGCAGAGGCGGCCCATCCTACGGGCAATTGCATCGCCCGGCGGATGATTGTATCCCATGTCGGGGCTGATGCATGCAGAGCAACTGCCCGTTTCACGGTCTTGGTAATGTCTGCAGCGTCACCCTTCTTTAACAGGAACGCCGTACCGCTCGATCCATCTGCATTGACATCTGTTACGTCTTCAGCGATGCCGCCAACAGCTGTCAGCACAGGAATCGTACCGTATGCAAGCGCTATGCGCTGGAACTGACCGCTGTTTTCGTGCTTTGATGGTTTCAGCAGGATAGTTGATCCAGCGATGGCCAGGTGCAAGAATTCCTCATCCATTGGCATGCGAAATGCCATCTGCTTCGGATGCTTCTTCGCAAGGGCTTCCGCGGTCTTCTTCAGTGGGGTTGGTACATCTGATCCGACGATGACTTGCACGCCGAGCTTCATCAGGTCAGCTGCAGCCGTGATAATGCTATCAGCGCCGCGATCTTCACGAAGTGGGCCAGCAAACAGGGCAACCATCTTCTTACCGTCGACCTCAAGGCCACATGCTTTTTGGAGTGCCTCACGCACGGTCTCTTTATTCGATGGATCATGGGCATCAAACTTCGGCTTGATGTTCACGTCCGTCTTCGGATTCCAGTGGAGAAGGTCGATTCCATGATTGATACCGACAAGGGGCTTCTTGTTCAGCAGGGGCGTCCAGTTGTCTTTGAATTCCTTTTGTTCAAGAAGTTCCTTGGCGTAGCCGGGGGAGAGCGTGGACACGCGGTCGGCGTAGGCCATGCCGATGCGAGTGAAGTTCATCTTGTTCTTATACCGCGCATGCTCAAGCACGTCGTCAGTTAGCCCCGTCTTTTTTAGTGACTTCAGTGGGAACACGCCCTGTTCGGTGAAGTCTGTAATCGTGAAGACGACCTTCGTTTTTTTGAATTCCTGCTCGTAGCGTGTGCGGATATATGCGGGGATGAGTGCCGTCTGCCAACCAACACAGTGGATGATATCCGGGAACCATCCCAGTAAGAGGCATGTTTCGAGAACAGTTCGGTTGTAAAAGATGAACCGCTCGTCGTTATCGGCAAAGGGAGCTCCAGTGGTGTTATCGTGCTCGATTCCCTTGTTCACGTCGAGATAGTTCGAATTCGTGGTGATGTACGATTGTACCTTCACACGCGGGTTGTTGATCGAACTTGATTTCACCGTTGCTAGGTGTGCTTCCTCACCGACAGGGATGGGAATGTCGCGCAGGCGATTGATCTCGTGAATGCGATTCTTGCGTTCAGAGATGTAGCCGTATTTGGGCATCATTGCCCGTATGTCGTGTCCTACTTCGCGGACACCCAACGAGTGGGCGTAACAAAGGTCCGCGAACTCTGACGTCTTGATGAACGGATAGATCTCGCTCGTCACGAACAAGATACTGAGTGGTTTCGCCATGAAGTCAGCTCGTTAATGTACGTCAATACCCCGGGTCAAGTTTTCAAAAATACGGCTGAATTCGTCGCTCTCGACGTTTTCCACATGAACGAGAGAGATTTTTCTGCTTCTTTTCGAAAGAATTTGCGCGGACCATTTGCAGATTAAAATTATTCCCGTATGTTTGTGGCCCCCGAGCGCGACACCGCGCCGCGGCGGCGGAGAGAAAAGCGTTGATGCGGTTCAACTGCAAAACGCCCTCGACGAGAACAAGTGTTCTTTGACAACAGGAAGGAAAGAAACAAGAAACCATGCAAATGGTTGATGGCCGCAAGGCTATCAACTAGCAAAAGGGTAGGTTAACCACCTACTCCCGTCATGAGCTTTCAGAGGAGGCC